>JALSNW010000025.1 GCA_026986785.1 Deltaproteobacteria bacterium | reverse complement strand
TGTTGAGTTTATTGGGTTTGGGGGTTTGTTGGGTTTGGGAGATGTTAAGAAATAGAGGAGTGATAGAATGTGCGGAATAGTCGGGTATGTGGGATACAGAAGGATTCTTCCTGTACTTTTGGACGGCCTCAAGAGACTTGAATATAGGGGATACGACTCGGCAGGAGTGACATGGCCCGAAGAAGGTGGCCTAATGAGGGTGCGGGCCAAGGGGAAATTATCCGTACTCGAGGACACCTTGGAAGATTACAGAAGCACCAAGAGCAAGGTGGGCCTTGGCCATACCAGGTGGGCAACCCACGGGGAGCCTACTGAAGAGAATGCCCATCCCCATACAGACTGCACAGGAGAGCTCGTGGTGGTGCATAATGGAATAATAGAAAATTACTATTCCTTAAGAGAACAGCTCAAGAAGGAAGGCCACCGCTTTATGTCCGAGACAGATACAGAGGTCTTGGCCCACCTGATCGAAAAATACCTGGATGACGATCTTGAGGCGGCAGTACGCCAAGCACTCAAGGATGTGACAGGTGCATATGCCCTTGGAGTGCTATGGGCAAGACGGCCGGACATGCTGATTGCAGCAAGGAAGCAGAGTCCCTTGGTCCTGGGTATTTCGGAAAACGAGACATTCATGGCCTCTGACATCCCTGCCATCCTCCCTTATACCAGGGAGGTGATATTTCTCGATGATGGGGAAATGGCCATACTCACCGAGCAGGGCATCAGCATATGCTCCCTGGAAAACGGCCAGGAGATCGAAAAGGCACCACAGCAAATCTCCTGGGATGCAGCAATGGCGGAAAAGTCAGGTTACAAGCATTTCATGCTCAAGGAGATATACGAGCAACCCCAGGCCATACTCAATACCTTCAGGGGCAGTATCATTCCCGATACCGGCGAGATAGAGCTTCCGGAAATAGGCATAGAGACCCAGACCATCCAGAGGCTCAAGAGGATAGTCCTGCTGGCCTGCGGCACCTCGTGGCACGCGGGCCTCATTGGAAAGTACTGGATAGAAAAATGGGCTGGCATCCCGGTGGAGGTGGATCTTGCCTCGGAATTCCGATACCGGGATCTGCTCATGGATGAAGATGTCCTGACCATACCCATCTCCCAGTCCGGTGAGACCGCCGATACACTGGCAGGTCTCAGGATTGCAAAAAATTTGGGTTCTCCTATCGTATCCATATGCAACGTGCTTGGAAGTACCATCACCAGGGAATCTGACGGCACGGTCTACACCCATGCAGGGCCTGAGATAGGAGTGGCATCCACCAAGGCATTCACCAGCCAGCTCACCGCCCTTTACATCCTGGCACTGTTTCTTGCCCAAAAGAGAAAGAGCGTCTCGATGCAGGATGCCGCCACTTATCTAAAGGCACTTATGAAAGTTCCAGGGATCATAGAGGAACACCTGTCGAAGTGGCATGAGCATTCCAGGAAGCTGGCAGATGAATTCTATACGAAGGCAGACTTTCTCTACCTCGGCAGACATTTACAGTTTCCTGTGGCACTGGAGGGTGCGTTGAAGCTGAAGGAGATCTCCTATATCCACGCCGAAGGCTACGCTGCAGGCGAGATGAAACATGGCCCCATTGCGCTCATTGACAAAGACATGCCCGTAGTAGCCCTGGTCCCAGGAGACCACGTATACGAAAAGATGATTAGCAATGTCGAAGAGGTCAAATCCAGACGGGGAATCGTGGTCGCCCTTGGCCGACAGGAAGACGAGGGGCTGAAACGCATTTCAAATGTTATGATAGGGGTACCCGAAGCAGATCCAATGATAAACCCCTTTCTCTACACGGTCCCCCTCCAACTGATAGCCTACGAAATTGCCCTTGCAAGGGGATGTGACGTGGACCAACCAAGGAACCTGGCCAAAAGTGTCACTGTGGAATAGAGTCCGTGGAAAAAGAAAGAGAGGACATAATAGAAAAAAATGGATGATACGACATTCAAAAAGATTCTTGTAACAGGGGCTGCTGGATTTATTGGTTTTCACCTGTCAAAAAGGCTCCTTGAGGAGGGATGCACTGTTGTCGGGCTTGACATCGTAAATGACTACTATGACCCTTCAATAAAAGAGGCACGCCTTGAAATCCTGAAGCCGTACCAGGGTTTCAAGTTCATAAAAAAAGACCTCTCGGACCGGAAGGCCATGGAAGAGATGTTCAGCAGGGAGGGCTTCGACGGCGTGGTGAACCTTGCTGCCCAGGCAGGGGTCAGATATTCCCTGATAAACCCCCAGTCATATGTGGATTCGAATCTTGTAGGATTTGTCAATATTTTGGAGGGTTGTAGGCACAATAACGTAAAGCACCTCGTTTTTGCCTCTTCCAGCTCTGTTTACGGTTCAAATACCAAGATGCCCTTCAGTGTCCACGATAACGTGGACCATCCTGTTTCCCTCTATGCAGCAAGCAAAAAATCCAATGAACTCATGGCCCATGCCTACAGCCACCTCTTTGGACTACACTGCACAGGACTCAGGTTCTTTACTGTCTACGGCCCCTGGGGTAGGCCTGACATGGCCCTCTTTCTCTTCACAAAGGCCATCCTGGAGGACAAACCAATAGACGTGTTCAATTATGGCAAGATGAAGAGGGATTTCACCTACATAGATGATATCGTGGAGGGAGTTGTAAGGGTACTAAGGAGGCCGGCTCGCCCGAACCCTGACTGGGACGGGGACCACCCGGATCCAAGCTCCAGCTATGCCCCCTACAAGATCTACAACATAGGAAACAATCAGCCAGTGGAACTTATGCATTTCATAAAGGTAATCGAAGACACCCTGGGGAAAAAGGCGGAGATGAACCTCCTGCCCCTACAGCCCGGGGATGTGCCAGCCACCTATGCAAATATCGATGACCTGGTAAGAGATACGGGCTTCAAGCCGGCCACCACCCTGGAAGAGGGCATTCCCAAATTCATAGAATGGTACAGGGACTACTTCAAGATATAGATGGACTGTAGCAGTCATGACTCAATCTTACGCTAACGTGCTTCTTGACTCTTTATCCAAAAGGTGGTAATCGAAGAAACCTCTTGATGAGTTCAAACTCGTCTTCGGGACGTGGCGCAGTCTGGAAGCGCACCTGAATGGGGTTCAGGGGGTCGGAGGTTCAAATCCTCTCGTCCCGACCAATAATCAATCAAAGGCACCTGGTAAAACAGGTGCCTTTTTTATTTGGGGAAACCCACCGAGGCCATGTAAATCACGCTCTCTTCGATCCCGTCGAGGCCAAGAAGATCGTTCACCTCATCGTCAAAAAAGGCACCGATGGGGCATGCACCCAGTCCCAAGGCAACAGAAGCAAGAAGCAGATTCTCGCAGATGTGTGCCACGTCCATGAAGATATATCTCATACCCCTTGCACCGTACTTGGCCATGGTCCTCCTCGGGATAGCAGACCAGACAAACACGACCGGGGCCTTTTGACACATGCTTTGGCCAAGGGAGGCAGAGGTCAATTCACTGCCAAAATCCCCATCACGAAGCAGTTCCAGCATGCCAGAGGCCACTTCTAAATGGTACAATCCTGGCCCAAGGGACAGGCAGTTGTTCACACAGAGATATGTCTCGATAGGGTAAAGGGCACCTGCGCTTGGGGCAGTCCTGAGAAGATAGCCCCCAAGACTGGCTGTCACACCTTGGGTAGCCCACAGGAGTGAAGAAATGACCTCAAGTGGCATGGGCCTTGTTGAATATCTCCTGACAGACCTTCTGTCCTTGAGACATTGCCATATATCGGCAGTAGGCAAAACAGGCCTTGGAAGAGGGATCTTCTTGGCTTCAGGATACACCTTGAATGGCTCTACCCCGGATATGTCTTCCTTCTTCTTGCCGAGCAAGCCCTCCCGGCTGTGCTTGGTCCCATCGAGATATAAAAAACCAGGAGAATCCCTATAGTCTGGCATATTTTTTCCCCGGTATCCTCTGTCTTGTTCGCCCCACCACGTCAGGCTCAGGAGACAAGCTCACTCCTGGTGAAGATTGACCTCAACTCAAAACCCTCTTCCTTCAGTCTCTCAACACCGCCCTCTTGACGATCAACCACAGTGAGTACAGGCCCTACCTCGAATCCCTCCTGTCTGGTCCTTTCTATGGCCTTTACCAAGGTGCCACCAGTGGTGACAACATCTTCTACGAGGGCCACGCTGCTCCCAGCGGGTATATTGGATTTTCCTTCTATCCACGATCCGGTCCCATGCCCCTTGGGCTCTTTTCTGATAATGAATGCAGGGATGGGGACATTTTCGAGGTAGCTCACTATGGAAACGGCGGTAACCAATGGATCGGCCCCAAGGGTCATGCCACCCACTGCCCGGACCTCCTGGAAATCTTTTATGATCTCGAAAAGGAGCCTACCGCAAAGATATGCACCTTCAGCAGACAAGGTGGTCTGCTTGCAATCGATGTAAAAATCACTGATCCTTCCAGAGGTCAATTTGAACGTGCCCTGGCGGTATGATTTTTCCAGGATTATCCTCTTCAATACCTCTCTCTCATTCATCAGCTACCCTCCGGTGCATCAAACACCCTCTTGAAAATGGTATCCACATGTTTCAGGTGATAGCTCACGTCAAAGATCTTTTCTATTTCCTCACGGCTCAAATATCTTGGCAGATCTGGATCAGCAAGGAGCATTTCCTTGAACGTGCCCTTTCCTGCCCAAACCTCCATGGCACACCTCTGTACCAAACGATACGACTCCTCCCGGCTCACCCCTCTTTGAGTGAGTGCCAGCAGGACCTGTTGGGAAAAGATGAGCCCTTTGAGGAGATTCAGATTCTTCTTCATGTTTTCTGGATAGACTACCAGTTTTGCAAGAAGCCCATTAAGGCGCGCCAACATGAAATCGGCAGTGATGAAGGCATCTGGGCAGATAAAACGCTCAACGGATGAATGGCTTATGTCCCTTTCGTGCCATAAGGGCACATTCTCCAGGGCTGGGATGCAGTATGAACGGACCGTGCGGGCCAGACCACACAGGTTTTCCGAAAGGATGGGGTTTCTCTTGTGGGGCATGGCAGAAGAGCCCTTCTGCCCTTTCCTGAAAAACTCCTCTACCTCCAGCACCTCTGTCCGCTGAAGATGGCGTATCTCAGTAGCTATCTTTTCCACAGTGCTCGAGACAATGGCAAGGGCCATAAAGACCTCGGCATACCTGTCCCGCTGGACGATCTGATTCGAAACAGGGGCAGGCCTCAGACCCAATTTCTTGCATACGTATTCCTCCACCCTGGGGTCTACGTTGGCAAATGTCCCCACTGCCCCTGAAATCTTTCCCGTCGCAATGGTATCCTTGGCCGCCTCCAGCCTCCTGAGGTTTCTCTTCATCTCATCATACCAGATGGCCAGCTTGAGACCGAAGGTTATGGGTTCTGCATGGATGCCATGGGAACGCCCTATCATTACCGTGTCCTTGTGTTCAAATGCCCTTTTTCTCAAGGTCTTGACCACCTGCCTCACATCCTCGATGATGATATTCATGGACTCACACATACGGACAGCCTGGGCCGTATCCAGCATGTCAGAAGAGGTCAGGCCCCAATGGAGATATCTTGCAGCAGGACCAACATATTCTGCGACATTGGTCAGAAAGGCGATAACATCATGCCTGGTCTCCTCTTCTATCTCCAAGATCCTCTTCTCGTCAAAAGAGGCCTTCTGCCTTATCTCTTCTGCTGCCTCCTTGGGTATAACACCGAGTTTCGCCCATGCCTCGGCTGCAAGTATCTCCACCTCCAACCAGGTCTTGTACTTGTTGTTTTCCGTCCAGATCTCCTTCATCTCAGGCCTTGAATATCTCTCTAACATGGCTCTTGCTTCTCCTATATCTTTTTGATTTTTTTTAACGCATCCGTCAAAGCACCTATAACCTGCACCTGCTCTGATTCCTGCAAGAATGCGTGCATTGGAAGGCTCAACACCTGTTCGGATGCCTTTTCTGCCTCTGAGAAATCCCCAGGACCGTAACCCAGATGGGCAAAGACCTTTTGGAGATGAAGGGGCAAAGGATAATGAATTGCCGTTGGAATGCCCCTTGAGTTCATATACCTCGCCACTTCGTCTCTGAGGCCATCCTTGATTCGAATCGTATACTGAGCATATACACTTGTATATCCATCTGGAGTCACAGGTGCAAGGACATGGTCCTTCAAGGGATACAAAAGTTCGGAATAATTGTTGGCCAACCGCTGCCTGGCCCTGATCTCATCCGGGAAATGCCTGAGTTTCACCCTGAGCACGGCTGCCTGGATGGCATCGATCCTGCCATTGATTCCAAGGACCTCATGCCTGTATCTGGCCGTCTGACCGTGTTCCCTCATTGCAAAAAGCACCTCCTTTTTATCCCTGTCCTGGGTAAATATCATGCCTCCGTCTCCAAAACATCCAAGGGGCTTGGAGGGGAAAAAGGAGGTGGCTGCCAACCCTGTGAGATTACAGGATGAGCTACCCTTATAGGTAGCCCCGAGGGATTGACAGGCATCTTCTACTACAAAAAGCCCGAAACTCGATGCCAAGGCATTTATTTCGTCCATGTCTGCACACAGGCCGTAAAGGCTTACGGGCACAATGCCTACCGGGAGCTTGCCCTGCCCCTGGCGCATCTCCAACAAGGCCTTGAGCCTTTTCACATCCATGTTGAAGGAGGAAGGATCTATATCCACGAAGACAGGCCTTGCCCCAAGAAGCAATATGACCTCAGCAGTGGCGATAAAGGTAAAGGGTGTCGTGATCACCTCATGGCCAGGGCCAACGCCCTCAGCCATGAGACTGAGCAAGAGGGCATCTGTTCCAGAACCCACCCCTATGGCATGTCTTGCCCCTGTAAAGCTCGACAGCTCTTCTTCAAGCCGATTCACCTCCTGTCCCAGGACAAATCGCCCTGATCGAATCACCTGGGAGATAGCCCGATCTATCTCATCTCTATATGCCTGATATTGTCTCTTAAGATCGATGAACTCCACGCTGGTTCTTCTCCATTTCTAAAGCCCGTGCTGCACTGCCGATGGCCTCTGCGGCCTGCCGAATCTCATCCTTGGTGGTCATAAGACCCAGGCTCAATCTCACCATACCCAAGGCCTCTGACTCATTCACTCCCATTGCCGAAAGCACATGGGAGATCTTCACGCTTCTGTCATGGCAAGCCGCTCCTGTAGAGGCCATCACCTCATGGGCCATCTCCAAGACCTTGGCTCCGATCAGTCCGGGGAAGGACACACAAAGGGTATTCGGCAAGGCCTTTTCTCCAGGGACAAACCTTTTTAACCCCCTGTATTCCTTGCAGAGGAGGAGATACAGTTCCTCCCTGAGGCCAGATAGATCGCGGGCAATCTGTGCGACCTTTCCCCTCAGACAATCGCATGCCATCCCTATCCCACATGCAAGGGGAACAGGTTCCGTACCTGGTCTCAGTCCCCTTTCCTGCCCTGCGCCAAAAAGTATATTGGCAAGCCTCAAACCCTTTCTCACAAATAGTGCCCCTATACCCTTTGGCGCATAAATCTTGTGCCCGGCCATAGTCAATAGGTCAACGGAGAGTTCTCGAATATCCACCTGGATCTTGCCCACAGCCTGGGCTGCATCCGTATGGACACAAATCCCCCTTTGCCTGCAGATTTTTCCTATCTCTTTGACAGGCTGCAAGGCACCGGTTTCATTGTTGGCGAGCATTACAGAAACGAGTACGGTATCTTGCCTGATGAGCCCCTCCACCACCCCTGGAGAAACGATTCCCTGGGCATCTGGCTCCACGAAATCTACACTCCAGCCATCTTCAAGCAGATGGAGAAAGGGATTTATGACAGAAGGATGCTCTATCCTGGTGGTGATTAGATGACGGCCCCTTGCCCTATTGGCCAAGGCTGCCCCAATGATGGCAAGGTTGTTGGATTCTGTCCCGCCACTTGTGAAGACTATCTCTCCTGTTTCCGCCCCAATAATCGATGCAACTTGCCCCCGGGCCGTTTCAAGGGCATCTTTGGCCTTTTTCCCCAACTCGTGCCCAGAGCTCGGGTTGCCCCACATCTCTTTCATGGCCTGGGTGACAGCGAAAGTAACCTCTGGCAGGACCGGGGTAGTGGCATTATAATCTAAGTATATCTTTTTAGGCATATTGTTTGCTTAGTCTGTCAAGGAATCATAAATTTTCTGGAAATGCCTGGCTATTATTGACCAGAACAGAAAAAATTTCTACTGCAAAATGCAATATGTCCTGTAAAAGATCTCTTTGCTATTTCATACTGACAATTTTTTTCCTCGGGCTGGCGGGCTGTGCTCCAAAACACCTTCCGCCATCTGGGAAATTCCCCTCTGGCACCTACAGACCTTACAGGGTTGGAAGAAAGACCTACTACCCACTGCCTTCATCCCAAGGTTTTGAAGAAATAGGCTATGCCTCATGGTATGGGCCAAATTTCCACGGGCGGAAGACCGCCAGCGGGGAAACCTATAATATGTACTCGCTGACTGCGGCACACAAAATCCTGCCCATGAATACCTATGTCAGGGTTCAAAATCTCGATAACAACCGGTCTATTGTGGTAAGGATAAACGACAGAGGGCCTTTTGTCAGAAATAGGGTGATTGACCTCAGTTACATGGCAGCCAAAAGACTTGGTATAATCGGTCCTGGTACTGCCAAGGTGAAAATCACTGCCCTTGGTGAGGCCAGGCTTGCCCAAAACGGCCAGATCCATTTTGCCACCCACCCTGACTTCAGGCACGGTGACTTCTACATCCAAGTGGGTGCCTTTCAAAATGTCTCTAACGCCTATGCCCTTAGACAGCGCCTGGCAAGACGATTTGGCCTGGTCAAGGTGGCCAGGGCCTATACCTTTGGCAAACTGTTTTACAAGGTACAGATAGATGCACCCAATAGCTATGAACAGGCCAAGAAATTTGAAAGAGATATTGAGGAAATGGGCTTCCCTACTGCCTTTTTGGTGGCGAAATAAAAATGCCCCAGGTATTGCAATTCCCCTAATCGTGGCAATTATCCTCTATAGGTGTTAAATTGTACATCCTAAAATAGATTGAGAAGATTAGATAAAGATTATCCTGGATTATGGAGCCAATAAACCTGCTGAAGATGTGAGAAAGAGGACACGTATATGTACTTTGGTACTTCAAGTGCCCCACAACAAAACAGATTCGGCAAACTCGTGAGTCCATCATGGCTTCAAATGCCTGAAGACCGATCATGAACTGGACACACCACCTCTCAGGTAAAAGAATACGATGGAATCAGATGCATGCCAACTATGCAATCATCCAAAGAAACTAATTTTTTCAAGCGTTTGAAGTAGATAATCTGGTATCATAAGTCGTTATAATGTATGGAGGCAGAAATCTTGAGTAACAGATATAGAATTAATAAACACCTCAAAGACAAAGCAGGCTTCACCCTTATCGAGCTCTTGGTAGTGGTCATCATCCTTGGTCTTTTGGCATCCCTGGTTGCCCCCAAATTTTTTGGTAAACTTGGCGCGAGCAGACAAAAAACCGCCAAGACCCAAATCGCACTCCTGGGCAACGCCCTTGACGAATTCAGACTGGACAACGGCAGATATCCCACAACCGAAGAGGGGCTGGAGGCATTGCGGAAGAAACCCGAGGGCCTAAACAACTGGGCTGGCCCCTACCTGCCAAAGCCTGTACCCAAGGATCCCTGGGGGCACGATTATGTCTACCGTTGTCCAGGTGAACATGGGGATTATGACCTGTTCAGCTATGGGCGTGATGGCCAAGAGGGCGGAGAAGGAGAAGATGCTGACATAGTAAGCTGGAAATAACCCATGGCCCTTGAACAGATTACAGCCAAGATATCTCCCTTCCTCAAGGGATTGCTATCCAGTGGAAATGATCAGCATAATAACGATCCACCTGAATCAAACAAGGCCACCTCCAGAGAAGACAAAAAAATCGATCCCTCTGTCCTTGGGATAGAAAGCATGGAGGCAGGTGACTTCCCTGAAAAGCCGCCCATGGTCAACGGACTTACCCCACGCCAGATGCAACAGTGGAAGATAGTCCCCGTGGAGGCCGGCCCGGAAGATGTCAAGATCGCCATGGCCAATCCCCTCGACCTATACCTCGTTGAATTGCTGGAAGAGATCTATCAAAAGAGAATCCAGCCTGTATTTGCCAGCCAGGAGGACATCTTGGCAGTGCTCTACAGGTGGTTCGAGGCAGATTCAGACATGGAAGCAGAAGACGAAGAAGATGGCTCTGCCATAGAGGACGGACTCTGGGACGATCCAGAACAGCTCAGGGACCTTGCCACAGAGGCTCCTGTGGTGAGGCTCGTCAACCATGTCATCAACCAAGCATTGGAGGTAAAGGCATCTGATATCCACTTCGAACCCTTTAGGGACAATCTCAAGATAAGGTTCAGGATAGACGGGGTGCTCCACGACGTGGAGACCGTCTCCAAGAAACTACAGCCTGCCATCACATCGAGACTGAAACTCATGGCCAAGATGAACATAGCCGAGATGCGCCTGCCCCAGGATGGCAGGATCAAGGTGAAGGATGGCAAAAGAGAGATAGATATAAGGGTATCCTCCCTTCCTACCATATTTGGTGAAAGCATAGTACTCAGGCTTCTGAACAGGGACGAGGTCAAACTCGAACTCGATTCCCTTGGTATAGCCCCAGATATCCTGGAACGATTCGACAGGCTCATCAGGCGTCCCTATGGCATGATACTTGTCACAGGGCCTACGGGAAGCGGCAAGACCACTACGCTTTACAGTGTCATGAACAGGATAAACTCTCCAGACAAGAAGATCGTCACTGTAGAAGACCCGGTTGAATATCAATTGGAGGGCATAAATCAACTTCAGGTCAAGTCTGGCATCGGTCTCACCTTTGCCTCTGCCCTCAGGACAATCCTCCGGCAAGACCCTGACGTCATTCTCATCGGAGAGATCCGTGACAGGGAAACCGCAGAGATAGCCGTCCAATCGGCCCTGACAGGCCACCTCGTCTTCTCCACCCTCCACACCAATGACGCAGCAAGCGCCATAACGAGGCTCCAGGAGATGGGGGTGGAATCCTACCTCATTTCTTCTTGTCTTCTCGCCATCATGGCCCAGAGACTCGTCAGGAAGATATGTCCGCATTGCAAGGAAGAATATGACCTGCCTGCCGAATTTGTAACAGAGGCAGCCTCGGTACTCGGGGTCCCTGAAGAACACGTCCCCCGAACTACATGGAGGGGTGCTGGCTGTCCATTGTGCGCCAACACGGGATATTCTGGACGGACAGGCATCTATGAGCTCATAGAGATCAGTGAAGGGATCTCATCCTTGATCTTGAATGGCGAAAACTCGAGTGCAATCTCTTCCAGGGCCCAGGAGCTCGGTATGCGCACCCTCAGACAAGATGGGCTTTCAAAGGTCCTCCAAGGCATAACTACTATAGAAGAGGTTATGAGGGTCACCAACTAAATGGCTGAATTCACCTATGAGGCCATCGACCATCAAGGCCAAAGGATAACAGGCACCAGCAATGCCTCGAGCCAGGATGAGGTGATAGACTCCTTGATCTCCAAGGGGCTCCAGCCCATCAATGTCAAGAAACTCCACTCCTTCGAGGCATTTCTGGAATTCAAGAGGAAGCGGATCAATCAAGACGATGTCCTCTATTTCACCAGTGAACTTGCCGACCTATTAGAGGCTGGCGTTCCCCTCGAGCGTTCCCTTACCATCTTGGCAGATGCCACGGAAAACGTGGATGTGAGAAAACTGGTAATGGCCATACGTGACTCCATACACGGAGGCAAGTCCCTTTCCGAGGCCCTGGCCAAGTACCCCGATGTATTTGACAGGCTCTATGTAAATATGATCAAGGTGGGGGAGCTTGGCGGGGCATTGCCAGGCGTGCTGAAAAGGCTTGCAGAGTTCATCGAGAGATCGAGACAGATAAAAAAGTTCATCATCTCTTCTTCCATATATCCGTGCATCCTGGCATTCGTAGGCATTGTATCCGTATTCATACTGGTTACCTTCGTGGTTCCCAAGTTCGGCCAGATCTTTCAAGATCTCAATCAACCCATGCCATTCATGACAAAACTGATCCTAAATGTAAGCGTGTTTTTGCAGGAATGGTGGTGGTTGATCTTCCTGGTAATCTTTTCATCTATTCTACTTTTCAGATTTCAGGTGAGAAAACCTGAAGGAAAGATATGGTGGGACGATTTCAAGCTGAGGCTTCCCATTGTTGGCAAATTCATAAGGCAGGTGGAACTTGGCAGGTTTGCCAGGACCCTTGGCACCCTTCTCGAAAGCGGTGTACCAATCTTGAAGGGCATAAGCCTGGCAGCCGACGTGGTTGGCAATACCATCATAAAAAAGGCGGTTCAGGAGCTTTACACAGGTGTCAGACAAGGCAAGAGCCTCAGCCTTCTCATGAAAAAGTCACCTGTATTCCCATCTCTCATGATTCATCTCGTCTCGGTGGGAGAGGAAACAGGAGGCCTTGCCAGGATGCTTTTGAAGATTGCAGACGATTTCGATGACCAGGTCCAATCTGATACGAAGATATTTCTGAACATGCTGGAACCCATAACTATTGTCATAATGGGTATTGTAATAGGTGGGATAATCATGTCCATGCTCCTGGCCATATTTGGCATTAATGATGTCTCTTTTTAGGCCACTCCATTTTGACCTCCATAGAGGTGGCCTGATCCAGTCCAGCCATGAGAAAGGAGGCTTCACCCTCTTGGAGCTCATGGTGGTACTGGTACTCATAGGCCTTTTCAGCTCGATGGTCTTTGTCTCCGTGTCCAGTGGACTTTTCAAATCCAAAGAGACCAAATTCGTCAACCAGTTTCTCGCCGGCCTCAGAACTGCCAGGACCAGGGCAATTAGCCAGGGCCGTGCAGTAAGATTCATCATTGACGGAGACAATAGGAGATATGGACTCAAGGCCTTGGGACTTAAAGAGATCCCCTCTGACATACAGGTCGAGGGCTCAGATATCGAGGAATTGGAAGAGGGTGTATTCGCTATAGTCTTCTATCCTGATGGAAGCTCGAGTGGCGGCGAGCTGGAGATAAAATGGTCAGACGGCCAAACCGATACCATAAAGATAGCAAGGATCTGGAGTAGTATCGCCCATGAACATTCTGGTTAGTGATGGACGCCATGAACAAGGAATTGTCTTTTTCAGGCGTTTGAAGTGTATAACCTGGGATGGATCCCCGACACTGAAGCAGGCATCCCCCAAGACACCTTCACCCATGAGAGACAAGCACGGTTTCACCCTGATGGAGGTGCTGGTGGCAACTGCCATAACCGGGATTGCCCTTGGGGTTGTCATGGGTCTTCTTGCCCAAGGCCACAGGCAAGCCTATAGAGGGGATCTATCCCGCACTGCTGCTGCCTTTGCCACAAGGCTTATTGACAACTGGCAGTCGAAGGGCAAGTTCCCCTCTTCTGAGACAGGGGAGATGGATGGCTTTGATGGCTGGTCATATGCTGTGGAAACAAGCCCCCTTACCACGAAAGTTACCCTCCCTGCGGGGGAGGTCAGGGAGGTATCCCCAGAAGACCTCGTAGTGATCAGCCTGACCCTCACACCACCAGGGAAGGGAAGAAAATTCGTAGTGAACATGTGGATCCCCAAGGCCATGGTGGAGTACTGATATGGTGGACCAGAAGGGATTTACACTCCTCGAGCTACTGATATCCATGACCTTGGTTGCCATAGTGGTGGTGATCCTCTCCATGGCATTGAGATCGGGCATAAACGCATATACCCGTTCAAAGGAATACAACCGCTTCTATCTACCCCAGACATCCCTCTATGGGCTTTTATGGAGACAGTTGGAGGCCGTGGTAAGCCCATCCGATCCAAAACTGTCCTCCTACAGTAGATTGAGGGGCAGAACAGATGCCCTGAGCTTCATTACGACCTATGTACCCCAAGGGACATCAGTAGGAGGCATCTTCCAGGTGGTATATCTGTTCGACAAGGACAACAATCGCTTGATCTATGGCCAGAAAATAATCACGTCGAGAACCGATATCACCAGAAAGATCCCAGACTTCCTTGCCGATCTCGATAAGAAGGAGCTATTGGAACAGGGCTGGCTGACAGATGAGATGAAAGATGTCCAGGCATTTTCCATCGTATATAGACCATCTAATGCAGATCCGAACAGCGAACCAAAGGACTGGGATGATTCCTTCAAAAGGGGGAGTCACCAACCCCTGGAGATAGCCTTCCAGATACGGTTCAAAGCACAAAAGGATGAAGATGCCCAGTGGCAGGTCATACCAGTTGGGATAAAATGACAGGACTAGATCTTGCTTACATACGGGGACAACGAGGCAGTATCCTGATCATGGTCCTCTGGGTAATAGCCCTTCTCACAATGATAGCAGGCTATTTCTCCATGGAAGCAAGACTTAGGGGGAACATGGGCTATAGTGCCTGGAACCTTCTGAGGTCACGTATCGAGGTCGAGTCAATACTCAACTTGGCCTCCCTCTATGTGGCACCTGTGGACCAAAAGGAGAACGAAGACAAGGACCAATTCCTGGTGGCAGATGGATCGAGATACAAGGTCGATATAGATGGCAGGCAGGTGGAATTCCGCCTTGAGGACGAAAGGGGCAAGGTGGATATCAACAAGGTATCACAAGAGGTCCTGGAAAAGATCCTGGATGTAGTTCTCCAGGACCAGGGCAAGGATACGGCTACCCATCTTACAGATGCAATAATGGACTGGAGAGACAACGACGATGATAGACGCCCAGGAGGTGCTGAAAAGGACTACTATCAAAGCCTCAGCCCGGCCTACAAGCCATCCAATTCGAAATTTTTGCTGCTCGAGCAATTGCTCCTCGTCAAGGGCATGGACCCAAGGATCTTCTGGGGCCCCCTTGATTGGGAAGGCCCAGGCAGTAAAAAAGAAGGTCCTATCTGGAAAGGTGGAATTCAAGACCTTTTTACTGTATACAATCAAAAAGGCATTGTGCTCAAGGCAGCAGCCCCGGCTCCACTACTGGAGATCCTGGATGAAAAGGACCTTTCGGATGCAGGTGGCAAGGGCATAATGCGGCTCAGGACCTGCCTGTACCAAGGCTGTTACCAGATATTCTGGGAAATAGAGAAACAACAGAACCATTTTTTCAAGCTGCTTCATTGGCAGCAGATATCGAGATTTGATTAGAAAGGGCCTCCTTAGTGTACTGTAAAGAGATCATCGGCATCCATATTGGAGAAAACGGCCTTGAATACTCAGGCCTCATGAGGGAATTGAGGGGCTGGACAAGGGCTACACTTCCCATCTTCGGCCATATTTCTGGAAGGACAGGCCTGGACAAGTTGGAGGGGTTACTGGCCAATCTCAAGCCTAAAAAGACCAGACGACTTTGTATCTCCATCCCCAGGAGCCGCTACTTCTTGCGTGAGCTAAGCTTCCCTGGCCTGACTGCCCAGGAGGCAGAAAACAGTGCAAGGATCGCTGTAAACATGCATTCTCATCTCCCGAGTGAAGAGATATATTTCGATGTATGCCCCTTGGAGAGAAATGGTGCCACATCCATCCTTCTCGCCTATGCCAGACGCACCTATATCGATCCAATCCTCGATATCATCAAACGGACTGGACACCACAAGTCACTTTACTGTATAAGCCCATCAGGCCTTGGCTCAGATCTGTTCCTGCGAAGTTCAAATCAGGTGAGCTTTCCCACCTTGAGCATCCAACAGGAGGAAAGAGAGCTCGTCCTGAATCTTCATGGCAAGAAAGAATGGCAGGGATCCCACATCTTACGGGAAGAAGGTGGCAGCCTTGATCTCCAAAAGGCACTCAAGCTACTGCCGGCTGGTCTCGGCGAGGCCGAAAAGATCTTCCAGATAGGCACGATGGAAAGAAAACCGGCTGGCATAGAACCCCTTGATCCATGTTCTGTTCTCAAGGGGATCGATGAATTTTGCTCTGAAGGCGGCATAAGCAAAGGACAAGCTGCCTGTTTCATAGGTACCTCCTCGTATCCCCAGATCTCTTTCCAGGAAGGCCCAAGAAAAAGGCCCCTGTTCTTGCGGATAAATACCTTTCAGTGGTCCACTGCAATTGTGGCCATTGTGATTTCTCTTTTGACTGGATTCAACGTATTGAGATTAGAGAGAATAACCTCTACTACCTCCAAAAACCAAGAGGTGGTGGCCAGGCTCGAAAAACAATACCTGCCCCTCAAAAAGATCAACGACAAGATAGAAAAGATAAAAAAATTAGAACAGGATATGAACGATTTTCTCCACGAACGTCCCCCTGTCCTTGTGATCCTCAAAGAACTCGCTATTCGGACACCTCTAAATTCTTGGATAAGAAGTTGCACTATCAGGGGCAGCGTTGTAAGAGTCTCTGCAGAAGGAGGCTCCGCAGTGGAGACCATGGAAGAATGGAGAAAAAGTCCTCTCTTTTCAGAGGTAAAACTTGTCTCTCCAGTCACCAAAAACCGGCAACAGCAGGAGAGATACACGGTGGAAATCAGACTGGCCAGCAGGGGGATACAAAAAAGTAGAAAAGAAGGCCACAGGCAGAGAAGACCTTGAACCAGATAGCCGTATGTTTTTGCATACAGTCAACATGGGATCTGGAGACAAAAAGGCTTGCTCCATGAACAAGGATACGATTTTAACCCAAAAAAACAGGCCAGCTCTTGTCAAATATGGGGCTGTCATGATTGCAATAATACTTTGGTATAGCTTTATGTGGGACCCCATCAATGCCAAACTGGAGGAAAAACAAAGTACATTGGCGACCCAGGAGCTAAAGATAGCCCATCTGAAAAAAAGGATCAGCAGACTAAAAGGTATAGAAAAACGGCTTGTAGCAGAAAAGAAAAGACTGGAACAGATGAAAAAGAGGCTCGTCCCAGGGGACAACCCCCAGCAAGTCTCTACAAATATCCAAAATTCCTTCTTGAAAAAGGCATCGGATGCAGGCATGGACGTACTGGTTTACAGAAGCGGCCCCAAGAGGAGATGGAGAGAGTATCAATTGGCCGTCTCGGTCTTCAACATAAGGGGGACCACAAAGCAATTTGTTGAACTTCTGGAAAAGATCGAACTGGGCAAACAACTTCTAAGACTCAACAACCTAAATATTTCAAATCTCAGGGGCAAGGCATCACAGCTTCGAGTCAACTTAGAAGTTGAAGCCCTATTCATAGGGAAAAAGGCGTAGCTATGATAAAGACTGATACCAAATTTCTGGCATTTTTGGTGATACTTCATGTTTTCGGCATTTCTTCCCTGGTTGCATATGCAGGCACCCAAGACCAACCAGCGCCAAGACACAAGATAGACTCTGCCCCTTTCGTCTCTCCCTATGAAGGGGCAGGCCCCAATGAGAAAAGAAAGATCGACATATCCCTGGACAACATGGATATCTATCCAGTCCTGGAACAGGTACTTGGCAACACCCTTGGACTCAACTTTGTCGTAGAACCCAGTATAAAGGGCACGATATCAGTACACATCAGGGGTAACTATACCAAATCCGAACTCCTCGACATCGTGAATTCAGTACTCCAGATGCAGGGCCTTGCCATTACTGCAGGAGGCCATGGGCTCTATAAGGTGGTCAGGAAGGCCAATAGCCCCAAAATGGGCATAATAATCTCTACGAATCATGCCAAGAGGTCTGGAGATGTCATAAAGGTCATACAGCTCCAATATCTTTCGGCTGCTCAGGCCGTCTCCAACATGAGAAACCTGGTATCGCCAGGTGCTGTGGTCATCCCTGTCATAAGCTCCAACAGCATAATACTCTCGGATACTGCTGAGAATGTCACCAAGGTGGCCAAGATCCTTGGCATCCTCGACGAGAGTATCTTCAAGAACCTACACTGGAGACTCTTCACCCTTGAAAACACGGACGTTGAAGACCTGGCAAAGGATCTCCAGAACATATTCAAGGCAAGTGTGCTATACAAGAGGCCAGGTATTGATCAAAATGGCCTTCAGATCATCACCCTCGAGACACTCAATGGTATACTGGTGGTCACCCGCTGGGAAAAGGTCCTTGATCAGGTTGCCCTATGGATCAAGGAACTCGATCAGGCCCAACAGGACAAAGGGAGCAAGGTCTATGTCTATTTCGTTCAAAACGGCAAGGCAAAGGATTTGGCAGACATATTAAACCAGCTCTATGGAGAAGGCACCTCATCCAAGTCCAAGAAAAAGGTCCTCGTCAGGAGGGAGAAGAAGACCAAAAAGGAGACTACTGTTGCCGCATCGGGAGAACTTACCGGAGAGGTAAAGATAATAGCCGATGAGACGAACAATTCCTTGATATTCAAAGCAAGACCCAAAGACTATGCGATAATAAAGGGCCTTCTAAATAAACTCGATATCCTTCCCCGCCAAGTGCTCATAGAGGTACTCGTTGCCGAGGTAACGTTAAACAACGATGTAAAATATGGAGTAGAATGGTTCATAAAAAACAAGGGGATAAACATAAACGGCAGCCCTTACAATGCCAACATGATGCTGGATGCAGGACATGCCGTTTCCCAAGACATAGGGCTTGGAAACAATCTACCAGGTTTCACATATGCACTTTACGATGGCGAAGGTAGCCTGAGGGCCCTTATCAACCTCTTGGACACGAGCACGGACGTGGACATACTATCCACACCCAATATCCTGGCTGCCGACAACCAGGAGGCCAGGATCGAGATAGGCGAAGACGTACCCATTCTTTCCGAGTCCACTATTTCCTCGGGTGGCGTGAAGACCCAGGGGGTATCATACAGGAAGACCGGTATCATACTCCAGGTGAAACCATCCATAAACGACAATGGCTTGGTGAGGATGGAGGTCACCCAAGAGGTCAGCAAGGTAAATGACCAACAGACGGCAGGGATCACTTCTCCTCGTATCACCAACAGGAAGGCTACGACCTATGTAATTGCGAGAGACGGACAACACATACTCATGGGTGGCCTCATGAGTACAATGGTCACCCAGACCACAAAAGGCATTCCCCTCTTGAAAGACATCCCGGTCCTGGGCTATCTCTTTGGATCAAAAGGGACCCAGACCGAGAAAAAAGAGCTCATCTTTATCCTGACACCGCACGTCATCAAATCCCGGGGAGAAGCTGATAGGCTCACCAAGGAATTCGCCCTGAAGGTGCACTCTCTAAGGAGCATGCTCGAGGAGAGCAACATACTGAAGAAAAAGAAATATCTCAAACATGAGGAGCTAAAGGACAGGATACCTGTGGATGAACATCCCCAGAGAGATACACAAAACCTCCAGCCCGACGATGACGATGACGACCTTTATTGAATCTCGAAATTTCTGGTTTCAGCTACTGCTATGGGCATCTTCGTTGCTGTCATTGATGGGACCATTCTGTTTTACAGCATATGCAGTCTCTCCCCAATACAAGGCCATCATAGAACGAAACCCATTTGATCCAAAGCGGGGACAAGACCAAAACCCCATGGCTGGAGGGGGTATATCATCAGAGGCCAATGAGCTGGAAAAAAAATACAGTGTTTACGGGGTAATCCTGGCAGGGGAAAACAAATCCGCATACATAAAACCTCTAAAATCCGATAGACGAAGGGACAAGGAAACAGAACTCAGAAAAATCACTGTTGGAGATCTGATAGATGGCTGGACTGTCAAAGACATAACGGGCAGAGGCATTGTCCTTGCTTCTGGCAAGAAACAAGTACTTCTAAGGGTATTCGGGTCTCCCAAAAAAGAAAGACAAATCGACAGGCCGGTGGGTATTGCCACCCCCAGACCTGTTTCCAAGAGGCCTGTCATAAAACCTGTCGATCAAAAAAGGCTCAAAGAGGCCATTGAAAGGGCCAGGAATTCAAAACTGAGGCCCAGGATATATCCCCCAAACCAACGTAACAATCCATCTGTCAATCCATTTCTCAGGGCCCTGCGAAGACAAAAAGAGCTACAAAAAAAACCTGATTGAGATATATGGACGTCCCTGATTGGCGACTTGTGTTGCTTGCAAATATAAGGGCTGCTATCATGGGCATATGAAAAATGGCAGTGAAAGATACGGATATATCCCCATCTTCTGTGATCTCCATTCCAAACATGTAGTGGTGATTGGTGGAGGAGGAGTAGCTGAAAGAAAGACAAAGGCCCTCTTGAAGGCCGGGGCATTGATCACCATTATAAGCCCCAGGCTCACATCTTCTCTGGCCGAGCTTGCCCAAAGGGGTGATATCAGCCATGTCGCAAGGACCTTCCAGGCCGGGGACCTCGAAGGGGCATGGCTCGTCATTGCTGCAACAGACGACAAAACCGTCCAGGATGCCGTTTACAAGGAGGCACAAGACAGGCACATCTTTTGTAATGTTGTTGACGAGCCAAGGGTATGCAGCTTCATAGTCCCATCCACAATCAGGAGGGATGAATTGTGCCTTGCCATATCAACAGGTGGGAAGAGCCCAGCCCTTGCAAAGGCCCTTCGCAAGGAGCTTGAGAAAGACTTTGGGCCAGAGTGGGGGGTATTCGTCTCCCTGCTTGGCAGGCTTAGGAGCCTGATACTGAAAAACTACAAGGGCCAGGCTGTTGTTGATAAGTGCTCGAGGCTTGCAGATCTTGCAGTGACCCGATGGATCAAACAGGACGACTGGCAACGAGTGGAAAAATGGGCCTCAGACATATGCGGGGAACAGGCAAGACCAATCGTCCAGGAATTTGCACAAAATGGATGAACTCTTTTTTCAACTAACCTTTTTCTTGTACCTGATAGCCACGGCAGGCTTCGTGATGCATCTTGTCAGCCTCAGAAAAGGGGTTGAAAAAATAGCCACATACATCCTTGCCTCTGGTTTCTGCCTACACTCCTTAGGGATTGTGCTGAGATGGATCTCGGAGGGCCATGCGCCACTGGTGAGCTTTCATGATACATTTTCATTCCTGGCATGGGCAATCACCCTTGCCTATCTGTTATTTCAGGCAGGTCACAATGTAAAGGCACTAAGTGCCTTTGTCAGCCCTGTAATAACCATAATGATGGCCCTGGGCCTGATGCATCCTCGACAGGTTATTCCTCTTCCCCCGGCTCTAAAGAGTTATTGGCTGCCTGTCCACGCGACAATATGCCTCGTCTCATATGCCCTGTTGACCCTGGCCTTTTGCATCGCCATCATGTATCTGGTACAGGAACACCAAATAAAGAAAAAGAGACTGGGGGCGATCGTCCGCCGGTTGCCTTCTCTGGAGACACTGGATACCATGTCGGAAAGATGCCTAAAGATTGGATTTCCACTGCTTACACTGGGGATAATCACTGGCTCCATATGGGCAGAAACCGCATGGGGTTCATATTGGAGCTGGGATCCAAAAGAAACCTGGTCACTCATAACATGGTTTCTCTATGCGGCACTCTTGCATCAACGTCTCACCGTGGGATGGCGCGGCAGGAAAAGCGCATATATGACAATAATTGGATACTTGACCCTGTTGTTCACGTTTATTGGTGTAACGTATCTCCTTCCAGGTGCCCATTCCTATGCCCTCTGATCTGAATAAAATGGACATTCTGCTCCTGGGGGTTAACCACAAAACGGCCCCTGTGGAAGTAAGGGAACGACTTGCCCTCAGGGAATCAGAGCCCTCTGCCCTCAGGCTCTTCCACGATCTGCCTGCCTGTCTGGAGATTGTATTCCTATCCACGTGCAATCGCGTAGAGATCATTGCAGGCACCAATGACATCGAAGCAGCCAGGAGACAATTGGTAGAGACTTGGCAAAAATCTTCCGGGGTCAGTCCTGAGGTGTTTAGTCGAAGCACATATGAATATTCTGGAGTCGACGCTGTCAGACACGTCTTTAGAGTAGCCTCCAGCCTCGACTCAATGGTAGTTGGAGAGCCACAAATCCTGGGACAATTGAAAGACGCATACAGGGATGCCTCGGAAGCCAATTGTTCAGGGCACCTCCTCAATAAACTCATGCACAAGGCATTCTCCACTGCCAAACGAATCAGGACCGAGACCAGGATAGCCAGCCAGGCCGTATCCATCAGCTATGCGGCAGTGGAACTCGCCAAAAAGATATTTGGAGACCTGAAGGGTAAGAGTGCCCTGCTCGTTGGTGCTGGGGAGATGGCTGAGCTCGCTGCCCAACATCTCAAAACAAATGGGATCGACGACCTGATAGTTGCCAACAGGACATTGGAGCGTGCAATCGAACTCTCCAAGGCCCTGGGTGGCAAGGCTGTCTCCCTCGAAGAACTGGAAGATATGCTCGTGGACGTGGACATAGTGATCAGTTCGACTGGGGCACCTGGATTGGTCATAAAGAAGGAACAGGTAAAACGTATCATGCGCCCCAGGCGCCACCGATTGCTTTTCTTCATAGATATAGCCGTTCCAAGGGATATCGATCCGGATATCAACGAGATAGACAATGTCTACCTCTTTGACATAGATGAACTCAAAGAAGTAGTGGAAGAAAACAAGGCTGAGCGTAAAAAAGAGGCCATAAGGGCAGAACGCATCGTCGAGGCCGAGGTCATAAAATTCAAATCGTGGATGAAATCCCTGGATATCATCCCAATCATCAAAAAATTACAAGAAAAGGCCGAATCAGTCCGGCAGAAGGAGCTAAGAAAGACCCTAAAAAACCTCAAAGGCCTGAATGACAAGGAGAAAAAGGCCATAGAAAAATTGTCAATGTCCCTGGTAAACAAGATCCTCCATGATCCGATTATATTCATCAAGAAAGGCTCTTCAGAAAAACAGAGAGACGAGGCCCTGGCCATGGTATGTAGGATCTTTGGACTAAATGGCACTGGGGAAAGGCCGTATACGGAAGATTACATCGGCAAAAAGGCCAAAGAAGATAATTGCCAAAGACCCAGGCATACAAACTGATCACCCTCTTATGAAGGCTCCTGCCCTGGAGCCTGCCCCACGATATGTATATCACGCTGAGGATAGGGAATTGTTATCCCATTTTCCTCAAAGGCCACGTAGATTGCCTGGAGAAGGTCATGGACAACCCTCCCCTTGTATCTTGGATCTTTCACCCAACACAGCAGTTCAAAATCTATGGATGATGGACCGAATCTCCGGACCCTGGAACGTGGCTCAGGTTGGGGTGTAACATCCGGATTGTCCAATGCTATCTTGACCAGTAAATCCTCCACGAATTTTAGGTCTGAACCATAGGCCACACCTACCGGCACCCTTATACGAAATCTTGGAAGAGGAGCACTTTCATTTATGATTTTGGCATTGGCCATGACAGAGTTTGGGATTGTTATCAGCACATCATCCCTGGTCATTATCCTCGTGGATCTAATACCGATATCCACGACCTCACCCCTTTCTCCGCTATCGAGGATGATATAGTCATTTATCTTGTACGGTCTATCCATGAATATACTAATACCGCCAAAAAGATTGGCCAGGGTATCCTTTGCCGCAATCGCAACCGCCAGGCCAACTATCCCTGCAGACGCAAACAGGGGAGTAAGATTCACCTGCCAGATGAGAAGCACGGCCATTACGCCTACTGCCAGCACTGCGACCCTGAAAAGATTTCTAAAGAGATACAACAACTCCCTGGCCATGTTGGTCTTTCTGGCCAAAAAAGATCCGTCCTTCAGATCTGTCCCAGCGACCAATCTCAGGAAGGGAAACCACCATGTGAGAAAAATCATGGTCTTTATGATATGGGGAACTATAAAATCCCAGGGAGGCTTTACACCTGCAGCAATAGTGACATGGAGAACGCCCAGAAAAATTATTGTCAGCACTATGGGCCTATGGACGAACTGGATGAACTTATCATCGCAACTTATGTTGGTAAGCTCTGCCAACCTCTTGAAAAGTTTATCTATTATTATATCGGCTACCATTGCCAAAATCAGATAGCCAAGTCCAGCAAGGATCAAGTCTACGTACTGGGGATCAATAAAATAGAGCCATTTCGCGGCAAACTCGTGTATCTCTTTGTTGACATCGATCATGAGAGCTATTATATAAACTCGCTGCCTGAAGGCAAAGAAAAGATGGCATAGAAAGGAAAAATCAGCCAGGAGGAACAAATTGGCAAATCACAAATCGGCCTTAAAGAGGGTACGCCAAAACCAGAAACGCAGACTCAGAAACAAGATGAGAAAGACCAGGATAAAGAACCTAACCAAGGCGGTTGAGGTGGCAATTGCTGAAAATGCACATGAAAAAGCTAAAGAATGCCTTCATAGGGCACAGAAATACATTGAAAAAATAGGACACAAAAGGGGCACCCTGCATAGGAAAACCGCATCCAGAAAGGTGTCTCGACTAACCAGAAAGGTAAATGCCCTGCTTAAAAAGACTGCTGCTTCCTGATATTTTCAGTGTTTTACTACCTCTAAAAAGGGCTTGGCGAGAGGTACAAGGCTGACCTTTTGGATACCTTAACCAAAATCCATCCATTCTACACAGGGGCTATCATCCCTGTCTTGATAATATTCTTACTAATTGCCGGAGGCTGTGCACCGAAAAGGCAATTCGTCTCGCCCCAGGTGGAACTCCTTGGCCTAGATGTCAGGGATGTATCTCTCTCCCATATCAACTACAGGGCCACTGTCAGGGTCTACAATCCCAATCTGGAGCCCTTGGAGATCACTGATGTGCAATATGCCCTTTCTCTGAACGGAATAAACATGGTAAATGGCGAAAGCCAAGTGGATCAGACCGTAGGGCCTCATGAAGAGGTCAAACTTCCCCTTCGTCTTTCTGGATCACTGTTCAGTACCCTGAGATTTCTGGCATCCATGCCCAATGCCAGGAAGATCTCCTTTGTCATGAAAGGGACCATTGTAGGCTCGTCCCAGAGCGGGCATGCTTTTGCCCTACCCTTTGAAGAAAAAGGGAAACTGGATCTCCAAGATCTACGCCCCCTTTAACCCGGATTATACAGCCAACAAGCTTGCAAAGATGTAAGACAGACCACGTTAGATGCACCTTGGGACTTCAAATGTACCACAACAAAACAGGGCAGAGGCATTTGGCTGAAGACTCAATGGGATCAGATACATGCTCACCATGCATCAATTCACAGAACTCCGCATTTAGTTGATACAAAAAGCACTTGATCGCCTTCTATTCCGTTATCTGATCGGGCATATATGGTAAAGACTCCTTTATGTGTTCTGGGATCTGGCCATTTTGCTCCTCGAATTCCTCTAAATACTGCCTTCTACCCCTCAGGAAGTGCCTTGCCTTCTTCACCAACACCTGCCTGTCGGTAAAGAGCCCCTCTGCCCTCATGAGATCCATGTTGGCCCTGTCTGACTTTATGGGGTAGTG
Source organism: Deltaproteobacteria bacterium (assembly GCA_026986785.1). Taxonomy (GTDB): domain Bacteria; phylum Desulfobacterota; class Dissulfuribacteria; order Dissulfuribacterales; family QOAL01; genus QOAL01. Next base: position 76,419 of record JALSNW010000025.1, on the reverse strand, counting down.
ATAACCCAAGTAATCGGGATCGAAACTGAATTTGAGCTGTATCCTGGCCAGGTCGTTATAGATGGCCAAGGACTGCCTAAGACTCACGTTTGTATCATCCTGCCCAATCGTCCCTGTGTTTGCCAGGTAACACTTGATCTGGCTCTTTTTCAGGATTTCGTAGAATATCATTGCGTGTTCCAGCTTGTTTCCACACATGAAGGGATCGAGAAAGAAGACCCTCTTGAACTTACCTGCCTCTTCTGGATTCCCCCCAGAGCTTTCGATGGATTCTCCATAGATAAACTGCATCGTGGCCTGTTCGGCTGTCAGCTTGTTGATGGCATTGACCAGGGGATTCCTGGTGAGGATTATGATATAATCCAGCCGATTGGCATTGAGAGATGGACTTGCTATCTCGAGATTGTCCCTGCTTATCACGGCCCTGCCGTTTGCCGTCTTGGAGGTATCCAGAAAATCAGGGATATATGGATACTTCGAGATTGCGACATTTTCCAAGAAGGCCTCTCTGGACTCGGCTGCCCTCAAGATTTCAGGCTGGCTGGCATCGAGCCCCTCGGTCTTTACATAGAGCCCGCCATATTCAAAGGCAGAATAACTGCCATCATAGGCAAGGCTTCCCCCGTCATCACCTATCATTTCAGAATGCTCCCTTGGAAGCTTGGCAAACTTCCTGCACAACGTGGTGGTCTTTCCCGTGGCAGTAAGACCTGACACACCCATGACCACCTCTTTCAACTCTGGACGTTCCGTCTCGAGATCATATATCCAGAGCCAGTCCCTCCTGGCGCCTGCATGGAGGAACAGGCCTGTCTTATCTATGGACTTCACTCGCCAGTCTTCAAACTGGAAGACCCCTTTCTTCCCTTCTCCAAGGTAGATGGAATTCCTACAGATCTTGACCTGATCTCCCCTTTTCTCGCCCATCCAGAGCCTTATGGTTATATCCTTGTCCACCAGCTTCTTATGCTTATTCAGATGGAAGGCATGATCTGTAAAGAAGATGATGGTATAGGTCGGCTCTTCCACAACCCTTGGGGCAGGCTGATCGAAGAGCAACTTGAGACCATAGGCGAGTTGGGCATATATCTCTGGCATTATGAATCTGGCAGTGATGCCGTCTCTTCCATCTCCCACGATGGTGTCCACACAGACAACCCTTTGCTTCCCAAGGTATTTCACGGCCTGGATGGCCAAACGCTCCTCCTCTTCCCCAAATGAAGAATCTATATTATTGCTGGTATGAGGGGCTGAACGAGACATGGGCTCTGAATCCGAGGCTACAGATCCCATGTGTGTCTGGACGACCCCATCCTGGGCCAAGGCCAGGGCCTTGTATCCGTCCAAGGTGAGCCCTTCGGTAAGACGCCCTTCATTCTTGGCACTTTCATAGATCTTCATTGCAGCAGTCTTGAAATAGTTGTCCATATCTTCCCCTTATGCTTACCTAATCAACATCAATCAATATATTCCATGGATATTCCCTGACTGGTTGAGATTATTTCTGCCCTGCCTGCACTGCGGTTATGGCAACAGTGTTTATAACATCTTCCACCAGACAACCACGGCTGAGGTCATTAACGGGCTTCTTCAACCCCTGGATTACAGGACCTATGGCAATGGCCCCAGAAGACCTCTGTACGGCCTTATAGGTATTGTTTCCCGTATTCAGATCGGGAAAGATGAAAACTGTAGCACGACCAGCCACCTTGCTGCCTGGCAATTTCTTTTTGGCCACCTCTGGGTCTATTGCTGCATCATATTGTAAAGGGCCCTCGATCAAGAGGTCGGGACGTAACTTATGGGCAATCTCCACTGCCTGTCTTACTTTCTCCACGTCCTTTCCCTTGCCAGATGTACCTGTGGAATAGGAGAGCATTGCCACCCTTGGTTCGATGTCAAAGGTAGCCGCAGTATCAGCAGAGGAGATGGCTATGGCTGCAAGTTCTTCTGCATTTGGATCGGGGTTCACGGCACAATCACCAAACACCAATACCTTTGTGGGCATACACATGAAAAAGACACTGGAAGCTATCTTGACCCCAGGCCTGGTCTTTATTATCTGAAAGGCTGGTCTCAACACATCTGCGGTCGTATGAACAGCCCCTGAGACCATTCCATCTACCATGCCTTTATAGACCATCATAACCCCAAAATAGTTCTCATCCAACATGGCATCCCTGGCAGCATCCAGGGTAATGCCCTTGTATTTTCTCAGTTCGTAGAATTCTTCTATGAACCCATCAAGGAGTGGGGAATTGACATGATCGATAATCTCCACACCATTGAGCTCCACCCCGAGGATGGCTGCCTTTTCCCTCACCCGGTCATCGTGGCCAATGAGGGTTATATCCACCACATTCCTGGCCCTCAAGACCTCGGTTGCCTTTAGGATCCTCTCCTCATCACCCTCTGGCAACACTATATGCCTAAGCGTCTGCCTGGCCCTTTCAAACAGACTGTATTGGAACATGAGAGGGGTCACTATCTCAGATCTGGACACGGCCAGGCGCTGCCTGATCTCATCGATGTTTACGGCAGACTCAAATGTACCAAGGGCTATATCCACCTTTTTCGGGTTGTCCCTACTTATCAGTGCTGGCACTTGGCTTGCCTTCATGGCAGAGGTGAAGGTATCCTCCTTGGCCCCTATGACAGGGATCGAGGCCTTTCTCATCCCCTCTACGAGACGTGTTACCCTGGGCCCTGGCCTGAGCCCGCCTGTAAGGAGTATGCCTGATATGTTGGGAAAAGTATGGGAAAAAAGTGTGGTCAAGGTACCTACGAGTATGTCTTCCCTATCCCCAGGGGTGATGATGAGATCACCATCCTCAAGATAGGATAGATAATTGTCAAGGGTCATGGCCGCAATCTTGAATTGCCTGATGACCCTGCTGAGCCCAGAACGGTCACCGTGGATGAAGCTGCACCCCAGGCCCTCCATGATCTCTCCCATGGTTGGGGAGGCAAGCTCAGCCACCTCTGGTATGACATAGATGGGCACATCCCCTGCGATATCTTGATTGATCTGTTTCCATACCGAAGCAACCCTGTCAGGATCAACTCGATTGACTATGGTAGCCACATTGAAACAGCCTTCACTTCTTATGGAATCGAGTATGATCTTCAAGGACTCTGTTATCTCGTGTTCCTGTTTGTTTTTCCCAGACAGCACACCCAAGATGGGAGAGCCCAGATTCTTGGCTATGTTGATATTGGCATCCACGTCGAAGCCAGCACTTATCCCAGAAGACTCAAAGCCCTCGCACAATATGAATTCAAACCTGTCCCTTATCTCACTGTATCTCTCGATAATGGCCTGTACTATATCCTTGAACTTCCCCTGTGCTCCAAGGGCCTGCACTTCATCAACAGTAAAGACGTGGGCCTCCTCATAACTTATTTCCAGGCCATACCTTTCCAGGATGAGACTCAGATCATTATCAGGCTTTGGCCCACTCCTGATGACCGGCCTGAAGAATCCCACCTTGCTAACCAGGCGCGTTATCAACTCCATCAGGCCAAGGCTAACCATGAGCTTTCCACTCTTGGGCTCAAGAGCACTGACATATATACTCCTTGCCTTCCTGTCTTGTATATTGCTCATTTGTTCTCCTTCAAGATAAAGACTTGCCCAAAACTATTATCCGCCATGGACGTCTATCCCAAGGCTACCTCTAAGAATAGTCCTTTTGCCCAATAGAGGCAGCCACGACTAAATCTGGCCCCTCGAACCGGGGATTCAAACCAGCCCTGCCACCTCATGGATTGCCGTGGCATAGGCAGTGGCAAGACCATCGAGATCGGATTGTGCAATCTCAAGATCCCTGTCATTGTCAATAAAAAAGGGCTCTGCCAGCACAACAGGCGCCTTTGTATAACAGAGAAGATATCCCCCCCTGTCTTCCGCAGTCTTTGGCTTTATCCCACGATTTGGCAAGTGAAGCTGGGCAACCAACCTTTCAATCAGGATCTGAGCCAATTTTTCACCCACCTTGGATCTGTGATAATAGAGTACCTCTGTACCAGATGCCTTTGTATCAAATGCATTACAATGAAGGCTTACCACAAAGTCGGGATCAAGGGAATTTATATCGTCAGGCAATTCTGCAAGTGTCCTTCTATACACCCTCTGTACCAATACCCTTTTCACCCTCTTCTCTATCATGATGGACAAATGGTCATTGAAATCGAATTCAGAAAGCCCGGTTGCCTCATTGACAGCCCCTGGAGACATCTTCTTGTGCCCTATGACGAGGGCACAAAGCCTCATGGCCCCTTGCGGCTCAACATGTTGGGATCTGGCCAGATTGTCGAGGATATCATCCTGGGAGATTATCCCCTTTCTGAGTAGGGCCTTTATCAAGGCCCCGGATAGGGAAGAGACCTCTTCCAGGATCTCTGTCTGATATAGGGTCTTTTTGAAGAGATCGCCTGAGACCAGCAGGAGTCTGCCAACCATCCGTTTTTCCACTGGCAAGGACATTGGCCCTATCCTTTTGGCCTCATCTCTCGTCAGCCTTGTCAGCAAAAACTTTTTCGAATCTACGAGGAGACAGCCATCCTCTCTGATAATACCCAGCAGTACCTTTTTCACATTGCCACCTCCTGTACCAGTGAACCCAAATTATGCACTGCGTAAGAGGGCAAAAATGGATCTTCTTTTTATATCAAGTAATTACCTCATTGTAACCTATTGCTGAACATTCACTTTTTTGGTGCCGCAAAATTCATGCTGTTTTTGCCCTCTTTCGCAGCCCTTCGGGATTGGCGATCTTGCCCAATCTTCCTTGTTGCTCGGGGCTCGAAGTACCTAAGTACGTCTTTGCCCCTCGCGCCTCAAATCTTGAGCAAACTCGCCAATTGCATAATTTGGGGGTAAACAGTTTGCTCGAAGATATTCCTCAAGACCCTGGGGCAAAAATCCTCTTCCATTCCATATTTGATGACATTATTCTCTAACCATCTTATGAAACTTCTCTTAAATATCAAGAAACGCCTATATATCTTCAATTACCTTGGGGCACTGTTGTCCTTGATAGGGCTTTTCCTGTTCCTGCCCATAATTCCCCTATACATGTACGACATGGATACCCACAGTGTATCCCTGCTTACATTTATAATACCAGGAACCCTTTCGATTGTTTCAGGTATATGCCTCCAACTCAATTTCCCCTTTAGGGCCCCATCCGTGCGCGGAGCCATGATAATAACGGCCCTGGGCTGGATCCTCGCTGGTATCATAGGTGGATTCCCATACATGATTGGCCTACACAAATCCTTCATTGACGCATTTTTCGAATCGGTCAGTGGCTTTACCACCACCGGGATTACGGTATTCGAAGGGCTGGATCAAATGCCAAAGAGCATCTTGTTCTGGCGCTCTTTCACCCAGTGGCTCGGAGGGCTGGGCATACTCTCCTTCTTCATGGCAGTAAGTTTCAGGAGTGGGAGTACAGCAGCAGTCCTTTTCAGTGCAGAAGGCCACAAGATAGATATATCAAGGCCAGTTCCTGGGATATTCCACACCCTTGTCATACTCTGGACCATCTATACCGGTTTTACCATTGCATCATGCCTCATCTTCTGGGCAGCAGGGATGAGTGGATTCGATGCCATCAACCATTGCTTTACATGTATATCCACTGGGGGCTTCTCTACCCATGATGCAAGTCTTGCCTGGTGGCAAGGGCAAGGGGTCTCGACAGCCTGGTTGATCGAACTGTCTACGGTTTTGTTCATGCTTGCCGGTGGTGCCAATTTCCTGATCCACTACAAGGTATTCACAGGGAACATAGGGGCCTTGATCAGGGATTATGAGATAAGATGGTACTGGGGTGTCCTGGCAACTGCAGTTCTGCTGGTAGTGATAGATCACATAGCCGCATTCAATCTCGAAGAGCCCATGGGCGTTGGACATCTGATCAATATATTCAGGATTGCCCTTTTCCAGGTCAGTTCCCTCATAACCAGCACCGGATATCTTACTACAGATATCAATAGCCATTTCTTTCCAGACATGAGCGAACAGGTACTGATGATACTCATGGTAATAGGTGGCTGCGTGGGTTCTACTGCCGGGGGCATAAAGATCCTAAGGACAGGCATACTGTTTCAGACGCTCTCAGTCGAGATCCAGAAGATCAGTAGGCCAAGACGGGCGGTCATGCCAGTTGTCGTATCGGGAAAGATTGTACCAGCGGCAGAGATTCGAAGGATCATGGCCCTTTTGTGGGCATGGCTTCTCATAATAGGAGCAGGTGCACTCATCACTGCATTCTTTTCAGATCTCGACCCATGGCAGGCCTTTTCTGGCATGGCATCAGCAATGGGGAACATGGGGCCTTTTTATTTTTCAGTACATAAGATGGCCAACCTCTGCTGGATAATAAAACTCACATATATCTTTGGGATGCTGGCTGGCAGGCTCGAGATACTGCCTCTGGCCGTCCTGTTTGCCATATATAGAAGGAGGATCTGATGTATATAATTGTCGCAGGAGGGGGTATTGCCGGCACCACCATATCCAGGCATCTTCTCGACCGCAAACACGACGTGGTTGTCATAGATTGGGACAGGGAGAAATGTGAAGAACTCTATGCCCATACCGGCATTGTCACTGTCCACGGAGATGCAAAAAATATCGAAGTACTCAAGGAAGCAGGGATAGAAAGGGCAGATGCAGCCCTGGCTGCCCTCTACAAGGATGAAGACAACCTAACCTTCGCCCTCTTGGCCCATAGCATGAATGTACCCAGGATCATTGTCAAGATGCGAGATCCAGCCTACAGGCAGGCATATCATATGGCTGGGGCAAGCAGTATATGTGACATGAACTCCATGTTCACCAACAAGGTCTTGACCGAACTTGAAAGTCCCAAGATAAAGGTCATCACCGAGATAGAACATGGAGAAGCCCAGCTCATCATGTTTGAACTACCAAAGAGCTTGCCCAGTACTGGGATAAAGGTACAGGACATGGTCAAGGACCCGGCCTTTGCCAAAGACTGCGTGTTTGCAGGTGTCATGGATGAAAGAAGTGAAAGGATCGTGGTCCCCAGGGGAAGTGACAGGCTCTTTCCTGGCAACAAGGTCTTCATGGTCATAGGGAACCAGGGGATAAGTGCCATTGAAAAATACCTGGAAAAGATGGAGAAGGTAAAGTAAATGGTCTCTCATGCCCTGTGGATTTTTTTTGAAATCTATGATATTAAAAAAATGGTTACAGATGCACTGGATGCATAATCATCAATGATTTTAACAAGATAGCTTTAAAAATGAGCCTATTTTTCTTTGAGCACATTGCAGAAAAGAGGATCAAGGAGGCCATAAGAGAAGGACAATTCGACAATCTGCCTGGAAAGGGAAAGCCCTTGGTATTTGAAGACGACTCAATGATCCCCCAAGATCTTCGCATGGCCTATAAGATCTTGAAAAATGCCGGTTTCATCCCACCCGAACTCCAGACAGAGAAAGAGATCAAAAACGCCCTTGATCTCCTGGAAGACCTGAAGGACGAAAGGGAACGCTATCGACAGGTCACCAAGCTGAACATCCTTGTGACAAAGGCAAATATGTTGAGATCGCGCCCCATCAACCTGGAGGTCAACCAAGTCTACTACCGAAAGGTAGTGGAGAAGATCAAGGTGAGGGAAAAATAACACCTTGCATCAAGGGCCAAGGACCTGTCATCCCGGGCGCAGCATATTGTAATAGTCGTTTCCCTCAGGATCATTTATGACAATGGCTGGAAAATCTTGGACTTCGAGTTCGAAGAGGGCCTCTGGCCCCAGATCTTCGAAGGCCACCAGGCGGCAGGCCTTGATACAGCCTGAGAGAAACGCCCCCGCCCCTCCAATGGTCGCCATATAGACAGCGCCATGCCTCTTGATGGCCTCGACCACCTCGGCAGATCTCTTTCCCTTCCCCATGAGGCCGAGCACGCCCTGGGAAAGAATCCTTGGCGTATAGGCATCCATCCTGTAACTGGTAGTTGGTCCTGCCGCACCAATGACCTTACCAGGCGGTGCTGGTGATGGCCCCACATAATAGATGAACTGGTTGGCAAGATCCAGAGGCAAGGGCTTAGCCTGATCCAGGAGCATACAAAGACGCCTATGTGTCTGATCCCTGCCTGTAAACATCTTGCCGGAAAGCTTGACCCAGTCCCCTGCCCTGAGTTCAGAAATGGCCTGCCTCGAAAGGGGTAGTTCCAACGGCTTTGCAAGACTCAACAAAGAGGAAAGCGCGCCAGATACCTCCCCTGCCTCGTGAACAGCCTCTATGAACTCCCATTTTTCACCTGTGAAGTGGACCTGTGCACGCCTGGCTGCATGACACTGGATATTTACTGCCACGGGAAGACTGGCGATATGGCATGGAAATGCCTCAACTGCTGCAAACAGAGTGGTAATATCCCCTCCAAGGCCCTGGGGGCCTATTCCAAGGCCATTTATCTCGGATAGGAACCTTTTCTCCAATTCGGCCAGATCGGATCTGGCATTATAGCTACCTATAGGCCTTAGGAGCGCTTTCTTGGAAAGAATGGCTGCCTGCTCCATGGTCCCGCCAATGCCAACACCCACCATACCTGGTGGACATGGATTGGGACCTGCTGCCTTGACCTGTTCCAAGACAAAATCGCAGACCCCATCCATACCAGCAGAAGGGGGAAGCATCCTCAGGGCACTCATGTTTTCACTGCCACATCCCTTTGGAAGTATGCCTATCTTGAAACCTGGACGTGGAGAGGTGGTAACGTGGATGACGCCTGGTGTGTTGTCTCCTGTGTTTTCCCTGGTCACAGGATCGCACACCGAGTTTCTAAGATAGCCCTCACGTGTGCCCAAAGCAATGCCCTGATTTATTGCAGCCACCAGGTCTGCCTCCAACACACAGTCCTGACCTATCTCCACGAAAACAACGTCAATCCCCGTATCCTGACATATGGGCAGAGCTGATCTCTGGGCCAAGCAGGCATTTTCAAGCAGGATGTCGAATATTAGCCGGGCACCCCGATTTCGTTCCCTCTGCCGTGCATCCTTCAAGGCCTGGTACACGTCCAGAGGAAGGAATCTATTGGCCCGTTGAACCAATAGGGCCACATGCTCCTTTATATCTTCTTCCCTGACAACTATTGTCGCCATATACCCATCCTCATTCTTCGAGTCTCTTCAAGAGCTCTATCAAGCGATGGAGCTCTCCCCTGGTACGGCACCTGATCTCGAGTTTTCCACCCCTCTTGCCATGAACGATATTGACCTTTGCCCCCACTATCCTACTGAGTTCGTTGCAAAGATATTCTATGTCTGGATCCTTCTGCCTGCCTTTTTCGAAACTGCCCTTGTTCTTGAGCCTTCTAGCCAGTTCCTCTGCCTGTCTCACCGAAAGAGACCTCTTGACGATCTCGTCTCTTAGCCTGAGTTTGAGATCCCTTCCATCCAACATAAGGATTGCCTTGGCATGACCAGTAGTAATCACTCCCTGGGCAATATCCTTGAGGATCTCCTCAGGCAGGTGCAACAGCCTCAACATGTTGGCCACAGTGGAACGATCCTTCCCCACCTTTGCCGCAATCTCGGCCTGGGACAAGCCCAGGTCCTCAGAAAATCTCTTGTATGCAAGGGCCTCTTCCACAGGATTCAGGTCCTCTCGCTGGATATTTTCTATGAGTGCCAATTCCAGGGCCTCATTGGTATCGGCCTCTCTCAACACCACTGGCACCTTCTTGAGCCCAGCCTTCTGTGCAGCCCTCCAGCGCCTTTCCCCTGCAATTATCTGGTAAAATCCATCCTGTTCACTCACCACAATCGGTTGGATCACACCCTTGGATTTGATGGATGCTGCAAGCCCGTCGAGGGAGCCATCCTCGATATTCTGCCTGGGCTGCATGGGATTGGGCCTCAACTTTTCGATTGGGCAGAGGAAAAAACCAGGAGCCTCTGCGTCGAATATGTCCTGGCTTGAAAGCAGGGACTTGAGGCCCCTGCCAAGACCGGATTTTGGGGTCATAACTGCCTCCGGTTTCTCGTAAGAAATTCCCTGGATAGGGCGAGATAGCTCTCAGCCCCCTTTGACCTCGGGTCATAGAGAAAGATGGGTTTACCGTGGCTCGGGCTCTCGCTCAACCTGATGTTTCTGGGCACCGTCGTCCTATAGACAAGGTCTCTGAAATGTACCCTGACCTCCCTTGCCACTTGATATCCAAGCCTTGTCCTGTGATCATACATAGTGAGTAACAGACCTTCTATGTGAAGCCTAGGATTGAGCCTGTTTTTGACCAGCCTGATTGTTTGGACAAGCTGGCTGAGGCCCTCCAGGGCATAATATTCACACTGTAGGGGGATCAACACGGAATCCGCAGCCGTCAAGGCATTTATGGTCATCAGGCCAAGGGAGGGGGGACAATCCATTATCACATAGTCATAGCCGGCAAGGGTCTTGAAAAGGGCCTTCAGCACTATCTCTCTCTCGTCCATGCCTGCAAGCTCTATATCTATCCCCACAAGATCCTGATGGGCAGGAATTGCATGAAGATTCTGTTGGACAGTAGATGCAATTGCATCCTCGAGGGACGCATCTCCTATCAGCACATGATAGAGGTGCCAATCACTTTCTCCCACACTGATGCCAAGACCACTTGTAGCATTTGCCTGGGGATCACAATCCACCAACAATACCTTCTGCTTCAGCATGGCCAGCCCTGCCGCCAGATTGACGGCCGTTGTGGTCTTGCCAACCCCCCCTTTTTGATTGGCTACAGCTATGAAGCGTGCCTTCTTGTTTTCTCTGTCTGCCATCTCATCCCTGAAAAAAACTTGTAAAAAAAACCTTCTGGTACAATAGTTATATGTGAATACCCATTATAATCCTGCATCTAAAAAAAGGCAGGCAATTGCTTGCATATACTAAATGGAGCGAGGTGAATAGACTATAGCAAAAATTTACGGAAACACAAAAGGACTTTCTCCCAGCCAAAAAAAGGCCATTGAAAGACTCTACAGAAGGCGCATCCCTGCCTCACACATCATTACCCATGAGGCAGCAAGGGCAATGGCAGAGATCTCCAGTACCATATCTTGCCAGACAGCCCTGCTCATAAACAGAAAGGGCATCATCACCCATGTCATAGTGGGGGACAGGCATGGCATTTTCATCCCTGACCTCGAGAACTTCAGAAGAGGGGCATTCAGGCTGAAGGGCCTGAGATGTATCCGAACGAGCCTTGGTGAAAACAAAGGCATAACAAGTGAGGACCTCACAGACCTTGCCCTTTTGAGGTTGGATGCCATGATGGTAATCGAGGTAAAAGACCATCTCCCCAGGAGATTCCACCTGGCCCATCTATTGCCACCTGGGTCCCATGGTGAAAAATGGCAGATAGAGACCTTCAGACAGGTTGTGGACCTGCCTCCAAGATTTGACATATTCATACGCGATCTTGAACAAGAAATCGAGAGAGTATGCCACCTAAAGGCCCTCAAAGGGGCAGAAGAACGGGCCATACTCGTCCACGCGGGGCCTCACGGGGAGACATATGCCAACAGATGCCTCGATGAGCTCCAGAGACTGGCAGAGACAGCCAATATACAGGTAGTGGACAAGATCTATCAAAGGGTAGCCAAATTCAACCCTGCACACCTGATAGGCAAGGGTAAACTCAAACAGATCCTGGTATCCGGTCTTTACCTGGGTGTGTCCATGATAGTCTTCGACCAGAACCTAAGCCCCAGACAGGCCAACAATATTGCCAAGCTGATGGACCTTAAGGTCATCGACCGTACCCAACTCATACTGGACATCTTTGCACGGCACGCAAAGACGAGAGGTGGAAAGATCCAGGTGGAACTGGCACAACTGAGATATACCCTGCCGAGATTGGTGGGTAAAGGCACTGCCATGTCCAGACTCATGGGTGGCATAGGAGGTAAAGGCCCTGGAGAGACGAAACTCGAGGTGGACAGAAGAAGGATAAAGCAACGTATCACCTCCTTGGAAAAGGCATTGAAAGGCCTTGAGAAACAGCGCAGCCAGATAAGAAAAAAAAGGACGAGGGATCGTATGCCAGTATTTTCCATAATAGGATATACCAATGCTGGGAAATCCACCCTTCTGAACAGACTCACGAAAAGCAACGTGCTGGTAAGGGATGAACTTTTCGCCACCCTCGATCCATCCACCAAGGCCCTCTACCTCGACGATCAAAAGGTGCTCCTTTCTGACACAGTCGGTTTTATAACCAATATGCCTCCTGATATAAAAACGGCTTTCAAGGCCACTCTCGAGGAGTTGGAAGACTCTGCTGCATTCATCCATGTACTGGATGCCTCCAGCCCCTTCATTCGGGAAGAGATTGCCGCCACAGAGGAGATATTGAGGGAACTGGACCTTTCAGAGGTGCCCAGGATAACTGTCCTTAACAAGATGGACCTTTTGGACGAAAGGGCCCGAAAAAGGATATCCAAGATCTCGGCGGTTCGGGTATCGGCTAAAAGCGGTCAGGGGATAGACGAATTAAGGGACAGGATAAAGGAATTCGTCTCCTTGAACAGGGATCTCGACAGGGCTGATATAAAGATACCCAGGCTAAATTTTGCCTGAAAAAAACAAACTGACCGTGGGCAGCCATTTCTCCAGCCACCCTATATCCTGTCCACCCGCGAAAAGGCAAGAAGTTCTGCCAACTCATCCGTCAACTCGCTGGAGTATTCCCTAATGGAAAAGACACTGCCACAGCCCTGGCACCGCAGGGCAATATTTCTTCAACGCCTACAAAGTTCGAGCTCATGACCACATTGCTTGCATTTCAGCCCTGTAGCCTCTTTCTGTCTTCCCAAAAAATACATCACTGTTCCATCCTCATATTCACCCCTGGAGCTCCTCTTTCACACTATTCAGGTCTTCAAGGGAGTCTGCACTGAAAAACATTGCATCATCCACATCAAGGCAGGCCTTGGCAAGGTTTGCCAACACCTTCTTGGGGCCCAATTCAATAAAATTACGCACTCCGTCCCTGTACATGTTGTTTATAATCTCATACCACCTCACGGGTGAACATATCTGTTCACTCATAAGCCCCTTGAACCTTTCGGCGTCTGTCTCTGGTTCTGCAGTGACATTGCTGTAAACAGGGATTTGGGCATTTTTGAACCCTGTTTCTTTGAGCACTCTTGAAAACACATCGGATGCCTCCTGCATCAGGGGGCTATGATATGCACCTGCTACCTTCAGGACTATAGCCTTCTTTCCCGCTTTTTTGACCATTGAACAAAGCTTATGCACTGCATCCTTGTGACCTGTGACAACTATCTGTTTTCTGGAATTGTGGTTTGCGAGGGCAAGTATCTCCCCTGGGGCAGCTACCTCTTTGACAAGTTGCTCTAAGTCACCCCTCTCCATACCAATGATAGCGGCCATGGCCCCAGGGTTTTCAACTGCCGCCTCGTCCATCAACCTGCCTCTTTCTTTCACCAGACGAAAACAGTCCCCGGTAGAGACGACTCCGGCTGCCCACAGGGCCGGGTACTCTCCAAGGCTGTGTCCTGCCACCGCCTGGGCATCGAGACCAACATGCCTTGCAGCCATACAGGAGAGGATATCGACAGCAGTGAGACAGGGCTGGAGATTTCTTGTCTTTGTCAGCTCTGGCAGTGGCCCTTCGAGACAAAGCTCGGCCACAGGGACCCCCGTCACCTTCTCGGCTATCTGAAACAACTGCCTGCCTTCAGAAAGGTTTTCGAGTACATCCTTACCCATCCCAACGTATTGGGAGCCCTGGCCTGGGAACAGGAAGGCGGTCTTGGGTCTCATTCTTCCATGACCTCCAAGGCATCGTCTTCATCTTCTAATTCCTCTTCCTCTTTTATCTTGAGTTCTTCCACGAACTTTTCATATTCATCCGGACTCATGAGATCATCAAGCTCTTGTGGTTGGGCAACGGCCATCACCATTAGCCAGCCATCGTCATAAGGGTCCTCGTTGATGAGTTCGGGCGAGTCTATGAGTTGATCATTTGCCGTCAACACCCTACCGGAGACAGGAGAATAAAGCTCTGTGACCTCCCCTATAGAGTTTTCCAAGGTGGCAAAACAATCGGTCTCAACAAACTCGTCTCCAGATTCTGGCAGGTCTATAGAGGCTATCGCCCCTACCCGCTCTTGACCATAATCGGTGATGCCTATCACTGCCTTTTCCTGCCTATCGTCAGGCTTTACCCAAATATGCTCCTCTGTATAAAGGAGATCTTCAAGGATGATCATAATACCTCCTGGCTTTTTTATTTAACCCCCTATAGATGACATCGTCCTGTCACAATGGGGGACATCGTAATCCTTGGCCAGGTACCGAGCTGGCTTTTTCATCACTGCTTTTGCAAGAAATTGAGCCAAGTCCTTTTGGCCTATGCCATCTCTGAGCATCTGTCTCAGGAGGATCTCTCTGTCAGAAAAAAGGCACAGACGCAACCTGCCATCGGCAGTGATCCTTAGACGATTGCATTCGCTACAAAATCTGTGGCTGAGAGGACTTATAAAACCCACGGTACCCTTTCCACCCTTAAGAGAATAAAGCTCGGCAGGCCCTGAAAAAGGTCTCCTCTGCTCGACTACCAATTTGCCTGCCCTCTTCTCTATCAGCTCTATGGCCTGGTCAGATGAGAAAAAGTAGTCCCTGCCCCAATTTGAGCCTCGTCCAATGGGCATAAATTCGATAAAACGGACCTCTATTGGGTATCTGGCTGCAAGAAGGGCGAAATCAGCTATCTCATCGTCATTTTTCCCTTTGATCATTACAAAATTGATCTTTATGGGAGAAAATCCCAATTCTATACACCTTTGTATACCTGACCACACCCGGTCAAAAAGATCCCTACCCGTAATCTCTTGAAAACGCTCCCTCCTGAGGGTATCAAGGCTGATATTGATATGCCTCAGGCCAATGGCAAAAAGCCCCTCTGCCAATTCAGCGAGGGCGACTCCATTTGTGGTGAGACACAGCTCTTCTACACCCTCCAGATTAGAGATGTCTCCCATCAATCTTACCACATCCTTCCTGACCAAAGGCTCACCTCCGGTAAGCCGGATCTTCCTCACTCCCTGGCATGCAAGCACACGAACCAGTTGTATTATCTCCTCGAAACGAAGAATGTTTTCATAGGGCATCCAGTTGAAATCCGCCTGGGGCATACAATAGAAACAGCGCAAATTACAACGATCTGTAACCGAAAGCCGTAGGTAGGTGATCTTTCTTCCAAAGCTGTCTATTAGCTTGGGGTATTTCTCGCCTATGTTGGCATCTTTGTTAGGCTGTGACATACCTTATTCTCGCACCGGCTTCGCGTAATTTCTCATCCATTCGTTCATAGCCCCTATTCAGATGGTTGAGGCCTGCAACAGTGGTCTTACCCTTTGCAGCCAGGCCTGCCAGGACAAGACAGGCACTTGCCCGAAGATCCGTTGCCATGACAGGTGCACCAGTCAAGGAAGGCACCCCCCTGACAATTGCACTCCTGCCCTCTACCCTTATATCGGCACCAAGACGCCTGAGCTCTGCCACATGCATGAAACGGTTTTCAAAGATTGTCTCTGTTATCACGCTCAGGCCCCCTGCATTCGCCATGAGGACCATGATCTGTGCCTGTAGATCCGTTGGAAAGCCAGGATAGGGGAGGGTCTTGACATCCACACTCTTCAACCTACCCCGTTTCCTGACCTTGACTGTGGTCTCATCCAATACATCAATCGACAATCCCGCCTCTCTGAGTTTGCCTATTATGGCCTCGAGATGGGATGGCACCACGTTTTCGAGTATCAGTTGCCCACCTGCTGCGCCAACTGCCATGAGATAGGTACCTGCCTCTATCCTGTCGGGGATGATCTTCCAATCCACAGGCTTGAGTTCCCTCACCCCTTCGATGACAACAGTCTCTGTGCCAAGGCCTCTAATATTGGCCCCCATCTCCTGGAGCATCTGCCCCAGGGCAACCACCTCTGGTTCCCTGGCGGCATTCTCCAGAACGGTCTTGCCATTTGCCAAACAGGCCGCCATCATGAGATTTTCTGTTGCAGTGACCGAGGGGATATCGAAATAGATCCTTGCACCAGAAAGACGCCTGGCCCTGGCATCTACATAGCCTTCCTTGAGGGTCAATTTCGCCCCCATGAGTTCCAGGCCCTTGAGATGAAAATCTATGGGTCTGGCACCTATGGCACATCCACCTGGCAGGGCCACCCTTGCCTTTCCAAGACGTGCCACCAATGGCCCCAGCACCAAGACAGATGCCCTCATCATCCGCACCAACTCATAGGGGGCTTCATGGCTGGACAGCCCTGAAGAGTCTATGGCCAATTGATTGTCTTCCCCTGCATCAAAGGTAAAACCAAGCTCTTCCAGGAGCCGTATGAAGGTATTTACGTCTTCTAAGGACGGCACATCCCGAAGACGAAACATCCCTTGGGCCAAGAGTGTTGCAGCAAGCATGGGAAGAGCAGCGTTCTTGGCACCGCTGATCCTGACACTGCCCTTGAGGGCATGACCTCCCTTGATTTCAAGTTGTTCCATTTCTCGCCATCAAGTCAACAAGGCCGGAGCCGACAAGTGAGCCTTGTCCAAAAGGGCCCATTCTATTTCGGGGCCTTTCCCTTGTGCCATATATACACGATAGGGCTTGCCACAAATACGGAAGAATATGTACCTACTATGATGCCAAGCATGAGGGCAAATGCAAAATCATGTATGACCACCCCACCGAAGAAATAGAGGGACAGGACCACTATCAGCGTAGTGAGCGAGGTGATAATCGTCCTGCTCAGCATCTCGTTAACACTCCTGTTTATGATCTCCGCAAAGGGGAGCTTCCTGTGTTTTTTCAGGTTCTCCCTTATCCTGTCGAAGACTACTACGGTATCGGTCAAGGAGTAACCTGCCAGGGTGAGAAGTGCGGTAACAATAAGCAAGGTTATCTCCTTGTCCAAGAGGTAGAACACACCGAGCACTGCCAAGACATCGTGAAACGTGGCTATGGCTGCTGCCACACCAAAACTAAGATTGAATCTAAAGGCCAGATAACCGATTATACCTGCAAGGGATATAAGGATTGCGGTTATGGCCTTTTTCCTGAGCTCTCTGCTGACAGTTGAACCAATCTCTGTCTTGCTCTCGATGGTGAACTTGTATCCTGGCAACCCTGCCTTGAGGGCCTTGGTAATATTTGCCTCTATATCACCCACTGTTGCTACGGACTTTTTGACCCTGACTATGAGGACATTTTCCTTGGGGACTTCTTGTAGGGCATATCCGGAGAGTTTGGCCTTCTCCAAGGCAGCCCTCACCTTTTCAAGTCCAAAGGGCTTATCAGCCTTGTACTGAACCATTGTGCCACCTGCGAAATCGACACCAAGATTGGCCGCCCCTCGATTGATCTGCACAAATGCAAAAAGCCCCAGGGTCACCAGCACTGCAGATATGGCCAGAGAAATATTTCTCTTTCCGATAAAATCGATATTGGTCTTCTTCACTATCTGGAGGAAAGACAGATCCTTGAGGGCCTTCTTGTAGAGAAGGAGGTCATAGACCCATCTCGTGGCATAGATTGCCGTGAAGAGATTGATGATAATACCTGCGGACAAGGTCACAGCAAACCCCTTTATAGGACCTGTACCAAACAAGAAAAGGGCAAGTGCTGTAATGAGGGTGGTGACATGGGCATCCACAATGGTCCAGAAGGCCTTGTCGTAACCACCGTCTATGAACGCCTTGAGAGGCTTTCCAAGGGCCTTTTCCTCCCTCATTCGTTCAAATATGAGCACGTTCGAGTCAACACCCATACCAATGGTCAAGATGATACCAGCAATACCTGGAAGAGTCAGGGTTGCCTGGAAAAGGGCCAATACTGCCATGAGAAACACCAGGTTCAGGAGTATGGCGACATCGGCTATAAATCCAGAAAGCCTGTAGTAGACCACCATGAACAGTATGACAAAACAGGCACCAGCAATACCTGATAGCAGGCCCTTTTGTATGGAATCTCGCCCGAGAGATGGGCCAACTGTGACATTTTGTATTATCTTGACCGGTGCAGGAAGGGCGCCGGCTCTCAAGACAATTGCCAGATCAGCCGCCTCTTCATGGGTGAACGAACCAGAAATCTGGGCATGACCACCTCCGATCTTCTCCCTTATTACTGGAGCAGAGCGCACGACACCATCGAGGACGATTGCCAGACGTTTGCCCACGTTTTCCCCTGTGATCTTGGCAAAGATCCTGGCCCCTCTGTCAGTGAGATCCAGGGCAACATAGGGCTCGTTGTAATTGCCCCCGATGCGTACATGTGCAGTCTTCACCGCATCTCCTGTCATCAGGGTCTTGTCCTTGAGCAGGATAGGCACATTGCTCACGCGCCCCGTGCGGCTATCCACCTCTCTCATGAAGTAGATCTTGTCCCCCCTTGGTATCTGGCCCTTCAATACTGCATTGAGCTGATTTACATCATAGTGGACTGGCAAACGCCCACTTTCTATGGCCTGCCTGATCAAGCTCCTGAGATCTACAGGTGTGTCATCGTCCACCAACTTGAACTCAAGCTGTGCTGTCTGGCCTATGAGCTTGATGGCCCTTTCTGGGTCTTTGACCCCTGGCAGCTGGACAACGATCTCATCCTCACCCTGGCGAACGATAACGGGTTCGGTAACCCCAAACTGGTCTATCCTGTTTCTTATGATTTCAAGGGATTGCTCAACAGCATGTTCCCTTATGAATTTTTCCTCCTTTGGAGAAAGGGTCAAGGTGATGGTGGGGAAACGGGCCTCTTCATTGATATTTTTTATCTGGAGATTGGGAAAATCCTCCTTGATCACCTCTTTTATCTTCTCGAGGGCACTCTTGTTGGGAACAGCCAAGAGTATCTCATCAGGATTCTCGCTCTTTCTCCTCACCACCGTGATATTCTGCCGTTTCAGGGCATCCTTCAGGTCTTGACTATAGAGTTCAGCAGCATTTCGTACTGCCTGATCCACATCCACCTTCAATATGAGGTGCATCCCTCCCTGGAGGTCCAGACCCAGCTTGAGCCCTTCCTGATAGACATATTTCTTGAACCATTGCGGTGTGTTCGGATAGAAAGAGGGTATTACGAGGACTACTGAAGCCACCACGAGAAACGCTAATAGGGCAAATTTCCACCTTAAGGCCTTGGGCATCTTAGAAAAACTCCTGTTTGAATTTGGACTTCAGGTTATCAAAAAATACGACTTAACTCCTATACGATACGTCCTGAGCAATTAATAGACAAACCACCTGAAATCCATGTTTCCGGCTACAAACCGATTGGCCGGTCCTTTCCCTGTATCCTGACCAGGGATCTGTTCTCCGGTCTGATTTTTTAGTAAAAGCCGATGGGATTTGCAAGAAAATTGTCTTGATATTTACTGATGAAAGAAAAGAAGTTGCAAAAAGACGTGAAAACAATCTTATGAAGAGTCCCTGGCCAGCAACTCTTGAAGCTGCTCCATGAATTCTTTGAGATCCTTGAACTGTTTGTACACAGAGGCAAAACGGACATAGGCGACGTCGTCCCAATCCCTCAACTGGGCCATCACCTTCTCACCGATAACCCTGCTGTCGATCTCGGCGACCCCCTTTTCCTGGATATATCTTTCCAGGTCATCAACAAAGGCCTCGACCTTATTTATACTGATAGGCCTCTTTTCGCAGGCCTTGAGTATTCCCTCTATCACCTTTCTTCTCTCAAAGGCCTCCCGGCGCCCGTCCTTTTTCACCACCATGGGCTGAAACTCTTCCAACTGCTCGTATGTGGTAAAGCGTTCCCCACACTTGAGACACTCCCTACGTCTCCTAATGGCCCTACCATTTCTTGCAGGCCTGGAATCCACCACCTTGGAACCTTCATGATTACAGAAAGGACATCTCATGGGTTCTTATTAACATTAAATCATGGCCAATTACAACACCGTACTTTGACCCAAATCATTCACAAAAATTGTCCACGAAGATACTTCTTTTTATTTAAGGTAGTTATGGCCAGGAAGGATCCATTTGAGGACTATCCCAGACAATAGATGGTGAAACAAAAAAGGTCTGCCCCAAGTGGATGGACTAAGATCGATGGCGCAATAGATGGACTCTTATGAGAATTCGTAGCGCACTGGATATCTTTTGGGATCTAAGACTGCCTGCATTGCCTTCCTGTTCTCCACATTTATCACCAAAGGACCCAGGAGATTTGCCGTAAGGCTCGATGGTTTTCCATCACTGCCCTGTCTGAAACTTACCAGCACCAAGACTTCTGCCTGGCCCGGCTCCCTCAGGTCCAGATCCCTTTCCATGTCGGTTGGGATCTCGAAACTGTAGTCCTCGAGTATGAGGGCCGGATTGATTACCACAAAGGCCAGCTCTGGGCTGTCCAGGCTCTGAAGCCAAAAAAATGGAGACTTCTCATCATGGGGCAACAAGGCATAGCGCCTGTCTTCCGGGAAGCCAAGTATGCCCTTGGGAAAGGTAAGCACCTTATCATCGTCTATTTCTATGGAACCAAATCTGCTGGTCTCGACCTTCATCTACCTATTCTCTTTCTTCGTATTTCAAGTCCTTGTACTGCACCCTTGTATGAGGTCAATCTTTTCTATAGATCTTTTCAAAGATTTCATCAGTATCGAGGGCGCTGGCGGCTGCCAACCTGTTTTCCTCGAGTATCCTCTGGTACACTTCTTCCCTGTGTACGGAAAGGTTTCTCGGGGCATTGATTCCCAGCCTCACCTGCCCCTTTTTCATCTCAAGTACCACGATCTCGATATCGTCTCCTACCCGTATCTTCTCTCCTATCTTCCTGGAAAATATCAGCAATACGCCCTCCCTGGCATTGTTGGCCCAGTTTGCCTGTCTTAGAGATAATCTGCCAATGTGACCTGCATGACCTTCGATGCTGCCCCCAGGGCTGCCTGATAAGCCGTCTGGGTGGCATTGAGTGAATTTATGGCCTCGATCATGTCCGTATCTTCTACATCCGACAGTACCTGCTTGTTGACAACCTGCATGGAATCAGCCATTTCATCCTTGGTATCCAGGGAGTTGGCCATGGCCCCCAACTCCGCAGTCTTGTTGCTGACGTAAACTATGCTGTCGTCCAGCTTCCCCATGGCACTTTCTATATCTGGCTGACTATTTGCCATCAGGCTGTCGTACAGGTCCTTGAGGGCATGGAACGATCCACTGTCAAACAGACCTGTCCTGCCATCTATATTGATCTTTTGTTTTTTCCCACCAGAGACATCCAGGGTAATGTCTTCCTGGTTGCCGTGATAGTATACATTCTGATCATTGTCCATGACAAATGGCCTATCGTTGTAGCCATATCCTGTAGTCTTGCTACCTGCCAACAAATACCTGTCTCCAAGCCTCGTATTTCCCAGGCTCACGACCTCTTCCAATATGGATTTGACCTCCTGGGCAATAGCCTTTCTGGTGCTGGCATTTTGTGAATCATTCGCACCTTCCACGGCAAGTTCCTTGGCCCGGGTCAGCCTGTCGGTCACATGCGTAAGGACATTCTCCGTGGCGAGCACCCAGCCCTTGCCATAGGATATGTTCCTCTTGTACTGTTCGGTCTCTGCCAGGGAATCCCTTAAACCCAGCGCATGGGTCAGCTTGACAGGGGCATCAGATGGAACCTGATAATGCTTCCCTGAAGAAATGCTATCCGTATAGCCGGCCAGCCGTTCAGTCAGCCTGGAAAGATCTAAATTTATCTGGCTATACATGGTGTTCATGGTCACTCTCATATCACTATCCCCTGTATCCTATCTGTTCCAAGCCCCTAAAAACTACTGCTTGGCATTTAGAAGTGACAAAAACATCTCGTCAGCAGCCTTTATCAGCTTGGCCGCTGCTGTATAGGCATGCTGAAACTTGAGCAGATTGGAGAGCTCTTCATCTATGGAGACCCCTGATACATTCTCCCTCTTTGCCTGAAGATCACTTACTGCGCCCTTTGCAAAATCGAGATCGAGATTGAATGTCCTGGTATGGATACCCACAGTACCAACCAAGCCTTGATAGGACTGACTCAAGGTTGCATCATCCAGATCTGCCACTGGTTTTCTGTTGAGATCCCTCAAGGCCAAGGCATTGAGATTGTTTGCCGGTGAAAGCTGCCCACCTTTCGGGACAGACATGTCCAGGAAGGAAAAAAGCCCTGGGGAATCATCCCTCACGTAGAACCTGTCTCCAGCGCCTTCAACACTTATACGGAGCTTGCCATTTACGACCTGGGCAGAGATATTGTCATTGGCATCTATGGCTGCCGCTATGTCCGAAAGGTTGTCCCCGGCATCCACGTCTACTGTAATGCTTGGAGGCCCCCCTATTATGTTCCCGTCTGCGTCCAAGATGTCTATGGTAAAGCTGGTTCCAGTGGTTATGCCTGTATCATAACTACTCAATACGTCAAAACTCCTGTCTACCTTGAGCCCTCCATCGAGACGTGCAGCAGGTCCACCTGACATGTCCAGAAACTCCAAGAGCCCTGTATCCGTACCACCTGCGCTGTCGTCTATGGATACAGTATAACCCTTTTGCTCTGTCTCCACATGTACGAGCCCTTTTTCCACCCACGCTCGCACACCGTCCATATCGCTTATCTTTCCCAAGATATCAGCCAGGGAGGTATTGTCTCTATCAACTGTTATATCGAGCTGATCTGTCACAGTGCCATTAGTGTCCATCACCTCTACATGGATAGTGCCATTGGAGATCATGGCATCGAGGGCCCGGTTTTCGTCCATTACGGCCCTGTGGCTCAAGGCAGAATAGGCACCAGCATTTTCTACCTGGGCCGCTGCCACCAGCCTTGGATCTTCCAGGAGCCTGGTATTGATGCCAATAGTTGAGGCATCGTCCCCGGTAAAAAATGCATTCATGCCCAATGCGGTCAGGGCACCCGAAGTATCCCTGCCAAAGGCAAAACCCGTGGCACTGGCCGGTGGACCATCGAGACCTATCACAAGCCTGTTGTCCACTATCCTGGCATTCAAGTCGGGTATGTCCGCATTTATTGCATCTCTGATGTCTGCCAGCGTAGTATCACCCTCTGTCACGTCTATCCTGTAGGGCTCGTTCACTATGGTGGAACCATCAGCGTCTATAGGGTTGCCACTTGCGTCGTATAGATATATCTCGAAATAACCTGTCTGGACCTGATCGGAAAACTCCAGCCCGGAGGCACGACTGCTTATGGCAGTACTATCTGAAATCACCCGATTGGCTGCAGTGGTCTCCTGAAGTGGAACCAGGCCTGCACCTTGACTGTGCTGACCATTTACGTATTTTATGAGCTCCTTGCCTATCTTGTTCAACTTTTCGATGTAGCTCAGGGGATAGGAACCATCAAATTTTCCCAGATTGAGACCTGTTATTCCACCACTTATACTTTCTATCTGGAAAGAGATGGGCTCATTGCCAGGGTTGGTATCTTCTATCTTGATACGGCCATCATCTGTGATTGTTGCGTCCACGTCAGGAAATGCACCCTCGATAGCCGAGAGGAAGTCCCCTACGGTTGCATTTGATTCGTTTGGAGGGCTTGTATATTGAAATGTAACAGGCCCAACTGGATTACCATCCTGATCTGTGCCGGAAAACTCTATGGTAAAATCCCCGGTCACAGAAACACCATCGATGGCATCCCACCTGGTCGACTCCCTGATGGGATTACCTCCGGTGGTATTGACTCTGGAACCAACGAGTTTGGTGGGGTCGGCAGGCTCTAACCTCTTTTTTATGTCCAGCCAACCACCAAGTTCGCCATCACTTATGTCTCTTGTGGTGAGTTCGAATTTCTGGCCATTGCTTCCCAGCCAGTTGACCTTGCCACCACTCATCTCAAGGCTCCAGGATTCATTGTCTTCTACCAATGGACTGCCCTGGCCAATGAGCACAGTGTAAGAGCCTCTCTCTGTCTCAAAATAGTGTATGTTTGCAAGCTTTGACAATCGGCTGACCAGTTCGTCTCTCTGGTCTCTGAGATCATTGGCCGAATGGTGTCCGGCCTCTGCCGAGACTATCTGGACATTGAGCTCTGCTATCTGCCCGGAGAGCTGGTTAATGTCCTTTATTGATGATTCTATATTGAGGTCTATATCCTTGGAGAGTTTCAAAAGTGTGTTGTATTTGTCTTTCAAGGCATCAGCCAAGGCGGCTCCACGTTGAAGAAGGGTGGTCCGCTCTGCCATGCCCTCTGCGTTGTTTGAAAGGTCGTCCCACCCGTTCCAGAAGTCTTCCAACAGGCCATTTATACCGTTTTCTTCCACCTCGTTCAGGGCCCCTTCAATAATCTGCATGCCCGAGACCCTGGTCTCGAGTCCGCTCATGTTGGACTGCTTTCCGAAAAGGGTCTGGGTAATAAACCTGTCGTATGCCCTAACTATATCCGTTGCCTCCACTCCATTACCAATGGGACCTATGAAAGTGGGAGTTGGGTCATTGGCAGAAAGTTCCACGTTTTGCCTGGAAAACCCGGGCGTGTTCACATTGGAGATATTGTGCCCAATGGTCTGAAGACTCGTCTGCTGGGCCAGAAGCCCCACCTTGCCGATATTCAAGAGATTGGTCAGCCCTGCCATGTCATCTCCTCCGTTTATCGCCGCGTCTGCATGTCTGAATAGGCACTGACAGCCTTGGAACCATGACCAGTACCAATGGTTTTGGTGTTGTTCCCTGTATCTGCTGTCCCCTTGTTCAGTATCTCGAACCCAGGACTCTTTCTATAGATGAAAGACCTGCCTGGTGGACAGTATGTCGCCGATTTCCTGAGTTTCTTGCCAGTGAGGATGTCCACGAGTTCATTGGTAAAATCCATACGTTCCCGCACCCACATCATTGTACGCCTATTCGTAAAAGCCACCCGTATCTTCAGATTCGCCCTTTCAGCATGGAAGTCCATAAGGTACCTTCTCTCTTCAAAAGGCAATGCCTGGAGAACTGCGGCAGTAATACTGCCCTTGGGTGCTTTCCCAGAAAGGGCACATAGCATGTCACAGAAAATGTCCCTCAGCCTCTTTTCATAGGCCTCTATATGATCGGAAAGGATCTCTTTAGCCCTGGCAAAACGATAGAGCTTTATGAACTCCCCTTTCAGGACAGCTTTCCATTCCACCTGTACGAGTTCATCGAGTTGTCTCCAGGAGGCCAGGATACTATCCATGAGATCTACGGCCTCTTTGGATAACGTACTTTGGACATGGAAGGCATCCTTTTTCAATATTTGTTGGCTGCTATGTTTCATGTTCTCATCCTTTTCAAGTAAACTGCTTCTCATTTCTGCCTTTCCGACAGCCTTTCATAAAGCATATCTGAAATCCCTATGCCCTTTCCTGTAGCTATCTCCTTGGCCACCTGTTGATCAAAAAGGTCTGTATAAATATCCTTTTGGATGCTGTCGGGGAAAAGGCCTGCCTTGGGAATGCCCTTCCTCATCTCCTTTAGCATCATGTTGACGAAAATCTCCTCAAAGCCATCACATGCCTCCCTCAGCTTTCCCGACCTCACTTCCTGCTTCTGCCCGAGGGCATCTTCTGCCAACCATTTGAGCCTCATGCCTGTTTCATTGGTTCTCAAGTCCATTGTCCACCCCATACCTGTCATATCACCTGGAGATCTGCCTGGAGCGCCCCGGATGCCTTGATTGACTGCATTATTGCTATGAGATCCCTTGGTGTAACACCTACTGCATTGAGTGCTGCCACCAACTGCCCTATTGTGGCCCCATGATCCAATAGAACGAGTTTTCCTCCCCCTTCGTTGACCTTCACCTCTGTTCCAGGCGTCACAACTGTCTGGCCTCTCCGTGCAAAAGGAGCAGGTTGGGATACCTGGGGGTTCTCCTTGATCTGGATACTGAGATTGCCATGTGCCACTGCCACAGTCGATATCCGCACCTGGTTACCCATGACCACAGTCCCAGTACGCTCATCCAGTATGACCTTTGCCGTGGTATCGGGAGAGATCTCCACATTTTCTATGGCTGCCATGAGGGCAACTGGAGAGCCTTCATATTCTGGGGGGATCTTGAGCTTGACAGTCTCTGCATCAACTGGTTTTGCAAACTCTGCCCCAAGGGTATCATTTATGGCATCTACGAGACGTGACACCGTGGTGAAGTCTGGCTGGTAAAGGTTTATCTTGAGCTCCCGTTTGGCCAAGAGATTCACTGGTATCTCTCTTTCCACAGTGGCTCCATTTGGTATCCTGCCGGCAGTGGGATGGTTTTTCTGTACACTGCCTCCAGCTCCACCTGCTGAATATCCACCAACACTAAGTGGCCCTTGGGCCACTGCATATATCTCCCCATTTATACCCTTGAGAGGTGTCAACAGCAGGGTCCCCCCCAAGAGGCTCTTTGCGTCTCCTATAGAAGAGACCACTACGTCAATTTTTTGACCAATCTTTGCCAATGGCGGCAACTTTGCCGTCACCATCACCCCAGCAACATTTTTCACCTTCACCTGCTTCGGGTCTACATTTATTATGCCCATTCTCTCCATGAGGTTGGCTATGGACTGTATGGTGAACTTGGCCTGGGTACCATCTCCAGTACCATTCAGGCCCACAACTATGCCATAGCCCACCAACTGATTTTCCCGAAGCCCTTGTACGTATGCAATATCCTTTAGTCGGGCTGCACTTGCAAAGGACGCCTCCAGGACCATGATCAAGACGGCAAATAAAGCCGAGTAGCGGACTATTCTACCCACTGCCAAATCCTGCTTTGAAACTCCTATCTCATTCATATTCTTCATGATATCAGAGAGTTTTAATCTTCTCCTGTCCTTTGAGAATTAAAATGTGCAAAGACCGGGCCAGTACCAGAAACAAAAAAGTCCATGGAGGCGCTGTCGAACGCCTTTTCCAGGCAAATGGCATTTTGCCTGCCCAATACATTGATTTTCCCAGGACAAGCCCCCTGGCGAATAGAGAAAAGGGATCTAAAAAGGTGCGATGATACCCATCAATCTCCCCAGCCAACCTGGTCGCTGCACCTCGCTCAATGTCCCACCACCAGTATAACTTATTCGGGCATCTGCGATCCTGGTGGATGAGACCACATTGCCTGGCTCGATGTCTGCAGGTCTTACGATGCCAGTAAGAATCACATACTGTGTTTCACTGTTTATACTTATCTCCCTGCTCCCACGAATCAAAAGATTCCCGCCGGGCAGTTGTTTTACTACCCTTACTGAAATCGTACCCGATAGGCTCGTATCCCTCGAGGTCTGGCCCTGGCCATCAAACTTGTTAGTACCCATACCCCCTATTGCATTGGCTGCGCTGACCTTTTCATTTGGATACCGGGGAGAGACCCTTTTGTTGAACTCCCAACCAAGCAGCCCTGTAAGGCCTATATTGACCTCTGATTTTCTGTCCGTCTTTGTCTTCACGTCTTTTGACCCCTTCAGGTCCTCTTCTATCCTCACAGTTAGTACATCTCCCACCCTTTTGGCCCTGAAGTCTGCAACCAGACTTGTCTCGGAGTCCGGATCAAAAAGGGAGCCCTCATGGGGCCTTGCAGGTACAACGGGGAGAGGGGCAAAAGATGCATCGTTGCTCTGGTTTATCGGTGGCGGGGTATTTATAGCGCAACCAGACAACAGTATGATGGCAACAAAGAATGTGAGGTGGAAGCAGGCTTTCATCTTCATTTTTGTCTCCGCCTAAAAATTGACCCTTACGGTATTTCTATCTTCTACACGGGCAATGACTACCCTGTGGCTACCAAGGTTCATAACCCTCACGAAATCCCCCACAGCCCCCTTCTCCTGGACCTGGCCAGGGACCTTCACGATAATTGCCGGAGACTGGGCCACGATCATCACCCTGCTGCCCCGTTTCACAACTGCCGGTCTCATCAGGCTGTCTGCAGTTATCGCCTGGCCCGGCCTCAGTGAACGTCTTGCAGCCATACCGATAACATCTCCCGGCCTTTGATAAAAACCCGTCTTCAGTTTGCTAAGGGGCATAGTGGCCCTTGTCAGGTCTCTTTCAGAGATGATCTGACCCCGCCTAAGTCCCTGGGCAGCACACAAGACCGACTTGTACACCTCAATTGTGGCACAGGCCCTGGCACGCCGGACAGGCTTTCCATCTACCATGATAGTAACCAATGAAGAGACCCTGCCGAGAAGAGCACCGCCAGCAGACTCCTGGATGGAATAAGAAACCTTCCCCTTTGGAAGCCATATTGTCCGAGGATTGATGCGGACATTTTGGATCTCCATCTCGTCAGGTTTCCAGGAAGAATGAGATTTCAGGTATGCAACGTACTTGGCAGCCAAGGCCTCTGTATCCATGAGCTGCATGGTTGCCTCTTGGCCCCACGCATCTGTATACGAAAAGATATTCAAGAAAAGACCAATCCATAAAATAGCAGTCAAAAAAGCGGCCATATCAATGGTCATATCCTTCATTCCCGTCTTCATCTGCCTGTCCTCGTAATGCATCAGGTTATCGTTTGAGGTTGTTGGCGATACCCATCATCTCATCCGCCGTCTGTACCGCCTTTGAGTTGAGCTCATAGGCCCTCTGGGTAACGATCATATCCACCATCTCCAACACCACGTCCACGTTGGATTGCTCCAAGAAGCCCTGGGCAATGGTGCCAAAACTGTCTGTACCAGGATTTCCCTCTATGGGATCCCCAGAGGCCTCACTCTGACGAAACAGGTTTCTGCCAATGCTTATGAGCCCAGCAGGATTGGGGAAATCAGTTATGGTCAACTGCTGAGTCGCCAGGGGATTGCCAGCCTGATCCGAGGCAGTGACCATGCCATACGAATCAATGGTGATCTTTACTGTCCCCTGGGGTACGGCGAATTCAGGTTGCAGCCTGTCTCCATTGGAATTTACAATGTAACCGTCACGGTCCAGCTTGAAGGAGCCGTCCCTGGTGTAATAATCCTCCCCATTACTCAATATCTTGAAAAAACCCCTGCCCTCTATGGCCCAGTCCAGTTCATTACCCGTTGTTTGATAATCTCCCTGGGTAAAGATCTTCTGGACAGAAGATGGCCTGGAACCCAGACCGATTTGCATACCAGTAGGCACCTCTGTACCATCTCCATTTTCCGCACCTGGCATCCTGAGGGTCTGATATATGAGATCCTCAAAATCGGCCCGGCTCCTCTTGAAGGCCGTGGTTTTGCTGTTTGCCAAGTTATTCGAGATCACATCCA
This sequence comes from Deltaproteobacteria bacterium, assembly GCA_026986785.1. Classification (GTDB taxonomy): domain Bacteria; phylum Desulfobacterota; class Dissulfuribacteria; order Dissulfuribacterales; family QOAL01; genus QOAL01. The sequence continues at coordinate 47,185 of JALSNW010000025.1, read as the reverse complement.
GGTTGAACTGCATACTGTTCATACCAGATGCGCCTGTCCAAAGTGCTCTCATATCTCAACTCCTCCTTGATTTATCCGCCTGTCTTTCCCAGGTCGTTTGCAGCCTTGTTGTCCAACTGGTCCTCTGCCTGCAAGGCCTTCTGTTCCATCTCGTACCCCCTGTACAGATCGATAAGATGGACCATCTCCCTCATGGCATTCACATTGGACTTTTCTATGTAACCTTGCTTCACTGGCGTCTCGGCTGGCGCAGCAGGTCCTGATCCCTTCGTCTCCTGAAACAGGTTTTGCCCCAATCTCTTCAGTTTCTGCTGATCATTGAACCGCACCACATCGAGCTTTGAGGTCATGGTCTCATCCACGAAAAAATTCCTGTCCTCACTCAGCCATACCCCTGAACCCGTGGTATCTTCCAAGGTAATCGGGACACCATCTCCCAGGACAGGATATCCCTCTTGGGTCACGAGCCTGTACTGGCTATCGAGATGAAAATTGCCTTCCCTCGTATACATACGTCCAGACGGAGTCTGAACAACAAAGAAACCCTCACCATCAATGGCAAAATCATAGGGGTTTCCTGTAAAATGTACCGGACCCTGGGAAAAATCTGCCCACGTCACCTCACCTTTTGCAGTGCGCCTCGTACCATCCTGTTCTTTCAACAGGTACTCTTCAAAGGTGGTGCCCTGGGCCTTGAAACCATTTGTCTCGAGGTTGGCCATATTGCTGGAACATACCTGTAACTTGCGTTCCAGGATGATGGCACCTTCCAAGGCCTCCATATGGCCAAGCCTCGTATAGGGATGAATCGCCACTGTCTGGTTCATCAAACATGTCCTCCTGCCATTTGGATAGCAAAGGACATGCCCGAATAGGACCAGGGATGGAGTCGTTATAATCCTGACTGTTATAGCTTCTTGTTGAGCTTGTAGACCCAACTTAGTATCTCGGCCACTATCACGTATGTCTCAGGGGGAATCTCAGAATTTAGATCCAGGCGGGACAATACCTCTACCAGGTCGTGATGCTCCTTCAGAGGCACACCTGCCTCCCTGGCTATCTGGATTATTCTCTCGGCCACTGCCCCCTGGCCCTTTGCAGTAACCCTTGGTGCCTCATCCTTGCCTGCCTGGTACCTCAGGGCTATTGCCTTCTTTATCTTTCTCTTCTCTTGGATACCCATCATGTAATCAGATGGAACCTATGGCCATCCCCCCCCTCGAATAGGGCTGATGAGACAACAGGTGCCTGTTCTTCGTCCAGGGCGTGACACTCTATGGCCTCGAACCTGTATCCCAGGGCCTTGATACGTGCTGTAATATCCGAAAGGCCTTGACGGATGAATGGAAGCTTGTCCTTGTCGGCTGCAAGATATAGGCTGAGGCTGTCTTCCTTTTTTAGGATATGGATGTTCATCTGGCCCAGACCTTTAAGGTAGAGGTCGAAGCTTAGGTGATAGACACCTGCGTCAGGCCCCTCAGAAGACTGCTGTGAATCGTGTTCTGTCCAGTAACTCCACTGGCCTACGCCCTCCATCTGGGAAAAAATCACCGGAAAGATGAATAGGTTTAACCCTGTCTCGTTGAAAACATGATTTTGAACCTGACCAGCAAGCTCTACGTGGTTTGAAAACTCCTTCACCATAGTATGCTTGAGATTATCGAGCCCTGTCGAAGATGAAGAGGCCTCCTTACCAAGAGGGTTGGTCTGTGCCTGTTTGGAGCTCTGCCCTGGATCACTTGCCAATGCCCTTTTTACACCTGCATCCAACCGAGGTCTCGTTTTGTCCATACCATATTCGGTTGAGCGGACTCCTTCACCATCGAGCCCATTGGCATCCCGGGCAACTGACATATCTGCCTCTGTCATACGAAAAGTCCTGATTCGACCCTTTTCAACTTTTTGTCCAGAAGAAATGGCAGCCTGGCCTGGCTCACCTTTTGCGATACGGCTGGCCTGAGATACAGCCCGGGAGGGAATATCTGCTTCACCTCTTGACCCTATAGCTGAAGGGCCAGGTACAAGGGACGATCCCTCCTGGTCACTCTGGGCCACTTTGCCTGCTGCCAAACCGGTATGCCTGCCAAGTTTGTTTAGCCCTTGTCCATCTGATTCAGCCTGTACATTTGGCCTCTGAAAAGTATTGTCTCCATGTTGAAGGCTGGAATCAGCCTTGGCGCTGGAAGCTGGACCCTGTCTCGCCGTATCAAGGATGGACTCTCCTTTCGCCAGGGCTTTTTCAGACAGTGGCTGGCCAGTCCTCGTCCCAGGCCCATCCTCCATACCTTCTATTAGATGGGCATTGGGCTTGGGATCTACTTTTAGGACTTTTTGCAACCCGTCTCCTCCTTTTTTCGCAAAGGCTATATCATCATCCTCCTGCCCTTTCTTTATCACACCCTTGGGCTCAGCAGCATAGGGGCCTTCTTCGTTATTGCTCTGATTCTTTGTAGTTACATCCTTTTTTAGCACTGTCTCTGCAGCAGTTCCCATCCCCGAGCCTGTCCCATGCCTTTCACCAGACATAGCAATAGGCTCATGGTCAGAGATCTCTGCACTTGCATTCAGAAGGGCCTTGAGCCCCCCCTTCTCATGCAGAATCGACAAGGCCTCTATTTCACCAGGCCCTGATTCATCAGATAGCCCAATGACTTCCAGAATACCTTTTCCTTGCGACAACTCTTCGGAAGGAGACAAGCCCTCCTGGCCCATAGAAGGAGATCTGTTCGCAAGCCTTTCAACAAGGCCCTTTAGACGGGAATAGCTTATCTGAAATCTGGACAAGAGCTTGTCCGAAGGATCTAATCTCGATTTACTTTCTTTCTGAACCACGGCCTCCAGCCTTACCTCGAGAGGATTTGAAGGCCTTGCCACCCTTAACCTTACCTTGGCGCCCATTGGCAGCTCTACCTGGCTCTTGGCCCTTAATCTCTGCCCATTGTAATCCAATATATCTATTGACCCATCCCGGCCCACCACCTTGCCTTCAATGATATCTCCCTGTCTCAAACTGGAAAAATTCAGTGATCGCGAGGAGTTGGCCTGCCTTACATCCCCAATAATATCTTGGAGCTGCTCCTTGAGCATGGACAATAGAAATGGTGGAATCATATTGTGGTCGCCCCCTTGGAGATGAAGTCGATGTTTTTATGCCTGGAGAGGAAGGCTGACTTCATAATCATAGGTCTCATTAACTTGTCGGTAAAAAAGGGAAAAAGATCAAGCCATCATTTCCAAATGGCCATTCTTGGACATCCCAAAATGGCAAGTTTTTTCTTCGATATGGCATTTTTTAATTCGATGGAGGAAATATGTCGAATAGTCCAGTAGTATTTTCTTACCGTTTGAGTACCCAATACATCAAGAATTATTGACCAATCGACATGACAGCCTCTACAATCACGACTGCAGGAGCCTATTGTGGGCATAGTTCTACTCACCCTTTGCCACAAAGGGCAGGGACCTGGGAAACCAGGCCATACAATAATGACAACATCAGAGGTGGGACAAGGGCCGCAAGCAAGCAAAGGCAGGACAACAAAAGAGGGGACAACCAAGACAGAGGGGTTATGGAGACGGAACAGACGCTTTCCAGGGAAGAGCTACAGATACTCCATAAGCTCCAGGCCAGAGACAGAGAGGTACGCTCCCACGAACAGGCACATATAGCCGCAGGTGGTCAATATGTAAGAAGCGGTGCCTCCTTTCAATACGAGATAGGCCCGGACGGGAAAAGATATGCTGTTGCAGGAGAGGTATCCATAGACGTCTCTGAAGAAGAAGATCCCAGGGCAACCATAAGGAAGATGAATATTGTCAGGCGTGCTGCCCTTGCCCCTGTCCATCCCTCTTCAAAGGATAGGGCTGTGGCAGCACAGGCCCAGATCAAGGCGGCCAGGGCAGCTGCTGAGCTTGCTGAGCCAAAAGACCAGGCCGGGCAACAAGACCAGGTGACTGGAAGAAACACAGGCCTCAATCCAACCGAAAACCAATCACCGAGTCAAACACCAGACCTATCAGCCTTGCCGGCAGGCTCATTGGTGAACACTTATGCCTGAGGCCCAAGTATCCTTAATTTCAATCAGTAATCCTGATCCTTCGACCTGACTTTGTTTGAGAGGACCCATGGCTTAGCTTCAAGCCAAAAGAAAACCTCTTTTTCTGTCTCCTGGGCCTGAAGGAGCGTGTATTCCTCGTGGGTGTAGATAGGACTGTAGTTGGTTCGAGGCCAGGGACTTCACATCTGGGAAGTCTCTTTCCTATGAGGCGTTCTATCTTCTGAAGTTGCAGGGCGTCATCCCCTCCACTTGCAAAGGATACGGCAATACCGTCTGCACCGGCTCGTCCAGTACGGCCTATCCTGTGCACATAGTCCTGGGCGGAACGGGGAAGGTCGAAATTTATCACATGGCTGATACCGGACACATCCAGTCCCCTTGCAGCCACATCTGTTGCCACGAGGAGCCTGACTCTCCCCCTTCTCATGTCCTTCATGGTGCGATTTCTTGCAGCCTGGCTCATGTCTCCATGAAGGGCAGCAGCCTTGTGTCCAAGACCTCGAAGCTCGCGTGCCAGGCGTTCGGCTCCTTTCTTGGTCGCTGAAAACACTATGGCCTTTTTCAGCAGGCTGTCCGAGGCCAGCTGTTTCAAGAGCCTCTTTTTGTGCGAATGATTGTCAGCCACGTATAGACGTTGTTCTATTGTGTCCAGGGTGATATGTCTTCCTGCCACATCAAGACGGATTGGCTCCAATAGAAGCCTTGAGGCCAGGGCTGCCATTGAAGTATCGAATGTTGCCGTGAAGAGTAATGTCTGCCTCTGTGCCGGTGCAACTGAGGTAATCCTTTCTACATCTTTCTTGAATCCCATATCCAGCATCCTGTCTGCCTCATCCAACACCAGGACCTCCAGCCTGGAAAGATCGATACTCCCTCTATCGAGATGATCTATAAGACGACCGGGTGTAGCCACAACGAGATCGATAGGCTGGGCCAGTGCCTTGAACTGGGGTTTGTATGACACACCTCCAAGGATAACCGTGCTCTTGAACTTCACATACCGGCCCAAGGCCCTGGTTGCCTCCATGACCTGTTCGGCAAGTTCACGAGTAGGGCTCAAGACCAGTACCCGGGGAGTGCCCTTTTTGGCCTTTTTGAACTTAGAGAGCCTGTCAAGGATAGGCAGCATAAAAGCTGCGGTCTTCCCAGTTCCCGTATGGGCAGAGGCGATGAGATCCCGTCCTTCCATGATCTCTGGTATTGCCCTGCTCTGAATGGGCGTTGGCTGGGTATAGCCACACCTCTTCACCCCTTTCAGAAGAGATGGATTGAGTTTGAAATCTTTAAACAACATGTGTCCCTTTCCCTCCTGAAACAGGCAGGAGGTCCCTTTTAAAATGTATGCAAAAAACCAGATACTGGTGTGCCAAGGCACTTTCTGCCAGTACCAACCTTCATGTTTGGCGTCTATACATCGCTGTCGCCAACCGGTTATGCTGTGAATTCGTATGGGAAATCAGAAACAGAAAGGGTCAGGGAGACGATGATACGAGTAGGCCCCAAAATAAAGACCTGAAATAGGTGCCTATTCAACTCTTATAGCCAAGAGCACCATACAGATATTTAAAAAAAATACAACCATTTTTCCCAAATATGACAACACCCATATCCCCCAATGGATTTTTGACCTCACCCGTTGGCATCTTTGGGCCCACCTCCAAGGGCAATCTGAAGTCAACTCAAGTGTTTCGCCAGTATAGCCGATGAATGCATTGGAAATGCATGATTGAAGAAACAATGGGCAAAGATTGCAACATCTGCCTTCTAAGCACAAAAAGTGAAAGACTTGAAAATCATTTGCCTGTAGGGTGATGGAGCCCGGAATGGAACAAGATCATAAAAATGGGATCGTCGTCGCAGAAGATGACCCTGTAACATCTCTACTCCTCGTATCCATCCTGAAGAAGTGGGGATATGAACCTCAAAATGTAAGAGACGGCTGTTCTGCACTAAGAGTCCTACGAAACAGCAAGACCCCCAAAGTGGTACTCCTCGACTGGCTAATGCCTGGAATGGATGGTATTGACGTTGTAAAAAACATACGGAAAAACCATGCCGAGCTGAATCATTATATTATAATGCTCACATCCAGAAGCAATAAGGAAGATGTTATCTCGGCCCTTGATACAGGGGCAGATGATTTTGTCCCAAAGCCATTCGATCCAGGAGAACTCAAGGCGCGCATCGATGTTGGTCATAGACTCATTAGCCTCAACCAGGAACTTATCAGGGCAACACAAAATGCAAATCGCTTGGCAGATTTCATTGCCCATTACGATCAGACCACGGGCCTGCCCAATAGGGTCTCTTTTACGGAAAAGGTCGAACAATTCATTGCGAACAAAGGGGTGGGTACCCTGATGCTGGTCAATATAGACAGATTCAAACTGATAAATCAGGCCAAGGGGCTGGACCTTGGAGATCTATTGCTGAATTATTTTGGTGCCAGGCTGAAAGCTCTATTTGACGACAATACTATTGTTGCACGAATAACAGCAGATGAATTTGGGGTCTTCATCCCTATGGAGCAAGAAACAGACGTCTTCTCAGATGGGGTCTCGGATTTTCTCATCTCCCAGACTTCTTTGATCCACACTGCCATGCATGAACCCTTTCCCATAGATAATGGCATCAGCCTTACAGTCAGCATAGGGGCATGTCCTGTTACACCGGATATCCCAGGTCAGGCAGAGGAATTCATGAGACGAGCCGATACCGCCCTTGGAAGGGCGAAGGCAAGTGGCGGTAACAGGACGATCATCCACGATGCCCAGATGGAGCGCGAGATCAAGGAAAGATACAGCATAGAGAAGGATCTTTCTTCTGCCATTGGCCGAAAGGAGCTAAGAATGTTCCTACAGGCCCAGGTCGATGAAAATGTCCTATTCACAGGGGCAGAGGCCCTGGTACGCTGGGAGCATCCTTCCAGGGGGCTGCTTTCGCCAGTGATATTCATACCCATAGCCGAAGAGAGTGACCTGATTGTAAAATTGGGCAACTGGATGCTAGAAGAGGTCTGTAACCTGCTTAAAAAGCATGAAGGCAAAAATTTCTCCCTCTCTGTCAATATCAGCCCCAAACAGTTCTATCGTCCCGAATTTGTCTCTGAAGTCTTGAATTGCATAAATAGACATGATATCACCGGCCACAGGCTCATCCTCGAGGTCACGGAAGGACTCCTCGTAAAGGATGTAAGTGAGGTCGCTGTAAAGATGCAACAGCTTTCAGAAACTGGCATAAGATTTTCTATCGATGATTTTGGTACTGGATATTCTTCTCTTTCATATCTTACAAAATTACCTATTTCCGAAATCAAGATAGACAGGGCATTCATAAAGGATCTTCCTGGCGATACACAAAGTGCTGCCATAGTGGATGCCATAGTGGCAATGGCCCAGACCCTTGGACTCAAATTGGTGGCTGAAGGGGTGGAGACTGAAGATCAAATGCACTTTCTGTCGCAGAAAGGCCGGATGTTCTATCAAGGTTTCCTATTTTCCAGACCTGCTCCTGCCGCGGAGATCCTAAGTAGTTGGCTGTGATCAAATGACCAGGTCATACTTCTCCATCTTCACCCTCTTTCTCATTGCTGTCTTTGTGACGGGCACAATCATCAGCTATAAAAACTATAGAAACTTCGCCACACTGAAGCGACAAGAGATAACGAGACAGGTTGTGGAGAAGAAAAAGGAGATTACAGAAAGATTAGATGCCTTCCATTACAACCTCGATCTCCTTGGGCTGAACCCTTATATCTCAAAGGGTCTGGATCCCGACACCTCTCCCCTGCTCAAGAAAGAGATAAAAAGCTACCTGAAGAGAAATTGTGGAAGGGCCGATCTCTTGGCGATCTTCCTATTGGACAGAAAAGGCATATGCATCCTATCCACGGATGAACGATTCGAGGGTAAAAACTATGGCTTCAGGCCATATTTCAAGGAGGCCCTTGCCAAGGGCAACGGGGCCTATGTGGCCATTGGAGTCACATCAAAGAAACTGGGGCTCTATCTTTCAAGAAGGATCTCTGACAAGAGAGGAGGTCCAGGTGTATTGGTGTTAAAGATAGATCCGATCTGCCTTTTCAGCAGATTATCTTTCCTAAACTCCAAAGACTTTTCCATCTTCGGCTCTACTAAATCTGGTCTCTTGTTCGCTGCTGGATCAAAGGACTTCTTTCTACTGGAGAAAAACGACCAAAAAAGGCTCAAGGCATTCAAAAGTTCCAGACAGTTTGAAGACATAAGGTTCAAGGACCTGAATTTTCCACCTGGCACCTGGGACAAACTCCTATCACATGGCCACATACAGGCGAAAAAGGACGGGCAAACATATTCCCTTTCCTACATGGAACTCATTCCTGATGTCCTTTACATCGTAACGATAGTATCGGACAAGTTCGTATCTCCGTCTTTAAAGGCCCTCAGCAAGGCCCTGGGCTTCATGAACGGCGCCTTTATACTGGCCCTCCTTCCATTGATCGCCATGATCTTTTTCTTGAGGAAACAATCAGAAGACCTGAAAAAGGAGACCAAGAGCAGAAAAGAGAATGAAAAACGCTATAGAGCCATATTCAATAGCAACAAGGATGGCTTTGTGGTCATGGATACCTCTACTCTTATCATCCAGGAAACAAACGAAAAATTTCTCCAGATCCTCAAAATGGACAAAACCGACATGCTCACCCAAAAGATATCCCTGTTAGACCTGGTAGCCGACAGGGACAAGAAATGGTTCAAGGCCAATATCCAGGACGGGCCAGAGACCATTAACCGGGTATTTCACCTGGACTTGGTGGACAGTCGAGGAGAACAGGTGCCAGTGGTATTGGATCTGACAAGGCTTCAGCAAGACAACGAGACGGAACAGGGCTTTTGTTATGCATTTATCAGGGATCTCAGGCAGGGACTAAAGGATGCCGAAAGGATCAGGCTCCTGGAGACGGCAGTGGAGCAAAGTGGCAGCAGTATAGTCATTACGGACAAGGATGGAAGGATCCAGTATGTCAACCCTGCCTTTACGAAGATCACTGGTTATTCAAAGGAAGAGGTGATAGGAAACAATCCCAGGGTGCTAAAGACAGACCTACACGATGCACAATTCTACAAAGACATGTGGGAAACCATTTCTTCTGGGCGGGTATGGCATGGCAGGTTCTGCAACAAGACCAAAGATGGTCGATTCTATTGGGAAGATGCAACCATTGCACCAGTCCAGGACAAGACAGGGCAAATAACCCACTATATTGCCATAAAGAACGATGTTACCAAGCTGGTTGATCTTGAAAAAGAGCTCAATCAAAAGGTCAAAGAGCTCGAAAGCATAATGGAACATGCCGGGGTCGGCATAGCCCTTACACGCAACAGGCGCTTTCTCATGGCCAATGAACCCCTTGCCCAGATCGTGAAGATCTCCAAAGAAGACCTTACAGGTAAAGAGACAAGGATACTTTTCAATTCCGACGAGGAATATGAAGAATTTGGAAGGCTCTTTTATCCCAAGCTCGTCCGAGGAGAAGCAGTCTCATGCGAACTCGAAAAGACCATGCACGACGGGAGAACCAGGTGGTTTCAGATAAGGGCCACTGCCATCAACCCTGGTGACATGGAAAACATGGACACAGTGTGGGTTGGCAATGACATCACAGAGCTCAAAAAACTCCAGAACAAACTCCAGGAGGCAAAAGATAGGGCAGAAGAGGCCAGTAGGGCCAAAAGTGCCTTCTTGGCCAACATGAGCCACGAAATACGAACTCCCCTAAACGGGGTAATCGGCATGTTGAGCCTTTTGGACAGCACGAGGCTCGACAGGGAGCAGAGACACTATGTGAAGGTTGCCCATTCGAGCGCTGAGGCCCTTCTTTTTCTCCTGAATGACATCTTGGATATCTCAAAGATAGAGGCAGGAAAGCTGGAATTCGACCAGGTGGATTTCAATCTTTCGATGGTGCTGGAAGACTTCTCCCAGAGCTTTTTCCTTGCAGCCCAGAAAAAGGGACTCCGATTCTTCATGGACATCTCGGAAAAGATACCAATTTGTCTCAAAGGGGACCCAGGTAGGCTACGCCAAATACTTTTGAATCTCACAGGAAATGCGCTTAAATTCACCGAGGAGGGATGGATCAGGCTGGAGGCAGAACTCGTAGAGGAGACAAACGAAGAGGTCAAGATCAAGTTTTCCATATCGGATACTGGACTGGGGATCCCCAGTGACAAGATAGGCAGTCTCTTCCAAAAATTCAGCCAAGTTGACGCATCCATCTCGAGGAAATTTGGTGGCACAGGACTCGGCTTGGCCATCTCCAAAAAATTGGCCCAGATGATGGGAGGAGATATTGGGGTTCATAGTCAGGAAGGGGTTGGCTCTACGTTTTGGTTCACCATCAAGCTCAAAAAAGGTTCACCGGACTCCCAGGGTTGCTTGGGTATCGATATAGAGCGTACGGATGAATTCGGAGATATACCCAGCCCCCTCAAGAAGTTGAGACTCGAGGGCAGGATCTTGGTCGTGGAAGACAATCCAGTGAACCAACAGGTCATTCTCGGCATGCTCAGGAAACTTGGGCTCCAGGCAGAGGCAGTAAACAATGGCCAAGAGGCTGTCGAGGTCCTTGAACTCATACCCTATGACCTTGTGCTCATGGATATACAGATGCCTGTCATGGATGGTCTCAAGGCGACCCTCCAGATTAGAGAGGCGGGATCCCAAGTCCTGAACCCAGAGATACCTGTGATTGCCCTAACTGCCCATGCATTCACCGAAGAGATCACCCGTTGCATAGATTCTGGCATGAATGATTATCTGACAAAGCCTGTAGATTCCCAAAAACTGGTTTCTGTGCTGAAAAAATGGCTACAGCCCCTACATGATGCAGAGCCAACGGATGATACGCTCCTATCCAGCACTCCCTTGAAGGATGTCAAGGACAGTGAAGTGCCTGTATTCGATAGCGAAGATTTTGTTTCCAGGACCATGGGTGATAGGGATCTCATAAGGATGAGTCTCGAGGCCTTTTTCGAATTTACTCCCGAGCTCCTGGAGGAATTGAAAAATGCGATCGATTCCAAAGACATGGAGGGGATCGTGAGGGCTTTTCACAGCCTGAAAGGGTCGGCAGCCAATATTGGGGCCAAAAAGCTGTCGCAACTCGCCTATGAGCTCGAAACAGCCTGCAGGGCCAATGACATAGAAGGTCTTACTGAAAAATTGAAGGAGATCAAAAAAGAATTCGAGATATTGAAAGAAGACCCAGAACTGCGAAAATTCCTCGAATAGTCCTCGATAAGGGTTATGACTTGTCAAAATTATGACTAAATGTATCTCCAAGACCCCAAACTGCCGAGGCAAATTGTGCCTAACCCGCAGAAGATTCATAAAACAGCTTGGCATTCAGTCCATTCTGTTATCCCCCTTTGCCACCATGGCCACACAGGTATTCGCCACTCCAGCTTCCAGGTTCATGTATGGAATCAATGCCTATTACCTGCTTGTAGAGGCCTATCGTCATGTGCACAGGAACAAGGGCAAAAACAGGCGGGCATTGGTCTATGAATATCTCGTAGACAAGTTGTGCCTACCTGCCCTCAGGGACAGATGCGGTGTAGATAGCATCAGGTATTGGGCATTCAATGATTATCCAAATCTTGAAGGGCTCGCTATCCCAGGTACGGACGACGCCAGACTCTGGAAAGACAAAGATCATATAGATCCAGAGGCATTCGAGGTCCTGGCCATGATAATCCAGGTACTGGATGAACTCGACTTCATGCAGGTACCTGTCTTGGCAAACTATTGGCCCAGTTATGGTGGAATCCTCCAATACCTGGTATGGGCAGGTGAGCTTGATGAGAATGAATATCTGGCTGCCCTGTGTAACCAGAAAGAAGAGGAGCGCCTCTACCTGCAAAACACCATGAGCTTCTATACCTCAAGACGAGTAAGGCAGATATTCAGGCAACATGTACGCCATGTCATCTCCCTGCTGATAGATAAACACTCGGTAAAGATAGTAGAGATCATGAACGAACCAAGGGGCAAGAATCCCTTGAGCCTCCAAAACAAGCCCATTGACGATAAAATGTCGTCAGACATAGTGGCTGATTGGCTCAACGAACAAGGGCTCTGGATAAGAAAGCTTTTCAAAAAACGAAAAGACCCTCCAGGTGTCTCATCAGGAGAAGAGGGCTGGATCGAAAAACCGGTAACAGGGGATATATTCCAGGCCCTGAATGCGAGTGGCCAATATTTTGAGGGCATCGACCTCATAAAAAACATCTCCTCACCAATTAATGGAATCACAATTGCATCAATACATGTGTATCTGCACCCAGCCGTGAGCATCACCCGGAAAAGCGTATGCGGCAGTCCGTTTGTAGATCGCAGGGGTTGGCCCCATCTGGCCAGGGGCGGCAGGGCCCATGATAAACCCTTTTTTGAAAGGCTCACAGACGAATGGATCATGAGCCGGGCCAAGAGGCTCAAAGACCGGCCCTGGTATATAGGTGAAATGGGCTGGTGTTGGCCTGGACAGGAAAAAATTGCCTATGGCCCGGGACGCAAGGCCATATTGAGACAGCGCCACCGCCTTTATCGACATTGGATTGAACTTGCAAGACAAAACAACGCCAAGGGGGTCTTCGTCTGGATGCTGAACGGTCTGGAGCACAGGGACCATTTCTATGGCATGGGGCCCAAAGAGCTTCAGATTGTCCTGGCACAAAGAACAACCTGAAACCTTTTTCACAGGATTTCGGCCTGATTCTACTGATTAGATGGAGCTAATGGATATGGGAAGAACCTTGTTGGTTTTTACAATCTTATTGATATCTTTGGCTGGCTCGCCAGCATGGGCTGCAAAGCTCTATAGCCTACACATAGGCAGCTTTGACTCCAGGGCCCAGATGGCAAAGGCAGCCTCTGACTTAGAGGGGTTGAACGATCTCTGGATAGAGAAAAACCAAGGAAAAATTCACCTCTTGGCTGGCATCTTTCCCTCCCGAAGATATGCCAAACTACTCCTCGACCACCTCGAAGCCCTGGATGTCCAGGCTGAAATCGTTGAGACACAGATGCCCCGATCCAACCAATGGCTCAGGCAAGAATATATAGTTCGTCTAAGAGATATAGGTTACGACAGGCCACTACTCCTTGCAGGAGTTGACGCATATCAGGCCTTCAGCTTCCCCTGGGATACCAATATGGAGTTGAAAGGCTCATTCTTACAGATAGACATGAACATATCCAGATTCCTCAAACCCACCTCCTCCGTGACCATCAAAGCAGAAGGGGTCCCTTTATGGTCGATGTCGGTAGGAGATCTACGAGCAAAACCACAGATAAAGATACCCCTCGATGCCTTAAGTGGAATAGACATAGGAGATAGCCTGGATATTGAGCTGAGTGGTTCCCTTTCGGCAACGGATAACAGGTGTGTCGACATTATGAGCAAGAATCTCTGGATAATGACCGCCACTACCAGCAGCCTTCATACCTTCAGGAAAGGCCCACCACGCTCCATCCGCCAATTTTTTTCAGAGCCAGTACCAATCTTCAATATAGTCCTGGAGGGAAAGGACCGATCCTTTGTCGAGGCCCTGATAAAGGTGGCTGGACTTATAGGCAGCACCTCTGTTTCCAATGATTCCCGTATGCAATTTGACAACTTTTCCCTGCAAGGCAGGAACATATTCATCGGCAACTTCAATAATGAGGCAGAGGTTGTTGGGAGCAATCTCTTTCTCACGCCCAAGGGCGCAAGACTTGTTGCAAGCCGCTGGCTTCCCGCATTCGTCTTTCCAACACTAAACGGAGGGGAAATAGGTAAGCCTCATGGGGACAAGGCGATAGATATCAGTTTTGCAGATCTCGGTTATGGGCACCGGACAGCCAGAGGAGACACAGACCTGTCATTTTTTGTGGACTTTTCACCCTTACAGCTTGGAGGCTGGCCAAGAAGGCTCCTTTGTACCCTATTCTTCAGCCACAGCCCTATTGGAGAACATGAGCGTTGTTTTCTCAGAATACGGCTGAATGGTGTCCTGCTGGAATCTCATGAACTACACGGGGCAGGTGGACAACACTCTTTGGTCTTCGAGATCCCAGCCAGGTACCTGCATGAGAGGAATTATCTTGAAATCGCCTTTTCCCATTACCTGAACACGGGGAACTGTCTGGGCAGTTATCCAGACTTCGAGGTAAGCCTGTTCAAGGACTCGTTTCTCTCAGTGGCTGCCTATAATACCAGGCCCCCCCTTAACCTCGACACCTTTCCTGGCATCTTCCAAGGGAGAGGGGCATTGGTCATTGGCAGAATGGAACCCCAGTTTTTCCTGCCTGCGTCCAGATTGGTAGAGCTATTGGGGCATCTCCAGAAACAGGTGCCTGATGTCACCCTGACAAACATCTCCGACCTGGACAGCGATGCATTCAAGTATGCCCTGTTGGTACTGGATGAAAAAACCTGGCCCCACATATCTGCACCAGTGGAGATTGGCCCACGATTCATCATCAAAAATCCCTTGACAGGCGAGGAGATAATCAGGATCGACACCCCAGACCCTGCCTCTATAGTAGAGACCTTTTACCTTGAGAAAAATGATCTACCCGTATTTTTATACGGAAGACGAAACAGCAGTGTATTCCCGTCCGAGGCCCTGACCAGGATGATCTCTGGCCATCCCAGAGCAAATGTGGGCATCATCCACCAAAAACAGTGGTACGCCCTCGAGGTAGGGAAAAAATTTCGTGTGGTCTATCCTGACAAGAGGGGCCTGGAATACTACTGGACCCGTTACAGGATCATTCTTTTTATAGTCTTTGGGGCAGCAGCCATGGTCTTCTTCTTTTACCTGTATCACAGGCTCGCCAAGGAAAAGTAACCCATTATGCGCCGTACAAGTCTCATACTCGCCATAGCCATTGCCATTGCCCTGGCCAGTGTCAGGAGAGTCGAGGCCGGGGCCTGGGGTCAGGACAAAGGACACTTTTTCCTGTCCATGCAGACCTACTTCTATACAACGGATCAATATTTCGATTGCCACGGCAATAGCCATGACAGAGGCGGAAGATTCAACAAATACGAACTGAATCCATATCTGGAATATGGGCTTTCCAGCCGCGATACCCTTATTGCCAACATATTCTTCGATATCCTCACCGATGATGCCTCTGGTTCCCAAAAGACCACTGTAGGGCTTGCAGACATGGAAATCGGCCTACAGCATAGGCTCTACAAAGGCGATGTGGGGGTTGCTGCTATCCAAGGCCTGTTGGTAATACCGACCGGATACGACATAGACGATGATCCCCGGCTGGGTTATGGACGATTCGGCGCAGAGGCATCCTTCCTCTATGGCCGCTGGTTCAAACTATTCAAGCACTATGGTTTCATGGATCTTCGCATGGGATTGCGTCAATACTTTGGCTATCCTGCAACCCAACTCCACCCTGTGATCACTGCTGGCTATGACCTGTCCCAAAGATGGCAGTTGATGGCCAGTGCGGAAATGCACTACGGACTGGATAATGGCTCAGAAAAAAAGATTGGCCCAAACGTACTCATACAGCCCAATTACCGGCTTTTAAAGCTTACCCTGTCTGCCCGCTATAGGCTGGGTAGCCACTATTCCCTCGTGGCATCTGCCTATTCACACGCCTGGGGAGAAGATACAGGCAGAGGTGGAGGAGGCTATGTCAGTATCTGGTTTTCCTTCTGAGCAAAAAGGCAGACAGCAACTCGGCAGCATCCTCCTGGAGCAGGGCAAGATAACCAAGAAACAGCTTGAAGATGCCTTGAAGATCCAGAAGGAGAAGGGGGGGCGTCTTGGCTGGCTACTACTCAGCCTTGGCTATATCTCCCGTCTGGACCTCTTTGCCGCCTTGGCCAGGCACTTTTCCCTGACTTTCGTCCTCTATTCTCCAGAACTCGTCAATTTGATAGATGCCAGGCTAACGGCAAAGCTGAATATTTCGGAGATCAATACTTATCATGTCATTCCCATCTCTTTCAAAGATGGGGTACTAAAGGTTGCAACCGATTATCCAAATCACCCTGACACTGACGAGTTCTGCAGACAGCGTTTTCACGCCAAGAAGATCGAATACATCCTTGTCACAGATCTCGACCTCATGAAGCTGGTCCAAAAGATCTATGGCCAGGAGTTGATAGACCAGTCCATAAACGGTCTCTTTTATCGTAATCCACAGGAGTCGGCATATAGCGTATTCACAAAGAGACAAGTGGTCTTTTTGGCCTTCTTTTTCTATTTGTCATTGGCCTGGTTTTACTATGATGCCACATCCTTTCTCATAACCGTCTTCTCCTTTTGCCAGTTGGTCTTCTTTGTCACTGTATCCTATAAGCTGGTCCTGAGCCTTGCCGGGGCCAGACATGAACAACGACATATCGTCACCAAAGACGAGGTGGAGGCCCTGGATGACAAGACCCTCCCTGTCTATACGGTTCTCGTACCTGTATACAAGGAGCCAGAGGTTATCCACGTCCTGGTGGATTCACTCAAGAAAATGGACTATCCGCAAGGTAAACTGGATATCATCCTGCTGCTCGAAGAAGACGATCGCATGACACTCGAGGCTGCAAAGAAGGCATCACCGCCAGGAAACTGGAGATTCATCATCGTACCAGATGCCCTTCCAAAGACAAAACCAAAGGCATGCAACTATGGTGTCTTCTTCAGCAGGGGGGAACTACTGACAATCTACGATGCCGAGGATATCCCAGAGACAGATCAATTGAAAAAGGCAGTTGTGGGCTTTCAAAAGCACGGCGAATCCTGTGCTTGTCTCCAGGCTGCACTAAACTACTTCAATGCCAATGAAAACATCATTACAAAGCTATTCACCCTCGAATATTCATACTGGTTCGATTACCTACTACCTGGCCTCGACCGTTTTCAGCTCCCCATCCCCCTTGGGGGCACCAGCAATCACTTCCGCGTAAAGATATTAAAGGATCTTGGGGCCTGGGACCCTTACAATGTCACAGAAGATGCGGACCTGGGGATAAGGGCATGTGCCAATGGTTACAAGGTGGGCATCATAAATTCCACCACATTCGAGGAGGCCAACAGCAGATACGGCAATTGGCTACGACAGCGCTCTCGGTGGATAAAAGGCTATATGCAGACATTCTTGGTCTATAACCGCCACCCCATAAAGATGCTAAGGACCATAGGGATAGTGAACTGGCTGTCCTTTCAATTGTTCATTGGGGGGGCACCACTTCTTTTCCTGGTCACCCCGATCGCATGGGCAATATTCATCTACTGGCTCTTTACACACTCAACCAGCCTTGACCCCTTTTTCCCCCCACTCGTGCTCTACATAGGCCTGTTCAACCTCCTCATTGGCAACTTTATGGGCATATATCTGAACATGCTGGCTGTTTACCGCCGCGGCATGTTCCAATTACTCCCTTCGGCACTCCTAAACCCACTCTATTGGCTATTGGGGCACTCGGTATCTGCCTACAAGGCACTTTGGCAACTATTCAGCAAGCCCTTCTACTGGGAAAAGACAGAACATGGGATCAGCAAGATCAAGACCTAACCCCATATCGAGCAAAGCACTCAGAAGATATGCCCTGCTCTCCCTCATGGTGTTGCTCGTGGGCTGTGGGCTGACTATGCTCAATCTCTTTCTCTATGAACACGACTTTGCCTCGAGATGCCTTTTATATCTTGGCGAAAAGGCCCTCCTTGTGCATGATGGCAAACCACCCCGCCTTGAAAATATGGGGTTTAGCTCACCACCTTTTCCCCACTTCTTCGTCCTGCTGGCCAACAATCCCTTCGTGGCCACGGCCTTCGTGGGCGGGATGATGATAACAGTTGCTATGCTCAGCCTATATAGAGGACTGACAAAGAGATATATCTCCATGCCCCTTTTCTCTGTCCTCCTTTGTTACCTGCTTCTGTCCCCGCTGTCCCTATTTCTTTTTGCCCAGCAACTCCCAGATGGCATCCTCATGGGACTCTTGCTCTTGTCCTACTATCACCTCTTCAAATACAGTGAGCAGGAGATCTCTTACGATCTCTTTCTGTTTGGCCTATTGTCGGCCTTTCTTTTTCTGACGAAATTCCAAGCAGTTGCCGTAGTACCCATGTTTGGAATCGTGCTTGCTGCAAAATACGGAAGGCGTCATCCCCTAAAAGGCCTTGCCGTACTCTTGACCAGCCTGTTTCCCGTGATCTTCATCTCTCTTTCATGGTGCTATCTAAACTGGGTCTTTCTCGGAGATCCGCTCTACTTTCTCACCCACTGGAATGCCTTGACGGATACCACCTCTTCGATCTCCAGCCTCGACCTCCAGCCACGAGACCTTGAAGCAGGCATAAAGGCAACAATACACTTTTTCACACAGAATATGCCCATCTTGCTGCCCTATGTCCTGACAGGTATCTGGATATTCGCACCCCAGGACAGACCCAAAAAAGACATGGCACTACCTGTATTTCTGACCCCCATGGTCTTTCTCCTGGCCCACTACATGACAACTTCCACTGCCATGAACCAGGACCTGTTGCTCCTCTTTGTGGCAACAGCAGTATCCATCCGCATCTATTGCCGTGAACAGATGGGGGATTCCCTTTTCAAGGGCATCTTCACCTTGACAATGGCCATTTCCCTGGTAATGAGCTTTTGGCTCCCTTGCAGCCACAATGGCTCAGAAGAGCAGCTCTTCTGCCAGGTTCTCACAGGGGAGAGGAAACATGGCAATCTCACACCATATAGGAGACTACTGGACAGGATACGATCCCAAGATCACATCCTCATGGATGATACCTCGAATTACCCCCTGGTCTTCATGACTCAAGAGCCAAAAAAATTTATCCTGCCCTATGAATACGAGTTCGAGATGATCCTGGCAGCACCCCAACATTTTGTCCGTTATATCATTGTCTCAGACACCTCTTCCCAGGATCGTATTCTTGGCCGATACCCCTTGGCCAGCGTTGGCATCGTCCCTGACTTCTCACTCATTGGTCAGTTTGGAAACATGTATCTCTATGAGGCCTCTATACAAAAAGGACATGGGCTCCACAACACACGCCTACATGAATACATGGCAAGCAAATAGTCACATAGAAGACCTGACCTCGAAAAATGCCTCCTGTTCATATTCAAAAGGTTATGATCTGGAATCCCTTTTCGATGTAATTCCCCAAGGAAGGATGCCCCGACATGTCACCAAGGAGGGCGAGACCTGCCTCTTCGGCTGCCTTGAGTGTGCCCATCTTGTTGGAACAGGCCCTACAAGCCCCCTCTATTAGACCCTTGTCCCTGGCATTTAGCCAAAAATCGTGGAGGAAATGCCCAGTCCTTTCGAGTTCAGGGATGAGTCCTGTGGACGCCCCCTCCAAGATTACCCCTACTTCATGAGATCTTTCCGCCATATCCAAGGCATTCAAGAGGACATGAACAAAACACATCTGATCTCCATTAAAGGCAACAAGCATTAACTTTTTCATGAGATTTTCTCCTTCTATTGATACGTATCAACAATCTGCCCTCCTATTCTTTCTCAAGGGCCAAGGACGGCCTGAAAAGCGGATCAGCCAGCAACACCATCCGCCACGACAGATGAGGGCAACTCAGCGAATAGAACCCTGAACCTGTCAGCCGTGGATCAAAAATCAGCCCAAAGAAAGACTGTGCCAGGAGGGAAGGCATGTAGCTGGGGAAGAGATTAGAGAAAGAGATCATGTACCAGACTGAAGGCCTGACCGGCAACACTCAAGGCCACTCCGGCCCTATCGATGTCGATGGGTTCAGCCAGGGACGTGGCCCTTAGCTGTGAGAGGGTCGAAACTATCTCTGAGGCAGTCTCCTCCTTGTCTGATAGATCTGAGATGTACTCGAGTAGTTGCCTGTCTGACATCTTGAAAAAATCCGCGTTGACAGTGGGTAAGGCAGCGGCAACCGCCTTGATGAGCGCGGTATAGACATCGGAAATCTTGACCAAACAGCGTTCTGGCTGGCCTTCCTCCAGGGCAATCTCTGCGTCCTGAAGGTTTATACGGGCATATTTTATAAAGGTGTGAGTCCTGATGAGGCTCATGATCAGGAACCAGAAGGGATGGCACCAACTGATGGGTTCTTTTCGCTCCCTTCTCCCCGCATATTCCTGTATAGCTTTTTTGTGAGTATCTCGTCTGCTGTCTCACAGAGATCAAAAAGGGCCTCGAGCATATCCAACATCTCAGCCTGTCCATCAGGGGTTCTGTAGTCGAAATCCTCTTCCCAACGGCCACTAACCAGATATTTTCTGAATTCTTCTATGCTGTCCGAGGTTATCATTGTCTTACCGAAGGCCCTACAAAAGGCTTATTATCGAGATCCCCAAAAGTCTGGGATACTAATCCACAAATCTATACAAGAGCTCGTTTTTCTTGACCCAGCCAAGCTCTTGTCGGACCACTTGTTCCTGAAATCTCTTGTCCTTTCGAAAATCTTCTATTTTCTTATGCAAGATGGCGTTTTCCTTGTCAGCCTGTATGACCTTGGCATAGAGTATCTTTCTTTCGCCTTTCATCCTGTGGAGTTTCCAGATACCATAAGGACCGGCTATGTCCCATACCAACAACAAGAAAAGACAGACCAGGAAGAAGATGGTAAATAGTTTGCCATTGTTTCTCCTATTGCGACTCGACCTGTATCCACCTCTATAACTCTGCAATAAACCCTCCTGACGGATCAAACTCCGAGATAACGACAGCCCTTCAAGGCCTTTTGGGACAAAAGGCCAAGGATTATGGCCAGCCCAGGGAAATGACAATAGTTCTATTAGGATAGACTCAACTAAACACCTTCGTCAAGACCTTTTGTGGCAATTTCAGTGGATCACTGACAGATTTTCAGCCGCAGGTGAAATCGCGCTCCTTTTTGTCGACCACCATCAAACATGTCCTCACCCTGCTGGTCACCTTGACCATACCCCTATCATCGGCAAGGGCCTCCACCCTGTGGCGGACCCTTTGTTTTTCCTCATCTCTAAGGTCCCCATATAGCTCGAGGCGCCAGATCATGTTCTCCACCTGGGTCTCCACTGGCCTGACCCGCTCCCAACAACCATTGAAGAATGTCACATGAGGGGCATAACCAAGGCTATAAAGATAATTGAAGGGGAAAATCATATCGTGGCCTTTCTGAACCAGATCTTTACCCATGATCTCTCTATATAGTTCTTTGAGTAACTGGTTTTCCCGGATTCCTGCCCAGGTAACCACAGCAAGGAATCTCCGTGAAATGGAGAGAAATCTCTTGATATTTTCTGCAGATCTCAAAAGGGGGGTCATGGATACGAAGACCGTATCAAATTTGTCGTTGGTACTGAATTCATGCCAGTCTGCCTGGATGATCTCGATATTCGAAAGCCTGAATTTCCGGGCCTTATCCTTCAATTTTTCCAGCATTCCACTTGAAATATCGAGACATACCACCTTCTTACATTTCGTGGCCATTTTCACAGCATAAGTCCCTGTACCACAGGCAATATCTATGACAATATTTTCCTTGTCTAAGGCGCCTTTTTGTTGCAAGATATCCAAGACAGTGGTGACCTGTCTGCGGTAGTCGGCACACTTGTCAAGGTCGTCGTACGTCACCGCAGCCTTGTCCCATGTATCGGGTTTCATACATTTTCTGTTTACAGGGCCTTTCTGCAGACCCTTGGCATATTCTTCCCAAAAGGCAGGATCTTTCGGATTGCAATCTTTCATCTTCATAATCTTAATACCCCTATCTTCTTATGAATAGAATAAACCAGGAAGGATATTTTCACCATGACTAATAAAGGCTTTGAACAATTACTTGAAGAGTCCGTGAAGATCCACGGACACCTATGTCCTGGTCAGGTCCTTGGAGTTCGTCTGGCCATGCTTGGCCTCGAACTTTCAGGCATAACCGATCCAAAGGGTGCTGACAGGAAAAAACTTATCGTCTATGTAGAAATTGACAGATGTGCCACAGATGCCATACAGTCAGTCACGGGTTGCAGCCTGGGGAAGAGGTCCCTGAAATGGATGGATTACGGGGTAATGGCAGCGACATTTGTAAACCTCGAGACAGGCAAGGCACTTCGAATCATTGCAAGAGAGGAAGCCAGGGAACTTGCAGCCAAGTATATGCCAGAGATAGAAAACAAATACAAACGCCAGATAGAGGCATACAAGCTCATGACCGACGAGGAACTATTCGAGGTCCAGGAAGTAAAGGTAAGGATCCCGGAAAAGGATATGCCAGGTAGGCCATCAAGGCGTGTCCAGTGCCAAAAATGTGGTGATTGGGTACAGGATCACAGGGATGTTGACAAGGATGGCCAGATCCTCTGTCGGGCTTGTGCTTACGGTGGATATTACGAGGTCTTGTCATGAAGAATCAAGCAGATGATATATTTGCCACCCCCGGTGGGAGACTCGTGACCGTGGACGAGGCAGTCGGCCTGGTTATCCCCCATGATATTACCGAGATTGTCAAGGGAGAGAAAAAGGGCCCTGCCTTTAAAAAGGGCCATGTTATCCAGGAAGAAGATATCGAAAAGTTGAAGGATCTTGGAAAATTTCATATATATTGTCTCGATTTTGGCCCTGATTATATGCACGAAAACGAGGCTGGACTCATACTGGCAAAAGCTGCGTGTGGACCTGGTGTGGGATGTGATCAGAATGTCATCGAAGGCAAGGTTGCCTTCAAGGCAGTCATCGACGGGCTCTTCACAGTGGACAAAGAAAGGCTGCTGGAATTCAATCTGCTTGGAGACGTGATGCTCGCCACCAGACACACCAATACCATAGTTGCCAAGGGTGAGCAGGTAGCAGCAGGCCGGGCCATCCCCCTGGTGATATCGAGAAAACTCATGGAAGAGGCGGAAAGGATCTTGAGAGAGGGCAATGGCATCCTCAGGGTCAGCCCTTGGCAGATCCACACGGCATCCATAGTGGTCACTGGCAGGGAGGTCTATGAAGGGCGTATCAAAGACGCCTTTGGACCCGCCATGAAAAAAAAGCTATTGGACCTGGGCCTTGAGATCAAATCCTTAGAAAGGGTGACAGACGATCCAGGACTCATTGCAGAGGCCATAAAGGGCGCCATATCACATGGAGCAGAACTCATACTTTGTACCGGTGGCATGTCTGTCGATCCTGATGACGTCACAAGAAAAGGTATAAGGCTTGCAGGGGCTACGGATATCACCTATGGCAGTCCAGTATTACCTGGGGCCATGTTTCTGGTAAGCTATATAAATCAGGTCCCTGTACTTGGAATTCCTGCCTGTGGCATGTATTTTAAGACCACGGTATTGGACCTGGTTCTTCCCAGGATACTGATCAACGAACGGATAGGCAGGAAGGAAATCGCTGCCCTGGGACATGGAGGGCTTTGTCTGGCATGTAAGAAATGCAACTACCCTGTGTGCCCATTTGGCAAGTAAACTATAGACAAGGATAGATCGCCATGTTCATATTGAGTAATTTTATCAAATCCATAGCAACCATTCTCCATATACTACTCAACCTCTATATGTGGGTATTCATAATCAGGGCATTGATCTCTTGGGTAAGCCCTGACCCTTACAACCCTATTGTCAGATTCCTCTACAATATAACAGATCCTGTCATGGACAGGGTGAGAAGGTACCTGCCCCTCAATTTTGGAGGGATAGACCTGACCCCTATGGTAATCATCCTGGTCCTCATATTCCTGGATAGTTTTTTGATCCCAAGCCTATATGAGCTGGCTGCAAGGCTTACTTAGGAGAAAAAATCATGTCGATAACCCCAAATGAACTACTGGAACAGGAATTCTCGGTCCGATTCAGGGGGTATGACAGGCAGGAGGTAAATAGCTTCCTCGAGGAAGTGGCCAACTTCTTAGCCCATGTTATCAAGGAAAGAAACGAACTAAGAGACAAGATACTTCGCTATCAAAAGCAGATCTCTTTGTTGAAGCAGCAAGAATCCGAATTCAGAAAGGCATTGACTACTGCCCATCAGATGGCCGAGGAGATGAAGATCAGCGCTCAAAAAGATGCAGATCTCATCATAGAAAGGGCCAAGCTCGAGGCAGACCGCATAGTAGCAGATGCCCACCAAGAGGCAATACAACTCGAGGATAGGATAAGAAAACTGCGGATGTTGCAGAGGGAATCAGTGCATAAGATGCGCTCCTCCTTCGAAGGTTTCCTTCGCATACTCGACGATGAAATGATGCTTCCTCCTGAAGAGATCGACGAGGCCTTGAGAGTTACGGCAGACCAAATACGTGCCATACAGGATGAAGAACCAGGACCAAGGCAAGAGCTCGTCTCTGGTCATGGGAGAGAAAAAAGCGACAAGGGCGATAGGACAACAGTCTATGAACAAAGGCCCAATGCCCATGACATCCCTGAACCTGACATGACATCCGACCAGGAAGAAGACTATGGTTTCGAACCTGGAAAGCTCTGGCCAGAGGATTAGTCTGTCTTGACATGCCCTTTAGACACGCGGGACAAGGGCACTGAAAAAATCATCCTTCAACCTTCTTAGTCTATCGACTCCCTTTACCTGATAAACCATGGCCCTGAAGGCGGCCGAATGTTTGAGTCCCTTGGTATACCAAGCCAGGTGTTTCCTCGCCATCCATGTTGCCACAGGTTCGTGGTAATGGTCTTCAATTAGTACAAGATGTAGATCTATGACGCTGGAGATAGTATGCAGGGAAGGCATGAACAGCTCGCTATGACCTGATAGATATTCTGACACCTGCCTGAAAAACCAGGGTCTGCCCAAAGATGCCCTGCCTATCATGATACCATCCGCACCGGAGACCTGAAGACATGTTCTTGCATCTTCCACGAGCCTTATATCCCCATTGGCTATCACAGGGACAGTGACTGCCTCCTTGACCGCCCTGACTGCCCTCCAATCGGCCTTTCCACCGAACATCTGGCTCCTTGTCCTGGCATGGACCACAATGAGACTTGCCCCTGCCTCTTGGAGCATCTTGGAAAACTCTGGGGCATTCAAGGAATCTTTGTCCCAACCAAGCCTGATCTTGACCGTAACGGGCACGTCTACACCTGATACAATGGATTCTATTATGGATGCAGCCAGGCATGGCTCCTTCATGAGGGCTGCGCCAGAGCCTGATTTTATCACCTTCTTTTGGGGGCATCCCATATTGACATCTATCAGGTCAGCACCAAGCCCCTGGCAGATGATGGCAGCCTCTTTCATAATTCCAGGATCTGAGCCAAAGAGCTGTACGGAAAGGGGCTTCTCTCCAGGCCCAGGAGTCGCCATCTTCCTGGTCTTGCTGTTTCCCACAAGGATGGCCTTTGCAGAAACCATCTCAGTGACAGTAAGACCAGGGCCAAATCCTCGAACGACTCTTCGGAATGGGTAATCAGTTATACCTGCAAGCGGGGCCAAGAGGATATTGTTTGGTAGCATGAGCCTGCCAACCCTTACGGGATGTTGCCAGCTTTTGGTTTCTGGATCAATGGGCGGTCCTTTCATAGGTGATGAAAAAGGCCAAAGTAACCTTTCTCCGGGGTAAGAGTCTCTTTAGCCCGGGTTGGATGAAGACACGATGGGCTAAACTGCATGCTAAACATGCAATCATCCCAAGAAATTATCCCAGATTATGCAGCTCGCAAGTTTACCGAAGATGCGAGGCAGAGGACACGCAGACGTACTTTGGTACTTCAAGTGTCCGACAACAAAGGAGATTCGGTAAAATCGCGAGGCCCTTGCGGCTTCAAATGCCTGATATTCAATGACCGAAAAAGATTCACCTTTTGGGTGAAAACAATTACGTAAAAAGATGAGAATAACCATTTAATTATTCAAATAAAATCCTTTTCTCAGGCATTTGAAGTGCATAATCTGGGATTATTTTTCCCAGGCACCTGAAACCATAATCCGGGTTTAGTGAGCATGGCTCGTCATTGGACCACAGGAGAAGCCTTGCCCTCCAAGGCCGTCTTTTCCAGGATCATGTGGACATAATCCCTATGGACATCTTCCTCGACAACCCTTCCGCCTACTATTTTCAGTAGTTTATACATCTTTGAAAGGGTCTCTGGCTTGATATAGACCTCTATCTTGTATCCTTCAGGGGTGCTCGGATCTTTGAAGCGTAGACCTACGCCGGATATGGCCCGTCAACAGTCCCTCCGGCTGTCGATTATCAGACTGACGCCTTTTTCTGGCCTCATTTTGTCCTCCTTGCCACATGAAGACACGACTGGCAGTAGAAAAAGAAAAAGGATGCCCATGGCCAGCCTCGGATCGGGAGATATACCTTCACGCACTGGATACATGAGCTGGCCCTTGAGCATCCAAAAGTCCTCTTGCATAGGCAATGTACCCTATGATCTTATAAATGAGACGGGCAACTGTATACTCAGGATAGTGCAGGCCAGGCACTGGGGCAAGTTCCACCACGTCTAAACCAATCACATCGGCCTGGTGAATCACAGATCCGAGAAGCCTCAATATATGCTGCCACTGCAGCCCACCAGGTTCAGGTGTGCCTGTGGCAGGCATCACAGAAGGGTCCATGCAATCCACATCGACTGTTATGTACAAGGGCCTGCCAGAAAGACAGCGACAGATCTTTTCCAGGGCATTGTCAGTCTCTGCCAATATATCCTTTGCAAATACAGGTGTCCTGCCTTGGTCCTTTAAAAATTCCCACTCCCTAGAAGAAAGAGATCTGATACCGGCCTGGATCACGTTCCCAAGCCCCCATATCCTTCTCATGACGCAGGCATGACTGTAACAGGTGCCTTGATATTCATCTCTGAGGTCTGCGTGTGCATCGAGTTGGAGGATGTCAATTTGGCCATAGTGATTGTGGGCTGCCCGAATTGCACCAATGCTCACCGAATGATCTCCTCCGAGAAGTATGGGTAATTTTTCCTCCTCGAGACACATCCTTACTGCGCTGCTTATCACCTCCTGTGCCTTCTCTACCACTACTGGGAGGTCCAGGGGTTCCTGGGTATGGATAGCAGCCTTCCACGGTTCACAAAGAAGCTCTTCGTCGAAAAGCTCCAGTTGTTGTGATGCCTCGATAATCCTGGCCGGACCAAATCTCGCACCAGTACCGTAGCTCGCAGTGACATCAAAAGGAGCTGGGATGATCAAAAAACGGCTCTCTTGCCTTGTAAAGGAGGTATGAGAGCCAAGAAACTGCCTGGACATGAAACTTAGACTATATGGTCATGTGAGCACGTTCATCTTTTATGAACTCCTGGACACTGCGGATCACCTTTGGGAATTCATGCCCACGATTGAGGAGCTTTATCTCCATTTTCTCTATTGAGAAGATCTCTTTTATGTGACTGATGGCAAGGTCAGCATCAAAGCTCTTGCACGAAAAGATATCGAGACTGAGATAGAGTTTGTCCGGAAAGGTATGGATACTTATATGGCTTTCTGCAATGAGGACAAAACCTGAGATCCCCCAGTCTTCCGGGACCTTGCCTGAATATTTGAACACGTAAGGGGGCATTATCTTCGTCATATGAATCTCGTCAGGATATCGGCTCAAGAAGTCGTAAATCCCATCCAGGTCCTTCAACTTGTCACGATCGCATCCGTAGCCATCAAGCATAAGGTGCTGCCCAAATCCATACTCGACATGTTCCATCTTGTTGCCCTCCTTTCAGACGCCACCAGGATCAGCTGGTGTAAAAATTCCCCAAAAATTGCCTTGGGATGGGTCTGAAAAAAAACCGTCGGCCTATTCACCACGAGAATCGGCAGACAGGAAAATGTAGTTTGTGTTTTTCTGATAATAAGGTAAAATCCACACCGGTTTAAAAAAGCCAGTGGCAAATGCATGCAAGACAGCAAATATACATGAGCCAATAAAAATCTGCCACTACTTTTTAGTAAAATCACCACTCTTTACATTCTCTTATGGATAAAAAGCGAATACTTATAGCAAACAGGGGCGAGATCGCCATAAGAATAATGAATGCCTGTGACGAATTGGACCTGGACTATGTCGTAGTCTATACGGCCCAGGACAGTGCCTCACTACACGTGAAGAAGGCCATCGAGGAGAAAGGGCCGGAGGCAGTCTACAGGATAAGTAACTACAAGGACCCCAATGAGATCTTCTCTGTTGCTGACCATTGTGGTGCTGATGCAATCCATCCTGGCTACGGCTTCTTCTCGGAAAATTTCCGTTTTGCCAGGCGTGCTGCCCTGAGGAACAGACCCCTCACGTTCATAGGCCCGAGGTGGGAGGTCATCAGGGATCTTGGAAGCAAGATAAACACCAAGCGTATTGCCAAACAACTTGGCATCCCCGTCATCCCTGGCTCAGACGAACCTCTTTACAGCGAGATAGAGGCAGAGGTCTTAGCGGAGAAACTCTTTTTCCAGCAAAAGGAACAGGGTGTCGACAAACCGTCCATACTCGTGAAGGCCTCTGCAGGAGGTGGAGGCATGGGGATAGAAGAGGTGAATCACCTCGACACCTTCCGCCAGATTTACAGGCGCATACAGAACTATGCAAAACGCCAATTCGGGGATGAAGGGGTGCTCATTGAACAGTGCATGAGGGATTATCATCACTTGGAGGTCCAACTCCTGTGTAGCCAACACGAAGAGATAGTCCATTTCAGCACGAGGAATTGCACCATACAGAGCACTGGCCGTCAGAAACGTATAGAAGTAGCCCCTGGATTCGACCCCAAGACAATCGATTATCCTTTTGATGCTGCAAAGGTCCTTGACCTCATGGTGGATTATTCCATCCAACTCGCCAAGGAGGTGAAATATGACAATGTTGGCACCTGGGAATGGATTGTAACAAGGGATGGCAAGCCCTATCTCCTCGAGGTGAACACGAGGATTCAGGTAGAAAATGAGATTTCTGCCAGGATCTCCAGGATCTCTAAGCATGACGCCCCTGTAAATCTCATCAGGGAACAGATACGATCGGCATTTGGAGAGAAGTTGGGTTTCAAACAGAAACACATCTCCTTTGCAGGCACCAGCATCGAGCTTCGTATAGTTGCCGAGGATGTGAAAAGGGGATTTGCCCCATGGTGTGGTAAGATAACCACCTTTTCCTTTCCTGAAAAACCGTGGGTGAGGCTCTACAGCCATGTGCCCCAAGACGAGCCCTATGAGATACCCACAGAGTATGACCCCAACCTTGCCCTGGCGATCATCTGGGGCATGAATACTGAACAGGCAAAGGAAAGGGCCAGGGAATTCATCTCAAAGACGGTGATAAGAGGGGAAGATTCAAGGGGAAAACCCATTATAACCAATCTCGAATACTTGAAGGACCGCCTGGATGACGTGCTCAAATTTTGAGGTCCATTCCCGGCATTTGAAAAGACATGGATATAACTTATAGAGATAGATGGATCAGAAGTATATATTAGACAGTGGAAAATATCTTGCCGGTCTTCAGGACCGCATAACCTACCTGGGAGATATCAAGGGCGGCCTGGAATGGGGCCGTCTCGACCAGCTCTTGGAAAAGGTCCAGGAAGTCCGGAACAATATCTTTGAATTTACAGACAAGCAGCTTATCAACCTGATAAGTGATCTCGAAGACAGGATCACATTTTTCGAAGAAAGGGTGGCCAAGACCCTTACCCCCATAGAGATTGTAAATATTGCCAGGAGCGTCCAGCGTTTCACCCTCTTGGATATCCTCGAGAATGTCTATGACTCCTTCACCGAACTTGGTGGCGAAGGTGATTGCAACATAGACCCTGCCATACTCGTGGCCAGGGCCACTCTCACCAGGAGGGTGAAAAACCGCCTCTATTATCATCAAGTCATGGTCATTGGCCATGAGAAAGGAAAGGGTGAAGAGTTCAGGAATGGAGGCAGTGCAAAGCCCTGGGGGAATGAAAAGGCCCTTAGATACATGAAGGTGGCAGAGACAGAAGGCATACCCATCCATACCTATATCTTCACCCCTGGTGCCTATCCCACAGAAGACTACCCTGGGGCAGCTCAGCAGATAGCCCGAAACCTGTTCCAGATGGCAAGGCTCAGGGTACCGATAGTCACCTTCATCTCTGAAGGAGGCTCAGGAGGAGCAGAGGCCATAGGTCTTGCAGACATCAGACTCATGGGCTCGCGTGGGTACTACTCTGTAATCTCGCCCGAGGGTGCTGCTGCCATTGAAGGACGCATAAAGGAAGGTGAAAAGGTCCCTCAAGAGCTGGTGGAACACTGTGCGGCTCAACTAAAGATAACGGCCAAGGACAACCTCATGTTAAAGACCATTGACAGAATCATAGAGGAACCCCCCCTTGGTGCCAGGAGAGAGGACTTCGCATTTTTCAGGCGGTTACGCTATGAAATGGTAAGGGCCACCGATGAAGTGGTACTTCAGACCAAGAGTTTCAGGGCCTTCAGGGCCTATGCGCTCAAACGCCAGGCCCAGGAGATAGGAAACGGCAGTGGAGATGAATTCGACATCCACATAAAGTGGTCCCTTTCAGACTCTGAAAAGGCAAAACTCCTGGAGTTCAGGTCTGAAAAATACCGCAAGATGGGTAAGGGATTCACGGAATCCAGGAGAGCCATATCGAGAAAGCTCGAAAAGGCATCAAATTCATTGAGACAGAGTTTTTATGATCTTCGTTATGGCCTATTGAGACACCATTCCAGAAGTGTACAAAAGATCCTGGAAGAGGTCTCCAGCGAAGGCTCCATCTTTCTCAAGACCGTTACCGAGCCCATGCGTGCTGCCTATGACTTCGTATTCCCCAAACCTGACTATCCTACAACCACAGAGGTATTCGATCCATTCAGGAAGAGTATATTCGTACAGGATTGGGAACACTACATAAGCCCTCTGGCCAACGAGGATCGCACGGTCACGTGCCCCAATGCTGACAAATATGGCTGTAGGGACCTGTGGGTCCCTGATCTATACGGGGAGTTCTGCGGGGTGTGCCCAAGCTGTGGCCATCACTTCCCCCTCGAATACCAATGGTATCTCGAAAATCTCTTCGACAAGGACTCGGTCAGGGAGTTCAACGCCCACATTGCCTCGTCAAATCCTCTAAGATTCGATGGATTCGACATCAAGCTCAAAAAGGCAATGGAACGGACAAAGCGCCGTTCAGCCATAATCACCTTCGACGCCGCAGTCCATGGCATAAAACTGGTGGTGGCCATGCTCTACAGCGACTTCAGGAGTGGAACGGTTGGGGCGGCAGAGGGAGAAAAGTTCATACGCGCCTGTGATAGGGCCAAGATCACCAGGAGACCTTTTCTGGCATACATACATACCACTGGTGGCATCAGGATACATGAGGGTACCCTTGGTGTGGTCCAGATGCCCCGGTGCACCTTGGCAGTACGGGAATACATCGACAGCGGTGGCCTTTACATGGTGGTCTATGACAACAACTCCTATGCAGGCCCTGTAGCGAGTTTCCTGGGCTGTTCCCCCTATCAAGTGGGGATTCGTTCATCTCGTATAGGATTTGCCGGCCCAAGGGTCATAAGGGAAACCACTGGGGCAGATGTACCGCCAGACTATCACAGCGCCAAAAATGCCTTGAGACGTGGCCATATCCAGGGAATATGGGATAGAAGAGACTTTAGAAAGAACCTCTTTGAAGCAATGATGACAATGGGTAGTCCCCATCTCTATTACAAGTAAGGGCAGCCAGCCATGGATATAAACCTTAACGATCTTTTGAGGCAGTTCAAGTCCCACCCGTATGAGGACCATCACATAGACGCGCCCCATACCGGGGTCGTCTCCTTCAAGGTGAAGGAGGGCCAAGAGGTAAAGGGGCCTTCTGGACAGTGGCTTCACAAGCCAGGCACCCTTCTCTATATACTTGAGAGGGAGAAGAATCCCAAGAGGATAACGTCCAGCTTTTCCGGGACGGTGGCGAACCTTCGTACCCAGTTGGAAGGCACATTTGTGCATGCAGGCGAAAGGCTCCTTACAGTACAACACAAGCTCAACAGGGATGAGATCATCGACAGGATATTGAGAAAGGTACTCTTTATTTTCCGTGCACCTCAAAGGGCCAGGTATTTCTTCACTCCAGAGGCCATAAGCTTCCTGGAAAAGGACACGGACAAAGGCCTTTCCGTAGCCCCAGGCGATGAAATCATAATAATGTCCCTCATGAAACGGGATACCTTTCTGCCTTACGAAGGTCCACCAGGCATTATATACAAGGTATATTTTCAGCAGGGAGATCTGGTGGAACAGGAGGCCCCACTGTTTGGCCTGTGTCCCCCTGGAAAACTCCCATTCGTACAAAAGGTGATCCAGAGGATCAGAACAGAATGGGATGACTGATCCATGAAGGAGGCGAAGCCATAAAAAGTTTCCTCCTGGCCTTGCAATTTCTCACTATCATAACGGTTGTGCCAGGTCTGTCTGCAACCGAGAGGGAACTGTCTGCATCTCTATCCTATTTCCCCCTGGTAGGCCTGATCCTCGGAGGGCTCATTGCAGGACTCAACTGGGCGGCATCGGACTTCTGGCCTTCACTCCTCACAGCCATATCCGTGGTGATCTTCTTGGCCTTTCTCACCAGAGGGCTCCATCTGGATGGGCTGGCGGATACGGCAGATGCCATTGGAAGCGGTGCCTCGAAAGAGACCGCCCTTGTCATCATGAGAGACAGTTGTAGCGGTGCCCTTGGCGTATTGGCCCTGGTCTCTGTACTCTTGTTGAAGATTGGCGCTGCTGCAAGCCTGTCTGAATCAGACGCGTGGCAGGTGTTCATACTCGTGCCCTGTCTCTCCAGGTGGTCCCTCAACTGCCTTGCTGCCTCTTGTGGCTATGCCCGGCCAGAAGGGGGATTGGGGGCGGCATTTTGCGGCAGTGCTGCCAGAGGACACCTCATTATATCCGGGCTCACTGCGATTTCCGCCTCCTGGTTCCTGGCAGGTCCCTGGGGGATCGCCTTGTTCTTGGCAGCCACTATTGCAGGCCCTATCGCAGGCCTGTGGTCCAAGGCAAGGTTTGGTGGCGTGACAGGAGACATACTTGGTGCACACTTGGAGACAGTGGAGACACTTCTTTTCATGGCTGGAGCAGGGATGTATAGATGGATTCAGTAAGGATATATCTCCTGAGGCACGGCCAGGTGGATTTCCCCAAAGGCATTTTCTATGGCCAGATGGATGTGCCTCTTTCCGATATGGGCAAAAGACAGAGCCTGCTGACTGCAAGATATATTGTCCAGGTGGATCTGGACTTCGTTATCACCAGTGACCTCGAAAGATGTGCCACCCTGGCCTGTCTCATACAGGATGAAGGGGGGCCTGGACCGGTCTTTTCAAAGGCCCTTAGAGAAGTCGACTTTGGACAATGGGCAGGCCTGAGCTGGGACGAGATAGAAAAGGCCCATCCAGGGGCCATGTCCCAACGCATGGAGGATCTCGAAAACTATAGGCCCCCTGGCGGAGAATGTCTCGCCGATGTACTGAAACGGGCAGGGGTAGTGTTTGAACGCTGTGCCCAAGGCACCTATGGCAAGAATATAGCCATCGTGGCCCACGGCGGGGTAAACAGGGTGATAATAGCCGATTTCTTGGGCATGAGACTCCAAAATATCTTCAATCTCCATCAGGACTACAATTGCATAAACTGTATCGAGATCTTCCCAGATGGCAATGGCACCCTAAGATTCCTGAACATGACGAGTCACTTGGACACAGATCCACAGGATTAAGAAATAGTTTGCCAGGCACGATCTCATGAAAAACACGGGGGTTGGCGAATATGTGGAGGCCTTCAAGAGATCCAAACACCTTGGACGTCAGATAGTCTTCGAACACATCGACCATGAACAAAGGCCCAAGACTTCAGCCCTTCGTCTCCTGCCTGAGATCGAAGCGGCACTTGGGGCCATGGGTATAACCAGGTTATACTCCCATCAGGTAGAGGCCATTGAACTCGTAAGATCTGGCATAAACGTGGTAGTGGCCACCCCTACTGCCAGCGGCAAGACCCTTATATACAACATCCCCATAATCGAAAGATTCCTCGAAAACCCCACATCGAAAGCCCTTTACATCTTCCCCCTGAAGGCCCTTGCCCAGGACCAGCTAAGGGCACTAAATCGCTTGTCTTCAGCCTTGCCATCCGCCCCCAGGCCTGATGCTGCAATATACGACGGGGATACAAGCCAATGGGCACGTACCAAGATCAGAAAGAGGCCCCCAAACTGCCTATTCACCAATCCCGAGATGCTCCACCTCTCCCTCCTTCCTTATCACAGCTCCTGGGCTGCCTTTTGGAAAGAACTTTCCTATGTGATAATAGACGAGGTGCATACCTACAGGGGCATAATGGGAAGCAGCATGGGCTGGGTATTTCGCAGACTCAGAAGGATCTGCAAAAGATACGGCTCAGACCCGGTGTTCATTCTATGCTCGGCCACAGTGGGCAATCCCAGGGAACTTGCCCATGACCTGACTGGCCTCGACTTTAGGGCCATCACAAAAAGCGGCGCCCCCCAGGGCAAGAGGCACCTTATCCTTGTGGACCCAGAGGGTGCAGGGGCAGCCCAGACAGCAGTAGGGCTGCTTCTGGCTGCCATCAAAAGGGGCCTGAGGACCATTGTCTATACCCAGTCCAGAAAACTCACAGAGCTCGTGGGCATGTGGGCAATCCAAAGGGCCGGGCCCCTGTCCCAAAAGATATCTGCATACAGGGCAGGGTTTTTGCCAGAAGAAAGGCGCATGATAGAGGATCGGCTTTCTTCAGGACAGCTGCTTTCTGTAATTTCCACCAGTGCCCTTGAACTTGGGATAGATATAGGTCTCCTGGATATATGCATCCTGGTGGGTTATCCAGGCACTCTCATGTCTTTGCGGCAAAGGGGTGGAAGGGTTGGCAGAAATGCACGGGAATCTGCCGTCATCCTTGTGTCTGGTGAGGATGCCCTTGACAAATTCTTCATGAACCATCCTGAACAACTCATAGTGAGGCCTTCTGAAAATGCAGTCGTAAACATATACAACAAAAGGGTCATGAAAAGGCACCTTGTCTGTGCAGCCTCAGAAGAACCACTCCATAAAGGAGAGAACTTGCTGAAGGACGAGCCTACGAAGAGGCTGATAACCGAACTCGTACACAAGGGGAAACTCTTTGAGACCGGGGACAATACCCGTTTTGTCAGCATGAGGAAATATCCCCAAAGGGAGGTAGATCTCAGGAGTGCTGGGAAAGGTTTCCAGATAATCACAGAGGACGGGAAAACCATAGGGACGATGGATGGCTTCAGGGTCTTCAGGGAAACACATCCAGGGGCGGTATATTTGCACAGGGGCAAGACATACCTGGTGAAGGATCTGGATATAGAGTCGAGAAAGGTGGTGGTGAGGCCAAAGAAGGTCGACTATTTTACCAGGGTCAGGGCCAGCAAAGACACCCAGATCCTGGAGGCCGTTGAAACCGGAAGGCTCTTTGGCAGTGAGCTATTTTGGGGCAGGCTCATGATCACAGATCACGTATTGGGCTATGACGTGCGCCATGTCAGGGGGCAAAAGCTCATCAACAGGGTTGAATTGGATCTGCCTCCCCAAAGATTTGAGACAGAAGGTCTATGGATAATCATTCCCGAGGATGTAAAAAAGGGGGCTGAACAAAAACTCCTCCATTTCATGGGGGGGATACATGCTGTGGAACATGCCTTCATAGGCATAATGCCTCTTCTCGTGCTCTGCGACAGAAATGATCTGGGGGGCATATCCACTACCTTTCACCACCAGACATCATCTGCAGCTATATTCGTATATGACGGCATCCCAGGTGGAGCAGGACTAACGCACAAGGCATTTCATGAGGCCCAAAACCTCCTTACAACCACCTTGGATACAATCAAAAGCTGCCAGTGCAAAACAGGATGTCCTTCTTGTGTCCACTCTCCAAAATGCGGCTCTGGCAACCGTCCAATAGATAAGTCAGCAGCCATATTTGTACTTGAAAAAATAAGAGGAGATGCCACAAAAGAGGGCAAAAGCTCCATTGCAAGCACCATTCTCATGCCCCGAAAAGGGAAAAAGGACCAGACTGGACGAGGGATATCATCCACGTCCCAACCAAGGACTGGCCCTACTGCTTCCAAGTACCCCAAAGACCGGTTTTGCGTCCTGGACATCGAGACCCAACTTTCTGCCCAGGAGGTTGGAGGATGGCACATGGCCCACAAGATGAGGGTGAGCTGTGCGGTCCTGTACGACTCCCTCACAAAGAGCTATGTCACCTTCCTGGAAGACCAACTCCCTGCCCTTTTTAGACTCATGGCACACATGGATCTAATTGTGGGTTTCAATATAAAAAGGTTTGACTATAAGGTGCTCTCCGCTTATTCCCCGATGGATTTCTGGGGGCTTCCCACCCTGGATATATTGGAACATGTACATGACCGCCTGGGCTACAGGCTCTCTCTGGATGCCCTGGCATCTTCGACCCTGGGCACCCAGAAAAGTGCCAATGGTCTCATGGCGCTCAGATGGTGGAGGCAGGGCGAGATCAGAAAAATCATAAGATACTGTAAAATGGATGTGAAGATCACCAGGGATCTCTTTCTCTTTGGCTGGAACAACGGCTATCTTTTATTCAAAAACAAGGACAAGCACCTGGTAAAACTGCCTGTCTCCTGGGCCTGAACTGGAGATAGGACCTGTCACACCCCTTGAGCCTGCTAATTGATAGACTGCTCTATATTGATCTGGTTTCTTACTTGGAAATTTGATACATTAATCACAATAAGGCAGTGAGACGACCAGGCCAAGACAATCAGTCACTCCATCAGGGGAACCCTCGAGAGAGTAGGAGCTCAACCATGAAAAAGATCTTGAAGATATTGACATTTTTTATCCTATTGACCGTCATTTTCATCGTCGGGCTTTCCATCTTCATACGCGCCTACCTGACAGAAGATCGGATAAAGGCCATGATAATCCCCCAGGCAGAACAGGCCTTGGGGAGAAAGGTGGATCTCGGCTCCATAAGGGTGAGCCTGTTCCAGGGCATAATCGTAAAAGATCTCGTGGTGAAGGAACCTGATGAAAAAAGCGATTTTTTGAAGACGGAAGAATTCGTCCTGCGATATGATCTTTTGCCCCTCCTACATAAAAGAATCGTAGTCAGCCAGGTAAAACTGGTAAGGCCCTATATAGAAATAATAAGGGACAGATCAGGGCATTACAATTATGAGAGCCTCACCATCTTACAGGCCAAAAAGGCCAACAACAGCGTTACCAGGCATCCCGAGTCCCCCAAGAGGGCAAAGGTCTCTGCTGCACCCTTGGCCTTGACTGTCAACTCGGTGGTCATAAGAAATGGCCATGTCACTTTCAAAGACGAGCTGAAAAGGCTTCCCCAGATAGATACACGAACGGACTGTTCTCTGACCCTGGAGGCTGGTCCTGACCTGAGGTCCCTGACCTATTCTGGAGATATCGACTTCAAGGCCCAGATCATTTATGGCAAGGCCAACTCAGACATAAAAGGCTCCATCAAATTCGACAACAAGAAGGCTGGTTTTCAGATCATGGCTGGCATTGATGGCCAAAAGATCCAGTTTGTGGGGGACGTGAACAATTATCTCACGCATCCAGATGCCAGGCTCGATATCTCAAGCAAGAAGCTCGATGTTGACAGACTCCTGGCCTTGGCAGCCGCCTTGCCCAATCGGGGTACAAAAGAGCAGGCCAGGAAAGAATCCAGGTCGGTAAAGACCAACCGGCCCAGGTCCAAGGGGCCAAGACTCAGGCTCAAGGGCAAGATCCGCATAGGGAAACTCCTCTACAAGCCCTATGAACTCGAAGACTTTGCTCTTGGCTACCGCTTGGACAACGACAGATTGTTGCTCAATGATATTGCCACCAGGTTCAAGAACAAGGGCATTGAAGGCCGTCTTGGTGCCCATGCAGACATCTTGCTCTCAAACATGACGGGTGCCTTGTGGATCGATGTCCTGTCCATGAATACAGACAAGGCAAAGGCCCAAGTGGCTGGCAAGATAGATCTCCACAGGGAAAAGATAGATCTTGCCCTCGACATGGACATCGATGGTCAAAAGGCAATCGTTTCTGGGTGGATCAAGCATTATTCAACCCACCCGGATATCAGACTCGATCTCAAAAGCAAAGAGATAGATGCCAACAGACTTCTTGCCATCGCGCAGGTAGCAAAGTCCCCAGGCAACAAAGACAAGGCTGGCCAAGCCGTTAAAACTGCCCCCCAAAAAACCAAGGGGGAAGAAACCAGCCCCATACACCTGCCACCTGGGCTCAAGGCCCGTGGCACAATCCAGGTGGCAAGGCTCCTATATGAAGACCTGACTATGGACAACGTGCTCCTCAAGTACAGGATAGAAAAAGGTGTCTTGTTCGTGGATCAATTCTCTGCCCGTACAGCCGATGGTTCCTTGGCCACCAAGGCCCAGGCCACATTGACCAGACAGCCTATCCCCTTCAAGGGAGATATCAAGATGACTGGTCTCGATATTCCCAAACTGCTACGAGGGATAAAAAGCCCCATGAAGGGGAAACTATCGGGTATTTTCTCAGGCAAATTCGATTTTTCAGGTTCTGGTACCCACTGGAGTCTTCTCCAGAAGAGCCTGAACGTAGAGGGGAACTATCAGGTTAAAGAGGGGGAGATAAGGGGTATCAAGGCCATAATGGTCGTTGCAGATCTTCTGGGCCTGCCTTCCCTTCGGGATATAGACTTCAAAAACCTCGATGGCACCATTCATGTGGCCAATGGTATGGTTCACCTCAAGACCGCTTTGTCTGGAAGAAACATATCTGCAAGGGCAAAGGGGGTCATAGGCCTCGATGGAACACTGGATCTGCCTTTCACCATCATCCTATCCAAAGAACTCTCCCAAAAACTGAAGCGAAAAAGATCCCTGGCCAGGTATCTCGTGAATAAATCGGGCAATGCAGAGATCAATATGAGATTGAGCGGCACGATCAACGCCCCAAGGCCATCTCTGGACACTTCTGTGGCCAAGAAGAGGCTGAAAAAAGAAATAACCAACCGGGTGGAAAAGGAACTGGGAAAACTCCTTGGTACTGGGGGAAAAGACGGCGAACAAAAGGAAAACCATCAGAAAAAGCTCACGCCAGAGGGTTTCATAAAGGGCCTTTTTGGCAAATGAAAAAAAATAGAGGCTGTGGGCTCACTCGGACAGGGCTATTAGGGTTGCCTGCCTTCCAGTGATCCTGTCTCGTCTGTAAGAGAAGTAGTTGCTGTCACAAACCGTGCATATCCTGGGGCAGAAGATATGATTCCTGTCGAGCCCTGCCTCTATTAGCTGCTGGATGGAAATAGCCCAGAAATCGAAATGATCAGGCCGGACCTGGAAGGAATGCATCCATTCAGGAAGGATGTTTTTCCAGCCCCTGAATTCCCCGCAGCATGGCCCAAGGGACGGGCTTATCCCTGCCCAGATATCACCTGGCCTCGATCCATAACGGTCCCACAATCGACATACTGCCTTTGAGAGAATGCCATGTACACTCCCCCTCCAGCCACAATGGATATTGGCCACAACCCGTTTGACAGGATCAAACATGACCACAGCCTGACAGTCTGCATGCTTTATCATTAGACCAAGGCCTGGCACCCTGGACACAATACCATCGGCCTTTGATCCAGAGACTATTTCTCCAGGCAGCAATGCTTGGATGGCATCCACATGTAAGATATCCACCCCATGAACCTGTTCTATGAAAAGGATGTCCCGCACCTGGGCAAATCTCTTTATTATCTGCCGATTCTTCCCCACGTTTTCATGAAGATCTCCCACAGCCTCCCCGACATTCAGGCTATCGAAGGGCGCGGGACTTACCCCACCCAAGCGGTCGAAGCTGAAACACCTGAGCCCACCTCGCAAAGACGAGGGCAGATGAGACATGAGATCTATGCAGTGAAGACGGTCCCCCAATGCTTCAACCTGCCCTTTGTCCGATTGCATCTGTCAAAAAAAACAATCTATCCAAAATCATGGGCCAGACCATTTTACAGGGGCTAAAAGGCAAAGGGGATGTGCTCAAACCGGGGAGCTGTTTCTTGCCCAGGAAAGGTTATTGCCAGGACGTCAAACCTCACCTGTAGGCCTGTCTTTTTCTTGTCTTGCATATAGGCCTCTGCCACCCTTCGTATGGTGTGTTGTTTCATGGGTGTGACCGCCTCTTGGGGCAGGCCATACTTGGTGCTCTTTCTGGCCTTTACCTCTACGAATATGAGATAATCATCTTTTTCGAG
Source organism: Deltaproteobacteria bacterium (assembly GCA_026986785.1). Taxonomy (GTDB): domain Bacteria; phylum Desulfobacterota; class Dissulfuribacteria; order Dissulfuribacterales; family QOAL01; genus QOAL01. Next base: position 6,869 of record JALSNW010000025.1, on the reverse strand, counting down.
GATAAGATCTATTTCTCCTGGAGCAGACCTGAAATTTCTTTCGAGAAGCTTGTAACCCCGCTGGAGGAAATAGTCCTGGGCAAGATCTTCGGCCAGGGCACCAAGTCTTTTACCCATCAGGAAACCCCAAAGGCCAGGGCCAGTTTCATCAAGGCTGTACCCCCTTGAAGGACCTCCTGTGTAATGGGCAGGGGCCGTGAAGCTTCAAGGCCTGCCTGTGTTCCCTCGTGGCATATCCCTTGTGCTTCTTGAAATTATATTGGGGGAACATGTCTGAGAATTTCTCCATCAGCTTGTCCCTATAGACCTTTGCCACAATGGAGGCCGCAGAGATGGAACAAGAGATGGAATCTCCGTGAACAATGGTCTTTTGGGGCAGGGGATGGGGAATGGGCTGGTTACCATCAACGAGAACGGCACGAGGCCTCACCTCGAGGCCATCAAGTGCCAGGCTCATTGCCTTGAGAGCAGCCCTCAAGATGTTGATGGAATCGATCTCCTTGGCATCTACTTGGGCAATGGCCACTGCAGTGGCCCTCTGTCTAATGAGCCTCTCCAGCCTTTCCCGTTTGGCAGGTGTGAGAAGTTTGGAATCGGTAACACCTTGGTCTTCCAGGCTGCAAGGCAAGATCACTGCTGCGGCTACCACAGGCCCTGCCAGGCATCCCCGCCCTACTTCATCTACTCCGGCAACAGGAGCAAGGCCTTTTTCTGCAAAAAGCCTTTCGTGTAGCCACATGTCTGTCCGGCGCTCTATATCGGCAAACAGGTGGGCAGACATGAAAGATCTAATATAGGGCCCTTTTGTTTCTTATCTTGTGCCTCATGGCCTTACCTCTGAGGCCTCTGAGGTAATAGAGCTTGGACCTATTGTGTCTGCCTGTCTGGACTATCTCGATCTTTTCAATCCTGGGTGAATTCACAGGGAATATACGCTCGACCCCCACGCCATAGGAGATCTTGCGTACTGTGAAGGTCTCTGAGATACCACTCCCCTTACGACTGATTACAACGCCTTCAAAGACCTGAATCCTTTCCTTTTCAGCAGATTCTCTGATCTTCACATGAACCTTGACTGTATCTCCAGGCCTGAAAGGAGGGATGTCGACCCTCATCTCCTCAAAGCCGAGCTTTCTTATCACATCCATCTTTATTGCCTCCTGAACCGTGATATTCTATCCAATACTATTGCAACGGCACTCCTGACAGACAGATGATTGTAATCAGTACCTGCACTTATAGGGCAGATTACACCATCGCACTGGTCAAGACACTCCTGATGGAGGCCGGAAGCCGTACCAAAGAGCAATAATATACATTCAAACTCATTTTTGTACACTCTTTTTTCAAAATTTTCCCAGGAAACACAACCTGGGATCTCCCTGGCAGAGGTGGCAAGGAGAACGGGGGCAAGCCCAGAAAGGTCCCTTGCCTGCTCTATTGCAGAGGCAAGGTCTGGAACGACATGAACGATGTCGAAGGCCCTTTTGCGGTCGGGGTTGAACTGGCCTCCTATCCCAGTGAGCCAGTGAGAACTGACCCGTTTTGCAAGGTCCTGCTGTTCCTCAGAGGGGGTTATCACATAGAACCCTTGGACGCCATAGGTAGTGGCAGTCCTGGCTATATCATGGATGTCAAGATTTGTTATGGCTGAACAGATCTTTTCACCACGCCTGTTGAGAACAGGAAAGTGTACAAGACCCACAAAGATATTCACGGCTGAAAGCCCTCACTCCTTCCGGCCTTTTCCCCCATAACCAAGGTCCTTCAAAAACTGCCAATCGTCCCTGTCGAGATCTGCCTTTTCCAAAAGATCAGGCCTCCTTTCGAGGGTGAGCCTCAGTGCCTGCTGTCTCCTCCATCGGGCAATGTTCCCATGATCCCCTGAAAGCAAGACTTCTGGGACCGAAAGCCCCATGAACTGTCTCGGCCTGGTATAGTGGGGATATTCCAAGAGGCCATCTGAAAAGGAATCCGCCATGGCTGAGTCCTCACATCCCAGGACACCAGGCACCAAGCGGCTGACAGCATCCACAACGACAATGGCAGCTGGCTCGCCTCCAGACAGGACGTAGTCTCCTATGGAAAGCTCCTGGTCCACCATCTTTTCTATGACCCGCTCATCGATACCCTCGTAACGTCCACAGACGAGGATCACATGGGAGAGGCGGGAGAGCCGTACAGCCACCTCGTGGGAGAATACCTCACCCCTCGGGCTCAACAAGATCACCTTGGCCCTGCTGTCTCGTTCCTTCAGAAAAGAAATGGCCTTTGCCAAGGGCCCAGGCGTCATGACCATGCCGGCACCACCGCCATAAGGTCTATCGTCAGTGGTCTTGTGACGGTCCGTGGTAAAATCTCTCAGGTTCACTGGGCGCACCTTGATCAGCCCTTGCTCGATGGCCTTGCCCAACACCCCCTCTTCAAGTGGAGAGGAAAAATACCCAGGGAATATGGTTATGATATCAAATATCATGCTGACTTTTGGGGCTGGAGGCACGACCTTTCAACAGGCTTGTCGTGGCATCGAGAAGGCCGGGGAGCGGCTCTACAACACAGTGGCCTTTGTGGAGATCGATCTGATCTATTATGCCTTCCACCATGGGGATGAGTACCTCTCTTTCCGCATCTCTGACCACGAGGACATCACTTGCGCCAGTCTCTATTATGGCATGGACATCTCCAAGGTACTGATTCTCAGTGGTAAACACCTTGAGCCCTTTGAGCTGGAACCAATAAAATTCGTCATCGTCCTTTGCAGGCAACCTCGAGGCCTCTTGGAAGATGTATTCCCCAGAGATCCGCTCTGCTGCCTCTCTGGAATCGACCATCCTCAGGGAGCAGACAACCAGCCTGGCACCCTTCTTGGTGAAACCGGATATCACATACTCCTCATAGTGGCCAGATGCCTCCTTGATGAAAAAAAGCCCTGGCACCAAGATGCTATCCAGGTACGAATAGACCTTTACAAGCACCTGACCCTTCAGCCCCCTGGGGCGTAAGATTCTACCTACCTTGATGAACCTGTGCATACAGGAAAAAAAGCGCAAAAAGCCTCAAAAGATCAATAAAACAAAAAGCCTGCTATTTACCCTGCGGCAAAAGAAACAGGCTTGAAAAAGACTGCCGAAAAAATTATGACCTGGATTTCGATTATTCTAAGATTTCCAGGACCGAGCGTTTTCTCAACTTTGTCGATGCTGCACTCAAAATGGTCCTCATGGCACGGGCTGTTCTGCCCTGTTTCCCAATGATTTTCCCAAGATCCTCCTTGGCTACCTTCAGCTCTATCACCGAGGTCTGTTGTCCTTCGACTTCGTTTACTTCAACCTGATCGGGGAAATCAACTAGCGCTTTAGCAATATGTTCTACCAGTTCCTTCATCTCTTACCTCCACCTATACAAAGCGCACTTAATGGTACCCGGGCAGATGGATCACTGGAAATTTCGCCCTATTGACAACCTGCCTTGGCAATAAGAGATTTGACAGTATTGGAAGGCTTTGCGCCTCTGTCCAACCACTTCTTTACCTTGTCTGGATCCAGCTTGATCTCGGCAGGATCTTTCAAAGGGTCATAGGTACCGAGAATTTCCAGGAATCTGCCATCTCTTCTTGCCTCTGAATTTGCAGCTACAATCCTATAAAATGGCCTTTTCTTTCTGCCACCTCTTGTTAAACGTAATCTTATCGCCATCTATTCCTCCAGTAAAATTTATGCCCTGTCACCATGGTTGACCAGGGTTATTTTTCTTTTTTTCTAATTTAGTCTTACCTGTTTATCTCAAAAAGGCAATAGCCCCTTTGGGATTTTCTTGAAATTTGATTTGCCCAGCTTCTTGAACATCTTGTTCATTTCAGCGTAATTCTTGAGGAGTTGGTTCACGTCCTGCACTGTGGTTCCACTGCCCTTTGCAATACGCCTTCTCCTGCTGGCATTGATGATGGTATATTTCCTGCGCTCCTGGGGTGTCATGGAATTGATGATAGCCTCTATCTTTATCAATTCCCGATCGTCGGGCATCATCCCCTTCTTGAACTGTTTCATCTTGTTCAGACCAGGGATCATGGAGATTATCTGCTCCAGGCTACCAAGCTTTCTCACCTGCCTGAGCTGATCCCTGAAGTCCTCCAGGGTAAATGTATTCTTTTTGAGCTTCTCCTGGAGCTCCAGGGCCTTGCCCTTGTCAAAGGTATCCTGGGCCTTTTCTATGAGGGTCAGCATATCTCCCATACCGAGGATCCTGTCTGCAATCCTCTTGGGATGAAAGGCCTCCAGGGCATTCAACTTCTCCCCGACACCGACAAATTTTATGGGCTTACCCGTAACTGCCTGAATGGAAAGGGCAGCACCACCCCGGGCATCCCCCTCCATCTTGGTAAGCACCACACCTGTAATGGAAAGGTCCGCATCAAAACTCTTTGCAATGTTTACCGCATCCTGTCCGGTCATGGCATCGGCCACCAGCAGGACCTCCTGGGGCTCCACCACCTCCTTGATGTCCCTTAGTTCCTTCATAAGGGACTCATCCACGTGGAGCCGGCCGGCCGTATCTATAATGACTGTATCAAGGCCATCTGCCTCTGCCTTGGCCACGGCCTGCCTCGCTATCTCAGGTGGGGGGATCTCCTTTTCAGTGGGAAAGACAGGGATATTCAACTGCTTTCCAAGGGTCTGGAGCTGCTTGATGGCAGCAGGTCTGTACACGTCGGCGGGTACAAGGTAGGGCTTCCTGCCCTTTTTCCTGAGCCAGCGTGCGATCTTTCCTGCAGTGGTGGTCTTACCGCTTCCTTGAAGGCCTACAAGTAGGATCACAGCAGGCTGTCTGCCAGCAAGATTAAGACCTTCGTTGTCACTTCCAAGGAGTGCAGTCAATTCTTCGTGGACGATCTTGACCACCTGCTGGCCAGGTGTGAGGCTGTCCATGACTTCCTGGCCCACCGCGCGCTCCCGGACCCTTTTTATGAAGTCCTTGACGACCCTGTAATTCACGTCGGCCTCGAGAAGGGCCAGCCGCACCTCCCTCAACCCTTCCTGGATGTCCTCCTCGGAAAGGCGCCCCCTACCCTTGAGCTTCTTGAAAACATTATTCAGTCGTTGATTTAGATTATCAAACATAAAAATTGTTGTCGTATATTTTTTGGTTCTCAGGGCATGCGCCCTGATTTTTGCAGGTAAACCTTTTAAGATTACTTAAAGGCAGGCTTTCTGTCAATGAAATAACACCCCTTTATCCCGAATCTCCCACTTAAACCCGGATGTGACGGCTCACCATTCTGCCGGGGATGCGCAGCAGAGGGCATACAGATGTAATTTGGTACTTCAACTGCCCGACAACAAAACAGATTCGGTAAACCTGCAAGCCCCTCGGGCCTTCAAATGTCTGAATCTTTAGACCCAACTGTCGGAGTTGTATAACCTTTTAAAAAAACAAAAAATTAGCCATGGACACACATGGACTTACATGGACGAATACCCTTTTATTCATGCTTGAGCGGGCATGAATGAAACTCCAGATGCCTTCGGCATGACAATATACAACAAAGAGACTGCTGTTTTAGCTGCTGTCTGGGGTGTTTGTCGGGCCTGATCAGGACCGGTAAACCGGTCCGTGTAGCTCCGTGGCTTAAGTGATGCTAAAGAAAACTGGTCTCAATCCCTTATTAATCAGGTCAGGTATTCCAAGTTAAAAATAGAGAAAAAACGTTTTTCAAACATATTATCGTCTCAATCCCTTATTAATCAGGTCAGGTATTCCAAGTATGTGTTAATTGACCCAGACAGCGGGAGCTGATGATGGCGTCTCAATCCCTTATTAATCAGGTCAGGTATTCCAAGATATTGGAGGGATGCCATGGTGGAACATGAGCTATTCAGGGTCTCAATCCCTTATTAATCAGGTCAGGTATTCCAAGGAACCTATCACCGAAGTTGTCTCTGTCGTTGTTCCAGTTGAGTCTCAATCCCTTATTAATCAGGTCAGGTATTCCAAGGTGTTTTAGTCAAGTGGCGAATGCCACGGTGATGTTCAAGTCTCAATCCCTTATTAATCAGGTCAGGTATTCCAAGCTCTTTGAAATCTTGTAGCCCTGCGCCTTTAAAAAACGGTCTCAATCCCTTATTAATCAGGTCAGGTATTCCAAGCGATACGAACCGGCCTGTATGTATTGATATATTTCTTGAGGTCTCAATCCCTTATTAATCAGGTCAGGTATTCCAAGGGTTTACAGAGGGTTATAACTATACCGGTGTTTTTGCTCCGTCTCAATCCCTTATTAATCAGGTCAGGTATTCCAAGTATTTATATAAAGGTATCTATTGGCTAATAATAGTGGCCAAGTCTCAATCCCTTATTAATCAGGTCAGGTATTCCAAGAATGTCTCCATGACGCTGTATGGCGTCCAGTGTCCATGTCTCAATCCCTTATTAATCAGGTCAGGTATTCCAAGAAAAAATACATTGAAGCCATGATCAAAAAGAAGGGAATAGTCTCAATCCCTTATTAATCAGGTCAGGTATTCCAAGTTCAACTGGAATTATGACTGGGAAACACTTAACTGGTATTTGTCTCAATCCCTTATTAATCAGGTCAGGTATTCCAAGATATCATCCATACGGAATTCATCCATATGGATGTTTCCTGTCTCAATCCCTTATTAATCAGGTCAGGTATTCCAAGGTTTTATTTTTTGATGAATATCTGAGCGGTCCCGGTGAGTCTCAATCCCTTATTAATCAGGTCAGGTACTCCAAGGGTTCTTTTGATACACCTTTGTTGCTTATTGGTTATCCGTCTCAATCCCTTATTAATCAGGTCAGGTACTCCAAGCTTTTATAATTTACAAAAAACAACAAATTATATTCATTGA
>JALSNW010000024.1 GCA_026986785.1 Deltaproteobacteria bacterium | reverse complement strand
TATAAATGCCTTTTATCTATGGAAATATTATACCTATAAAGAGCCTCTATCCATTGTAGAGACGAGACTCGATGTCCCTCTGATGGAGTATTTTATACATGAGAACAAGGAAGACATAGAACGTTTTGTCTCCATAGATGAGCTCAAGGGATGTTCCGCTGGTTTTTTCCTATTGAGGGACAACAATCTGGCTGGAATCATAGCTGGTGACCATATAGGAGATAGACTGAAGCTGAAATTAGATTATGTAACCCCGAAATATAGGGATTTTAAACTGGGTACATATTTCTTTGTCAAACACCCCGAGCTGTTCAAGGGATTGGGTATTCGGGAAATAGTCGCCCATGCCAAGGATGACAATTACAGGAAATATCTGAGGCGCATGGGATTTGTTCATAAAAAAGGCCACGTGTTTGTCAAGAGATTTTGAGCAGGTCACTGTTTGACCTGGTATTGCAAGTGACAGGTAGGTAGATATGGCCTGACACTCAATCACCTGATGATTTCCATCACATCTACTTACAATATTGGCGTTTTTCCTGATTTACCTAAAAGATGCTTTTTGCAAGCTTCTCGTAGATGCAGTTGAGACTACAAAGGGCTCGCAATTTCACTGAATCTGCTGCCTTATCAAAGGGCCAGGAAACCTGAGCACACCCTTGTATACTTGATGCCTTGCATCTTCAGCAAGATTGCGAGTCGCATAATCCGGGTTAATGGGCATATCTAAAAAAGAACGAGCAAGGCTCCCAGAAGTTGAAAAAAGGTCCAAACCCTCACCCTTCAATTCTATCTGGAGTGAAAGGTTCATCCTCGTCATTGCTGGGAATTGGCAGCTTGTCTATGAAATTCTTGTCGTCTTGTGGCGAAACGGTTTCCGTATCCTTTTCTTGCTCTCGTCTTGTGTGCTCTCCCACGGCTCTTCTGACTTAGATCCAATATCGTATTGGGCATCAGGGTATGATTGGTCCATGGCAGCGGGGATCAGAAAGTCATCCTCGGTTGACATCTCACATTCTGGGTCTCGGTCTTCCCCAATGCATCTTTCTGTATCAGGATCTGGACGGTACACAATCACCTTTCCATTGGTGGAGAAAAAATCATCCCCACTGGTGAGAATGGTTCTCATGTCTCCAGCAGGACTATGTCCTTCCCATGGGGAGGTATGTTTTCTTATTCGAAGGCCTTGCAGATGGAGTGTGATCTCCTTGCCAGGTATAGGTAGTTTGATATCCGAGAGCTGGCCTCGGACAAGTTGTTTCAGGATGTCTTGGTCCACGTACAGAACCAGGGGCTCTTGAAAGATGCCCTCCAAATCTGGTCATTCCACCTGCAACATCTCCTGATCAGCCCCTTTTAAAAGGAATGGGCATTGTTTTCTGCCGCTATGGCCATGCCTGTCAATACTTATGATGAAAAAAGGTATAAGACACTGAATATACTAATATTTTCTTTGACCCGGGTTTGAATTCCTTTCATTTTTGTTTTGTATCTCCCATAGATGTACAGTCCTTAACCAAGTAGGGAGAAAGGGGGGGGCATACGAGATCGAGTGTCTCAATTTTTTTAGGGGCTACCTGTGTTGTGCCCCCTGGTGATCCCTTGTTTTTCGTCAGGAGGTCATTTGTGTTTGGAAGAGCCTTCATCCTGTCAAAAGACGAGCTCTTGGTGTGTGGGACAGGCGGGATAAAGGGTTCTGAGATAAAAAATTGTAAATTAATATATCCTTTTCTTGACCTCAAGGTGGAATGAATATAAATTCACAATTATTAATATTTTTTTCACAATCCCGTTTTGTTTAACACGGATTATGCAGCTCGAAACTTTGCCGACGATGCGCGGCAGAGGGCATAAGGTATTTATCTGAAAAATGTAGATAACTATCTAATTTTTTATAAAAATTTTTACTCAGGCATTTGAGGTGCATAATCTGGATTTAATTTTACATGGTAGAAGAAATTGGTGGTATTTTAGCCAAAAGTGGGTATTAGTCCTTGAAAATATTTTGGTTGATGTTAATTCTCATTGCTATGACGAGCTGAGCTTAGGCTATTTCATCTATAGGTAATAATGCATATGACCTATGTCTGAACCCAGGTCGGGTAATTGCAGTGTATGATCTGGGTCTAAATGGTCAATTTGTACGGAAAGGAGGTGATCGGAACACTTAAGGACCTAATTTAATACGTGAATCATGAAATTGTGAAATCAAGGTTTCAATTGAGATTTTAAGGAGGAAATGAGGGAAAATGGGAAACAAAATTTCAATTAAATCGCTTTTTACAACACTTTTCTTGTGTGTAAGCCTCGTTTTCATGGCTGGCAATGTATTTGCCGAATCTGCGGCAGAGCTCAAGGCCCAGTTAAAAGCGATGCAGAAACAGATGCAGGCCATGCAGAGCACTATGCAGGCCATGCAGAACAAGATCAATGAGCTCGAAGGACAGGCTGCAGTTAAACCATCAGGTGCCAAGGCTGGAGCACCGAGTGTTTGGAGCAAATACAACATAAAGCTCTATGGCAAGGTGAAGATGGATGTCAACTACGACACTGCCCAATTCAAGAAATACAATGACTTCGTAGGTGCAGTGGCAGCCGGGCCAAATCACAAGAACGACTCCACCGACTTCAACCCAAGGGATACCAGGTTCGGTTTTATAGCCAGCCATGCCTATGGAGACTGGTTGGCCAAGGGGCGTTTTGAGATCGATTTCTACGGTGACAACAATGGTGACAACCTTATTCCGAGGATGCGCCTTGGGTACATAGACCTCAGTAACAAGAGCGGTACCAGTATCCGTGTGGGCCAAGATTGGATCCCTGTTGCAACCCTTAACCCATCAACCATCGACTTCGGTATTCTGACCGCAGCAGGTAACCTTTGGTGGCGTGTTCCTCAGGTCACGGTGCGTCAGAAGTTCGGGAACATAGAGGTCATGGGTTCTTTGATGAAACACCGCCGTACCGATACTGCCAATGAAGATCGTATGCCTTGGGTACTCGCCAGGGTTGGCCTCAACGGTGGAATCCTCGGGGAAGGCAACATGTTCGCCATTGGAGGCGGTTATCGACATGCAGATTATGGCAAGAACTCTTCCAAGAAAACCGATCGTTGGCTCATTGCTGGAGAGCTCAAGTATAACATCGGTCTGTTCCTGCTGAAAGGCGAGCTCTGGACAGGTAAGGGCCTGGGGAGGAACTTCCTCCGCTACGACCTTGATATGGCAGACGACGGCAGCCCTGCATCTGCCTACGGTGGCTGGGCCGACCTTACCTATAGGATGACAGATCGGCTGTCTCTGACCGGAGGCTACGGTTTTGATAATCCCAACAATGGGGACATCAAGACCATGGATTATGACGGGGCCAATCCTGATCGCCGTTTCACGAAGAACGAACAGTACTACCTCAATGCATGGTATGCCCTGTCCAATCCGCTCAAGGTTGGCGTAGAGTGGATTCATATCGAGACAGAGCGTCATCAAGAGGTCAATACTGGAAACAGGTACACGGCCTCTCTCATGTATGTATTCTAATTATTACTCATACTGATCCCGTGTTGTCAGCCGGTCCCCCCACAGGGGAGACCGGCTTTTTTGTCGCAACAATAATTCAAGGGTTGAGGCTACAAGGGACTTACAATTTCACTGAATCTGCCGTGTTGTCATGGCGTTGGAATAATAAGTATGTCTGGATCCTTGATGTCTCGCATCTTTGGTAAACTTACGAGATGTATGGGCTGGAATAATGCTTTATATTTCATTTGGTTTAGCTATAATTATTTTCTATGAAATAGATTCTTTGCTAAAAGATGTTTTGGGCATCCAAAGAATCTATCCTGGTATTTGAGGCCTTCAAATATGCTGAGTTGTCATGGAGGAGAGTTGTCAAACCCACATATTCGTCGTAACCCATGACTTTTATTCTCGGCAAGTTTTCGAGCCTTGTAGTCCGGGTGAAGGTCAAAGATATTGGCGGGCGATGCGGGATTCGAACCCACGACCTTTGGCTCCGGAGGCCAACGCTCTATCCAACTGAGCTAATCGCCCGGGTATCTTGTTGCATGGAGGCGCATGCGGAATTTATCCTAAACATGCATAACTACCTTGTCAATTCCAACCCATTCTGATTTATATGAACCCGGATGATACAGCTCATAGGCTTGTCAAAGACATAAGGCAGGGGGACACATATGTATTTTGCTGCTTCAACCACCTGACAACAAAGTAGATTCAGCAAACTTGTGAATCCCTTGCGGTGTCGAATACCCGAGTCATTGGATGCATTCTAACCATCTAATGAGTCGATGGAATCATCTTTTTCAGGCGTTTGAAGTGCATAATCCAGGATGAGGTTTTCGCAAAGAGGGTTAGATAGGCATGGTTAGTAGTGTTGACATAGAGATATTGAACAAGACCTTGATTTCCATTGCAGAGGAGATGGGCATCGTGCTCCAACGTTCCGCCTTTTCTCCAAACATAAAAGAGAGACGTGATTTTTCCTGTGCCATATTCGACTCCTCTGGTCAACTCCTTGCCCAGGCTGCTCACATACCGGTGCACCTTGGGGCCATGCCCGATACAGTGGCAGTCATCAGAAGAGATTTCGACCTCGAACCAGGAGACATAATCATAACCAATGATCCCTTTGCCGGCGGGACCCATCTGCCAGACATAACACTCATCTCCGGGGTTTTTAGCCCCAGGAATGAAAGGCTCCTCTTTTATCTGGTATCCAGAGCGCATCATGCAGACGTTGGTGCAAAGGTCCCTGGCTCCATGGCCCTCGTCCGCCATCTCGAAGATGAGGGGGTGGTCATCAGGCCCTCCTTCTTTTCCAAAAATGGGCAGATATTGGATGACTATCTCCATGACCTGGTATCCTTGATGCGAAACAAGAGGGAGAGGGCAGGGGACTTGAGGGCCCAGGTGGCCAGTCTCTTGAGAGGAGAGACACGTCTGCAGGATGTATTGAATCGTTATGGGGAAGAAAGGCTTTTTTCCCAACTGCCCCATCTCATCTCCTATGGCAAAAGATTTATGGAAAACACTATAGGCCGGATACCGGACGGCAGCTACGAGTTTCAAGATTTTCTCGATGACGATGGGGCAGGTTCTGGGCCTATACCCATCCATACCAGGATTGATATATGTGGAGATAGAGCGGTCGTGGACTTCGATGGAACTGCTATGCAGCTTTCTACAGGTCTCAATGCGACAAAGAGCGTTACAAGGTCTGCGGTTTATTACTGCTTTTTTTGCCTGGTAGGTGAGGGCTATCCTGTAAACTCTGGATCTCTCGCCCCAGTAGAGGTCAGAATCCCTATTGGTTGCCTCTTGAATCCCATGCCACCAGCGCCAGTAGCGGCAGGCAATGTTGAGACCTCACAGCGGGTAGTGGATACGGTTTTGGGTGCCCTGTCAAAGGCATTGCCAGAGGTTATACCAGCGGCAAGTTGTGGTAGCATGAACAACCTATCCATAGGGGGTGTAGGAAGACATGGTGATGAATTTACATATTATGAAACCATTGGAGGCGGAATGGGGGCAAGGCCCGGCAAGAATGGCCTATCAGGCGTTCAGGTACATATGACCAACACCCTAAACACCCCCATCGAGGCGTTGGAGTTGGCCTATCCCATCATGGTGGAACAATATGGTATTCGACGAGGTTCAGGTGGACAGGGGAGATATTCTGGAGGTGACGGGATAATACGAAGATACAAATTTATGAGTCACTGCAAATTTTCCCTCCTTACCGAGAGGCGCAGATTGGCTCCCTGGGGGCTTAACGGGGGGCAAGACGGGCGAATGGGAAAGAATCTCCTGATGAGAGATGGCAGCGATCGGGTAGAAGGCCTGCCAGGGAAATGTGTCATTGAGGCCAAGCCAGGTGACGTTCTTGAGATCAGGACACCTGGAGGGGGAGGCTGGGGTTTTTTGAATCTTGACAAGACGACAAATTAGGTGGAAATTCAATAATTTTAAAATCATTTGTTAATTCTGTCTTGATAAGAACTCTAAGCTGGATTTTTATGGTTAATTATCAGCTTATTACAGATCGATATCTGCAAGTCGTAATTGTGGATATGGTAGCCAAGGGCTTTTCAGGACAGTATTTTCATGGCAGTACTGCACATACAGCAACTGTAGGCTGCACAAAAGTTTAGAGAGGAGAGATACGAATGAAGCGTTATTTGATGGCTCCAGGGCCGGTGGCAGTAGATCCACATGTCATGTTAGTAATGGCAGAACCTGTCATTCACCATAGGTCTCCCCAGTTCAGTGAGATCCTGACAAGGGTGAGGGAAGACCTAAAATATGTTTACCAGACAAAGAACGATATATTCATCATGGCTTCCTCAGGTACTGGAGGCATGGATGCATCTGTATCCAATATGCTTTCCCCTGGAGACAAGGCAATCTGTATAATCGGTGGCAAGTTTGGAGAACGCTGGGCAGAGCTATGTCAGACATACGGGGTTGAAACTGTCAATATAGACGTGGAGTGGGGCAGGGCTGTAGATCCAGGGCAGGTGGAGGATGCCCTTTCTGCACATCCCGATTGCAAGGCAGTCTTTGTCCAGGCCCATGAGACCTCTACTGGGGTCAAACATCCTGTCAAGGAACTTGGCGAGATCGTGGCGAAGAGGGACAATACATTGCTCATAGTAGATGCCATTAGTGCCATGGGGGTCTATGACCTCAAGACAGATGAATGGGGGCTCGATGTTGTGGTTTCAGGATCGCAGAAGTCCTTTTCTCTGCCGCCTGGCCTCTCCATGGTGAGTGTGAGTGAAAAGGCCTGGAGATTTGCAGAGCAGGCCAAATGCCCCAGATATTATTTCAATTTCCTCAAGGAAAGAAAGGCACTTGCCAAGAAGACTACTGCCTACACCTCTGCCGTCTCGTTGATCATCGGGCTGGGAGAAGTGTTGAAGCAATTCAAGGCAATGGGGCTCGATGCCCTTTTCGCTCATCACAGGCGGCTCTCTGAGGCTGTCAAGACAGCAGTTGCCTCTATGGGGTTAGAGCTTTTTCCAAAGGACGCCTCTGAGGCCATAACGGTTATAAAGGCGCCTGAGGGAATAGATGGCACAGAGGTGGTGAAGGTCTTGCGAGAGGAATATGGCATCACCATAGCTGGTGGGCAGGCCCATCTCAAAGGCAAGGTCTTTCGCATATCCCATTATGGCTATCTTAGCGAGTGGGATATGATAATTGCAATTGCTGCAATCGAAAGGGCCCTCAATCAGCTTGGCCACAAGGTGGCATTTGGCTCTGGTGTCGCTGCAGCAGAGGAATATTTTGCCAATAGCTGAACTGTATTCGGCTTTTTCTTTATATTTTTAACCCAAATTCTGCGAGTAAGGATAGGATGACGATTATGAAGGTATTTATAACAGATCCAATTGCACATGAAGGAATAGAGATTCTCAAGGAGGCCGGGCTTGAAGTAGAGGAGAAACTCGGTCTTTCCCCTGAAGAACTGAAGGATATAATTGGCGAGGCCCACGCCCTGGTCATCCGGAGCAATACCAAGGTGACTGCGGATCTCTTGGAACACGCATCGAACCTGAAGGTAGTAGGTAGGGCTGGTACTGGTCTGGACAATGTGGATATCCCTGCCTGCAACAAGAAGGGCATCGTTGTAATGAATACCCCTGGGGGCAATACCAACTCGGCTGCCGAACATACCATCGCAATGCTCCTCGCCCTTACGAGACATATCCCCCAGGCAACTGCCTCCATGAAGGCGGGAAAGTGGGAGAAAAAGAAATTTCAAGGTCAGGAGGTTGCTGGTAAGACTATTGGTATCATAGGCAGTGGCCGTATCGGGGGCATTGTAAGCCAGCTTGCCAAGGGGCTCAAGATGAAGGTCATGGCCTATGACCCCTATATGAACCCAGAGATGGCAGACAAACTGGGTATAGAACTGGTCGAGTTAGACGAACTGCTGTCAAGGGCAGACTACGTCTCTGTTCATACGCCTCTAACGGAGGAAACCAGAGGCATGTTGAACAAAGAGATGTTCGACAAGATGAAGCCCTCAGCAATGGTGCTAAATTGTGCCCGTGGAGGGATCGTAAACGAGGCGGATCTCTTCGATGCCCTTAGTTCTGGTAAACTGGCAGGTGCTGCCTTGGATGTGTTTGAAAAAGAGCCCACTACCATTGAAAATCCCCTTTTCAAATTGAACAACTTCATCTGTACTCCCCATTTGGGCGCTTCGACCAGGGAGGCCCAGGAGAACGTTGCAGTAGCAGTAGCTCGCCAGATCGCAGATTATCTCACCAAGGGCGAGGTGAGAAATGCAGTGAACGTGCCATCTGTGAGCGCCGAGACCATGAAGGTCCTTGGACCAGTATTGAACCTTGCAGACAAGATGGGGGCCTTTGTTGCCCATCTCGTCACAGGTCCGCTGAAGAGAGTCGAGATCTCCTATCAGGGAGACTTGGCCGAGATAGATACTGCCCCTGTAACTATCTCTGTCCTAAAGAGCCTCCTGGCACCTGTGCTTCGTGAGGATGTTAATTTTGTCAACGCCCCAGTGGTCGCCAAGGACAGGGGTATAAAGGTGGTGGAGTCAAAAAGCGATACATGTGAAAATTTCAATAACCTCATGGAGATCAAGGTGGTGAGTGGTGAGGATGAAAACAGCCTTGCCGGTACCATATTCGGCAAGACCGAACCTCGCCTGGTGCGTATAAATAACTTTACTCTCGAGGCTGTGCCAGAAGGCCACATGCTGCTTATCTATAACGAAGACCGTCCCGGAGTCATAGGCAGGATTGGCACAACCCTTGGGGAGAGTGGAATAAATATAGCCCGTATGCAGGTGGGCCAAGATCCAGGTCATAATCGAAACGTGATACTACTTACGATAGATGAATCCGCTCCCTCGGAGGTGCTGGAAAGGCTAAAACAGCAAGATGGCGTCTCAAATGTCATCTCGGTAGAACTTTAATCCAGCCTGCTCTTCTCTGACCGGTCATTTTGGGCCGGTCAGAGCCCTTTTCTTGGTCTTGTACTGAACCTATTACCACCTTTCATTCATAATCCCTCAATTCAAAGACAAAGAAAACAGTTGGTCCATCTCGACGTTCTCGATTGGATCTCTGATAGGCCATTGTCGTTTCATTTGTCAAGTGTTGCAGATTGAAACAAATTTTGCCGAAAAAATTAGTATGCTCTTAAATTATTATGCTTGACATCAAATCTCTTTCCTGTAGTCTATTTAAGACAGTTTTTTTTTATGAATTAATTACATGCAGTTATGGAGGGGTTCTTATTGTATGAGGGAAATGGATCATGATTTAATGCAAATATATATACTTGTTTGTTGATCTAAAATGAAACACAGGCCCGGTGGGCCTGGTTGCAAACACAGGTTCAAAGGGAAGGCCTATGTACTCCCTTTTGATTAGCGCCCTTATCTGTTCAAAGATAAGGGTTTTTTTTGCCTCAAAAAAACAGTGAAAGGGGGTGATACGACAAGCGGTTGGATAGGAGTCTAAGAGAGTGTAGGAATTAGCCGGCCCAAGGCCGCTGGCTTTACATTCAACGAGGATTCGGAGGATTTTTATGATTAGGAAGCTACTTATCCTGGCAGTCGGAATAGGTTTGATTGTCGGCTGTGCCCAGGTGATGAACAAGAGGGCCGATGTAATAAGGGCCCCTTCAGCAGCCCCTGGGGCGACCTATGTAGGGAGTCAGGCCTGTTATGATTGTCATGAAGACATGGCAAATGACAAGCATAATATCCATATGTTTATCGCTGATTTTGAAGTGGTCGGAGGGTACAAAAAGGGGTGTGAGTCCTGTCATGGACCAGGTTCTCTTCATGTCGACGGAGAGGGAGACACGGAAAAGATCATCAAGTTTGGCAAAGAAGGGATACCTGCCGAAGAGGTTGCAGGTGTCTGTACGACCTGTCATCAAATTGATGAACACATGAATTGGCCTGGTTCCACCCATGCCGAAAGGGACGTGGCATGTACCACGTGTCACAAGATCCATCATAATAACAACACGGCACTACTGGCCAAGGTACCAGAGAGGGAACTGTGTGCAGAATGCCACGCAGATGTCAACGCACAGATGTATCTCATGTCCCATCATCCGGTAAAAGAAGGGAAGATGACCTGTTCTGACTGCCACAATCCCCACGGAAGCGGGAGCCTGGTGGAAGGTATGCTTAGGACCGACGAGCGTGTAAACGACTTGTGTCTCAGATGTCATACCCGCTATCAAGGCCCCTTCGTATTCGAGCATGATCCAGTGGTGGAAGACTGCCTCATTTGTCATGATCCCCATGGCACAGTGGCCAACAACCTGCTTCAGCAGCAGGAGCCGTTCCTCTGCCTACAGTGTCACGAGGCCCATTTTCACGCAGCGAGGGCATCTAGTCTGGAAACCCACGGCATACCAGGAGGAGGCAGTCCATATGACAATGGCAGGGTCATTCCAGGGACCAACTACGGTTTCCAGAAGTCGTTTATGACCAAATGTACCCAGTGTCACCACAACGTACATGGATCTGATTTTACATCCCAGTCTGTCACAAGCGGACACGGGCTGACCCGGTAAGCCAAGGAGGTATGAGCCCATGAGAAAAATCACAGTATTTATACTGACGGCAATATTTGCACTGGCAATTGCCGGGGCAGGTGTCGTCTGCGCAGAAAAGGATGGAAAGTGGTATTCTGGAAAGCTCGAGGTTGGTGCCACTGCCATACCAGAGAAACTGGACAGTAGGGAAAGTGGCGCCAAGGGTGGCCCAGAGTACAATTCACTCTTCGACAAGAGATGGACCAGCTATCTCGGTGGAAATATCGAGGCCATGAGGGATGGATTTGCCTTTAGTGCCAATGCCCTTTATAGGGACGTATATGAACAGGACTATTCCGGCATGGTATCCCTCAAGAGGGTGATCAATTTCAAGACCGATTACAGCCGTTTTTATCACCGGTTGGATCACGACTATATGGACAATCTAAACGCCCATATCTTTCCCCCTGCCTCAACGGGATGGAAGAACTGGGGGAGCAGCCCTGATCTTGCCGGGATCTCGGGTGGCAAGACCATCGGATCGGCAAATGTATACCATACGGATCTTGCAGCCGATAAATTTTTTGGTATTGCCAGGGCCGAGTGGAAGAACAAAGTGGATTTCAACATCCCCCTGTTACCAGGTCTCAAGCTCACGTTCAACCACCGTTTCGAGGAGCGAAAGGGTGACAAGCAGGTGATGAGCAATAGCAAGTGTCTGGCATGTCACATCGTTTCCGATTCTCAAAACATCCATGAGACCACCAACGACTATTCTCCAAAGGCAAGCCTGAGAATCGGTACCCTTGCCATGGAGTTTTCCTATATGCACAGGGAGTTTGATACCAGAAATGAGGACATGGCCATTGTCTACAACGGTCTGAAGGGGAAAGAGCTGTTCATGAACAGGCTCCAGTATGACAATACCACGGGTGAATTGCCCTTCAGCAGGACCCCTGACTCAACCAAGGATTCCTTCAAAGGAAAGATACGTTGGGATCTCAATGCCCACAATACCTTTACGGCAAATTACATATATTCCCAGAACACCAATCAAACTGTGGATGGCGCCTATGATATCCTCATGGGCAAGTTTGGTGATGAGATAGATCTACATAGCAATATTGTAAACGCCAAGTTTCACAGTAAGGTCAACAGGGCATTTTCCTTCAATATCTTTGGACGTTATCAGGACCTCAATAACGATTCAGTGGATATAAAAAAGAATGTCAGGACAAATCCTCCAGGGGCCCCAGGAGGGGCCGTAACCCTGGCTGAAGGCTATATCGATCACAGCGGGTGGTCCTACTTTGAGGAAGAGGAGAGCAGGCCATCAGGATATGATAGTAATGCCTACCTCGTTGGAACAGACCTGACGTGGAGAATAACCCGGGGACTCAAGTTCAAGTTTGGTTACGAATTCCAGCGGGAGAAGAGGGATAATTACCAACACCACCATGTGCCCAGATCCACCAAGGAGCACAGGTTGAGTCTTGCCAGCGATTGGCATGTGAATCACAGCCTGAAATTCGATTTCGATTATAGATTCGAATACGTGGATGACCCCTATGTACTGAAAGACGCCGAATGCACGCCAGATGGAAGCTACGGGGTGTATTCAGGGCTTCCTGCAGGCCTCTACGACGTGGAAAGGGCCTATGCACCAGCCATTTATGATGAAAGGACAGCAGCCCGCTCCAATATGCCAGAATATGTACATGAGATCATGGTCAAAAGCCATTGGCATCCAGTGCAGAGCCTGTCTACCAATTTCCATGTCAAATATCGCTATGCCAAGAACAGTGATGTCGATGGCAGGGATTGGAAACAGAATATGGTTATGGCAGGTCTTGGCGGCGTATACATGCCGGTGAAGGATCTCGTCCTGTCGGCAGGCTATACATACATGTATGACAGCTATGACTCCCAGTATTGTATAGCCATATACGATGGGTGAGGCAATTTTATCACAACGGACCAGTTTGGTTCGGAACATACAGATATGGACTACAGGACTGAGGCACATACTCTCAATGCGAATATCGCCTATTCTATCCTGCCGAGATGGAATATCTCAACCAATGTGGCCTTCACCATAGGACACGGAAATATCACTGATCTGGATTTTGCCAGTATGTATCCAACAGGTGATGCAAAACTCGATCTCGATGTCTCTGCAGTCAATCCAGACATGCCTCACCTCTATGACGTGGCCTACCTAAATGGCATGGACAAATATTCGGATCTCGACTACAAGGAGGTGGATTTCAGCATTGGCACCTCCTATCAGATGGATAATGGTATAGGGCTCAATCTCAACTATTACCTGTACTACTTTGACGATGAAGATCCCTATGTCTATAGGGATCAAGGCTCTACCACCCAGATGCTCATGGGCTATGTGAGTTACAGCTTTTAGAGTTGTACCTGCCCATACTGTTGGAAAGGGGGTGCCTTGGTGCCCCCTTTCGTTTTCTTGACCTTGAAGGTCTGTAAGTCTATAGTTTTGAGGTTTCGGAAAACCTTTTTTAATCTCGAATCTTAGGTCGATTTTTTTAAGGGCGATCAATCTTCCCTTTCCAAAAGGACCAGGCATAGGCCAATGGAGCTAATCTGATAATGAATAGAAAAAGAGGCAGACGGGGCATAGTTCTTCAACCAGGAGATAAAACAGGGGTCAAAGCTATATTTCAAGTCGTACTCATAGTGATTCTCTGTTCTTTTTTACTCACTTCTTGTGCAGGAATGGCTGGGGAAAACACAGGCCAGGAAGAAAAGGCAGGGAAAAACACGGAGGTTTCGGAAAAACAACAAGATAAACAGGAACTTGCAGAGCTTGATGAAGAGGTGATCTCTGACCCTACTTTTGGGGTAACAGCAGAATATTTTCGAAAGACTCAGGGGTCGACCAGTAAGATCAGGCTCTTTGGAAGTAGCAAGAGAGAAAAGGAACTTGAGGAAAGGCTTGCCAAGCTCGAGCAGAGGCTCAAAGGTTTGCCTGAAAGGCAGGTGGACAGTCACGGTCTACCGGTGCTCAGGAGAAAGGTGGTCTTGATATCGTTGCTGGGAGATCTTGGACTCGATGTGTTGTCTCTCCTTCCCGCAGCCCTGAGGCGCACCGATGGAATAGTGCCTGTGGATTCAGGCCAGCTTGCTGAACTATTGAAGGAGCATGGCTTCTCGGTTGCCGATCTTGCCTCGGCATCGGTAAGGCGTGAGATTGCGGCAATCGCCGGGATCCAGGCATACATCTTCGTCTATTTCCCCCAAGGGAACACAGCAGTGGCCAAGGGCGAAAGGTCTGCTCTGAGGCTCGATGTCATTCATGCTACCGAAAACGTGTTGATAGGTTCCTATCTTGCAACTGTGGCACAATTTCAAGAAGTGGCCAAAAAGATCTCCAAGGATGTCATAAGGGGGACCGAGTGGTCGTGTAGGATAGTCAAGGTGGAAGATGGTCATGTCTATCTGAATGCAGGAAGGCTTACCGGCCTCCAGCCCGGGGACAAGTTGAAGGTCTATGCCCGGGGCCAGGAGATAATCGATCCCATAACCAAGAGGTCTCTTGGATTTGGCCTGGGCCAGTTGAAAGGGACCATAGAGATAGACCAGCTCTTTGGCACCGATGCCTCAAGGGCAAAGATCCTGAATGGATCGGGCTTCGATGTTACAGATGTAGTGAAGATGTCAGAACTTGCAGAATAAAAAAAATATCTTTTGAACAGGAGTTGAATAGAATGCACCCTTTATTGGCTGATGATACCGGAAAGAAGATGCTCCTTCTGGGGAATGAGGCAATAGTACGTGGAGCCCTCGAGGCAGGATGCGCCGTTGCGGCAGCCTATCCAGGGACTCCTTCGTCAGAGATAGGAAACAATCTGTTTTTCATCTCCCAGGAGGAAAATGCACCCATTTATTTCGAATTTTCCACCAATGAGAAGGTGGCAATGGAGGTGGCAGCCGCTGCGGCGGCCTCTGGAGTCCGCTCCCTGACCTGTATGAAGCACGTAGGGATGAATGTTGCCTCGGATGTGCTCATGACCTTGGCCTATGTCGGGGTAAAGGGTGGAATGGTTATCATTACGGCAGACGATCCTTCCATGCACTCCAGCCAGAATGAACAGGACAATAGATGCTTTGCCAAGTTTGCAAATCTGCCCATGCTCGAACCTTCCTCTCCACAGCAGGCCAAGGATATGACGATTGCGGCATTTGGGTTTTCTGAGGCATTGGGACTGCCAGTCATTCTGAGGACCACCACAAGGATCTCCCATGTACGAGGGCCAGTGGAGCTTGGTCCCATGCCCACGGATGTGAAAAGGAAGGGAAAGTTTGAAAAAGATCCCAAGAGGTGGGTGCCTGTACCTGCAGTTGCCAGGTTGCGTCACAAGGTGCTGCTCGACCAAGTGGAAAAGGCCCGCTCCCTCAGCGAAGACTCAGGTTTTAACATCTTGACCAACAAGGGGGCGGATTTGGTCATAGTGGCCTCAGGGGTATCTATCTGCTATGTGGAAGATGCATTGATGGAGCTTGACTGTGCCAGTGATGTGGCCTTTTTGAGGCTTGGATTTCCATATCCTTTTCCAGAAAAGACGATCGCCTCTTTTTTAAAGGATGCCAAAAAGGTGCTCGTGGTCGAGGAATTGGAGCCCTTTTTGGAAGACGAGATCAATATTCTTTGTAAGAGGCACGGTCTGGATGTTTCTGTGCTCGGAAAGTCTTCCGGCCATTTTCCCAGGATGTATGAATTCGAGCCACTGATGGTGAAAAGGGCTATTGCTGACGTTGCTGGAATAGAGTTCGAAAGAGCTGCACAACCAGATCTGTCCGGGCTGCCGACCTTGCCCATGAGGCCCCCGGTGCTTTGCAAGGGTTGCCCCCACAGAGAGACGTATAATGCTGTCAAGACAGCCCTCAAGGAGCTTGGCCTTGAGAAAAAGGCCATCTATCCCACAGACATCGGTTGCTATACATTGGGGCTTTTGCCACCGATTCAGATGGCAGATTATCTCCTTTGCATGGGTTCGAGTGTAGGTACATCTGCTGGTTTTTCCGTGTCAACCAGTCATAAGATCATCTCTTTCATCGGGGATTCGACCTTTTTTCATTCGGGTATCTCTTCTCTGGCCAGTGCCTACCACAACCAACACGATTTCTGCCTGGTAATACTCGATAACAGCACCACGGCCATGACAGGCCATCAGCCCAATCCTGGTATAGAGATACGCCCGCCGGGATATGACAAGCCCAGGATCCCTATAGAAAATGTGGTCAGGGGGCTTGGCATAGACGACATACACAAGATCAATCCATACAAGAAGAAGGATGCTATAGAGATATTCAAAGAAGTGTTGGCCAGAGAAGGGCTTTCTGTGGTCATAGCTGAGGCCCCGTGTATCCTTTATTACAAAAAGTTTGGAGGCAAGAGGTAATGGAAACCAAAAAGATCCTTTTTACAGGTGTGGGAGGTCAGGGCACACTTCTGGCTTCCAAGCTCCTTGGCCAAGCTGCCACTGAGGCAGGTATGCCTGTGAGAGTGAGTGAAGTACATGGTATGGCCCAGAGGGGCGGTGTGGTGGAGTCCACAGTTATGCTCGGAGGGCTTAATAGCCCCATAATTTCAGACGGTGAGGCTGATATATTGGTAAGTTTCGAGCCCCTTGAGGCCTTGAGAGCGCTTAAAAGATGCTCTGTAGACAGTGTCATCGTGACCAATATTGTGCCTATTGTCCCTTTTACCGTGGAGCTCGGGCAGGCCGAATATCCTGATATGGATTACTGGATAGGCTTCATGAAAGAGAATTTTTCAAGGGTATGTGCCTATGACGCTGAGTCCTTGGCCAAGGAGGCCGGGACTACCAGGGCAGTCAATGTGGTCTTGCTTGGTACTCTCATTGGCCTCGGAGTGGTGCCTGTCTCCAGGGAGATGATGGAGAGGACCATCCGAGAAAACGTGAAAAGCAAATTTGTTGATGCAAACCTCAAGGCCTTTGAATTGGGCCTTTCCAAGGTGGAGTGCTGATGGAAAAGATGATGACGAGAAAAGGCATCTCTGTCTTTGCTATTGTGCTTTTTTTGATAGCCTGTCTTGTCCTGATAGGTGGATGCACAGAGCGCCAGAGAAAGAATATAAAACACCTGAAATCCGATATCATTGGGCTCAAAAGACAGGTGACCCTCTATGATTGCAATGGCAATGTCATCAAGACCTGGAAGGGTCGGTTCAAGATAGAGGTGCAAGGTTCCTATATATCCTTCATAGACGATGACGGAAAGGACATCAAGGTCAGTGGTATCGTAGTGGTTGAAGAACTCTGAGCCATGGGTGAAAAGGTCCAGGGCGAAGTGCAGGCCAAGATCGAGGCCCTCCTTTTTGTTTCACCCGCTCCTTTGACCCTCAAGCGAATGTGCGAGATAATATCAGGGGTGGAAAAGGATGAGGTCAGGGAGATCTTGGACAAGCTCAAAAAGGAGACGAGTAGGCCAGACAGGGGGGTGGAATTGGTCGAGACCGCTGGGGGATGGCGACTTCAGACAAAGGCCAAGTTCAGGCAGGAAGTGCAAAGACTCCGTCAGAGGGCGCCCCAACGCCTGAGCAGGGCAGCCCTTGAGACATTGGCCATCATAGCCTATAAGCAGCCTGTTACCAGGGCAGAGATTGAACAGGCCAGGGGGGTGGATTCAAGCGGTACCATAAGATATCTTCTCGACAAGAGGCTCATCCGCATCATTGGCAGAAAGGATGTGCCAGGCAGGCCACTACTTTACGGAACTACGAAATTCTTTCTCGAGGTCTTTCAGCTAAAGGATCTAAGTGCTCTACCATCCCATAGGGAACTGAAGGCACCTGGCCAAGGGCAGCAGATTCCCCTGTTTGAACCGTATGAACCATAGACCACGGTTGAAACACAATGGGGCCTGCTTATCTTTTATCTTGATATGGGTTGGCGCCAGCACGGCTGAAGGAGGTTTCAGGTATGCCAGTTTATGAGTTCTATTGTCCTGATTGTCATACCATATTCAATTTCTTTTCACGGCGGATAAATACCGAAAAGAGACCCTCATGCCCGAGATGCGGAAGACCAGAGCTGGAAAAGCAGATGTCCATCTTCTCCATCTCCAAGAATAGGCAGGAGCCTGAGGACGATTTTCCCCTGGGTGATATTGACGAGACCAAACTCGAAAAGGCCATGATGTCTCTTGCATCCGAGGCAGAAAACATCGACGAGAATGATCCCAGACAAGCGGCAAAGCTCATGAGAAAACTCTTCGACGCCACTGGCCTTGAGGTCGGGGGCCCCATGGAAGAGGCCATAAAGAGGATGGAGGCGGGGGAAGATCCAGATGCCATAGAAGAGGAGATAGGGGATCTTTTTGAGGATGATGATATCTTTGCCAGCATAGGGGCCAAGAAGGCCATAAAAGGTCTCAAGAGAAGGTGTTTGCCTCCATCGAGGGATGATACACTCTACGAGATGTAGGAATTTGTAGATAGCCTGAACCGGCCTTCACCTCCACTGTTTAAGTTAGGCTGTGTCTGAAGCCTTGTCTCTTTGTCAGATGATCAGCCTCACACCACCAAGTTCTTCTATACGATATGGGAATCTGTCACCTGGGGAGCCAATGAACATGAAGTTCACTGGTATTCCCCACTTTTTAGAGAGTTCCTGGATGAGCTTTGGGCCAAATTCACCTTTGATCTTGACAAATTCTATATTGATATCAGGATATTCTCGATCGAGAAATTTTAGGTCTCTTTCAAGTTTCTCAAGGAGTTTCTTGTCTTCTTCCTGCATCACGGTGACTATCTTTATCTTTTTGGTATGTTCATTGTTCCTGATGTAGAGGAGCACCTTGTTGAGGTTTGCAAGATTGTCTCCCCTTGTGAAGAAGACGAATTCCTGGGATTGGATCCTGTCTATGGTCTCAAAGATCTTTTGGTTGATCCTGGTAACGAATCTCAAGACAGGTTCGAACATGATCTCTATGAAGTGGAGGATCAATTCCAAGATAGCAATCCTGTTGAGCATGATTGCTATGATGATAATGGTTGGTATGAAGTATTCGGCAAATATGACCACGTTTGCTGACTGTCCTGGTTCAGGTGTCTTGAGGATGTTACCAGTAAGGGCTGCAACAACTGCGATGATTGCCAAGAATACCGAGCCCCAACTGGCTCGCTCTGGCCGTGGCAGTGATTTCCTCTTTACCTTGAGAAGGATATTGCCTATTGCAAAAAGGGCCATGACGGACAGGAAAGATATGGTATAGACACCGGCAAGCACCTCTACTTCGCCATGGGTGATGAACAGTATGGAGACACACAGGAGGAAGAAGGCGATTATGATCCTATATGAACTGCCTCTTTTGTTCTTCTTGAGCAAAAAGGCAGGGAATATCCTGTCCAGGGTTATCCTCTCTACAAGGCCAGTAACACCCACGTAGGATGTGAGTACTGCACCACTCAACACCAGCACTGCATCGATGGAAATCAGACTGGCCAACAAGGGCCCACCAGTTATTTCAGCCATGTGTGAAAGGAGAGATGATTCATAGTTGCCCACCTGATCGATAGGGACGATAGCAAGGGCCAGAAAGGCCATGAGGGGATTGAAGATGCTAACTGCAATCCACATGTTTCTCAGTGTCTTTGGAAATACGCCTGGGGCCTGTTCTTCTACGAAGTTCGCCGAGCTTTCAAAGCCGGATATCCCCAACATGGCTGCGGAAAAGCCCCAGAATATGGCCTTGACTACGCTGCCATGGGGGGTTGGGGCCTGATTGTTGGCGAGGAATATGTCAAAACCATTGGAGACGAGATAGCTTATTATGGTGCCTGCAAGGAGTACCAGGGATGCCAGGTGGAAGAGAAATATGATCTCTGCAACCATGGCAGACTCCCCGATGCCGAGAATGGTGAGGCCCATGAATATGGCCAGCACAGCAATGGTGGCAGGGATGACAGGTACTGCTGGTATGATACTGTGGAGGTAATACATGGCCTCGGAGGCGGATATGACCGCTGTTGCAATATAAGAGAGCAGGGTGAGGCTTGCGGCCAAGGAGGCCATGGATTTACTCGTGGTGTTGAGCAAGGCATTATATGCCCCGCCATTCAGGGGTAGAGCCCCTACGACCTCTCCGTAGATCTTTCTGAAGAGATAAAGGACGCCAGCTACTATCAACAGGGCTATCCAGGCAAATTTGCCTGCGGCCATGATGGATAGGGCAGAGACATATAGGACAGACGAGGTTATATCGTTTCCACATATGGCCGTTGCCTGTAGCTCGCCAAGTTTTTTGATTTTTTTTTGTCCACTCATGAAGTAGGCCTCTTTTCCGGAAATTATCCAAGACTTCAGACCAATTCGAATAAAAAAAACAGAGAAAATATACCACATCGATGCCTCGTGGACATAGAAGTTTGATAGAAATATGGCCCTTGCGAGGGATTTCAATGCCTTGCTCAAGTAGTCGTGGCAAGATCTTTACCTGAAGCGTTTCGAAACAAGGCCTTTTATCCGATAAGCAGACTGAAAGATTCGAATGGGAAAGGAGATCCATGAAGTCAGCCAATTTTTCAGATCCTCTATCCAGTGCCCAAGACGAAGGGCTCAGTGATGTAAGAGATCTAAGGGGGGCCTATCTGTCCGGAAAAGACCTGAGCGGCATGAATCTGAGCGGGGCAGATCTCTCAGGTGCAGACCTTTCAGACGCAAATCTATCCAAGTGCGTACTCCTAAATGCCAATCTTTCAGGGGCCATACTCCAGGGAGCAAATCTGAGGCGTGCCAATCTTTCAGGTGCAGATCTTTCAGGCGCCAATCTGGACGAGGTTCGGGCAATACGGGCAAGCTTTGGCATGGCAGATCTTTCAGGTGCCAGTCTATTCAACGCGAGGTTGGAACTTTCAAGTTTCATAAAGGGTTGTCTCAGGGGTGCTGATATGCGCTGTGCAGACCTGAAAAATGCCAGGTTAAGGGAGGCAGATCTGAGAGAGGCGGATTTTACCGAGGCAGTGCTTCAATCATCGGATCTCTCCATGTCAAGGGTGGAAGGGGCAAATTTTTCAAACGCAGACATGCGGGACTGTCGCCTCAGGCTTATTAGCGGATACAAGAAGGCCATGTGGATCGGTACAGATCTGAGAAACGTAAACTTTGCAGGGGCCTATCTGATGCGGCGCTTTGCAAGTGATCAAAATTTTCTTAAGGAATTCAAAGAGGCTGGAAGGATTTCCAGGATAGTATACTATTTGTGGCTCATCACCAGTGACTGTGGAAGGAGCATGGCCCGTTGGTGTATCTGGATAGTAATGTTAATCTTTTTCTTCACCTGGTTATATTCCATGGTTGGAATTGATTATGGCCCCCATCCCACCTCCATTTCCAATCTCTATCTCAGTGTAGTTACCCTTACTACCCTGGGTTTTGGAGACGTGATCCCATCGTCTGCCTTGGGGCAGGTGATAGTCATGGCTGAAGTGATAACAGGTTACATAATGTTAGGTGGTCTGTTGTCCATATTGAGCAATAAAATGGCGAGAAGGGCGGACTGAAAATATATGGGCTTTTTTGATTTTTTAAAACGCAAGAAGAAAGATCCGGATAGTGAGCTTCGGGAACTTCTCGACGGCTACGAACTACCCTCATTCCCCGCTGCAGTCGTAAAGACGCTGGAGATGTTGAGGGATCTCGATGCACCCCTGAACGAGATCTCCAGGAACATAGAGGCCGATCCCGGCATGCACGTAAGCGTACTAAAGGCCGTGAATTCGGCAGCCCACGGCCTTACAAGGAAGGTCGGTAATATCAAACATGCCATCACCTTGCTCGGGAGGGCACGCCTCGAATCCATAATCCTACCGATTGCAGTGCGCAATGCTGTGCCAGATAGCAAAATGGCATGCCTGGATCATAGGATTTTCTGGCAGACTAGTGCCAAACGGGCATGTATAGCCAGGGCCATTGCCAGGCATCTGGATCCAAGGGTACAGATGGAATCCTTTACCGCAGGCCTTCTCCAGGATATGGCCATCCCAGTGCTTATTCACGTAAAGGACATGGATTATTGTGTGACCATAGAGTCATGGAACGTGGACAATGAAATAAGGCTCCACGAGCTGGAAAGGCAGAACTTTGGTTTTGATCACCAGGTCATAGGGGCCCTCATGGCTGAGAAGTGGTGTTTCCCGGATTATCTCCTGGAGGCCATACTTCACCATCATAGTGCCTGGGACAATTCCGATGTGACAACCGCTGTAAGAGCTGTCTCCCACCTCAGGTATCCAGTAGATGGAGTTGGGGAAAAGGAACGGGAACATATCCTTGAAGTGATCAAGGATGTCCTCAACACAGATCATGAATCCGCCATGATGATATTGGAGCAGGCAGACGAGGAGGCCCAGGAGTTCGCCCAGGTGTTCGTGTAGTTTTTCTTGTGCCTGGGGGTCTGTCAATACCCCTTCCAGAAATCTTGGTGTAGTTGCCTGATGGCCTCTTTTATATCTCCATGTCCCTTTACAATGGACCTTATGAGGTGGCTGCAAGTGCCCTGTTTTACCATCTGTCTTAGGATCTGAACATAATCCGAGGAACCAAGTTCAGAGAAAACAGGCTCGAGTTCTCGTAATAGTTCCAGAAGCTTGTCTTTGATATGTTTTTGTGCATGGTGTTCTTGGCTGACAAAATATCCCTGGAGTCCATGCCGTGCAGCCTGCCATTTGTTATTGAGAAGAATCGAGATATGCGTATTTGGTGGTTTCAGCTTGTTTGTGGCAATGGCAGCAACCATGGCCTGGATCAAGGCGACTATGGCCACTATTGAGGTGAAACGGCTTGGTACATCACATATCCTTATTTCAATGGTGCCGAAGTCAGGGCTAGGCCGGACATCCCACCAGATATCCCTGGGCGCATCAATGATGCCACATTTTTTCAAGAGGTTTACAAGGTCACAATAATATCCCCATGAGCCGAGTTTTTGGGGCATGCCCGATCTGGGGAGCGCATCGAAGAGCTTGGACCTGTATGACGCAAAGCCTGTGTCAACACCCTGGAAAAAAGGTGAGGAGGCACTCAAGGCCAGAAGCAGGGGAAGCCAGTGGCGTAGCCTGTCGAAGACCTTTATGGCCATATGGCTACTGTCGAGGCCTACATGACAGTGGAGTCCTTGGGTGATGAGCCTTCTGCCTACAATACCAAGTTCTTCCAGTATCTTTTCATAGCG
Organism: Deltaproteobacteria bacterium; assembly: GCA_026986785.1. Classification (GTDB taxonomy): domain Bacteria; phylum Desulfobacterota; class Dissulfuribacteria; order Dissulfuribacterales; family QOAL01; genus QOAL01. The sequence goes on along the minus strand of JALSNW010000024.1, from coordinate 81,362 downwards.
CTGGTCTGGGAAGATCCTTTGCTGGTCGAATCTGGAAAAGGGATGGAGGCTCGAGGCAAACACGATGCATTCTTGTTCCTTTGCCAAGTGGTCGAGCTCGTGTATGGTTTGCCTTAGATCTCTTTCTATCTCTATGATATTGCTGCATATCCCTGTGCATACCTCCACCATGGACTGTATGAATTCCTGTTTGATCTTTGGCCTATATCTCTTGGGTAAGCTGTCAAGGATCTGCACGGATCTGGATTTGAGTTCAAGGGTTTCAGGATCGAGTAGTTGGAATTCTATCTCGCAGCCAAGGGTGAAGAGCCTACTTTTTTTAAATGAGATGTGATTGTCCTTACTTGGTTTTGTGCTCATTTTGTCTTAGATGATAAAGGGCTTCAAGGGCACATGTGGCAAAGAAACTTGCCCCTGTCACAAGTACGTCTTCATTGAAATCGAATCTGGAGCTATGGGCAGGGGCAGGGGCATTGTCCGATGTCTTCAAAGCCGCTCCAAATCTTACAAAGCAACCAGGGACATGTCTCAGGTAAAAAGAGAAGTCCTCCCCGCCAAGACTGGGGATGGGATAGGGTATGACCAGATCTTTTCCAACAACCGCCTCGGCTGCTTTTTTTGCTATGGCAGTAGCCTCTGGATGATTTATCACAGGGGGGTAGGAGTCATTGAATCTCAGATTGCAGCAGACACCGAAAGAGGTCTCCAGGCCCCTTACGAGACGTTCGAGTTCTTCGAAGAGCCTTGCCCTTGTCTCTTGCTCGGTGGTACGTACAGTCCCTGTGAGGGTGGCCTCCGAGGCTATGGCATTGGGTACGGTTCCAGCATTCAATTGCCCAATGGATATGACAGAGGGCATCTGGGGATTTATCTTTCTGGTCAATATGGACTGGACCATTACTACCAAATGGCTTGCGGCCACCAGGGCGTCGCATGCCTCATGTGGTCTTGCCGCATGCCCCCCCTTTCCTTTTATTGAGAGTTCAAAACCATCGGCATAGGCGCAGATGAGGCCTTCTTGCACTGCAATCCGCCCTACAGGTAGGTTGGCATCGATGTGTCCTCCAAAGATGATTTCAACCCCTTCGAGGCATCCATCATCTATCATGGATCGTGCACCTGCCTGTCCTTCTTCGGCAGGCTGAAATAGCAAGCGTATGCCAGCACCATCAACGGCATTGATAGCCGAGAGGATATTTGCTGCCCCAAGGAGCATGGCCACATGCCCATCGTGGCCACAGGCATGCATGAACCCAGGCCTTTTCGATGAAAAGCTGAGACCGGTTTCCTCCTGGATTGGCAATGCGTCCATGTCTGCCCTGAGAGCTACTATCGGTGTCGACTCCCCTTGGTCTTCTCCTATGAAGCCAATTATCCCAGTAAGGGCTATGTGGTTTTTGAAGGGGATTCCGAGCTTGAGCAATTCGTCACATATGAGTTTGGCTGTATTTTTTTCCTGAAAGGCTGTCTCCGGATATTGATGAAGCCTGCGTCTTATGTGGATCATCCAATCTTGGATCTCCAGGGCCCTTTTCCTTATTTTGCTAATCAGTTCCGATTTCATTTTTTTGTAGAATTTTTAAGCAAATAACTGAGCTTGTGCAATAAAGATAATATTGTTTGTGAAAATAGGAAAATATAATTTGTCGTAACATTTAGAAAGTAATAATTATGTATGCCGCAAAAGTAAAAGCTAACTTGCTAAAATTTAAACCAAAATAACATAATATTAATCCTTGACAAGAGGACAAAATAATTGAATAGTAGCTCAGTTTTTTCAACTCAAAACCGGCATACGATATGCCGGGCCAATAATATTTGAAGAAGGGAGAACCAGGCAAATGGACAAAAGTGGAAAAATCGAAAGCTTGATGTCGGAAGAACGAGTCTTTCGCCCTTCACGCAAGGCCCAGATGACCGCGCACGTGAAGAGCATGAAGGAATACAGGGAGCATTACAAGAAATCCATGGAAGACCCGGCGGGTTTCTGGGGAAAGAGGGCAGAGGAACTCATCTCCTGGAACAGGAAGTGGAGGACTGTTGTAAGGGCAGATTTTCATAAGCCGAAGATAGAGTGGTTCATCGGCGGTCAACTCAATGCATCCTATAACTGTCTGGACAGGCACCTTACCGATGGCAGGCGCAACAAGGCCGCTATCATCTGGCAGGGAGAACCGGATGGAGAGGTAAAGGTATATACCTATCAGATGCTGCATACAGAGGTATGCCGGTTTGCCAATGTGTTAAAGAAACACGGTGTGAAAAAGGGAGATAGGGTGTCCATATATCTACCCATGATCCCTGAATTGCCAATTGCAATGTTGGCCTGTGCCAGGATCGGGGCCATGCATAGCGTTGTCTTTGCAGGTTTCAGTGCATCGAGCCTGCAGAACAGGATTCATGACTGCCAGGCCAAGATCCTCATCACATCAGATGCAGTGTTGAGAGCTGGTAAGACCATCCCACTAAAGCCAAATGCGGATGAGGCCCTCAAGGATTGCCCTTCGGTCGAGAGCTGTATCGTAGTAAAGAGGGCTGGCAATGAAGTAAAGATGAAGAAAGGCCGTGATTCATGGTGGCATGATGAGATCTCTGCCAGTGATATCACGGACAAGTGTGATCCTGTACCGATGAATGCCGAGGACATCCTCTTCATTCTCTACACCAGTGGTAGCACGGGAAAACCTAAGGGTGTAATACATACCACAGGCGGCTACATGGTATATGCTGCCCACACCACCCAGTGGGTCTTTGACATGAAGGATGAAGACGTCTACTGGTGCACTGCAGATATCGGCTGGATAACAGGCCATACCTACATCCTTTATGGTCCTCTTGCCCTTGGGGCCACCTCTCTAATGTTCGAGGGTGTGCCTACCTATCCTGGCCCAGATAGATTTTGGCAGATCGTGGAGAAATTCAAGGTCAATACCTTCTATACTGCGCCTACTGTTATCAGGGCCCTGATGAGGGAAGGCACGGAGTGGACACAGAAACATGACCTCTCCAGTCTGAAACTCCTTGGAACAGTTGGTGAGCCCATAAATCCAGAGGCCTGGATGTGGTACTATGAAAATATAGGCAAGGGCAAGTTGCCCATAGTGGACACCTGGTGGCAGACAGAGACGGGTGGAATCCTCATCTCCCCTCTGCCCTTTGCCACTCCACTCAAGCCTGGTTCTGCAACCCTTCCCCTTCCAGGAGTGGATGCAGATATCCTCAGGGAGGATGGAAGCCGTGCCTCTGTCAACGAGGGAGGTCATCTCGTGATCAAAAAACCCTGGCCTGGTATGTTGAGGGGTGTCTTTGGCGACCCTCAAAGGTTTAAGACCACATACTTTGAAAGATTCCCAGGGGTTTACGACGCAGGTGATGGGGCGAGAAGGGACGAGGATGGCTATTTCTGGATCATGGGACGCCTGGACGATGTCATAAATGTCTCAGGCCATCGCATGGGTACTGCAGAGATAGAATCTGCTCTTGTGGCCCATCCGGCAGTGGCCGAGGCAGCAGTAGTGGGTATGCCACATCCAATCAAGGGCCAGGCCATCTATGCCTATGTGACACTAAAGGCCGGTGTCAAGGAAAGTGACAAACTAATGAATGAGTTGAGAACCCATGTCAGGAAGGAAATTGGTCCCATTGCCTCTCCAGAGGTGATCCAATTTGCATCGGGCCTTCCAAAGACAAGAAGTGGAAAGATCATGCGCCGTATACTCAGAAAGATCGCTGCAGGAGACACCAAGGACTTCGGAGATACCTCCACCCTTGCTGATCCTTCGGTAGTGGACGATCTAATAAAGGGTAGCAAGGCCATACTGAAAAAGAAGTAGGGTATCCTTTCAAGTTTAGTGTAGGCTCTTTTGAAAAGATTAACAGGCCCTGGATTTTCCAGGGCCTTTGAGGTCAATCCATGCGCCAGCAAGACAAGAAAGATGTCCATTCTGTCACACCTGAGGTGGTGATAGAATTCTTGAAAAAGACATTACCCTTTAACGAACTGGATGATGAGATCCTTGAAAGGATAGCGGCAGAATGCACTGTTGATTTTTTCCCAAAGGGCACCACCATCTTCCGGCAGGATGAGACAGAGGTTGAGTACCTCTATATAATCCAAAAGGGTGGGGTGAAGATATACTTGAAGGATGAAGACGGCTTGATCACCCTCAAGGACTTCCGGGGAGAGGGTTCCTATATTGGTGCCCTTCCCATTATTCAGGGCACCAGGGCAAACCTGAATGTTGAGACTGTAGAGGATACCTTTTGTTTCCTCATGAAAAAGGAGATATTTCTCAACCTCATCCAGTCCAATCCACGGTTTGCCCAATATTATCTTAAAAGTTTTTCCGAAAAGTTTCTTCGTACTGCCTATGCCGAGCTCAGGCAGCATAGGGTTGCCCCCAGGACAGAAGGCACTTTGTACCTTTTCAGTGTCCAGGTAGGGGATCTCATCAAGAGAAAACTCCAGACCATTCCTGCCTCTGCAACCCTTCAGAGTGCAGCAGCAAAGATGGCCGAGCACCATATTGGTTCACTGCTCGTGACGGACGAAGAGGGAGAAATCGTAGGGATCGTAACCGATAAGGACCTCAGGACAAAAGTCGTGGCTCAGGGCAGGTCCATAACTGAGCCAGTGGCCAATATCATGGTCAGTCCTGTGGAAAAGATCGACGCCCACAAGGTGTGTTTCGATGCCTTGCTCGTGATGATGAGCAAGAAGATACACCATTTGGCTGTTGAGCGCCAAGGCCGGATAGTAGGGGTTATAACATCCCATGACATCATGGTCCTCCAAGGCAGTTCTCCTCTCTATCTCTTCAGGGAGATAGTGAGCCAGAGGAAGATCGAAGGCCTTTACTCCTTGTCCCAGAAGGTGCCCTTGATAGTGAGGACTCTTATTGAGGAAGGGGCAAAACCCAATAATATCACCAGGATGATAACTATCTTGAACGATCATATCTTGGACAGGCTTCTCACCTTGATGCAAGAGAACCTGGGCCCTCCTCCAGTGCCATTTTGTTGGCTTCTCATGGGCAGTGAGGGTAGAAAAGAACAGACATTTCGCACTGATCAAGACAATGCCCTAATGTATCAAGACCCAAAGGGGGAATCTCAAAGGCGGCAAGCAGAAGAATATTTTAGGACATTTGGGCAAGAGGCCATTGAACACCTGGTGAAATGTGGGTATCCAAGATGTCCTGGGGATATAATGGCATCCAATCCAAAGTGGTGTCAGCCCTATTCGGTATGGCAGAACTATTTTGATGATTGGATATTGAGACCAGAACCAAAGCAGGTACTTCATGCCACTATTTTTTTCGATTTCAGGCCTGGCTATGGTGAGTTGAATATGGGTTATCAATTAAGGGAGCACCTGAACAAGATGACCCAAAGGCAGGAGATATTCCTGCTCCATCTGGCCAAGGATTGCCTGGAGAGTAAACCCCCTCTTACCTTTTTCAAGAATTTCATAGTGGAGAAGGATGGGGAACATAAAAACAGACTCGATATCAAGACGAGGGGATTGGTGCCCTTTGTGGATTTTGCAAGGCTTATGTCCTTGAAATATGGAATAAAGGAGACCAATACCCTTGGCAGGCTAGAGCTTCTCTATGAAGGTGAACATATCTCAAAGGAGCTGTATATTGAGACTGTAGAGGCATATGAGTTTCAGATGCAGCTTCGTTTCGTGCACCAGCTCCAGATGATGGAGGCAGGCAAACAACCGGACAATTATATCGATCCGAGGGAGCTGTCAGATCTGGAAAAACAGACACTCAAGGAGGCCTTTGCGGTAATTGGGCGGCTTCAGGCCATCATAAGAGATGTATTCCCCATGATCTGAACAGGTTTGTCCGTGTTATTGATTGACAAGGTAGCCCGTCTCTGGAGAAAGGAGCATCCTGTCATCCAGGAGAATCACGCCTATTTTAGCAATTTCGATCAGAACAAAACCCTCAAAGAATACGATTTCATAGTATTCGACACGGAACTTACAGGACTTAATTCCAGAAAGGACGAAATCGTCTCCATAGGGGCAGTGAGGATAAAAGGCCTTAGGATAATGCTATCCCAGAATTTTTATGTTTTTGTAAAACCCTCAGGGGAGTTACCAAAGGATAGTACCCTTATCCATAGGATCACCCCTGAGCAAATAAAAAATGCCCCATCTCTCGAGGCGGTCTTGGAAGATTTTGTGAGATTTTGTAATGGCAGCCTGATAGTGGGTCATTACATTGATCTTGATATGGCCTTTATTAACAAGGCAACCAGGAAGCTCCTTGGCGGCACCATTGCCAATCCTTGTATCGATACCTTGAGGCTTGCACAGGTGTTCAGGGAGGAACAGTGGGGTAACTATTATGACCAGTTCAACTACAACATCTCCTTCAACCTGTCCGACCTTGCCAAGGAATACAACCTTCCACAGATGGACCAGCACGATGCCCTCCAGGATGCCATACAAACAGCGTATCTGTTCCTCTTTCTGGTGAGAAAACTGAACAGAGGCGGGATCAAGACCCTCAAGGATCTATATATGGCAGGAAGGAGTTGGCGCTGGTTGTTTTAAGCCTTGGTCATCTCTGGGCCTGCTTCCACGGAAATACGATATTTGCGATCCTCAAGGGAGTGTTCAGGCCGATGAGTATCTTGTTGTCTCTTCCATAGATATCCTTGAGGAATACAGGTCTGTTGTCGTCAGGTGCCAAGGTTACGGTCCAGTAAAGTATCAGAATAGGCATGGGGTGGCCAAGGTGGATGGTCCTTGTCTCTCCCGTGGTAATGAGTTCCTCGATTTTTTCTTTGTTCCATTTCTTTGAATCCTGCAAAAGTATTCCTGCCAGTTCCAGGGGCTTTTCCACCCTGATGCATCCGTGGCTGAAGGCCCGTACAGGCCTGGAAAAAAGGCTCTTGGCAGGTGTGTCATGCAGGAAAACGAAATGTCTGTTGGGGAAGATGAATTTTATCCTGCCCAGGGCATTCTTGGGCCCAGGCTTTTGTCTTATGATAAAGGGAAACCTGTTGGGATTTATCCTGGACCAGTTGATGGATCTGGGATTGATGAGTCTGCCTTTACTGTCCACGATCTCAAGGTTTTCTCTGGAGATATAGTAGGGATCTTTCTTTATCTTGGGGATAATCTCCTTGGCAAGGATGCCAGGAGGCACGACCCAGTAGGGATTTACAACAATATATTCTACTGTGGCCCTGAAACATGGTGTTTTCCAAAAAGGTTTTCCCACCATGACCTTACAGTGCCACTGTCTCTTCCCATTCTTTACAAAATATAGTTCAAATCCAGCTATGTTGACTATCAAGAATTCTGGCTCCAGATCACGGAGTATCCATCTGGCCCTTTCGAGGTTGACCCTGATGGTGTCTACCCTTTTTTTTGGAGGTATATTCAGTTCCCTAATGGTATTTTTGCCTATGACACCATCTGTCTCGAGCCCATGATGCTTTTGAAACCCTTTAACTGCCCTTTCGAGTCCTTGGTCAAACAACCTCGTCGTGTTTACTGTGTCCTCCACCTGGTATCCCTCAATCCTGAGGCGCTGTAACAAGATTGGTATCCTGGGATCTGTCATCCCTTTCTTGAGTATTCTACCCGATGGGATTGTAGGCCAGGGATGTATGGCCAGGGTTCTGTACCGGGCAAGCTCTTTTTTTAGGATGGAATAGTAGGGGTAATGGGGTCGCAATCTTGCGAGCGCCCCTTCGATATTGCCTGAATCTATCACCTCTTGGATGTAGACTTCTGGCTTGGTTTTACGGATACTCCTCTTGAAATTCCAATCGGGATCAAGGCTTTCTGGATTGACTTTGCCATAGTAGAGGTGGTAACTCAATCTCAGAAGCGCATCTGTCAAGAGCATGTCAAAGTCCGCCTGGGTCACTGGATCTGTGCTGCCAGAGTCCAGGCTCTTCTTGAGTGAAGCAAGCTCTCTATAATGGTAGTCCTGTGGCATCAATCCATCGTCTTTTGAGGTCTCTATGGCCTCGAACATCTGCTTGATGGTAGATGTGTCTGTCCATGCAGGCTTGTAATTCCTATTTCTATAAAAGGCAGGGATGGTCTTGTGAGAGGCCACACAGGTGGAACAAACGGGTATGTGGCTGAACTGTTCGAGGTATTCACATCTCTTGAAAATGTGTTGGGCCACAGGATCCCCTGTCTCTTGGGCATCGAGGCCAGGTGGGGTGACCGAGGTAGAAAAGAAGACCAGTACAAAGGCAGTGAGATGTATGCAGACTTGTGCCTGTTTAGATACCAGCATGATTGAAATATGCAATCGCAGTCCTTGCGTCCACTACCTTTGACCTTGACAGATAGGTCTTGTCGTTCCCGAAGATGAACAGACAGCTCCCATTCTTTATGGTGTCGATGACTGGCTTGGCTATGCTCTTGGAAAGGGCCGGGCAACCAAGGCTACGTCCAAGTCTCCCATATTTTTTTATAAACTGTCTTGAGACATAGTCTGCACCGTGGATGACTATGCGGCGCCGCTCAGCCTGATCGTTTATGCCTGGTTCCACACCTTTTATATTCAGAGAGTAACCGTGTTTGTTAGAGTAGGGTTGGCCTGTCACGAAAAATCCGAGGCAGCTCTTATACGAACCAGGACGGTTGGAAAAACTACAGGCAAAGCGTTCACCCGAATTTTTGCCATGTGCAACCAGGCACTTATATAAAAGTTTCCTCCTCTTCAGGTCCACCACAAAGAAACGTTTTACTGTAGATGGTTTTCTGTAATCGATGAATACAAGCAGTGCATCTTTCTTGATAATTTCCCTTCTCTTGAGATTGAGATAGCCTATGAGACAGGTCTCTAAGGTCTCTATATCTGTGTATTTATCAAGGCCTGTTTCGTGGTAGACCTTGAGGGCATATCTATAGAATTTTTGTCTGGTGAAATTTTGACACCTCTTATCCTTTAAGGGATGGGAATATATGGAAGCATCAGCAGGCAGAGAGAGACATATACATATAATGATGGAAATGGATAAGAAATAGTTTACAAATGGCAACCACAGTATTTTTTGCACCTCTTCCTAACCCTCCTTATAGAATCAGACAATGATGTTAATAATAATCTGTAAAATTTCAACCCAGATTCTACAGCCAGATTCTACAGATAGTTACTTGCCTCACGAGGAATGTGGGTGACCCTGCTAATGGCGTTTTCATTCCATTATTATGCAACCTTAATTGCTTGGGAAAAGCAGTTCCTTTTATCCCGGATTATGCAACGCCCAAGTTTGCCGACGATGTGCAGCGGAGGGCATGTTCAACTACCCGACAACAAAGCGGATGCGATACACTTGCAAGCCCCTTGCAGCTTCAAGTGTCCGACTTTTTATAAAAATCTTTACTCAGGCATTTGAGGTGCATGATCCGGGTTCATCTCTTCGCCAAGCTTTAGAGCTATACAATCCAAAAAATAAGCAAAAGTGGTGCCAACTTGGCCAAGTGTATCCTTACACTGTAATAGCCATATCACAAAATAGATATTAGAGAGTATGCAGTAGATCCTATTTTACTGAATTTTACCTCAATATATTGAGTGCCAAAGATAGACAAATACTATATATGATATGGCAGGTATACAGGATCTAAACCATTTTTGTGGGCTATCCTCTTCGGAAAGCTTGTGGGCTGCATGACTCGTGTTCAGATGTGTGAAGATCCCTCCTCCATGCACTTGCACCTTCTATTTGCAGATAATGATGGGACGACTTACACGATAACCTCTCGATATTTTTTATAGACGAGCCTTCCCCAGGCATTTGAAGTACATAGTCCAGGTTAAAGGCAGCTGTTGATGATCTCAATGTAGTACTTGAGGGACATCATGCCTACAAACATTGGTTAACTTCGGATTTTCAAAGGGTTAGGTGATAGATGGCTATATGTGAATATTTGGGCTGCTTAGAGAATGTGGTTAGAAATGTGGATTTTATTTGTGAAAGTATAAACTTAAGATATTGAATATATGAGTTGTGAAAATGAGAACAAGCTATTTTTCTTTTGTTTTGTCTTGACTTAAATTGGAAATGATACAATAATCTATCAGTTAAAATTATATAAATCGGACCTGTTTATTGTTTCAGCAGTATCAACAAGAAAGGGAGGCGTTTATGAGAAAGACAGTCTGGAGCATGTGCAGTATGTGTTCCGTAAGATGCCCTATCAAGGTAGAGGTAGAGGACGGGAAAGTCAAGTGGATAGAAGGAAATCCACACATCCTCAAAGGAGCACTCTGCGCCAAAGGCTCTGCTGGGATAGCCCTTCAAAGAGACCACGAAAGGCCTCAGCAGCCACTTATTCGTGCAGGGGGAAGGGGTGCTGGCAAATGGGAGCCTGTCAGTTGGTATACTGCCCTTGATTATGTGGCAGAGAAGATGAACAAGATCAAGGAGAAATACGGTGCCAAGGCGGTTATGCTCAGTTGTAGGGGAGGGCCATGGCAAGACCTGTGGAAAAGCTTTATCCACGCCTTTGGATCACCAAATTTTACCAACCACGACAGTGGCTGTGGTAGGAATGTTCATCATGCCAGTAAGTCTGTCTATGGTTTGGGCAGAAAGGGCTTCATATATGATATAAAGAATGCGAAGCACCTTATAAGTTTTGGCCGTAATCTCATGGCTTCCCTGCGAATAGCAGAAGTGAACCAGATAATGGACATGTTAGATGCTGGTGGAAGCTTTACCTATGTGGATGTGCGCCAGACCCTTACCGGTATCAAGGCAACACGCTTTTTCCAGGTAAGGCCTGGTACAGACTATGCCCTTGCCCTCGGTATGATCAACGAGGTCATCAAGCAGGAGGCATACGACAAGGAATTCATCGAAAAATATACCACAGGCTTCGACAAGATGGCGGAGTTTGTGGAGCAATACACTGCAGAGTGGGCAGCCAAGGAGTGTGGAATAAAGGTCAAGAAACTCAAGGACTTTGTCTCTGAAATCGGACAGCAGAGGCCAAAGGTCATCTTCCATCCTGGCTGGATGCTTTCCAGATATAGAGATTCCTTCTATGCCAGCCGTATGCTCCACATCCTTAACGTGCTCATGGGCAGCGTAGAGGTGGAAGGTGGTCAGCAGTTCCCCAAGACACCAGCCGACTGTGGTGTTAAGGGCCTGCGTACCTTCAGCTCCATGGTCCCCAAGCCAGAGGACAAGAGGGCAGATGGTGTGGGGTGGAAATACAAACATTTCGACAAAGGTCCAGGACTTTTCCATCTCTTTTATGATGCCATGCTCACCGAAGAACCATATCCAATAAAGGGTGTCATCTGTTACAGGCATGATCCTTTCAATTGTTTCCCAGACGTGACTGCACAGAAAGAGGCCTTTGACAAATGTGATCTTCTCGTCTCCATAGATACCCACTACAGCGAATTCGGTTGGTATTCAGACGTCATCTTGCCTGAGTCGATGTATCTTGAGAGGGAGACACCGGTTTGTACCCAGAAAGGGCCAAAGCCCAGATTCGCATTCAGAGACAGGGCTGTGGAGCCACGTTTTGATACAAAGCCCTCCTGGGAGATATTCAAGATGTTGGCAGACAGACTGGGCATTGGCGAATATTTTCCATGGACGACCGCTGAGGAGATGTGGGAGTTCCAGCTTGAGCCCACTGGCTACAAGATAGACGACCTGAGGGAAAAGGGTTTCGTTGCCCTAACGGATACGCCGATAATGTATGATCGGGACAATCTGGACGGAAAATTCAAGACCCCATCTGGAAAGATAGAATTCGTCAGCCAAATGCTGGAGGAAAATGGCCTACCATCCTTCAAGCCTTACGAGAGCCCACAAAAGCCTCCCAAGGGACGCTTCAGACTCATCTTCGGTAGGAGTCCAGTACATGCCCATGGTCACACCATCAACAATCCACTTCTCAATGAGCTCATGCCAGAAAATACCCTCTGGATCAACTCCAGGGTGGCTGCACGCATGGGTGTAAAAGAAGGTGACTGGGTAGATGTTATTGCAGATTCCCAAAAGGGTACCATCAGGGCCCATGTCACAGATTTTATCCATCCAGAGGCAGTGTACACGGTACATGGGTTTGGCCGCCAGGTGCCACTGCAAAGCAGGGCCTATCATGCTGGGATGAGCGATCAGAAACTCCAGGAAGGTCTTCTTGAGATGATGGATCCTGCTGGTGGCGGTCTCTGTCTGTGTGAGAAATTTGTAACTGTGCGCCGCAGCCCCAGAAACCCAAGAAGGAGGGTAGAACTGTGAACAAATATATGATTTATCTGAATTCAAAGAGGTGTATAGGTTGCCATGGGTGTGAGGTCCACTGCAAGACCAACAAGGACTTGCCTGTAGGGCCATTTCTCTGCGAGATATCTCATGAGCCGCTCAAGGCGGTCAAGGGTGTTCCAAAGACAGAGTATCACTTCCGTTCATGCTACCACTGCGAAGACCCATATTGTGTGCCTGTTTGTCCTACAGGGGCCATGAAGAAGAGGGAAGACGGCATTGTCTATATAGATACCGATTCCTGTATAGGCTGCATGGCCTGTGCGGGTGCTTGCCCTTGGCACATCCCCCAGTTCAATCCCAATACGGGCAAGGCTGTCAAATGTGACTACTGCATGGATAGGGTAGATGTTGGTTTGAAGCCAGCTTGTGTCACCAAGTGTACCACAAGGGCGCTCAAGTTTGTCACCATCCAGGAGATCTAACTCCCAAGACATATACTTCCGAAAGTATTGGGGCCTGCTGTTTATACCAGTAGGCCCCTTTTTCTGTCTCTATCTTGCCAGATTCCTCTCTATCTATTGGTGAGCTCTTTCAGCACCTTTGGACCGTGACGGACAGATTTTACATACCATTCATCTCTGAGGTCGGATTTCTCCCTGGGGGAGAGTTGCCATTTTATGGCTGGTAGGGCATCCAGCCTTTTTCTCAGCTCATAGAGGCATATGGCTGCAGTGACTGATACATTAAAGCTCTCGGTAAATCCCTTCATTGGGATAAAAATCGTGGCATCACAAAAACTTCTAAGGTGAGGATCAATACCATGGAGCTCCTTTCCAAAGACTAATGCCAAGGGCCCTTGATCAAGGGATATTTGTTCGAGCCTGAAGGCCTTCTTGCTCTTTGTCTTCATTGCCCTTTCTGGTGGATCAGCAGCCATGAGCGTATAGCCTTTTTCCTTCAGCCAAGAGGCACACTCGTCTGAAGACGCATGCCTTATGACAGATATCCACCTTTGGGCACCCATGGCGATCCCTTCGCTTGGAGCAAACCTGTTCTCCGTCTCAATGACATGGATGTCCTGGATGCCGAAGGCCTCACAGGATCTGACAACTGCACTCATGTTATGGGGATGATAGAGGTTGTCCAGTACCACGGTTATGAAACGTGTTCTATTCTCGAGTACCTGCTCTATGCGGGCCTTTCGTTCTCGACTTATGAGATCATTCAATAGTTCCGAAGGCCTAGGCTTCATGATATCCTTTCTGCCGTCTCTTCGGCCTCTTTCACCATTTCATCGATTACCGAAAGGCCCCTGTTCCAAAAATCGCTATCCGCAAGGTCTATGCCAAAGGGCTTGAGTAGTTCGTAGGCAGTGTCACTGCCTCCTGCCTCAAGTAATTCTATGTAATTATTTTTAAACCCTTCGCCCTCCTCCAGATAGATGGCATAAAGGGATAATACCAGGAGTTCCCCAAAGGCGTAGGCATAGACATAACCAGGCACGTGGAGGAAGTGGGAGATATAAGACCACCAGATCCGGTAGTTGTTTGTAAGTTGCACACTCTCCTTGAACATGGCCGATTGGGTTTCGATCCAATGCTCAGAAAATGCGTCCTGGGAAAGCTCACCTTCTCTCCGCCTGTGGTGGTGGATGGCATCTTCAAAGCGGTTCATGGCTATCTGCCTGAAGACAGTGGCAAAGATGGATTCAATCTTGGCCGCAGAAAACCCGAGTTTCTCCTTTGGGGAGCCAAGCTGGTTGAGTATGTCTCGAAAGACCAGCATCTCACCAAAGACCGAGGCGGTTTCGGCAAGGGTCAGGGGGGTCTGACTGTTGAAATAACCCTTCTTAGCCGCCAACACCTGGTGAATCCCATGCCCAAGCTCGTGGGCAAGGGTCTCCACGTCCCTTAATGTACCGGTAAAATTTACCAATACATAAGGATGGGCAGATGGTGTCACAGGGTGGGCAAAGGCACCACTGGTCTTCCCAGGTATGACCGGGGCGTGTATCCAGCCCTTGTCAAAGAATGACTCTGCGATCATTGCCATCTCAGGGGAAAATCTATTGAATGCCTGGAGTACCATCTGACGTGCCTCTTCCCAGGAGACCTGTTTCTGGGGAAGCCATGGAAGAGGGGCATACCTGTCATAGTCGTATAGTTGTTCAAGGCCAAGGAGCCTTTTTTTCAGATGATAATATCTTGCAACTATATCATATCGGCTCGTCACTGCATTTATCAATGCGTCGACCGTGGAATCATCCAGTTCATTTGCAAGGTTCATGGAGCTTATCCACTCAGGATATTTTCTGAGCCTGTCCTCTATCATCTTGTCACACAAGACCGTATTAAACGTATGAGTGATGATATGCAGCTCCTGTTCGAGTCCTTCAGTCAGTTCCATGGCTGCATTCTCTCTTGTGTGCCTATCTGGTGAATATAGATCTGTCAGGACCTCTTCCTGTGTCCTTTGTCTTTTGCCGTAGCGTTGATGTGCTAATACCTTGTCAAAAAGGCTTATCCAACTGGAACGGCCAGCAGGGCTTATTTCAATGAGAAGCCGTTCTTCTGTCTCTGAAAGCAGGTGAGGGCGATACCGTCTGGCAGCCTCGAGGTAGTGGCGATAGTGTTGGAGGGTAGGCTCTTCCAGGAATCTTTTGGCTATTTCATCAGGGAGCGAGGCCCATTCCAGCTCGAAAAATACAGTATCTTTTTCTATCTGGCTGCCGAATTCCTTGATCTTTTGCATAAAGGCGCCAGCCTCTGGATCATTTACCCTTGTGGAGAAATTGAGGTATGAAAATGCACCCAATCTTCCCATGACCTCTGACAACTCCTCCAGTTCTTGAACCAGGCGGAGTAGTTCTCCTGGGGCCAGTTCTGCAAGCCTGCCTGCATATCTCTCTTTTATCTCTACCGCCTTTTTCTGGCACCAATCCATGTCCTGTCTTATACGGGGATCTTCAATGCCTTCATACAAGTCGGAAAGCCTCCATGTCACATCGGTGGTGTTCAAAAGTGTATTAATATCTTCATTCATAACGGCAAATCTCCTGGATTTTAAGAATAGTAACAAAAAGGTCTATCTCTCTGTGACACCTATTTTGTACAGACTGCGGTAAGATAGTCAAAAAAGAAGAACTCTCCCAGCAAAAAAAGGAGGATGCATAGTACGGCTGCTGCTGCTGGTACAGTAACGAACCATGCCCCAAAGATCTTGTTGGTGACCGACCTATTGATGCCTCCCAGACCTCTGGCGAGCCCTATCCCAAGGATTGCTCCCACCAGGGTATGGGTCGTTGAAATGGGTAGTTTCAGCCTGGTGCATATGAGTACGGTAGCAGTGGCTGCCAGATCCGCTGCTACGCCTCGAGATGGGGTGATCTCTGTAATCTCAGTGCCTACTGTTCGCATCACACGATAGCCAAATGTAGCAAGACCTATAACTATCCCAGTGCCTCCAAGTACCAAGACCCAGAAAGGGACCCCCTACTTTCTGCAGCACCGTTCCTGTCTGGACCACCCTCACAATTGCTGCCAAGGGCCCTATAGCATTGGCTACATCATTGGCGCCGTGGGCAAAGGCAACGGAACAAGAGGTGATGATGACTATTGGAACAAATACCTCCTCTACAAGTTCGAGTTGTCGTCCAACAGGTAGTTTGTCCTTGCCCTTCAGCCGGTGTCTTAAAAGCATTCTCGATGTTATGCCTGCAAGGATACTCACCACTATGGTGATTAGTACGGATACCCCGGGAGTGAGCCAATTGATATTGTGGATCACATTCCTCAAACCTTTGTAGATAGTCGCCAGGACCACAGTGGCTGTTATCGCACTGACTATATAGGGTGCATATATTATGGCAGCCCTTGTGGGTCGCCCCCGGCCAAGGATTGCCCTGTTGATGAATTTGAAAAGTACATAGGCCATGAACCCACCGGCAATCGGAGATACGAACCAACTGGCAACTATCATGGCCATCTTGTGCCATTGTACTGAACTCCATCCTGCAGCTATCACCCCAAAACCAGCCACTGCCCCAACGATGGAGTGGGTTGTGGATACAGGCATACCCAGGAACGAGGAGATGTGGAGCCACATGGCCGCAGACATGAGGGCAGAGATCATCCCTATGATAAAGAGGGCTGCAGCCTGTTCATGGCTCACTCCCGAGAGGGCCAGGAAACTGTCTGGATCCACGATACCCTTTCTTACCGTGTCTGTTACAGGGGCGCCGACCAATACCGCCCCAGCGAATTCACAGATACCAGCCAGTACAACGGCCTGGCCAATGGTCAGTGCCCTGGATCCAACTGCGTCTGCCATTGAATTGGCAACGTCGTTTGCACCAATGTTCCAGGCCATGTAAAGACCAAGCAAAGAGGCTATTCCTATAACTAGGGTCTCCATTGTGAAATTTCTCTCTTTTGTTGGCGAATTATTAGGGAGAAAACTTATCTGATGAGCATGGCACGGAGCATATCTCCGGCATTCTCCGCCTCATTGGCTATCTGCCCAAGCTTGCGGATCATCTTTTCATAGAAGATGATGGTAAGTGTTTCAACTTCATGTTCAAGTTTGTAGATATCCCTGGAAAGATCTCTGGCTATGCGATCTGCCTTCCATTCCTCCTCCCCAAGGCCATCCAGCCATTTCATGACCTTTTGGGCCTCTGCCCCACTGAATGATACCTCGGCAAGATTTTGGAGTTCCACAGCCGCGGTCAGAAGGGTTCCTGTGACCTGGAACATCTGATCCACAAGCTTGAAGAATTTGTCGATGAGGCTTGGATGGATCTTGGTATTTCTTATGGTGAGAATGACAGAGAAGTCTTCTGTATAATCAGCTATCTTGTCCTGACATCTCAAAAAATTTTCAAGGTCTATCCTGTCCACAGGAAGAAAGATGCGTCTTGGCAACTGACTTCTCACCTCGTGTTTGATCTTGTCCGCTTCGTATTCGAGTTTTGAGATCCTATTGTGGAGTTCCCTGATCAAGATGAAATTTTCATGACTCAGGGCCTCCATCAGAGGCTTTATCATTTCAACGCATTCATGGACCTTCTTGGTATGTTCCACCAATGGTCCAAACGGCGATCTGCCAAAGAGGTTGGCTATAATACTCATATTAGACCTCGGAGAGAGATGATTTTGCTCAGTGGATACCTTGACTATCCAACATTGCAAGATTCCAGTTTTTTGCCTTGAGTGCTGTCAATCCGAACCTGATATCATGTCTTCTTCCATCTTTCCTGTCTGAGGGTTTTTATATCTGACCGATGCGATTAATTCAGATATTTTCACCTCCTTGTTCAGCCTACACAGAATTCTCAACTTGCCTGGTTGTACATGGGACAGGAGCCAGTTGACCTCGCCTTGTCTTGGTTGGGCCTTGGCAATTGCCGGCTGTGCAGAAACTACAGCCGTGTCTGCAGGCAGGTGCAAGGTGATAATAATGGTGTTTGGCGCCGGTGTCTTTATATCAAGAATGATCTGGATCTTATGACCAGATAGGGCTTTCAGATCTCCTGAAACCTGGGCACAAAGGGCTTGGTTTGGGAAAAGACAGAAGAAAGAAAGGACGAGAATAGGTAGAAATAGTATGAAATTTTTGGGCTGATACATCATCTTTCTCCTTTTTGTTTGGAGTGGGGGTTGCTACTTTTGATCATTTGCCTCTTCTGATGCCATGGCCTTTTGTACAGGCTGAAAACGTTTCTTTTT
This sequence comes from Deltaproteobacteria bacterium, assembly GCA_026986785.1. GTDB lineage: Bacteria > Desulfobacterota > Dissulfuribacteria > Dissulfuribacterales > QOAL01 > QOAL01. Next base: position 63,414 of record JALSNW010000024.1, on the reverse strand, counting down.
CATATCCCATCTGTAACTGCCAGCGGACCATAATACCTCCACTTCGTGCAGTGTTTTTTCGGCATCTTTTATGCCAGAAAGCAGGTCGTAGGCCTCGAGTATCTCCTCGTCGTCTATTATGTTGTCCTTATTGGAGTCTGCCCAACTGAAGGGCATTGCAGATATCAGGTTGTTTCCTTCTATAGGGATGGAGTGTTTTTTGTCTTCCTTTACAGTGATTTGCCCGTGAAATGTAAATTCGTCTCCATCCACGGCATTCTTGTTGATCCTGGCAAGATATATGAATTTGGTATAGCCGAGTTCACCCTGGAAGATCCATTTTACATATAGGCCATTTCGGCTTGTGAAGTGTGGGATGCCCTTGATGAACTCAATACCTTGGTGGTCACCATCCTTTACCAAGAGTGTTCTCTGTTTGGATGGCTTGACATAGACATCTATGACAACAGGGAAGACTTGTCCTGGGGCACAGTGGTCTGGCAGAAATCTGCTGGCAGTGATCTTCAGGGCCTCTTGGCGGGGCTTGAGATATAGATAGATACCCAAGGCAGTGATTGTCAGGAGGAGGAGCAAGAGGCTGAATATGAAGTATCTCTTCTTTGATGGGGATGGGAGGTCTTTCCCCTCAGGGGCCAAAATCTGTGAATCAATTTCAACGGATTCAACATCCCCTTTGGCAGAAGTGTTCTTAGTGGGCTCAGCCCCTTGTGACAGATTGTTTCCTGTGCCATTGGCCACGTCTTCCAATATTTCAGATATATCCACTTCAAGTATCTGGGCCAATTTCAGGGCGTTTTCCCTCTTAACAGTGGGATAACGCTTATTTTCCCATCTGGATATGGTATCTGTGGTGACCCCGACCGCAGTAGCCACATAAAGTTGGGTTAGTCCTTTGGCTTCCCTGATCTGTCTCACCTTCGAACCGTCCAGATTTACGGTTGGAGGCAGTTGTCCGGGGGCTATCTTGGGCCCTTCTCCCTGGTTATTCATGCAAGGTCTGCCCTACTCATGTTTTGATAATAGTCTGAAATACAAAGAGAAATAATCTACATAGACACCATGTCTACCAATGTCCACCAGACATCTATGGACATTTAACCCTATGTCCATTGTTTTATCAATCCTTCTTCCGTAGAGTCAAATCAAAAGACAGTGCATTGGTACTTTGTTGTTTGGCCAAAAGACAGTGCACCAAGGGATGTTCAAAAAAGACTCGAGTTGTCTTGGATAGATTGATGAAACCCATGACCTTTCGGCTGGCCGGGAAGACACAAGGGGTTTCTGCAAAGAGCAAAGGAGGAAATTGTATCATGAAGATCAAAGGTAACAAATTGTTGTTGATAAGACGGGTTAGAAAGCCATTCCCGATGGAGTGGTGTGTGGGACTGGTGGCTATTTTTTTAGCAGTTATGTCGTCTCAGGTCTTGGCTGTCGAAACAGGTACTGCCAGTATAGAGGGCCCTCCAGAGTATGTGGACATAAATATCCAGAAATCGTGTCCAGATCTCAAGGGGCTGAAAAAAGACCTGAAGGCGGTGAATCATTTTTCTCATAAGGCCCATATAGAGGCCCTTAAAAAAGAGGGGAAAGGCTTTGTTTGTGCCACTTGTCATCATGGTGCAAAGACCGAGGTCGATATCCTCAAGGCCGACAGGTGCAAGCGTATTCAACAAGAACTGGACGCAACTGGAGGCCCTGGAAAGCTCAAGGATCATTTTCACGGAATATGTCTGAAGTGTCATAAGAAACTGAAAAAGGAGCATAAGGCCACTGGCCCAACCTCCTGTAGAGGCTGCCATAGCAGGAAAGGGGTGACAGAATGAAAAATATTGGCATAAAGGCCCTGTTACCGATTCTGATAATGTCCATGGCCACGGTAATGGCTGCATCTTCCCAGTGTCAGGCTGCCAGAAAGGCCAAGGGTGTGGTGGTTTCGGTTGTCCAGCCAGGCGAAGAACTGGGAAAGGCCCTGGCTGGCGTGGTGAAAAAGATGGAAAACGGCCCTGCCAGCCAGTCGAAGAGTGTGACGTCATTGGTCCTTGTCCAGTCTGGGAAAAAGGTGTCAGTGAGAAAGGACCAGCCACTCATCCTCAAAGCAAAGGATGCTGGCAAGACCACAGGAAAGGTCATAGATGTAGTCGATGTGCCTGTGGATATAGGGACGCTGAAAGGAATGATCAAAGATAGGAAATGCATCATCCTTTGGTACTCGGAACAAGACGGTAAGATGGCTGTCATCCAGCCGGAAAAGGAGTTTATGCCTCGAAAAGACCAGCAGGTAAAATTGAAGGTTAAAGAAGTAGCGAAGGTGGAAGGTTGTTGATCGGGTATGTAGAATGCCCTTGGGCCTGTCAGCTTTGCCGGCAGGCCTTTTTTCTATCTTAGGACTTGTGCTTTTTCCTCATATCCACCAGATATTGACACCCAGAGCTATTATTTCCCATCCTCGATGGATATGGAGGCAAGGAATTTTTTCAGCATCGAGATGCGAGGTCGAAATCTGTTGTCATCGGCTGATTTTAGTAACTCTGTTACCTTAGCAATCTGGGACCTGAGTCCACTGATGCTATTTTCACATGACCAGGTGCCTTGAGGCAGCTTTTTGATAGAGATTTCATGGGAAAAAGACAAGACGAATCTTTCCTTATTGCTTAGGCCTGAAAAGAAATATTTCAAATCTCCGGGCTTAACACAAGAAAAGGTCTTTGAGATCCTACCAATAAATCCAATTCCTCGCCCTTGTGCCAGGTCGATAAGCTCTACCCTTGCAGCCAAATCGTTGATGCCAGGCTGTGGGGGCAAAATGGGAAGGGGGGGAGTAAAATCCGTCTCCTTTCCCTTGATGATCCTTTCTATCCTTTTGATGGCAATCTGGATGGTAAAATCATTTTTTTTCATCCACATATTCTTGTATGCCTCTGCTGGCAGGATCCTGAGCCATATTTTCCCGTCTATCATCAGGGCCACATGGGAGGGATATGGTGCAACCTTGGTTATTCCATGGGCTGAAAAGCCTTGTTCAGGTACGAGTATGGCCTTTATGTCTCCTGAGGAGATATTTCTTGCAAAGTGGATCTGGTCTGGGAAAATCTGTGTGGGAACAGTTTTTTTGGGTAACAATTTTTTGCCTTTTACAATATAGACCCTGACCTGTTTCTGGGTGGGACAACATAGGGGATCTTTCGGGCCTTGGTTGATCATACCAACAACTATCTTACCGTGGTGTTCAAGTCCCAGGTATCTGATCTGGACCCTGTCTCCCAAGCAGGTCCATGCCTTGGGCCTCCAAGCTTTTTCGTCCTTGGTGAGGAAAAAAAGCCTTCGGAAAACACCACTTCCTCCTGATGAGTATGAGAGCACAACGGCTGCTACCTCTTTGCCCCGCCATGAAGAAAGAGCAATGGGGGTGAGGAGTCGAGCCTCAAACCTTGCAGCACTATCTTTCAGCGGGGCCGTGAACCTGCCCCCCTTTAGGGGCACCTTTCCATTGGGTGCGTCTTTTAGTGGATATGACAGATTTGAAAGCGCCTCCATCTGGAGGTCAGACGATGCAGCATGGGCCATTGCCGCACAGACCAAAGAGAGAACGAACATAAGCAGGACGACTGGTTTCATTGATTGGGCCAATTTAGTTCCTCCAGAAATTGGTTTCAAAGCAGCCAATTATAGTAAGGCACCAAGATCCTGCCAAGCGTTTTAAAAGGATGGTTTGTAAACAAAGGGTACGGGGCTTCATGTCCCACTGACCAAAGACAGAACTCAAAGGGGGGCAGTGCTGGATTGACCTTTTGTTTCGTGTAAAGTATATGTTTTTCAGTTGTTTTTCAAAACGCCCGGGTGGTGGAATTGGTAGACACAAGGGACTTAAAATCCCTTGGTGCTTTGCACCGTGAGAGTTCGAGTCTCTCCCCGGGCACCACTTCGTATGATATGGTTAGCTGTCTCGTTCTCGGTTAACTTCAGGAAATCATCAGCTTTTTGTGTTCAAAAAACAGGCTGTGATCATATTTCACCCTATCTATTTACCATCCTTCAGCAGATCTCTTATTTCTGTAAGGAGTAGTTCTTGTTTTGACGGCTCTTCAGGTTTGGGGGCCTCTTCTTCTTTCTTCTTCAAGGAATTTATCCCTTTAACAAGTATGAATATGGAAAATGATATTATGGTGAAATCTACAACGGTCTGAATGAATTTTCCATATTTGACTGTAATAGCCGGGCTATCTCCTACTGCGGCTTTGATGGTCAAGGCCAAGTTGGAAAAATCCACCCCTCCAAGGATTAAGCCTATTGGTGGCATGATCACATCTGCCACAAGTGACGAAACTATCTTGCCAAAGGCAGCTCCAATGATGATACCAACTGCCATGTCTACTACGTTTCCTCTGACTGCAAATTCCTTAAACTCTTGAATCATACCCATTTTTTCCCTCCATTAGTTATTCGTTCTGGCATTTTTATATAACGACGAGATCATCTCGCTGTCATCTAAGCAGTAAATACAGGTTATGTAGTTAGAAAAGCAAAAATTTTTAATGAACTTAGAAGGTTATAATGAGCATGTGGCTCGTGTCGCTCTTTTTTATATAAGCTGAAATTTTGGGATTTTGACTCCTGACAATAGACAGTTAACAAACAAACGATTTCTTTGTCAATTTCTGGGCACTCACTTCCTTCCTGTTTCAGCCAAGGCCTGTTTTTTTCGAGTGCTGAGGCCTTGATCTGTTTTAGGGGTTACAACTGCATGCCCAAGTGCTGAATCCCCTTCTAATTTTTCATGTTTCAACATCTTTTACCATGCGCTGGCTTGTGATCCCAAAATCTCTTACATATTCAGCCAGTGGCGAGTTGTGTCTCCAGCAGATTTGCTTCAAACCAGTCTAACAGGTCGGCTCAGGCCCTGACTCTTATCCCGGATTATATGCAGCGTCTTGCGGCTTAAAATGTCTGAGTTTTTAGAGCAGAAAAATCTTCACCTTTTGGATGAAAGTATTCATCCGGAAAAATGTAAATAATTGACTGATTTTCTATAAAAAATCCTTACCCAAGCATTTGAAGTGCATAACTCATACGGCTATCCCACAGGAATGGGGATGTCCATACCAGAAGATCCAATGGACTCCAGTCCCCAGGAAGGCGCCGAAAAGCAGGATACCACAGAGATAAAAGAGGGCCATGACAATGGCAGCGAGCAGTGCAGATCCGAAGCCATCCACCTTGAATCCAGGTACAATTACCGATGTCAGGCTGATCATGAGAGCATTTATGACAAGTGCAAAGATCCCAAATGTCAGGATGGTGATGGGAAGTGTCAGAAAGAGGAGCACTGGTTTTATGAAACTATTGATGAGCCCCAAGACCAGGGCTGCCACGAGGAGCGCTCCAGGGCTTTCTGCATCGACACCTTTTACAATTTTTGTGGTGATCCAGAGTCCACCTGCAGTTACTAGCCAAATAAAGATGATTTCTATCATGTTTTATCCTTTTGATAAGATTATACACTATATTAGGACCCAGCAACCCAAATTATACACTTAAAATGCCTGAAAAGACTAATTCCCTTGAATGATTGCATGGTTAACATTCATTTGATTCCATTGTGCTTTCACCTATGAGGTGAAAGTCCCATTAGTGATAAGTCCTCGGACTGTTGCAGTATCAAAAGTAGTCCGCTCCTTACATCTTAACCAAGCTTGTGATCTGTATAATCCTGGATCAAAAAACAGATGGTATGTCAGCCAAAGTTAGCTCAATTTTGTTTACATAATAAAAGAACAGACGAAAGTCCCCTTGAATTGCCTCTTTGCCGTAAATATAATATCCATTATCTGGTGTAAGGTGGTAGGGATATCACAAATATGACCAGCTAATATTTTTTGTTCGCCCTGTTTTCCCAAGGGTTCTTAAGCAATGGTTATCTGTAAAAATTGGGAATTCTGTTTCGAGACAAGGAGAATGAGAAAGATAACCCCAGAGATTTGATCGATACTTCGAGAATTATTTTTCGAAGACAACCTAACCATGCCTTGGCTTGGGTAAGATCGATTTTTAGAGGTAGCCAATAGGGGAAAGATGTCCTTATAAAGATGAGGGAAAACAATCTCGATTCCCATCTGCTTCAGGCTGCATGTAAAAGCATGTCTGTTCTACATGCCCTCTGGAGCTGTAATTTGCGTTGATACAATTTTACCTTATCCGTCCTGTGTTTTTTTTATGGATTGATCTGGCATAGAATGTGGACCACATTGCTGGCAAAGCACTTTATTGTTATTACAAGTTAAAGGAATCAAATCGTTGGCCCCACTTCATTTGTTGAGAGAGAAATTTTTTTGGTTGATAGCTATATCAATCCTTGGGATTACTGCCATACAGTATTTTTGCACTGGCTCAAATGATCTCTGGGAACTTGAAAGAGAACTCTATTATTTCCCCATATTCATAGCAGCCATGCGTTACGGCAGGCGTGGGGCATTGATATCCTTGGGGGCCATCTATCTATTTTACGTCCCTTTTATCGTCAATACCTGGCACGGGAGCCTGGAACTCGAATCTGCCAGGATAATAGACCTTTTCTTCTATCTGCTTTTTGCATTTGGGGCTGGATATCTTGCAGACAGGGACAAAAGGATCAGAACTGAACTGGAAAGAAACCGTATGATAATATCCCTGGGACGTATCACTTCTGGTATCGTTCATGATCTAAAAAATCCTTTGGTAAGCATAATAGGACTTCTCGAAAGGCTTTCTGCAGGCAAGGGAGATTGTGCCAAATATGTCCCAATAATGTTGCAAGATGCCCTCAGGATGAAAAGGATAGTGAACGATGTCCTGGACTTTGCACGGCCTGTTAGTTTGAAAAAAGAGCTGTGTAACCTGTCGGAGGTTGTTGAGAATGCCGTGAAGATGTGTAGAGAAAAGGCTATGAAGGCAGGTGTGAAGTTGCAGACAGAACTTGAAGAGATATATCTTCAGGCTGATCCGTTTTTGCTGGAGAGGGCACTGGTGAACGTGATCTCAAATGCCATAGAGGCCTCTAAGGCAGGAGGTGAGGTCCATATCTCCCTCAAGAAACGAAAGAAATATGCCCTGATTACAGTAAGGGACAGAGGCCAAGGTATGGATAAGGAGACCTTGGAACACTGTTTTGATCCCTATTTCTCAAAGAAGGCAAGCGGCAATGGCCTGGGGCTGCCAATAACCAAGAAAATAGTAGAGGCCCACGGTGGTACTGTGGCAATAGATCAGCCTGTTTCTGGAGGGACAGCCTTTAAGGTCTATCTACCCATATGATCCAGACTGACAGGATCGCATCCACTCCTCTTCGAACAGCCTCAACAGTTCGGTGCGTCTTTGGGAAAGTAGGGTCATTTCATATCGAAAGTGTATGAATTCTACACAGTTGAGCTGCTGAAATTTATCCATACATACATCGCAGAAATACCAAGTGCACCTGTAGGATCTCCTGATTCTTGGAAGGATACAGCCTGCAGGAGAGAGAAATTGGCAAGGCTCTGTATCAATACATTGACAATTGAAGGCAGGTGGCTCGATCTCCATGGCCCTGAGGACTATCAGATCCTCAAAATCAGGGAAACCATGGCGGTTTACACAGCATGGTTCCATGCAGCTACTACATATGGGCCCTGTGAATTCTTGAAAGAAATGTTCAAGACAGATATAGGCCGTCTTGATTTGCCTTGCCCTGAAGTCTACGTCTGCAAGTTGTCTCCTGTGATCCAGAAAGAAATTGTCAATCTGGATCAGGGTGCTGCAATAGGCTTCCTGATTGCCGAAAATTAGCTCAGGAAATGACATCTATTTATACATCCTCATATATGGAAAGGCATAGCACCCTATTGGTTCATCATCTCATCCTGACATAGGATAACTGATATTCAAGAGGTGATAGGTGGCTTATTTCCTGTTATCTATTCCCTTCAGGGTGAAAGCAGCTCCTCCTTCTTCCTTTCATAGGTGGAGCGGCTTATTGCCCCAGAATTGTAAAGTTCCCTTAGAACCTGGAGCTTTTTCCTTACTTCTGGATTGTCTATGCTTTTGTGCGCCTGTGGTTTTATGATTTCCGGTCTGACAGGCCGGAAATCAACAGGGGAGGGATTTTCCTTCACAGATGGAGGTGCCTTCATAAGCCTTTCAAAGTGCTTGATCCTTCTTTTTTCAGGTCTGTATTCCCTGCCCAGATCAATTATCACCCAGTTGGGGAAATATGGTTTTTGAAAGAGGGCGAACCCCCTTTTGGTCCTTTTCTTTAGGGTCATTCCTGGTCGCAAAACAAATGCCCAGTCATTGGTGATGGCCCTTTGAGTGGGATCGCTTACAAACTGCCTGAGTGCTTCAGGATAGCTGTCGCACTGGAAATTGACTACCCTCATGACAAGGTTCAACTTGCCGTTCTTCTTGAAAAAGATCCCGCTGGTAAAGAGGTCGTGGTTGAAGATCCAGAGGAAGCTTTTACCCTGTACAAATGCAAAATCTATTACTTCGTCGGGTTTGGCCTTTTGAAAGGCATCGTGTAACGGTTGGAGGAGAACCCTTCTGACCTTTGCCGGGAAGAGCTGTTGATGTCCCTTCTTGCCAATTACGTTCTTGTCTTGGATGTATATGGATGCAAGGATATTGTTCAGTTTTGCCAGGCTGATCTGAAAGGGATGTTCAAAGCCTGCCTTGGTGATCAGGTCTGAGCCCACAGAGTATTTTACAAGCCTGACCCTCCAGTTCTCGCCACTGGCAATGGGCCGGGCTTGATTCCTTGGTATGAGGGAACAGCCTGTTGATAGGAAAAGGGTTATTAGCAGGGTGATAAGCGGGAGGTGTCTTGAGCGTTGCGGCTCCATTTTGATGTTTTTATGCCCCTCTTGATTCCATAACAGTCGAGTAAGTTTATATAAACCCAGATATTGCAGCTCGCAAGTTTGATGAAGATGCAAGGCATCAAGGATCCGGGCATACTTGGTATTCCAATACCTTGATAATACAAGAAATCCAGCGAAATCGAAAACCCCTTGCAGCGTAAACTGCGGGACATCCCTGGCAGCTTGCGGAAGCACCTCTTAGTGAATCAGGGAATAGGATAAAAGTCTACTAGACTATGAGCTGATTTGCAATTAGGTCTCAGCGTCTTGTCTCTCTGTCATGTACCGTTTTTTGGGCCAATCGTATCCTCTGGCAAGAGGCCTCAACGGTTGTCTTGCTTAGCACGCCGGTTTCATATGCCTGCCTCAAGGATTCCAGGCACTGTATGACATTTTCCTGGTTGTTGCAGACGAGGAGTAGGTCATGGCCTGCCAGACATGCATCTACTGCTGCCTGTCCAATGGCTTCATGAGCTGTTGCTCCTTTCATTTCAAGGTCATCTGAAAGTAGCAGCCCTTTGAAGCCAAGATCCCTTCTCAGTATTTTGGTGGCTATTTTCCTGGAAAAGGTGGCAGGCCTTGACGGATCAATGGCAGTAAATACCACATGTGATGTCATTACTGCAGCCACACCAGCCTTGATGGCCTGGCGAAAGGGGATCAGGCCTTCCCAAATTTTCTTGTCCGATCCTCTCACCATGGCTCTTTCAAGGTGGGGATCAACCATGGCCATACCTATGCCTGGAAAATGTTTTGCCGTTGCAACTATGCCATTTCCCTGCAATTCTTCTATATAGACAGTGCCGAGCTCTGCAACCTGTTCTGCTTCTCGGCCGAGGCAGCGGCCTCTTAACACGTGCCCTTCTGCTTCCAGGCATAGATCCAGAACAGGGGATAGGTTCATGTTGATGCCAACATCTTTCAGCATGGAGGCCGTTGTCCATGCCAGCTCTCTCATGGCATCTCTTGGGCGGGAGGACGAGAGGACACCTGTGGCTGAACCCATATCTGGGAAGAGAGGGGGCATGAGCCTCCTGACTGGGCCTCCTTCTTGATCCACAGCAATCAATGGATAAAGGCCCTGGGTCACACAGGCTGATTCTATATCATGGCAAAGCCTTTTTAGAGTATCAGGTCCTTCTTTGGTGTTTTTAGAAAATATGATGAAATTGGAGATGCCAAATCTTGATATGAGATCCTTGGTTCCAGGGTCCAGAAAAGCTCCAGGCAGTCCTGTCATGATCAGATTTCCGATCCCTGTATCCTTCCAGAAATTTGTTTGTCCCATAGCCCTTAATGAATTAGTCTTGTAGGAGATAAAGATGGGCTTGTTTTTTTCAACCATGCCCCGATCCTATTTCATTACCTAATTATGATGATAATGGCAAATTAGAAAACCAGTGGTGTATTTTATCAGATGAACATTTCAGAGGCAGTATTTTTAGGGGTGTTGCAGGGGATAACAGAGTTCTTGCCCGTTTCGAGCTCTGGTCATCTGGTCCTGGCAGAATACTTCTTAGGGCTGCAAGGGACCTCTTTGGCCTTTGATGTCACCTTGCATATCGGCACCCTTTTGGCAGTCATGGCATTTTTTTTCAAAGACTGGGCAGGAATGCTAAGATCCATAATGCCAGGGGGGCATGAAGCCAAGGAGAGAAAGCTCTTACTATATCTAATGGCTGGAACAGTGCCTGGGGCAGTGGCTGGTTTCTTGTTGGAGCATGCCGTATCCACTTATCTGCGCTCTCCTTGGGTGGTGGTGGCTACACTTGCTGGTGTGGCGCTATTGCTTGGCCTTGCAGAAAAATTGGCTCGCCTTGAAAAGTCCTTTTCTTCTTTGGGATTGCCAGATGCGGTCCTCATCGGGATTTCTCAGGCCTTGGCCATTATACCTGGGGTGTCAAGAAGTGGTATCACCATGACCTGTGGCCTGTTTCTCGGTTTTTCCAGGGAGGCAGCAGCGCGTTTTTCTTTCCTCCTTTCTGCCCCGATAATTGCTGGGGCGGGCCTCTATGAGGCCTTGAAGCTCATGAATACCAATACCCATATTACATTGAATTTCCTTTGGGGATTTCTCGCCTCAGCAGTGTCTGGATATCTGGTAATCGCGTTTTTGATGAATTATCTCAAAAACAATACCTTTTATCCCTTTGTAGTATACAGGCTATTTTTATCCGCAATAGTGGCAGCACTACTACTCTTTTAGAACATGCATTCTATACGTCCAGATGCATGGATCAGGCGAGAATATGGTTTTCTGGACTCGGGTGGCACTTGTTATCATCTTTCTTTCAGGATGATCTTTATTGGCGTATATGGTATGTCCAGCTCCTGCCTGAAAAAATTTTCCAAAAATCTTCTATAATGTTCAGGAAAAAGATGAGGGTAATTGGCGAAGAAGGTCAGTACAGGAGGCCTAGTATCTGTCTGGGTCACGTAGAATAGTTTCAGAAAGTGGCCTTTAGTCACAGGCGGGTTTCGCCTGAGTAAAGCCTGCTTTAGGATCCTGTTTAGCCTTCCAGTGGTCTCTTTGGACGAGAAGTCAGAGTATACCTGGTCTATGAGGGATAATAGCTTTTTTATGTTCTTCCCAGTTATGGCAGAGATATTCAGATGGGGGGCATAGGGCATCATCTTTTTCATGATTTTTGCCTCATCGGACAGGAACTTTCTCAACTTGCCATCTTCCTTTACCAAGTCCCATTTGTTGAAGACCGTTATGCAACCCTTTGCATATTCCCTGGTGTAGCCGGCAAGGCGTCTGTCCTGTTCTGTTATCCCTTCACTGGCATCAAATACGCATATGCATATGTGGGCAGTTCTCATGGATTCAATTGCCTTTAGGACACTGAATTTTTCCACCCTGTGTTTTACCTTCGACCTTTTTCTTATACCAGCAGTATCGACAAAGATTATATCCTTACCTTGTTGTCGTTGTAAGAGACAGTCTATACTATCCCTGGTAGTTCCAGGGATGTTAGAGACCAGCATCCTGTCCTGTCCCACCAACTGGTTCATGATGGAGGATTTACCCACATTTGGTCTGCCCACGAGACAGACGCGTATAGCTTCTCCCTGGGAAAATTCATGGCCATTGCCCTTCTTGGTCTCTTTGTCTGCATAAGATCGCCACAGGCCCAAAAGCCGATCTTTCAGTTCTTCGAGACCACTGCCACTCTTGGCAGAGATCAATGTAAATTCAGCAATACCTGTTTCATAGAATTCCAGGGCCGCAGCCTTTATGTTTCCAGATTCCACCTTGTTCACAACTGCAATCCAAGGTTTAAAAGATTTCCTGGCCAGTTCTACTATATCCAGATCACCTGGCTGGAGCCCAGCCTTTGCATCGAATAGCAGGCAAAGGCAGTCCGCCTGCTCTATGGCCAGCTTGGTTTGCTCTTTTGCCCTTAAACCAAGTACATCAGGAGTATCTGAAGAGGATTCTATGCCTGCTGTGTCTATTATCTCGACTGGATGGTCTCGAAGCTCCACAATGGCATGACGTCTGTCTCTGGTCAGCCCTGGTGTCTTGTCTACAAGCGCATCCCTTTTGCCAGTGAGACGATTGAATAGGGTGGATTTGCCCACATTTGGTCTGCCAATAATAGCTACAGTGGGAATTTTTTTATCATCAGCCGTTTTATTCATAACATTTCTAAGATTGCTTTTTGCAACAAATTAAGCTATTGAAAGATAGATAATCATCAAATCCTTTTCGTCATCCTTGAAATCTGGATCAAGGCAGACTGAGATTTGTCTGGGTAGTTTTCTTTTGAGTTAATCAAAAAATTAGCATTTTTTAATTTTGACCCCTCCAATTGGGGGTAAAGCGAAGCACAATCGTTTAACTCGACAAGTTCAGACAGTCATTAGCAATTGTCAATAAATTATAGTATCTTTTTTCAATAAACTTGGCATCAAATAATGGAGGATTCGTAAATGGCCAAAAAGGCCCTGATAATTCTTGCCCCAGGCTATGAAGAACTGGAGGCAGTAGCTGTGGTGGATATCTTGAGGCGTGCAGCAGTGGATATACGGATTGCCTCTGTTGGCCCAAATCCTGTCCCTTCTGCCAGGGATGTGAAGATAGTTCCCGATGTCTTTCTCGACCAAGTGAAGGATATTGCTTTTGATCTGATCGTACTTCCAGGAGGCCTTGATAGCACGGAGAGCCTTGCATCAAATGAGACAGTGGTGTCGATGCTTAAAAAACAGCTCGAAAATGGTAGATTGATAGGGGCTATCTGTGCGGCTCCCACAGTGTTGGATAGGCATGGCCTTTCCAAGGGCAAGATCATCGCATGTCATCCTGTATGCAGAAATGCCGTGAAACAGTCGACCCTTTCTGAGGAGAGGGTCGCTCGTGATGGACAGCTTATAACCAGCCAAGGGCCTGGTACAGCCTTGGAATTTGCCCTGGCATTGGTTGAGAAGCTTGAGGGCCGACAGAGAATGGAAGAGGTCAACAAGGGCGTTTTGGCAAGGCTTTGAGAGAGTCTGAAGAGGTAGAGGCAAGATATATCCCATTTTCGATACCGTTGACCAAATGCATACAGGAAACCTATGAAAAAGATAAAGAAGGGCAGAAAAAAAAGGAAAAGGGATACTAAGGCCGGTAAGGAAGCCCGTCTTCCTGTGCCCAAGAACAATGAAGCTGCATATCCTGTCGAGGCAGACAATCTACAGCGCTATCTTGCAGAGATCAATAAGTACCCTCTGTTGTCCAGGAAAGAAGAAGAGGCACTCACCAAGGCCTACTATGAAACGAGGGATCCTGCCTTAGCCCATAAGATAGTGGCTTCGAACCTGCGTCTGGTAGTGAAGATTGCCCTGGATTTCCAAAAGTTTTGGATGCAGAATTTTCTCGATCTGGTACAAGAGGGCAATGTGGGGCTATTACATGCAGTGAAAAAATTCAACCCGTATAAGGGGGTAAAATTCTCCTATTATGCCTCTTTTTGGATAAAGGCCTATATCCTGAAATTTATTATGGACAACTGGCGTTTGGTAAAGATTGGCACTACTCAAGCCCAGAGAAAGCTCTTTTACAATCTCAACAAGGAAAAGGAAAATATCAGGGCCCTGGGTTTTGAACCTGTTCCCAAGCTGATTTCCCAGAGATTGAATGTCTCTGAACAGGAAGTTGTGGACATGGAGCAGAGGATGGGTTCATGGGAGGTATCACTTGATGCCCCAGTGAAACAGGATTCCCAGGACAATTACCTTGATTTTCTGCCCAGTCAGGACATTGGGGTGGAGTCCTCCATCGCCCAGAAGGAGATGGAGGATAAACTCGGTGAGCAGCTGAAAGATTTTGCCTCCACCCTAAAGGACAGAGAAAAGATAATATTCGAGCAAAGGCTTCTGGCAGAAGAGCCCAAGACCCTGCAGGAATTGGGTGAACGCTTTGGTGTTTCCAGAGAGAGAGTGCGTCAGATAGAGTCGCGCTTGAAAAAGAAATTGGGTAAATATCTTGAGGCACACCTACCAGATGTAGTCCCCACTTCACCAAGATCAGAAAGATAAACGAGATCATGAAAAAATTTTTGTTCTCCATGCTTTCATGGATGTTATTGTTTTTTTTAGTGTCTGTTCAGTGCAATGCCAAGATCTCGGAATCCATGGCCGATTCCTATGCTGCCTATGTAATGGGGCTCATGGATATCTCGAGAGGTAATTATCTGGCTGCCCAGAAGTGGCTCCAAACAGCTCATGAACTCGATCAGAATTCCGTTGAGATCCTGACTGAGCTTTCAAAGAATGCTGTTCAGCTTGGAAAGATTCGTGAAGCCCAACACTGGACAGAATTGGCCTTGGAGTTGGAACCTGACAACAAGGACCTGTTGCTTCTGATGGCCAGGATCTATATCCAGCAAGACAAGATCAAGGATGCCATTGATGCCATAGAGCAGATCCTAAAAAAGGAACCTGATAGTCAACAGGCCCTTTTGATGGCAGGTACTTTGTATGCCGAGTCAAAACAGTGGAATAAAGCTGAAAAGAGCCTGAAGAAGGCTGCTTCTCTTGGCGGGGCCAAGGCCTTTACTGCCTATTATTTTTTGGGGAAGGTAGCTAAGGAGAGGGGAGATCTCACAGCAGCAGAGCAATATCTTAGACAATCCGTGAGGCAAAACAGTTTTTTCACACCGGCCCTCTTTGAGCTTGCGGAGGTTTACGAGAGACAGGGTAAGACAGATGATGCCATAAAGACCTACCACTCCCTTCTTCTGAGGCAACAAAACAACCTCAAGGCCCGTCAGAAACTCCTTTTCTTGCTTCTGGAAAAGGGGGATAAAAACGAGGCCATGAGGCAGATCAAGATATTGAAGCAGCTTTCCAAGAAGGACACAAATGTCCAGTTCAGGATAGCCTTGGTTCTGCTTCAGTTGGGTATGCCAAAGGATGCCTTGGAGATTTTGGAGCCCTTGAGAAGCAAATTGCCCGACAATCCCGATCTTGCCTTCTATACGGCCATAGCCTACGAGTATACAGACAAGACCTCGAAAGCCCTGAGGCTTTATGGGCAGATACCTCTCGATTCCGAACCTGGCGTGGATGCAATTGTCCACAGGGCAAGGATCCTCATGAAAAAGGGAAGGAATATAAAGGCAGAGACCATATTGAAAAATGCCCTTGGGAAAAAACCTGGCGATGTACATCTGATAACCGCACTTTCCGCTATCTACCAGGAGCTTGGTAAGAAAAAGGATGCCGTGAAAGTGTTAAAGAAAGGCCTTGATAAGCATCCAGAAAACAAGGGGCTCATAATGAACATGGTTATGGCATTGGACGCCATGAACAAAAAAGAGAAGGCTATCAAATACGCCCGAAAGGCCCTCAAACTCGATCCAGACTATGTGCCAGCCCTCAATTATATAGGTTATACCTATGCAGAACTCGACAAGGATCTTGACGAGGCAGAGAGGCTTGTCAAGAAGGCTGTGGGGCTTTCTCCAAATGACGGCTACATCCTGGATAGTCTCGGCTGGGTATATTTTAAAAAGGGCTGTCTCGAAAAGGCGGTCACGTATCTAAATAAGGCCAACACCCTTGTCCCTGACGACCCAATAATTGCCGAACATCTGGCCGATGCCTATTCGGCCAGGCAGATGTTTGAAGAGGCAGTGGCAAAATACAGGGAGGCACTCAAGAATGCCAAAAAAGGGGAAGACAAGAGAAGGATTAGGAAAAAGCTCGAAAGGGCCTCTGATGCACTTTCGGATATGCCGGATATCTGAGCCCGACAAATGACGTAATCGTGGACCATCCCTTTTGATATAGGATATCTACTTGATTTATAGGGTATTTTTTTCTCTGTTGTTGGTTATCTATAATTTGGGTTGCTTGGCGATGGCATATTTGTTATCAGTGGGCAACATGTTTTATCAGTTCCAGGAGGTCTAAGTTTTAGGACTTGGGGCCTTGACGTTTTTGCAGCCCTTGAACTCTTTTAGCCTGGTAGGAGGACTTGACATAACTGGGAAACAAAACAGAAGGGAGGCCTTGGTTGTTGAGGCCCTGTCTAAGGTCTATCAGTCGGACGGAAAACCTATCGCCGTACTGGATCAGTTGTCTTGTACCATTTATGAAAACGAGGCAGTTGCCATAGTAGGGGCCTCGGGTGTTGGCAAGACTACTTTCTTGCACCTCATAGGTACACTCGATCGTCCCAGCCATGGCCGGATCCTGCATTTTGGCGAGGACGTGTTTTCGTGGTCTGATCAGCGTCTTTCCTGGTTTAGGAACAGGAGGATAGGTTTTGTGTTTCAGTTTCACCATCTCCTTGCAGAATTCAGCGCAATAGAGAATGTGATGATGCCTTGTCTGGTGGCGGGTCAAAGGAGGGCGGAGGCCAGGAAGATGTCCGAGTGGCTCCTGGATTTTCTTGGCCTGAAAGACAAGATGCAACAGAACGTGAAGCATCTTTCCGGGGGAGAACAGCAGAGGGTGGCCCTCGCAAGGGCCCTTGTCAGGGAACCACGCCTGATCCTTGCTGACGAACCAACAGGTAACCTGGATGAAAAGAGTGGGCAGAAGGTGGCTGATCTCCTTTTCAAGATGAAGGATCATTTTAATGCCACTGTTATCATAGTGACCCATAATCTCAAACTTGCCCGCAGGACCGATCGCTGCATCGGCTTGAAGGCAGGCAAGACCCTGGACATCGAAAAGGAAAGGCTTGCAGATTTTGTGATGGAAAAAGCAGCATGATTAATCAGTCAAGAGGCCAGGGATCGAATGTGACGGAGGGATCTCAAGATCTCCCCACCCTCTCCATGAAGTCCCAAGTGGTCTGGCAATTGGTCTTTTTTCTTTTCTGTATCCTCATAGCTGGTAAAGGCTATGCCGTCATGGATCCTCAGGGTAACATCGCCAATGGGGATCAGCAGCCTCCAGTGTCTCTTACTGTTTTTGATCTGGGCTATATCGGACCTCCAGACAGAAAGGTGGTTGCAAGGGAGATCAAGAGGCTTTTGCTTTCGGAGATGGAGGCGCGAGGCAATGTGGTCAGCTCCAGCAGTGAAATAATAAAGACCCCCGCCCAGGCACGCACTCTCATTGCCTCTCTGCATACCACCTACGGTATTTATGGCACAGTGTCGGTTTTGGGGAAGGTGGTAAGCCTTGATTTTTTTATCGTAAGTTCTGACACCAAAGAGAAGAAGCCGCAGATAGCCTTTGTGCAGGGGCCATTGGACAAGGCAAAACAATTGGTTACCCTTCTTGGAGAGAGGATCGAGAAAAAGTTCCTCACCCCCTATCTCGTAGCAAGGGTACAGGTGGAAGGCAATAAGCGGGTGGGCACGGATGCCATCCTGCAGAATATCTCTACAGCCAAAGGTGAGAGATACGATCCATCAAAGATAGCCCGAGATATTCAGTCTGTCTACGATATGGGCTACTTCGACGATATAGAGGTGGACGTAGAAGACACTTCTGAAGGCAAGATTGTAACGTTTATGGTTAGGGAGAAGCCTGCCATTCGCAAGATTGTCTTTGAGGGTAATCATGAGATCAAGGATGAAAAGCTCTCAGAGGTGATGGACCTCAAGCCCTATTCAGTCATAAAGGAAAAGGCTCTTCAAGAGAATGCAGAGAAGATAAAGGCACTCTATGCCGAGAAGGGTTACGCGGGCACAACGGTGACCGTTTCCATCAAGCCTGTCTCTGCCCAGGCAGCGGACGTTGTATTCGATATAAACGAGGGGGAAAAGGTACATATCAAAGCCATCAAATTCCAAGGGCTGAAGGCCTTCAGTGCAGATGATCTGACTGGTATCATGGAGGTATCTGCAAAGAAACCATGGTGGACCCCAAGCATCAGAAATATCGTAAGCATAATCAAAGGCAATGCTGGTGTCCTCAAGTGGGATGCACTTGAAAGGGATCTTGGCAGGATAGCAGCTTTTTATCACAATCATGGCTACGTTGATGCCAAGGTAGGGGAGCCCAAGGTGAAGAGAGAGGGAGCAGATCTCTACATAACCATCCCTATCATGGAAGGCGACAGGTACTCGGTTGGTAAGGTGGAGATCAAGCAGGACTTCTTCAAGAACGAGAAAGAATTGCTCTCTGATCTCGAGATCAAAAAACAGGACTATTTCAGCCAAGAAGTCCTTAGAAAAGATATCATGAACCTCACCAATAAGTATTCAGACTTTGGTTTTGCCCACTGCACTATAACCCCTACTATTACCAAGGATCCAGAGAAGAAGGCAGTAAATATCCTCTTGGTCGTGCATAGGGGACCGAAGGTCTACTTCGATCGTATTTCCATTGCTGGAAACACCCGTACAAGAGATAAGGTCATACGTCGTGAACTCAGGGTCATGGAGCTTGAGCCATTTTCTGCCACCGGACTCAAAAAGAGCAACGATCGTCTAAGGAGGCTGGGATACTTCGAGGATGTGGAGATCACTCCGAAGCCGGGCAAGGACGAAAAACACATGGATCTTGACGTGAAGGTCAAGGAGAGGCCTACCGGTACCTTCAGTATCGGTGCTGGCTATAGTTCCGTGGACAGTCTCATGTTGATGGGGGAGATAAGCCAGAGAAATTTTCTCGGCAAGGGGCAGACTTTGAGTTTCAAGGGGATACTCGGGGGGAGCACACAGAGATTTTCCCTCAGTTTTTTCGAGCCATATTTCAGGGATACGAGATTTTCATTCGGTGTGGATATCTACAATTGGCGCTATGACTACACAGATTATACCAAAGACAGCACCGGTGGAGCCCTGAGGTTTGGTTATCCCCTCACAGACAATCTCAGGTACTTTTTCGGGTTCAGGGCAGATTATACCGACCTTTCAGATATTAGCGACAATACCTCTGTGATAATTCGCGACTCCCTGGATATCAAGTCAACAAGGTCCTTGAACGCTGGCCTTTCCTATGATTCCAGAAATCGCTACTTCAATCCCAGCAGGGGTTGGAAGAGCGATTTCGGTGTGGAGTACGCTGGTGGCCTCCTTGGAGGGGATGCGGCCTATGTCAAGTTTCAGGCGACCGCAGGTTATTATCATACCATATGGAAGGATATCGTAGGTCATGCCAAATTGGGTGCCGGTTATGTGTTTGAGGGCTCAGGTGGCAAACTGCCTGTATATGACCGTTTTTTCCTCGGGGGACTCGATTCCATACGAGGCTTCAAATATGGCGATGTAAGCCCCAGGGACCCTGAAACTGACGAGCGTATCGGTGGTGAGTACATGGGTTACATGCAGACGGAGATGATCTTCCCCCTGATCAAGAATATGGGACTCAATGGGGTGGTATTCTATGACATGGGAAATGTCTGGTCCAAGGACAATCTCGATATCGGGAACCTGAGGATGTCATTGGGAGGAGGGGTCAGATGGCTTTCCCCAATGGGCCCACTTCGGGTGGAATGGGGGTACAACGTCCAGAGAGAACCCGATGACGACAAGAGCAACTGGGAGTTTCGCATGGGGGGGAATTTCTAAGCCGTCATGAAAGCTTTTAGCCTTGAGGAATTGGCCAGATTGGTGGATGGTACCATAGAAGGTGACAAGGACATTGTCATTCAGGGCATTGCCTCTCTCACAGATGCTGGTGAAAAAGACATAAGTTTTGCAGTTGACAAGAGGGCAGCCAGGCTTGTTGCCTCAACCAAGGCAGGCGCACTTATCCTGCCACAGGATTGGCCCTTTGACGAGAAGAGGCCAAGGATCCTGGTGAAAGATCCCTATCTGGCCTTTGCAAGGATAGCATCTTTCTTTGCAGAAAGGCCTTTTAGACCAAAAGGTATTCATCCCTCTGTTACTGTTGGTGAGGGCTGTCAGATAGACAAAAGGGTCACTATCTCTGCAGGGGTATGCATAGGAGACAATGTCAGTATAGGTCCAGAGGTCACCATCCATCCAGGCGTTGTCCTCGGAACTGGGGTCTCGATTGGCAAGGGAACTGTACTTTTCCCCAATGTTGTCATATATGATGGCTGTGTCCTGGGGAACGATTGCCGTATCCATGCTGGTGTTGTTATAGGTGCTGATGGGTTTGGCTATGCCCAAGGGCCAGAAGGCCATGTGAAGATCCCACAGGTCGGGATCGTGGAGATAGGAGATAATGTGGAGATCGGTGCCAATACCACCATCGACAGGGCAACCTTTGGAAAGACAATCATAATGGATGGTGCGAAGATAGATAACCTGGTAATGATAGCCCACAACGTGGTTGTTGGGCCACAGACTATCATTGTGAGCCAAGTTGGGATCTCAGGCAGTACCAAGATCGGGGCCGGAGTAATGATGGGTGGCCAGGTGGGCATAGTTGGCCATATAGAGATTGGAGACGGGGCCAGGATTGGTGCCAAGTCTGGTGTCCCCCATTCAGTGCCTCCAGGCGAGACTGTTTCTGGTTCTCCTGCCATGCCCCATAGGAAGTGGCTCCGCATGGTTAATGCCCTCAAACGGCTGCCTGAAATGGTGACAGATATGAGAGATCTGAAGAAAAGACTGGAGAAACTGGAAGATGGAAAAAGCTAATTCAGGATTTCAGATAGATGAAATCACAAGACTTCTTCCCCACAGATATCCATTTTTACTCATAGACAGGGTGACGGAGTTGGTGCCTGGCGAGTATATAAGAGGTTATAAAAACGTCACTATCAACGAGCCGTTTTTCCAGGGCCACTTTCCAGGAGAGCCCATAATGCCTGGAGTTCTCATTCTCGAGGCCATGGCTCAGCTCGGTATCCTATTCGCCCAAAAGACTGCCGGGGATGAACTGGCAGGCAAATTATTCGTATTTGCCGGCATGGATGGCGTTAGATTCCGAAAACCAGTCATCCCAGGGGACCGGCTCGACATAGAACTCCATCTGATAAAGAGAAAACGCATGTTGTGGAAGATGGCAGGTGCTGCTCAGGTAGATGGCAAGACTGCAGTAGAGGCCACGTTGATGGCCGCAAGCCAGAGATAATTGTCTTTGAAGGTTATTAGGCACCAGGTCTGAGCTGAAAATCTCGTGCCATCCACTTCTTTTGAAGACCTCCTGAAAAAAGAGAAATTATTTTTATAGGTGATAGATGATGAAAATTCCAGATTCCTGCCGGGTACATCCCACTGCAGTAATAGAGGAGACGGCAAGCCTCGGCGAAGACGTCTTTGTTGGACCTTATGCCATAATAGGCCCGGATGTTTCTATTGGCGATGGCTGTCGGATAGCTCCTCATGTAGTTATTGAGGGGGTTACGGAGATAGGGAGGAACTGCCAGATATTCCAGTTTGCCTCTATTGGCGCAGCACCACAGGATATTACATACAAGGGCGAAAGGACTGGCCTGATCATTGGAGACGATACCATTATCAGGGAATCGGTCACCATACACAGGGGCACTCCAAAGGGAGGGGGAACCACAAGGATTGGCACCAGGTGTATGATCATGGCCTATTCCCACATTGCACATGATTGCCAGATAGGAGACCAGGTCATAATGGCCAATGTGGCAACCCTCGGGGGGCATGTGGAAGTAGGTGATCATGCTGTTATAGGCGGGCTTTCTGCCATCCATCAATTTTGCAGGATCGGACGTTATGCATTCCTCGGTGGTATGTCAGGCGCCAACAAGGACATCCCTCCATTTGTCAAATACCAAGGCCAACGGGCCAATCTTTTTGGCATAAATGTCTTGGGCCTGAAGAGGGCAGGATTTTCCAAGGAGACTATAGAGGCCCTCAGGGAGGCATATAGGATCGTCTTTGCCAAGGCCGCCACCATAACCGAGGGGCTTGACCTGGCCGAAGAGGCCTATCCAGATGTTGCCGAAGTAACCCAATTTACGGATTTCATCAGAAAATCAAAGCGTGGTGTACCTTCAGGGGAATGGAACAATTCACATTAGAGCCAGGTAGCTCTTTGGGCCTTGTCTCCGGGGGCGGACAGCTACCTCTTCTAATTGCTCGTTCTGCGACCGAGAGAGGATACAAGGTATTTGCAATAGCCCACAAGGGTGAGACAGACACATCCATTGAAAGTTGTTGTTTCTCTGTCAAGTGGTTGAGGCTTGGGCAGTTGAATAAACTCATCTCCTTCTTCAAAGAAAACGGCGTGAATGCTGCTGTTTTTGCTGGCACGATAACCAAGACCAGGATCTTTTTCGACATACGTCCGGATCTAAGGGCACTGTCCCTATGGAACCGGCTGGATGGACACTTGGATGATGGGATCCTGAGGGCAGTGGCTCAGGAATTGGAAGACGAGGGGATCAGGGTGCTTTCTTACACCGGCTTGTTGAAGGATATGCTTTTCCCATCAGGTATCCTGACCAAAAGGGCGCCTTCGAGACAGGAAGAGAAAGACATCCATTTCGGTCTTGGCATTGCCAGACATATAGGGCGGTTGGATATAGGACAGTGTGTAGTGGTGAAGGATGGTGCGGTGTTGGCTGTAGAGGCTATAGAAGGTACTGACGAGACCATCAGGCGTGGGGGGCGTCTCGGAGGAAAGGGTTCTGTAGTGGTCAAGGTTTGCAAGCCTGGTCAGGATACGAGATTCGATCTGCCTGCCCTTGGTACAAAGACTGTGGAAACCATGATAGAATCTGGTGCAAGGGTGTTGGCGGCTGAGGCTGGTCGCTCACTACTTTTTGACAGGGAAGAGACCATCGAATTGGCCGATAGGTATGGGATTGTAATCATTGGTGTAGAATCGTAAGAAGACATGGAAGAATCAGACAGATGAAGGCTGCAGTAATAGGAGCAGGGTATCTGGGTAGGTTTCATGCGCAGAAATATGCTGCCATGGAAGATGTGGAATTGGTGGCTGTTGTCGATATAGACCGTGAACGTGCGGGGAAGGTGGCATCAGAAGTGGATGCCAAGGCCTTTACCAATATTGAGGATATCTTGGACAAGATAGAAATCGCTTCGGTGGTTGTCCCAACCACTGTCCATCATCAGGTTGCGAGGCGGCTACTGGAAAATAGAATCCATATCCTTTTGGAAAAGCCCATGACCACCACCAGGCAGGAGGCCTCTGATCTCATTGGGCTTGCTGAGAAATATGGAGTCTTACTCCAAGTAGGCCATCTTGAAAGATACAATCCCGCCATAGTTACACTTGAGGAAAGGGTTACCAGACCCCTATTTATCGAGGCCCACAGGTTGAGCGGTTTCAAGGAAAGGGCAATAGATGTGGATGTAGTACTGGATTTGATGATTCACGACATAGACATCGTCCTTGCCCTTGTGAAATCCCCGGTTCAGGAGATCAAGGCTGCAGGGGTACCAGTTCTCACTTCCCGTATAGATATCGCCAACGTGCGGATCATTTTTGAAAATGGTTGTACTGCAAATCTTACTGCCAGTAGGATTTCCTTGAAGGATCTCAGGCGAATAAGGGTTTTTCAGCCAGGATGTTATATATCGGCCGATTGCAGCCAGAAAAACAACTTGGTCGTGACTGCAGAACGGAATGCCCAGAATCCAGCCTCTTCCATAAGGCCAGAATTCCTCACGCATGAACAGGTTGACATATTGGATATGGAGCTCAGGGACTTCGTCCGTTCTGTCAGGGAGGGGCTACGGCCAAAAGTGGACGGGGAAGCAGGTTTTCAGGCGCTTTGTCTTGCCCTTGATATAAACGAGGCCATAGCCAAGGGGCTTGCATCTGCTGGCATATCCGATGTCCTGTGACAATGTCCTGGTATTGGCAGGTGAGGCCTCTGGAGATCAACATGCTGCAGCCCTGGTGAATGAACTGAAGGGGCTGAGGCCCAATCTACATGTATGGGCAGTGGGTGGTGAAAGGCTCGAGCAGGCTGGTACACGGATCCTTGTAAAGAGTTCGGAACTCTCAGTTGTGGGTATAACAGAGGTATTCAATCATCTCAGGCCCATCCTGAGTGCATATAAGAAGATCACTCGCTGGCTGTCGAACGTCAGGCCAAATCTCTTGATATTGGTTGATTTTCCAGAATTCAATCTCTTGGTGGCCCGAAAGGCCAAGGCCCTTGGCATACCTGTCTTTTACTACATAAGTCCCCAGATTTGGGCGTGGAGGCAGAAGAGGGTAAAGAGGATCAAGAGGTTGGTGGACAAGATGGCAGTCATTCTACCTTTTGAGAAGGATTTCTATAGGCGTCACGGCATGGACGTGGAATTTGTGGGGCATCCCTTGTTGGATTCCGTAAAGACAAGGATGAAAAGGGATGAGTTTTTTTCTCAATTTGATATCCCTCCATCCAGAAGACTCGTATGTTTACTTCCAGGCAGCAGGGCAGGGGAGATAAAAAGACACATAGAGCTTTTTTTGGAGACGGTGGTCATGCTCTCAAACAAGGTCCCCGGCTTGTGGTTTTGTTTGCCTATAGCCCCTGGTCTCCAGGATACCACATTGAGCCTTCTCAAAAGAAAGATCGAGGGTTTTAATGCATCGACAGGGCCTGAAATATATCTTGTAGAGGGGCAAGCCTACGAGGCGATGTCTGCATCAGAGCTCATTGTTGCTGCTTCAGGTACGGTGACCTTGGAGGCTGCAATCTTAAGGGTACCAATGATCGTTACCTACAAGGTCTCACCACTCTCTTATCAACTTGGCAAGAAACTGGTAAAGGTGGATTGGGTGAGCCTGGTGAACCTCATCGCGGGTAGAGAGGTGGTCCCCGAGTTTTTGCAAGACAATGCCAGCCCAGAATATCTTTCTGAAACCGCTAAGGATTTGCTTGAAGATCATAGGGCTCGTGAGAAGATGATCTCTGGCCTGGAAGAGGTTGTAAGGTCTCTCGGTGATCCGGGTGCTGCCAAAAGAGCTGCAGCCCTTGCCTCTTCCATGCTGGACAAGGCAACAGGAACGCCAATGGATCTGGGGGCAAAGAGCTGACCTCAAATCTTGACAATTCTTTTTGCATGGATATATTGGTTTTTTCAGTTCAGGGCCCATAGCTCAGTTGGTCAGAGCCACCGGCTCATAACCGGTTGGTCCCAGGTTCGAATCCTGGTGGGCCCAATTCAGTCCCTTGAAATATGCCATGCTGCTGTTTTTATTCCAGCTTTGTGGCCAGGGGCTTGAAGAGAGGAACGACAATATATGGGACTATGCTATAAAATATGTCTTAAGAGACTTTTTACAGGTGCAATCATAAGTTGCACCTTTTTTAATGCAGTAAGAATATTATGGTTCCCACAGTCAACGATCTAATCAAGGGGCTTTTTTCCTGGGCGCCAGCGGAGCTTGCAGAGGAATGGGACAACGTGGGCCTTCAGGTGGGTTATCCCTTTTGGCCAGTGAAAAAGGCCCTTGTTGTCCTGGATGTGACGCCCGCCACACTCGCCTATGCCCTGGAGGTGGGAGCAGATATTGTAATATCCCACCATCCTTTGATATTTTCGCCCCTCAAACGGCTTGATCTGAGTGAAGCCACTGCCCGCCTCCTGGCGGGTTTTTTGCGTCATGAAATTTCTGTTATCTCCATGCATACCAACTTGGATTCTGTCAAAGGAGGGGTAAACGATCGGCTCGCCAAGCTACTTGGTATCGGCGATACAGAACCCCTTGTCCCGAGTTCAGGGGACAAAGACGCAGGTTTGGGTCGAATAGGCATGCTTGAGAAGGCAGTCCCCATGGAGCAATTTTTGGCCAACATATCAACAGCCTTGGGCAGGAGTTGTCTCATTACTGCTGGGGCAGTTCAAAGAACGATAAGAAAGGTGGCCATTTGTTCAGGTTCTGGTTCGACTTTGTTCCATGAGGCCGTAAAGAGAGGAGCAGAGGCCTTTGTATCTGCTGAGATCAAACATAGTATTGCGAGACAGGCCGAGGCCCAAGGAATCCTGGTGGTAGATGCTGGCCACTTTGAGACGGAGAGGCCAGTCGTACACGATGTTAAGGCATTTCTCGATGCTAAGACGCAGGAACATGGTTGGGAGCTTGAGACAGTGATATTTGATTCGGAAAAATCGCCTCTTAGGTTTTGGCAATATTGATAATGGCTGAACAAGTCAGACGCTATGTATGCGATTTTAATAACCAATTTTTAAAGGGGAAAATAAATTGAGACCAGAACTTTCTACACTCATCAGACTTCAAGGGATAGATTTAGAGATCAGAAAGCTTGGCCTTGAAAAGGCTGATCTTCCAGAAAGACTTGATGCCCTAAAGGAATTGATGGATGAAAAGAATGAGGAGATCGCCCAACTAAAAGACAAGCTTGCAGATCTCCGGACCAGAAAGACAGAGGTTGAAGATGAACTGGAGCTCGAAACGGAACGGCTGAAAAAATCCCAGCAGAAGATGAGTTCTGTAAAGAACAGCAGGGAATATCAGGCACTTTCCAAGGAGATAGAGGAGATAAAAAAATCCAACAAGGCCAGGGAAGAAGAGATCCTCCAACTGGAAGAGGATATAGAAGGGCTCAAAAAGACAGTCAAAGAAAAGACCAAAGAGGTTGAAAAACTCAAAAAGGAGGCCGCAGCTGAAGAAAGACGTATTGCCAAAGCAGAAAAAGAAATAGATTCAAAGATTGCATCCCTCACCTCTGAACGTGATGAGGTGGCAAAAGAGGTGAAGCCTGATCTGATGGCCCGCTACAAGTTCCTATCTGAAAAAAGGGCTGGTATAGTGGTGGCTGCTGTGGACGAAGGCATTTGCAGTGTGTGTAACATGAATATCCCTCCACAGATGTATAACGAGTTGCTCAGAGATGAAAAGTTACTGTTTTGTCCCTCGTGTCAACGAATTATCTATGCCCTGAAGGTGTGACCCAGATGGGGATATACATGGAGGTTGACCAGTCTCTTCAGATTTGCAGTATAAAACGTGATGCATTAACTTTACAGTAGGCCTTGAAAGAGGATGGATGATCGCCCGTTGTAAGGCGGGAGGAAAGTCCGGGCTCCGCAGGGCAAGGTGGTTCGTAACGCGAACCGGGGGCAACCCCAGGGAAAGTGCCACAGAAAATAGACCGCCCTGCATATCCTGCAGGGTAAGGGTGAAAAGGTGAGGTAAGAGCTCACCAGCTGCAAAGGCAACTTTGCAGGCTTGGTAAACCCCACCTGGAGCAAGACCAAATAGGGAGATGTTCGAAGGTGGCCCGCCTGAGTCTCCGGGTAGGTTGCTTGAGGTGTCGGGTGACCGGCATCCCAGATGAATGATCATCGTTCCACAATGGTAGTGGAATACAGAACCCGGCTTATAGTCCTCTTTCAGGGCCTTTTTGCCATCAGTCATCTGGAATGAGAAGCCTCGAGTGATTATGTCCAGAAGCAATGGCTCAAGCCATTGCAAATCCCCAAAGCACTTACGATGAACGAGGTGAAAAATGTCTACTATCACGCCAATGGATATCAAAGACAGGAAGATCACAGGGCCGGCTGTGACAATGCTTACTGCATACGATTACAGTTTTGCCTCCATGATAGATAGTGCCGGTATCGATATCATCCTTGTAGGAGATTCCTTGGGGATGGTTATTCTTGGATACGATTCCACAGTACCAGTTACAATGGAGGAGATGCTTCATCACTGCAAGGCGGTTTCAAGGGGGGTCAAAAATGCCTTGCTCGTGGGAGATATGCCCTTCATGTCCTATCAAGTGAGCGAGGAAGAGGCGCTTATCAATGCGTCCAGGTTTCTAAAAGAGGCTGGTTGTGATGCTGTGAAATTGGAAGGTGGTGTATCGGTGGCGCCGGTCATTGGTAGGCTTGTCAGGGCTGGTATACCAGTCATGGGGCATGTGGGCCTTACGCCTCAGACTGCATCCAGTCTCGGGGGATTCAAGGTACAGGGACGGGATATCGAACGGGCCAAGGCCATCTTTCAGGATGCAATCGCAGTGGCAGAGGCAGGCGCCTTTGCCGTGGTATTGGAATGTATTCCGTCGGATCTTTCCGCATTGATCACAGAAGAGGTGGACATACCAACCATAGGTATTGGGGCAGGGCCCAGATGTGATGGCCAGGTACTTGTGACCAATGACCTTCTTGGCCTGTACGAAAAATTTACGCCCAAGTTCGTAAGGAAATATGCTGATCTGGCATCGGAAATCAAAAAGGCCTTGAGTGCCTTTAAAAAAGAGGTGGAAGCCGGGGACTTTCCTTCTCTCGATGAGAGTTTTTTTGGAGGAGAAGAGGCCGTACGTGCAATCAAGGCGCAGACCTGAGGGGAGGTAGGGCCTGATCCTGAATCACCTGTGAGGCCGGAATAAAAAAGGAGGAGGGTAGGAGGCGGTGTCCCCGGCTTCGTTTATGCGTTTAACTTTTCGTCTTTGTCCTGCGCTTTCCAGCCCTTTCACATTTTCTCTTGCAATTGTTACAAATTGCAGGCTGAGTAGGTCTGTTTGGATTTTTTAAACAATACATATCTTTTGCTCTCTTTCTTGGTCTTTTTAGATTTATAAAAAACGATCAATTTTAATAAAGCAAATATTATGCCGATTGTACTGTTTCTGGTTTTGTTAGCATCAATTAATGCATAACTATTTGTATTAAAAAATAAAAATATTTCCATGGTATTGTTTTTGTTGTTTGATTTTATGTATGACAATGTTTGATCTGTCATATTTTTGTGAGGTTGATATGTCAATTTGTCATTTAATTGACGACATGTCTTTGGACCTACGGCCTCTCGGTTGAGATTGACAAGGGGGGAAATTGTGCCTCAAAAACACCTGTCAGGCCCTGGGCATTCCATTTTTTGGATAAGTATAAATTTTTATGTTGCCAAAGGAGAGGGAATGAGGGTAAATAAAGACAGTACGGTGGTGATCACCTTTATATGACCCATGACTGCAAAAAGTAAAACTACTGAAAAGAGGAGAAAGGTACTGATACCTTCTCCAGGCAGGCTTACCAGGGCAGGGATGAGAATTGTCTGTCCAGAATGTGGAAATGATCAGGATTTCTTTGAGGTCGCCCAAGAGGTAACGATTACCACCAGATATATCCAGAACCCTGACGGGAGCTTTACCCCACAAAGTGACGAATCCACTATATTGGGAGATATAAAGCTTTTTTGTGGTGAGTGTTATGCTGATCTTTCGCAATATTATCGAAGATTTGCGGAGATGATTTTTTGACAGGCCAGTCCCACCCTCTGATACTAAAATCCAATATAGAATTAAGGCAGAGATTTCATGAACTTAAAAAGGGAGATGTCGTTGCCTGTGTTCTGAATCTGGCCCCCAATGAGGACTACCTCCTCCTGGATATGGTTGAGAGGGGAGTGATTGTCTTTCCTCCTGCAATCTCCCAGCTATCCAGTCGCTCTAAGTGTTGCCAGGCCACTATTTTTGCGCAATGGATGCCCCCCTTGACATCCGTAGTGAGGAAGAAGGCGGACTTGGCCCGTGTACTGGAGGTCTATTCAGATAAAGGAATAGACGAGGTGATCACGAAGCTTGATCATTCCGATTGTGGCCTTGGGATCTGTAGGTGGAGATCTCTGGATGATGTATTCAATCAGGTGGCCTTTTCACAAACCCCTCCCTATCCCTTTGTGATTCAACCATTTTTGAGGAACTGCACCGATATAAGAATCGTTTGGATTGGAGATATATACAGGGAAGCATATTGGAGAAAAAATCCAAGGGGATTCAGGAACAACCTCCATTTTGGGGGCATGTCAGGTGATTATCAACTCGGTGGAGAAGAATTGCGTATTTGTTCAGAGGTCATGATGCGTGGGAAATATCCATATGCACACATAGATCTTCTCAAAACAGCCGAAGGAGGGGTCTATTTTTCTGAAATCAGCCTCTTTGGAGGCCTCAAGGGGGCCAAGATTAGTCCAAAGGAGGCCGCAGAGATGAAAAAGGCTGTTGAGGATAGTTTCATCATGGACATGGAAGGGATGTCTGGTTGACTATGTTTGAACACGGGATGAAAGATTTGAGGTCGGCTACTATTTTTATTACATGTATATGAAATAGGCGATGTGACTGTGGAGAACCAGCTATCCCATATTGAGGCAAAGATAGGGTATTTTTTTAAGGACAAGGCCTTGTTGAGACAGGCCTTGACACATCGTTCCTTTGTCTCAGAGACCGAGGGAGAGGAACTGGACAATGAAAATCTGGAGTTTTTGGGTGATGCGGTCCTTGAATTGATCATCAGTGATATGCTGTTTAGACAGTTCTCGGACAGCTTCAGGGAGGGTGATCTCACCAAGATGAGGGCATATCTCGTAAGTGAACCCCGTCTTGTCGACAGGGCCAAGGCCCTGGATCTTGGTAGTGGCCTCAGGCTAAGCCGGGGTGAGGAAAAAAGTGGGGGCAGAAACAGGCCTTCCATATTGGCCGATGCGTTTGAGGCAGTCACTGGTGCCATCTATCTGGATGGAGGATTCGAGGCAGTCTCATCGTTTCTGAGAGATCAGTTTGGCTCTTTGGTCGAGTCAGCACCTGGCAAGGGGCTACTGATTGATTACAAGAGCAGGCTCCAGGAACTGACGCAGAAGCGATTTCATTTCATACCCACCTATAAGTTGATAGACGTGTCCGGCCCTGAACACAATCGCTTTTTCAGGGTTGGCCTTTTTCTGGAGGAAAGGCAGATCTCCCATGGTTCTGGCCGGACAAAGAAGGAGGCAGAACAACAAGCAGCCAAGGCTGCGATTAGGAATCTCGAAGGATTTACTCTATAAATATGGAAGCGGATAAAGACCAGCCTGGGAAAAAGCAAGGTTTCAAGTCGGGTTTCGTGGCCATCAAAGGTTTCAAGTCGGGTTTCGTGGCCATCATAGGGGCCCCGAATGTTGGCAAGTCAACCTTACTGAACTCCATTCTCGGGAAAAAGGTTGCAATTGCCACCCCCAAACCCCAGACCACCAGGGACCTTATCAGGGGGATATTGACTGGAGACAATTTTCAGATAGTCTTCGTGGATACGCCTGGTATCCATCATTCAAAGAAACTTCTAAACAAAAAGCTCGTCAAGGCTGCAGAGAAGGCGGTCGAAGACGTGGATCTCATATTGTTCCTGGTAGATGTTACAAATAGGAATAGAAAAGAAGAATTTGCCGTACTGGAACTCATAAGAAAACTCAAGAAACCAGTGATATTGGTATTGAACAAGATGGACAAGGTGGCCAAGGAAAATCTCTTGCCCCTTATAAACGAAATGAGCAAGATGTATCCCTTCGAGGCGTTGATCCCCATATCGGCCAAATATCTCGATGGCGTGGACATCCTTTTAGACGAGATTCTCAAACACCTTGAGGAAGGGCCACAGTTTTATGACTCTATGACCAGCTCAGATCAATCCATCGAGAAGATCATAGAGGAGGTGGTGAGAGAAAAGATCTTTCTCATGGCCGAGCAGGAGGTCCCATATTCTACAGCCGTCCAGGTCGAAGAGATCCATGACGACGACGACAAGGTCTCTATAAGGGCCTACATATATGTTGAACGGCCTTCTCAGAAAGGCATTATTATCGGGAAGGGGGGTAAGTTTATAAAGAAGATAGGCACCCTTGCCCGTCAAGATCTGGAGAAGATATTCAAAAAAAAGGTCTTCTTGGATCTCTGGGTCAAGGTCTTGAAGGATTGGTCCAAGGACGAAAAGGCATTGAGACGACTTGGTTTCGAAGGTTAGTGTGACATTTTTGTCTCAGGTTTCATTTCTCCTGCCTGTGACATTTTTGTCTCATCCCCCTTTAATCCCTCCTCTTTTCTTGCTGTAATACTTATAACTTGTGGAAAAAATTGAAGTTTTATTCGATACATTAGGTGGCACACTTCCTGCTTTAAGTACAGACAAATAATAATTTTTCAAATTTGATCGGAAGGGATAGGGACCTTTTAGATATGAGCCATTGTCAAAAGACCATAAAAAAGGAAGTGGCAGTCGCCGGCATCGGTCTGCATTGCGGGCAAAAGGTCTCCATGACCATCAGGCCTGCCAGGGAGGGAACCGGTATCGTATTCGTGAGAACCGATATCTCATCCAGACCAGAGATACCGGCAAGGATAGACAATATCGTAGACTGTCACTTCGCTACTAGTATTGGCAATGGGGACTGTCGTATCTCCACCATCGAACATCTCATGGCAGCATTTTCAGGCATGGAGATAGACAATGCCGTTGTCGAGATAGATGGCCCAGAGGTGCCTGCCCTTGATGGTAGTGCTGCAACCTATGTTATGCTTTTCCAGGAGGTGGGCCTCAAGGTCCAGAACAAGGCAAGGCGCTATATTGAGATCCTGGAAGAGGTCTCTTTCAGGGATGGTGACAAAAAAGTCACACTATTCCCTGCAGACGGCTTTTATATAGACTTTACAATAGATTTCGACCATCCAGCCATAAATGCCCAGCGTTTCAAGGGCAGGATCGACCGAAAGGTCTTTCAGAGATCCATTGCAAGGGCCAGGACGTTTGGTTTTCTCAAGGAAGTGGACATGCTCCACCGAAACGGACTCGCCCTTGGTGCCTCCCTTGAAAATGCCGTGGTAATTGGGGCAAAGACCGTCCTAAACAGTGAAGGACTACGTTTTTCTGACGAGTTTGTGCGTCACAAGGTCCTGGACCTGATAGGGGATCTCTATCTTCTTGGCGCCCCTCTCAAGGCCAGGGTAAAGGCAGTAAAGAGTGGGCACGAACTTCATTGCAACATCATGAAGTTCCTGGCTGAATGTCCTTCAGCCTGGAGATTCACAGGAAACGATTCGGAATACCCGGATAGCCTGCCGAGATGGGGATACTCGGTTGGTGCCTCTGGATATGGCATGGCAGCATCATTTTGATTGTCTTGATTGTCATCCTTTAAGGATTTTTTGTAGCCACCTCCAGTTGACTTCATAGATATCTTCTACAGCCTCAATAGAGAGCCCTGCCCCAATGCCTACATTTCGTGCATGTGATGGTTCCATGAAATCCCCAGGGGCATGTCCATCTGAGTTTATCACGAGTCTGGCACCAATTTCTGTGGCAAGTGCAGCAACATGTCCATTGGTCAGACTATGCCCCTTTCGGCCTGAGATCTCAAGAAGAACCCCCTTTTTTTTGGCCAATAACACATCTTCCCGGGAAATGATGCCTGGATGTGCCAGGATATCGACCCCTGCCTCTATCGCTGCCTTGTTGGTGCCTGGGACCACTGGCTCCACAATAGTCTCCCCATGACATACCACTATCTTGGCCCCCAGTGCCCTGGCCTTTTCTGTAAGGGACCTCAATCTGTTGGGATAGACATGGGTAAGTTCTATCCCTGGTATCAGCTTTGTCTCAGAATACCTGTTTATGTCTTGGTAGGCCTTGGTGATCCCGTTCATTATAAAATCGATATTGGATTCGTCTGCGTGATCAGTAACACAGACCGCATCGTAGCCTTTGACTTCAAGCCTTCTTACCAGTTCAGAGAGCACCAATTCCCCATCACTAAAAAGACTATGGCAGTGAAGATCAAACATCAACATGGTTGTGGCCTCACATCTTGTACTTAAAGGCATTGGGATCGAGTTCTTCCAGGATCTTGCTCCACTTGTCCTTGTCTTTTTCCTTTCTGTCACCAGAGAGTATAGTTGGCTCATGTCCCACTGGGGTAGCTGACTTAAGTACCTCTTCATTCACGTATATGTCAGCATCGGCCCTGAGGGCCAATGCCACTGCATCGCTTGGCCTTGAATCCACCCTTACGATGTTTCCATCTGCCTCTATGCTTATTTCTGCATAATAGGTGTTGTCTTTCAACTCAGTGACATCTATACGGAGGAGTTTGACCCCGGCTGCCTTCAAGAGATTGATGGCCAAGTCGTGGGTCATGGGACGGGCGAATTGGAGCTTTTCCATCTCAGTTGCTATGGCTGTGGCCTCAAGAAGGCCTATCCAGATAGGTAGCGTCCTTTCTCCACCTTCCTCCTTGAGTATTAATATTGGAGAATTAGAATCTGGATCCAAGGTAATGGCATGAATTATCATTTTTACTGCTTTCATATCCTGTCCTCTTTTTCAATTAACGAGCCTACCTTTCAGAGAATGGTGGCAGGCCTTTTCTATGAAAACATTTACTGTTTGTCCCACCAGTTGTTTGTTCTCTATTATGTTTACCACATGGTTGCCTCTTGTACGACCCTGGAGCTTCATACCTTGGCCTTTTTCTATGAGGCATTCCATCACAGAGTTTTCAAGTCTCCGATATTGTTCGAGTCCAATCCTGTTTTGTAGCTCAATGACCTGCTGGAGCCTTTCTTTTCTTACTTCTTCAGGGACCGAGTCTGTGAAAGTGGCTGCTGCAGTGCCTGGTCTTTCAGAATATTTGAATGTGAAGATCTGGTCGAATCTCACTATCTCGAGCAGGGAGATGGTATCTTGGAAGTCTTTGTCTGTCTCCCCGGGAAAGCCCACAATGATATCAGTGGTAATGGTTATCCCAGGGCAGGTTTTTCTCAGTTTTTCCACCTTTTCCAGATATTGTTCAATAGTGTATTTTCGGTTCATCCGTCTCAATATACTGTTGGAACCTGACTGAACTGGAAGGTGCAGGTGTTCGCAAAGGCCTTGCAAACTGGAAAAACATGAGATGAGGTCGTCTGAGAGGTCCTTGGGGTGGCTTGTGGTGAATCTGAGTCTAAGTTCTGGAAAACGGTCATCTATTGCCCTCAAAAGATCAGGGAACTCCACGGGTTCCGGCAGATTCTTTCCATAAGAATTTACATTTTGCCCCAATAGGGTAATGTCCTTCACCCCTTGTTCCACCAAGGATCTTATCTCTGACAATATATCCTGAGGTGGCCTGCTCATCTCTCTACCCCGAACAAAAGGTACGATACAATAGGTACAGAAATTATCACAGCCCTGCATGATTGTGACAAATGCCCTTGTGGGGCGTCTAATAGGCAAGGGTACCGAGACCTGTGGGATCTGAAATTTGTCTTCGAGCCTTGTCATGGCTATGTGGGTCTTCCCGTCCTCGATGGCCTTAAGTGCCCTGGGAAGCCCATAAAGGCCCTGGGGGCCAGCCACTATGTCGATGTGAGGGGCCCTGGAGAATAGTCTCTTGCCCAATTGCTGTGCCACACAGCCGGTCACACCTATTTTCAACCCTGGTTTTTTTTGCTTTAATGGCCTCAATCTACCAAGGAGGCTATAGAGCTTGTGTTCTGCCTTTTCCCTTATAGAGCACGTATTTATAAGTATCAAATCCGCATCTTCCGCAAAGGGAGTAAGACGATAGGTGTCGCTAAGGATCTGGGCCATCCTAAGGGAATCGTATTCGTTCATTTGGCAGCCAAAGGTGATTATGTGGCATTTTTTATGCCTACTTATCATCTGGACCGCCTCCTGTTGAGTCATCAATTCTTTCATAGAATCTTCATCCAACAACTTTCATTAGGGTTAAGGATATTTTTAGAAAAGATTAAGATGTTGGCAAGATATCGTCCTGGATTATACAGCTTACAAACTTTCCGACATTCAAAGAAATTACTATCTTCAGGCGTTTGAAGCGCATGATCTGGGCTCATCTGCCCCTGAATTCATAGAGGACTGTTTCTTCCCCCTGTTCTTTGGTGTTCACTCGTGTGGCAATGACGATGTCTTTCCCTATAACAGAGATACCACATATCCTTCCCTTCAGATTAACCTCTGCTTGGAACAGTGCAAAGGTCTTCCTTTTTTGACTGAAAAGAATTAGGGTGTCCAAAAGTTTGCCCTTGGGAAGGGCAATGGAACCATTGAAGATTATGCCAGATTCGCCCATTGCCGTCTTTGACAGGTCGACGAGATCTGCCCAAGAGGGCCCACAGCAAGCATTGTTACGGACAACTGGTTTGAGAGATGACCAGATATGTCTCCCCTGGCTGAAGACCTTGAAAAAACCGTCGAAGCTCACATAGAAAAGAGAACAGCCCCTGTGGCCGAGATCGGCCCACAAGGCACTATTGACATTGAAATCTGTTGGGTAATCAGCCTGTTCCACATATTCTATCCCGGAATCGGAAGGACGTAATATGAAGATCTTTCTTCCTCTGAATCGCGCCCTTTCATAGGCTTGTCCAAGCAGGGTGTCTTTTATGCCGTCACAATCTGTATCTATGAAGTTGAGCCACAAATTTATTTGATCTTGGACCATCTTTATATGGCCTTGCCCATATCTGAACAATTTGGAGCTTAATCCTGCCTGATCGATGGCAGTGTTGATGCATAGCCAGCCTTTTCCCTTCAGTAAGGAAAAGTTGCAGGCACATTCACATCCTGCAAATTCGACAGATATCACCTGACCCTGGCGTCTGTATGGGGCTATGCATAGCCTATTCTTCAAGAGATAGACGACCTCGAGCCTTCCATCACCATCCAGATCGCAGATCTGTACCTGGATGGCAGATTGATTCAGGCTACCTACGATCCTGGCTGTATGGAAATCAAAGAGTTCTATGCCCTGGAAAGCCTTGGGAATTCTTTGTTCCCCCTTCTTCTGGGGTGTCTTTTGACCTTCAACCACGACAAAGGAAGGGGGTAAGTAATAGGTATCGAGTTTTTTCATCCCAGGGCCATAGACATAGAGCTCGTTCCCACGTACCTGGAAGAGGATATCGATACCAAGGGCGTCCATGGATTCTGCCGTCAGCACGGGAGACGGACCAGATGCAGGCTCCAGCCACTTGAACCATGGAAGCAAGTCTTTGAGAGAGCCCCCGGGGAGTTCTGGAGCAACCGGTTTTGCACCTATGAAGAATGCTGCCTTCAACCCCTCGTAGCGAAGGGCCAGGTCTCCTTTTGCAGGATGAGTGAACTCTGAAATGATGGAACAGGTAGAGGTCTTTTCCGTTACCTGGTTAATCCTACATGTTGCGATCCTTTTCTTTTCATATCCCAGGACTTTGTGAGACTCTGGAAGATAGAATGGGCGTCCTTTTCGAAAAATGGTGAACAGATCTCCCTTTGAGATATGGGCAGAAATTCCTGTGTCAAGAGTCAGCTCTCGTGCTGAAACATCGAGGACAACGGCTTCTACAGGCCTGAAATCGTGTTGGAGCCTGGTCTGCAGGTTGGTGGCAAAGCAGAGGCAAGCATTTGCCAAAACAAAAAAAGTGGTCAAGATGAATATGTGGATCTGTCTCGTTGACATCTATCTATGCTGCTGTTGTCATGTGCTTGTCTTGTAAGATATCTACCATCTTCTATTTCATCCCCTAAATTAATAACAACTACTGCTGATTAAAAGTAAAAAAGCAATAAGTCTGTCTCTTTGCCGAATCTGCTCTGTTGCGGATAGTTTTGAAGTATACAAATTACGTACATATCCTGTCCTCTGACTCGCGTCTTTGGAAAGTTTGCGAGCTGCGTAATCCAGGATTATAGAAAAAAAAAGCCCTTGCATAGTGCAAGGGCAGATTTCCAAAACAGAAATTTTGATAAAAACTTGTCCCTAGACGCAGCCAGTCGGCTTAGGAAGGCCAGCCATCTTACAGGCTCCCTTACCTGGTCCTGACGGGAAGAGCTCGTAGATTTTCTTCAGGGGATAGCCTGTGGTCTTGGAGAGAATCCTGACCATAGGAGCAATACCATTCTTCTTGAAATAGTCCTGAAGAACACTGATCACCTTCTTGTGGTCTTCTGTAAGCTCAGAGATGCCTTCCAGCTCCATGACATATTCTACCCAGTTTTCGTCCCACTCTTCCATTCCTTTAGTCAGGAAGCCGTCTTCATCAACTTCATAAGTTTTACCTTTGTACTCTACGGTTGCCATATTGCCCTCCTTTTGGATTATTATCTATGTCCGTAATGGCATATCGAGTTCACTTAAATACTATATGCCTAAGATTTTGTCAAGGCTCGTTAAATTTTTTTCAAGATTTATTTTTGCCATAAAATTCAATAAAATCAATAGGTTTATTGCAGATGCTTAGAATGCTAACGGTTTTTTTGAATCACCATTCATCTTTTCGGAAGGGGATTTGTCAGAATTTCTAAGGCCTGGACTCTGATTGGAGTTCCTCGAGATGTGTCCTTGCCCATTCAATAGCTGGGTCGAGTTCCAGGGCCATTTCATACCACTGTCTTGCAGCCTCGTTCATACCAAGCTTTCGCAGATTGCTGGCTATGTTTGCATAATCGATGGCCGAAGAGGGATCCAGGGCTATTGCATGTTCAAAACATTCTATTGCATCCAGATATTTGCCGAGTCTGTAGTGACAGTATCCGAGGAGGTTGTGTATCTCTTTTAGTTCATGATTATAAGTCTTTGCCTTTTCCAGGGCAGAGACCGCATCTTGTAACTCTCCAATCTGCATTAGACAATTGCCGATATGGCAGTATATGCTGGCCAGCTCTGAATGGTCTGGATCACGCTCAAGTGCAGTTCTGAAGTGAACCAGGGCAGTATCGTATCTGCCTGTCTCTTCCAGGGTATGACCAAGATAGAATACCGTGTCAAATCTGCCGGGAAATCGTCTCTCTATCTCCTTGAGAAGCCCTATGGCTTCTTTTGGGGAAAGATATCCTCCAGTGGATGCAAGCCTTGCCAGATGAAAGGGGAGGCTGATATTTCTTGTCCGCTCTCTAAAGTGGTTGCCTGGAATCACGGCATAGACCGCTGGAATTTTCAACTCCGGATGAGTTATGTCAACGAGATAGGTGGACAGGGCAGCCTTGGAAAGGGCCTTGGAGAGGTTTGATACCTCTTGCCTGAAATTGTCAGATGAGCAGTCTGGCAGTTCGCTCAGATTTACCGTCCGGGGAGAAGAGAGGACATAGGATGCATCTTCGAGGGTTGCGAACTTGGGAAGTCCACTTTCCAGGTACCTGCCCTCTGTGTCAAAATCACCAGCCAGTTGTGCAATCTCTGTAATTGCCCTGACTGCAGCCCGGACAGGATTGGTCGATGTGCCCGCAGTATAGACGATCTCACTTCTATGGGGGTATGTGGATGGGTCCCATGCAATAGCCCCGATTGTCGGGATGTCGAACCCAAGGGAGAAGTCCTTCAGTATGAGGTTTATGCCAATGGTCTGGAAACGTTCAATAAGGTCCCTTAGTTGGGGATCGGTAATGGTGTCAAGGTCGATGGTGGCAGTTTCTATTTTATCATAGGTTATGAGTGAGCATACATGGCGTTCCACTACTTCTGAAATAGCCTGTACGGCAGCCTCTTCAAGGGAATTTCCCGCAGCAGAACCATTATACTTGTTTATTGGCCACATCCAGGAGAAAGGCACATGGCATTCGCATTCATCTTGGGCGAATATGCCTTGGCTCCATTGTAAAGGAAATTCGTTGAGAAGTGCCAATGCCTCGTCCGTGTAGTCATGGCAGTGAATCGCTTTTAGGAGAAGTTGGACCGGGAAGTCATGGCCCGACAGATCACAGACGCCCTTTATGGAAAAGTTCTTTTTGTTCAAGAATTCAAATAGGCTGAAACGTTCGACCATCTCCATTATTGCACTGGCCTTTGCCTGTGCCTCGGTTACGCCTTTCCCCATCTGTTTGGGCGTGCCTGTGACCATGCCAGCCTTTGGTTCATAAAGGCTTACATAGACGGGTATGCCCAGACGGTTTTTATCTATGCGCTCTACGCTCTTCAATAAGGGCTGGCCAAAATCCTTCATGCGCTCAAAGGCCCACTCGATTGTCTCTGAAGGGGTCCTTGCCTTGTCGAAACTTCCATCCCCAGCCTTGAAACAGTCCTTCAGCATCATAAAAAATCCCGTATCAATAAATCAATTACTTGTATTGAGAGCAGGTACTTTCTATAATTTCTTCTGCCAGAAACCAGTCGGCCTGGTCAGAACCTGGCTCCATGCCACGCCTTTCATAAATCGTATGTGCAATAGAAGCCACCCACTTATGCCTTGATTCCTCTGCCGAGTCTTCCAAAAAGTAGATCCTCGTCATCTTTGTTCCAGGTGCACCTTGAATCTGTATACCTACTACAGGATTGGCTGCTTCCTCATCCCTAATCAGGTAAATGGCCCTGGGGACATCTACAGCATGGGCGAGATGGGTAAGATTGTCTGGGTCTTGGGTGCCGAGAAATATCTCCACCCTTCTTGCCTTTTCGTCGTAGTCTAGGCCAAGCAGTGGCATACCAGGAGCACCCACGATATAGTCGTCTCCAATGGATACAACCGCTGTCCTGAACTGATTCATTCTGTTAAAATCTTTGAGGAAATTAGCCCAGTCACGCTTAAGGATGCGTATCTTTTTCTCTGCCATTTCAAATTCCTCCTCATACCTTGTTTTAAGACACACTAAACACTCTATAAAGGTGAGTCAAAAAGAAAATAGTCATAACTGCCCAAGCGTTAAATCCAGCTAAATCGGACAGTATTTTTTTAGCCTATCCCTGTTAAGATCCATGCAATCCAAGGAACTTGCACAGTTCATCGGCTGTCCTGCTTTCATTACCATGGCGGAGGAGTTCCTGGGCGGTTCCCTGAAAAACGAGTCTGCCTCCCCTTTTGCCACCACCTGGGCCAAGGTCGATGAACCAGTCGGCCCTGGTCATGAAATCCAGATTGTGCTCTACTACTATTACTGTGCTACCTGAATCTGAGAGTTTTTCAAGACAATTTACCAAGCTTTCAACATCATCCATATGAAGGCCCACGGTGGGTTCATCCAAGAGATAAAGGTTACCTTCATGGGTCGGTGTGGATAGCTCCCGGGCAAGTTTGAGCCTCTGGGCCTCTCCTCCAGACAGGGAGGGACTCGGTTGTCCAAGGCCCAGATAGCCCAATCCAAGCCTTTGTATGATCTCCACCTTTTTACTTATAGCAGGTATGGCCTTGAAAAAAAAGGCGGCTTCGTCCACAGACATGGCCAGCACATCTGCTATGTCCTTACCCTTCCATTTTATGTCCAGGACCTGCCTTGTAAACCTTCTGCCTCCACATTGTTCACAGGTTACATATACGTCTGGCAAGAGAGAGAGCCTTTGACATATCATACCTTGGCCTCCACATTTTTCACACCTGCCACCCTTGGTGTTGTAAGAGAAATGTCCAGGGCCAAAGCCCTTGATGCGTGATGCCTGGGTCCTGGAAAAGAGGTGGCGGATCTCGCTC
Source organism: Deltaproteobacteria bacterium (assembly GCA_026986785.1). Classification (GTDB taxonomy): domain Bacteria; phylum Desulfobacterota; class Dissulfuribacteria; order Dissulfuribacterales; family QOAL01; genus QOAL01. Next base: position 22,092 of record JALSNW010000024.1, on the reverse strand, counting down.
CAGATGCCTGTATAGGTGGCAGGGCAAGATCTGGGCGTTCTGCCTATGGGTGAATGGTCGATGGTGACAAGCCTCGAGATGATTTCTCCTCCATGTACCATCCAGTCCAGTTGCTCATTGTCGGAAAAGGTTTTCCTGATGACATGGTTGAGTAAGGTGCTCTTCCCAGAGCCTGATACACCCGTGATGACTGTCATTGCACCCAATGGGATCTTTATGTCGAGATCCTTGAGATTGAATTTTTTTATCCCCTTGATCTCCAGCCAATTTTTTACCCTCTCGAGCCTTGTAGGATTGACGCGCAGCCTCTTTTCCCTTTTGAGGCCAAGGGCTGTACGGGATTTTTCCTCCTTCAGGATCTCTGAAATGCAGCCCTGGGCAACGATCTCTCCACCCAAACTCCCACCTCCTGGACCCATATCGATTATCCAGTCGGCAGACCTTATGGTCTCCTCGTCGTGTTCTACCACTATGACAGTGTTGCCCCTGTCTCTTAGTCCCTTGAGTATCTCGACAAGCCGCCTGTTGTCAGATGGATGGAGTCCGATTGTAGGTTCGTCCAGCACTATTGTGAGCCCGGTTAGGTTGGAGCCAGCTTGGGCTGCAAGTCTTATTCTTTGGGATTCTCCTCCAGACAGGGTTTTTCCTGCCCTGTCCAATGGCAAGTAGTCGAGGCCAAGGTTTGAAAGCATTGATAATCTGTCTATGACATGGGCCAAGAGGTGCTCGGCCATGTGCTTTTTGTGTTTGGTGAGGAGGAGCCCTTTTCGAAAGCCCTCAAGAACAGCCTTGGCCTCGCCCACTTCCAGGGAGAATATGGTATCTATGGATCTTCCCCCGATCTTCCATATCCTCGCAAATTGGGACAGCCTTGTGCCCTTGCATTCTTCACATCTCTTTCCATGGTCAGAAACACCTTTTCCAAGACAAACTGGACATCGTCCAATCCTTGTATGAAACGAAAACAGCAACGGATCCGGTTCTTGGACCCCAAGCCAGCAATCACGACAAAAATAGCGTAGGCTCAAGACCTCCTCATCCCCCTTTTCTCCGATAAGGGTTATGGTGCCGGATCCAGCCTTCAGGGCCTTTTGGAGGAGAAGGATCAGCTCTTTTTCTGTTTGAGAATGTCTTGAAACAGGCCCCCACACCCAATCGATGGAGTGCTCCTTATATCTGGAGAGGGTCAGCTTGTCCCCGGCTTTGTAGAAGTGGCCATCAGCGCGGACCATGGAGGCACCAGAGGCAAATCCCTTCTGGATCTCTGGATGGTGCCATCCTTTCCTGTTTTTGATCCTTGGAGATATTACCATCACCTCTCCCTTTGCGGTGTGCTCGAGAAAAACCTGGCAGATCTGGTCAAAACTGCCACTGTTCATCTCCTTGCCACATCTGGGACAAAAGGGCGTGGAAAAATTTGCAAAGAGCAACCTCAGATAATGGGCAGTCTCTGTGAGGGTGGCCACAGTGGACATGGATCCCCCCTGACTCAGCTTCTGCTCTATTGCAACAGAAGGGGATAAACCCGTGATGGAATCCACGTCAAAGCGTTCATGTAGCCTGACGAACTGTTTCATATAAGAGGGTAGGCTTTCGAGATATCTTCGCTGGGCCTCTTTGTGGATTAGGTCAAAGGCAAGGGAGGATTTCCCAGAGCCAGACACACCGGTCATGACCACGAGTCTATTCTTTGGAATGGTAATGTCGAGATCCTTCAGGTTGTGATGCCTGGCACCCCTGATTTCGATTGATCGTTCTGGGGTAGATGTTTTCTCATGATCACTGCTCCTGCGTCTTGATGGGGGGTTAGCACTTGGCCTTGGTGGTTTTTGGATGAAGGATGCCGTTGGGGTAGATGCCTTTTCGAGGAATTGTCTCGTGGACCCTTCAAAGATCTTTTCCCCTCCTTTTTCACCACCTTCTGGACCAAGTTCTATTATCCAGTCACATGATCTAATGACCTGGAGATCGTGTTCCACCACTATGACTGTATGGCCACCTCTTGCAAGGGATCGGAGTTGGGCCATTAGGCGTCTGACCTCCCTGGGATGAAGCCCTCTCGATGGTTCATCCAATATGAAAAGGCAATATCCCTGTCTGCCTGTACCAAGGCTCCTTGCGATCTTGAGCCTTTGAGATTCGCCAAGAGAAAGGGTGTTCAGTGGCTGTCCAAGCTGAAGATAACCAAGGCCCAGACTGCTTGCTGGCCTTGCAGCCACTTTAAATGGTCTGCATTCATGAAAAAAATCCAGGGCCTCATCAATGGTCATGGACAATATCTCAACTATGTTTTTGCCCAGATATCTGTATTCCATGGCCTGTTGAGAGTATCTTTTGCCCTTGCACGAAGGACATGGCAGATAGAGGTCTGGGAGAAATTGCATCTCCACCACCTCTACTCCTTGGCCCTTACATTGTTCACAGCGACCTCCAGGTACGTTCATGGAAAAGTAACCCGGCTTGAGCCCAGCCAAACTGGCCTCTTCTGTCTGGGACAGGAGCCTTCTTAGTGGATCGAGGAGCTTTAGATATGTGCCAGGACACGCCCTTGGATTCCTGCTTACAGGTTCCTGGTCCACCATCCTTATCTGTGAGAGGTGTTCCCACCCGAGTATCTTGCCAAAGGAACCAGGGGCAGGGCAGGAGAAACCCTTTAGCCTGGAGATCCCCCTGAAGAGACATTCTTCCACCAATGAGGACTTCCCAGAGCCAGATACACCGCAGACGCATGTGATGTGTCCAAGGGGGATATGGCAGGATATTGTCTTCAGATTGTTGGCAGATGCACCTTCTATTACAAGAAAGTCCCTAAGTCCTTTTATAGCATCAGTGTCGTGGACACTAATAGAGGAGTCTTGCCCATTCTCAGATGCATGGTCTCTCTGCCCCGGGTCTCCATCTCGTCTCGATCCAATTATATGTCCACCGTTCGTACCAGATCCTGGCCCTAGTTCTATCACCTTGTCGGACGATGTCTTTATCTGGTGATCGTTTTCCACGATGACCAGTGTATTCCCCGACTCTTTGAGACCTGCAAGGATTTCCAGCAAGGCTGTTACATCCCTTGGGTGGAGGCCCGATGAAGGTTCATCCAGGCAATACAGTGTCTCGGAAAGCTTAGTGGATACAGCCCTCGATAGGCATAGCCTTGAGAGCTCTCCTCCAGAGAGTGTACGCGACTGCCTGTCAAGGCTCAGGTAACCCAGACCGGCCTTGTTCATCAGCATGAGTCGCCTTTCGATCTCTTCCAACAGGCTACAGGATGCCTCGTCAAGTCCATGGGACTGGGGGACTTTTTTGCACCATTCAAGGGCCTCTTGGGCTGTAAGTGCGTAAAATTGGGCTATCGTCTTGCCCGCCAGTCTATAGCAGAGGGAAGTTGGCTTGAACCTGGTGCCCTTACAGGCATGACATCTTAGATACGTCCGGTATCTGGAAAGTAGTATGCGGACATGGACCTTGTATCTCTTTGTCTCCAGCCAGTCGAATATGCCTTTGATTCCATACCACTTGTCTTTGCCCATTAGGATGGCTTCTTTTTGTTTCGAGTTTAGCCCTCTCCAAGGGGTACGAGGGTCTATACCTTGGGCTTTGCACCAGGTGAGAAGGGCTTTTTTCTCTTCCTGCCAATTCTCAAGGGGTTTTATGGCCCCTTCAGCAATGGATAAGGAGTCGTTAGGTATGACGAGATCCCAGTCTATGGCAGTTGTACGGCCGAAACCCTTGCACTCACTACAAGCACCCTGGGGAGAGTTGAAGGAAAAAAGAAAGGGCTCGGGTGCGGGGAATTTTCTGCCGCATTTGCCACAGAGTATATCCCTGGAAAATGTCTCCACAGTGCCATTATCAAGGAAGAGATATGCGGTTCCCATCCCGATGGAAAAGGCCTGTTGGACCGATTCCTTGACTCTATCCTGCCTAAGGGCTGATGGCTTGAACCTGTCTACTACGAGATAGAGCTCTTTTTTACCATCCATGACTTCTTTGAAGAAGCCGTGCTCTTCCAGAAGATCGATCTCAGCGCCCTGGTCTATTGCCCTGAAATATCCTTTTTCAACGAGCTCCTTGGCATGATCTCCATGAATACGTGCTGTCAGCCATGCCTTCTTGCCCCCTTGCTGTCCGTGTTCCTGCAAGGTCTTCCAGACATCTTTCCAGTCGGCGCTTTTTGCCCATCTCTGGCACTTGTCACAATAGGGCCTGGCATTTCTGAAATAGAGCATCCTGGTGAAGTAGGTGATTTCGGAAAGGGTTCCCACAGTGGAGCGGGAATTCCTGACTGGATTGGCCTGGCCCACTGAAATGGCAGCCGGTAGATTGAGGATCTGTTCCACCTTGGGCTGGGGTAGTCGTTCCAGGAATTGCCTTGCATACGGAGAAAAGGTCTCGATGTATCTCCTTTGGGCCTCTGAATAGATGGTATCGAAGACCAGGGATGATTTACCTGCACCTGAAGGGCCGGCTACACAAGTTATGGAGCCGTGCTCCAGGCAGACAGATATATTCTTGAGGTTGTTCTGTCTTGCTCCTTTAATAAAGAGTTTTGCCATGATATTGTGTTATAGGCGGTTTTTTATTCGAGGTGAGCTGTTTCTGTAACGATGAAGGCATCCGTTTTGAAAGATATGGCTATCTTTGATTTTTCTCCTGATAGAGATGTTTTTAGCAACAAGGTCTCAATTTGCAACCTCGTAGACTAACATAATCCTGGATTATGCAGCTCACAAGCTTGTCGAAGGTGAGAGGTAGAGGGTACGTATATATTCTTTGGTGTCTCAATTGTCCAATTTTTTCAGGTGGTTGAAGTCCATAAATCAAGGCCAATTGGTTTGGCCAGCTGAAGCTGGATAGGCAAGGGCCTGGCTCTCTGTCAATATCTGCATAACTTAAGGATAATCATGGGGATTACATCTCTTAAAAACCTCTTGGCTCCCAGTCGTCTCGCAGTCTGTATCCATCCTGATATACCAGAGGATTTGGAAAGAAAATTTCTCTACAACGTAATAGGATCTGGATTTCAGGGCTCTATCTATCCAGTCGATCCAAACCGGGAGGCCGTCTGTGGCATACCAGCCTGTCCCACAGTGAAGGATCTGCCTCAAAAGGCGGATCTGGCTGTTCTCACCGGCCCTCCTGAGTCACTTCCAAAGACCCTCAGGCAATGTGCACAGGCAAGGATTCCCTCTGCTATCATCTTTTCATCAGATTTTCGGCACAGGACGAGGAATCCAGACCGGCTGATCCAGGAGATGAGTCATATCTGTACTCGCCATTCCATTCGCTGCCTGGGTCCAAATTCTCTGGGCATAATTAGACCTGGCCACAATATAAACATCAGCCTGGCCCTCGCCCGTCCCCCCAAGGGCAAGATCGCATTTCTTTCCCAAAGTGCCACCTTGGCCTCTGCTATCCTGGATTTTGCCCAGAGCAAGAACGTGGGTTTCAGTACCTTTGTCTCCCTTGGTAGCCAGATGGATGTAGATTTTGCAGACCTCATAGATTTTCTTGGTATCGATCCAGAGACAAGGGGTATCATCCTCTATGTGGAATCCATAAAGAATGGCCGCCGATTTTTGAGCGCAGCAAGGTCTTTTGCCAGAAGCAAACCCCTGGTGGTGATAAAAGGTGGTAGATTCGAGCAATCTGCCAAGCTCTCCATGAGTCGTATAGGTGCCTTGGCAGGCGAGGATACGGTCTATGAAGCGGTATTCAAGCGTGCTGGCATGGTCAGGGTCGATGACGTGTTGGAGCTATTCAATACCTCTGAGGCCCTTTCGAAACAGTCTACGCCAAAGGGGAATAGGATAACCATTGTCACCAATGCAGGAGGCCCTGCAGTCCTTGCCATAGACACCCTGATCACAAGGGGAGGGGCTTTGGCAAGGCTTTCCAAGGAGACAAAGGCTGCCCTTAAAAAGATCTTGCCTCCCCACAGCGTCATTGGAAATCCCCTGGACGTGCTCTCAGATGCACCTGCAGAGAGATTTGCCAAGGCCATTGAGATATGCTTGGGGGACGAAGACGCCAATGCGGTCCTTGCCATTTTGAGCCCACAGATCCTTTGTCAGCCAAGGAAGACCGCCCGAATGGTGGTACAGCTTTCAGAGCTTTTCCCATACAGGACCATTCTTGCCTGCTGGATGGGCAGTGGTGAGATGAAGGAGGCGAGAAAGATATTGAACGAACACGCCATTCCCACCTTTGTCACCCCGGAACAGGCTATCAAGAGTTTTCTTTACATGTACGACTATGAGGAGAATATCCGCCTTCTCACAGAGACCCCCTCCAATATCCTGGTGGATTTTCATCCCGATAAGGCCAGGGCCATCCAGATCATGGACTCTGTAGTATCTGAGGGGAGGCTGTTTCTCTTGGAACGAGAGGCCAAAGAGGTCTTGAGGGCCTATGGTATAAAGTCTCCCCCCATTCGTTTGGCCCGTTCTGCCCAAGAGGCCCTGGAGATTGGAAGAGAATTGGGCTTCCCCGTGGCCCTAAAAGTGGAATCCCCTGACGTGCCACACAAGAACGAGGCAGGGGGGGTCTTCTTGCACGTCCTTGAAAACGAGCTCCAGGACGTCTTCCTGCAGATAAGGCAGAATCTAAAGAAATTCAATCCCAAGGCACGCTTCAACGGTATTACAATCCAGCCAATGGTATATTGGCCTGGTTATGAATTCGCTATTGCAGCCAAGAAGGATCCCACGTTTGGTTCAGTGATAGTCTTTGGGCTTGGGGGCCAGCTCCTGGAGGCTGAGAAGGATTATGCCGTCGGTATACCGCCTCTAAATCAGACCCTGGCCAGGAGGCTTTTGGAGGAGACGAGGATCTGCAGGCATCTTTTGCGCAAGGGCACGAAGAGGCCGCGCATGGAACAGCTTGAAGAGGCCCTGGTGAGATTTTCCATCCTGGTGGCCGATTTCCCCCAGATCAAAGAGATAGATATCAATCCATTTTATCTCGGCAAAGAGGAGGGCACATGCCTCGATGGTAGGATCGTTCTCGAAGAAGAGGCACTCGAGGGGTTTAGGAGCCATCAGGGAGCGAGTTGCCCAGAACACATGGTTATCTGTCCCTATCCATGCCACTATATAGATTCCACCAAGATGAAAAATGGCACATCCTATCTCATTCGGCCCATCAAGCCCGAGGACGAGCCCATGATGGAGGAACTTTTTTATACATTTTCTCCTGAGACGGTTCGAAATCGTTTTTTTCAATACAAGAAAGAGATCAGTCACGAAGAATTGGCCAGATATTGTCAGGTGGATTATGATAGGGAGATAGCTCTGGTTGCCCTGGTAGAGGAAGACGGCAGGGAACGGTTCATTGGCGTCAGTAGGCTCACCATAATGCCAAGTGGTAAGACGGCCGAATTGGCAGTGGTGGTGGCTGACCCTTGGCAGGGCCAAGGTGTAGGGAAAAGACTCATGATCAATGCCATCAAGATCGCTAAAGAACGAGGTATCGCGGAGATTTGGATGGATGTATTGGCGGATAACAAGGCCATGAATGGAATGGCAAAGACAATGGGTTTCAAAAGGGAGAAGTCGACAGACCCTGACATTGTACGCTACGTGTTGAAGATAAAGTGAAATCATGGCAAATTTCGGACCATTAAAGATAGTCTATAGTGAAAAATTCCTCCTTCACGATACAGGTGGGGGGGATCATCCAGAGACGGCTGCACGGCTCGAGGCCATATGGGATAGCCTGAGAAATGGCCCTCTTGCCAAGAGTATCGAGGTCCTTTCCCCCCGTAAGGTAGAAAGGGATCTCCTTCTGTCTGTCCATAGTGAGGCGTATATCTTCAGATTTGAAGAGGCCTGTCTGTCTGGCATGGAAATGCTTGGACACCCAGACAATCGCATATCCTATGACTCCTATGAAGTGGCACTTTTGTCTGCCGGTGCCTCCCAGTCTGGGATCGATTTCCTTGAAAACATGGAAGGCTCCCATAGGGTTTTTTGCTGTGTAAGGCCTCCGGGACATCATTCAGAAAAGGCCCTTGCCCTCGGCTTCTGTTTCCTAAACAATGTGGCAATCGCTGCCAAATATTGGCAGAATGCCTATGGGCGAAAGAGGATTTTCATCCTTGATTTTGATGCCCATCACGGCAATGGGATTCAGGAGATCTTCGATGAAGATCCGAATGTATTTTATGCAAGCATACATGAGCACCCCACCTTCAGCTTTCCTGGAACAGGTTATGAGGAAGATACCGGTTCTGGCCCTGGGGAAGGGGCAACCATGAATATAGCCCTCCCACCGGGTTCAACCGATACACAGGTCTTGAGGGCCCTTGAAGAGAAAATCTCCCAGGCCATCGACAGATTTCAACCCGAATGTATAATAGCTGCTGCCGGTTTTGACGCACACGAGTATGATGACATGTCTGGGCTTGCCTATTCCACAAAGGTATATGGCCACATAGGCACCCATCTCGGGGCATGGGCCGATAGCTATTGTGAAGGTCGGCTACTGAGTATACTCGAGGGAGGTTATAATCTCGATGTCCTTGGCCCTTGCACGGAAATTTTTCTCGGTGGTCTATGCCTGAAGATGTAGCTATCCCAGGTTTACTGGTGTCGTCCATTGTTGGAGTCTTTGACAGTGCAAACCCTAAACACTCTTGACGAGGTATAGAAAAATGTTCGTTACTGGATTCATGACGCCAAATCCCTTGACCATAAGCCCGGAGACCCTGGTGCCTGAGGCGAGAAAGATACTCAAGGAGAGACATTTCAGGCACTTGCCAGTTACTGATCCCGAAGGTCATCTCCTTGGCATTGTGACCGACAGGGACATACGTTCTGCCTACCCCTCCTCCATATTGACAGGTGAAGAGAGGAGAAAAATCCTTGAAAAGGTGGAAAACTCCAGTGTGGACACTGTTATGAGTACAAAGCTCTCGTCCTTGAACATCAATTCCACCATCGATGATGCTCTGATCTTGTTAGAGAGGCAGAATGTGGGTGCACTTCCTGTATTGGATGACGAGGGCAAGGTGGTTGGTATATTCTCCATACGTGATCTCATGCGGGCTTACGGGGAGCTTTTTGGCCTCTATGAGAAGGGAAGTGCCCTTGTATCCGTGAGGGCTTTTGGGGAGACGGACATATCGAGACTCGTCAGGGTACTCGAAAATAGAGGGATTCCGTTTACCAGGGTGATAAGGGCCAGGGATCTGTCGAGCAACTCCCCCGAGGAGGCGATGATACATATCCGTGTCCAGACCATGCAGCTTTCATCCATAAAGAAGGTGTTGAGGGAAGAAGGTTTCCAGGTTATCTGAGTGCTGTGGAGTTTTTTATTGCAGGAACGGATACTGGGGCTGGAAAGACCTTTGTTACAGCTGCCCTTGCCTCATCCCTCCTGATAAGGGGGATTCGTACTGGTGTGCAGAAATGGGTCACAACAGGCAACTCAAGCCAGAGTGAGGATATAGAGTGGATACGATCCATGGTAACTGCGACAGTAGGGAGCCAGGCCCTGAAAGATATGGTCTTTTCCTCTCCCTACTGTCTGTCTCTTCCTGCATCTCCCCATCTTGCCTCGGAAATAGACAGTGTTGATATAGATATTCAATACATATTGAGTGAATATCACAGGGCAAGTTCCCTGACAGATATCCTTTTGGTGGAAGGTACGGGAGGAGTGATGGTTCCCATTACCAGAAAACTCCTATATGCCGACTTGCTCCAGCAGATAAATCCCATGGTCATTCTCGTGGCCAGAAGTGGCCTTGGTACCATCAACCACACACTTCTCACCATAGAGGCCCTGAGGAAGAGAGGCCTCAACATCCTGTGTGTAGTGTTGAATTCGATAGATGCTACAGGGAAACATGATGAAACAAGTAAGATCATAGTGGAAGACAACATCAGGATAATTGCCGACATAGGCAGAGTCGAGGTATTTGGCCCTTTGCCGTTCATGTCAGATCCTTTGTCAAAACGGCTTTTGCAATATATTGAGCCTGTAATAGATCGGATTATGGGGGCTTGTCCTGATGGTTGAGTTGGGCGGTTGTCTCGGCATAGTGGTTAGATATGGACGTTTTTTGACGGCTGTCGTCTTGGTATTGTTGCTTTGCCCTGGCCATCTCGGTGCCTTTCAAGAAAAGGGTATACTTTCTTCCAATTCCACGGACAGTTGTAGACAAGGCCGTGTCCCAATCCTGTCTGCTGCCTATTCTCCCTATTCCGTACACTTGATAAAATCAGAGGTAAACGGCAGGATAGTAAGGATAAATGCCGTGGAAGGCAAGGTATTAAAGGCTGGTACGCCCTTGGTTCAGGTGGACAGCAAGGCACTTGAGGGCCAGCTCGAACAGTTGCAACATGTCCTTGACGCCTTGAAGAATAGCGAACGTGTGCTTTCCAGAGACCTTGAGCTTGCAAAGAAGAAATATGATAGATATCTGGCCCTAAGGGGGAAAGGGCATATTGAGGAACAGGCTGTGGAGAACATGGAGAAGGAATTTCACAGTGCTGAATTGACCCTCATAGAAAACAAGAGACAACAGGCCGAGGTTCGTAGAAACATGATCCAACTAAGAGACCAGATCTTGAAATGTGCCCCTTCTTTCCCAAGGGATTTTTACGTGGCAGAAAACTTCAAGGAGCTTTATGAGACAGTTGTGCCTGGTGAGAACATCAGCAGGCTATTGGATATCTCGAAGGTCAAGCTCCATCTGGTCTTGTCTCCAAGGTGTTTTTCTTCCATAGAGGAGTCAGTGGCACATGAGAAGACAATCCCTTTTCAGCTCATAACTGAAGATGGAAAGGTATACCCCTGCATAGGGCATGTGGAGAAACTAAAGATCGATCCTGACAACAATTACCTCTACAGTTATGGTTTTGATCTGGTCTTCAGGCCTGTGGCTGGCATACTCTGGGGCCAGGTGGTCAAGGTTCGCCTTGAACTGGGCCATCATGAAGGATATAGCTCCCTTCATGGGGATTAGTGTTGTGCTGCAAGGTAACGAGCCGTTGAGGATCGATGTCTGAGCCTGGCAGAAAAGAGGGTAGTTTTTCCTGGAAACTGATCTCCTTTTTCGTAAAGAAGAGGCCTCTTTCCCACACCCTTACCATCCTGTTCATATTGACTGGTATCCTTTCGTATCTCAAGCTTCCTCAGGAGATATTTCCGCCTATTCCAACCAACAAGATTGAGATAAGGGCAGCATATCCTGGCACCTCTGCCGACACCTTTGACGACATTATTACCAATCGCATCGAGGATGAAGTACAAAATATCGAGGGCGTAAAGCTTATAGAATCTGTCACAAGGGATGGATCCTGTCTTATCACCCTCACTTTGGATGGGGCCACCCCTGTGGAGGATACTCTATTCAAGGTGCGGGATGCTGTGGACAGGGTCAAGCCAGATTTTCCTGAAGACATGGATGAGCCAACGGTGGTCAGGAAGATAGAGAAATATCCCCTTCTCACCCTTTCCATCAGCGGCGCCAAGGATGACGTGCTGCAAGATGTGGCAGATGATGTTCGAAAGGAGATAGAGAGGATACCTGATATCTCCAAGGCCACCATCAACGGCAAGGCAAAGACAGAAGTGCACATATATCTCAAGAACGAGATACTCGAGGCCCTTGGGATAGAGACTTGGCAGATCAAGGATCTCATAAGGTCTTGGGTGAACAACAGCCCTCTTGGCGAGATAAAGGAGACGGGTAACCACCTCTTTATCACAACACCTGGAGGTTCTCCTCGGCCTGATTTCTGGAAGGATTTGATCCTTCATGTAAATGGCCGAAAACTATATCTTTCACGGGTGGCGGACATAAAGCTCGAGATGTCTGAGGTGAAAAGCCTCTCCCATTTCAATGGGAAGAGAAACATCTCTCTTACTGTTTTCAAGACTGCCGATGGCTCCTCCATAGATCTTTCCAAGAAGATAAGATCCATGCTCCCTGGATGGGAAAAGAGATATAAGGGGCTGAGATTTGCCGTTTACAGTGATCTGTCGGTATACATCAAGAACAGGCTCAACACGGTTAAGTCATCTGCTGTAGTGGGCCTTATTCTGGTCACGATATCTCTGTATCTGTTTCTCAACCTAAGGGTTTCTTTGACCGTGTTGCTGGGGATTCCAACAGCCTTTCTCATCTCCTTCGTATATCTTGCTTACAGGGGGGAGAGCATAAACATGCTTTCTCTTTTTTCCTTTCTCATGGCCCTTGGCATGGTGGTGGACGATGCAATTGTAATAGGTGAGAACATCTATCGCCAGATGGAGCGTGGACTGGCACCGGTAGCAGCAGCTGTGACAGGGACCCAGGAGGTGTTCTGGCCTGTCTGTGCCGCCACGTTTACTACAGTGGCGGCCTTCTTGCCCCTTCTCATGTTGACCGGGGACATAGGAAAATTTTTAAGGATCATTCCCATATTCGTCAGTACCGTCCTTCTTGCCTCTTTGGTAGAGGCCTTGTTCATACTGCCCGTACATGCTGTTGAGCTCTACCGTACTGGCATAGGTAAAAGCCCCTTTTCCAATTGGGAGCCCATGAGGAGATTCTATGCAAAGGTGCTCGAAAGGCTCTTGGATTATAGGAAGATGGCAATCTTTGGGGCTATTGCCATCTTGGCCTTGTCATTTTTGGCAATGAAGCTATTTCTCACCTTTACCTTGTTGCCCCAGTTCGACACGGATCAGATATATATAAGGGGTAAGCTCAGTGCCAGCCACGGCATAGAAGAGACGGAAAAGGTCGTCTATTTGATCGAAAAACGGGTTCGCCAGTGCCTGTCTCCCCAGGATCTCGATTCCATTGCCACCCATATCGGTACCTCATTCAACGACAAGATGGAGTTTGACATAGGGGATGATCTATTTCAGGTCTTTGTCAACCTCAAAAAACCCGCACCCCAGAACTGGCTCGAACGTTTTGTCTACCCGGTTGTTATGTTTGGGACCTATGAGTTTGGCACCAGGACCCATACGGCAATGGAACTCGCCAAGGTCATAGATCGAAATCTCAAGGACATAAAAATTCAGCGCCTGACAGTCACCAAACCCAAGGCAGGCATCGTCAGGGCAGATATAGAGATCTCTTTTTCTGCACCCGATATAGCCAAGGCAAAGGCCCTGGATCTCATGAATAACGCTGCCCTTCTCTTGGAGAAAAGGCTTTCATCCATTCCTGGTATCGAGAATATTGCAGACAATTTCGACCCAGGAAGGCCAGAACTGGAACTCCATGTGAATAAGAGGGGAAGGGAGCTTGGCTTTACAGAGTCCAGCCTTGCAGCCACGTTGATCCCCTATTATCTCAATATCAAGACAGCAAGGATAATGAAGGATGTAAAAAAGGACGTGGTTGTCAGGACATATATTCAGGATAGAAAAGACCTGAAAAGATTCTTAGGCCTGAGGCTTCCTGTGCCAGGTATGGACAGATATGTGTATCTGACCGATATCTGTACCATCGAGAAGAAGCAGGGGCTTTCCAGGATATGGAAAGAAAACGGCATCAGACAGATCACCGTGACTGCATCCATCGACAAGTCCGTCACCACAAGCAGACAGGTGATGGAGAAACTTGCCCCGTTGTTCAAGAAGATCAAGGCAGGGGGTGTGAGGATAGAGATCAAGGGAGAGGAAAAGGTGGCAGACAAGACCCTCCGGGAATTGATGCTGGCAGGGATAGTGGCCATTCTTGGCATCTTTATCGTATTGCTCCTCCAGTTCAATACCTTGGGGGATGCCTTTATTGTGCTATCTTCTGTCCCCTTTGCCTTTACAGGCGTGATTGCTGGTCACATAATCATGGGGAAACACCTCGCTATTCCCTCTCTTCTCGGGTTTGTCGGCCTTTCAGGGGTGGCTGTGAACGATGCCATCATAATGGTGGATTTCCTGAAGAGGCACATGAAAGATGACACTGGGAGGGAATATTTCCTAAGGGCTGCTGCTATGAGGCTTAGACCTATAATCCTGACATCGGTGACTACTGTTTTGAGCCTGGTGCCTCTGATATTTTTCGCCACCGGCCAGGCCCTTATTTTGAGTCCCATGGCGATATCGTTTGGTTATGGGCTCTTGGCAGCCACCTTTGCGAATCTACTCCTGGTGCCGACCCTCTATTGTTCGGTCCACAAGATCACTTTTTCGAGATAGTTGTACCGGCTATCTCTCAGCCCCATGCATCCTCGATAGCTCCAAGGTTTTTGCAATTGATAAAAAATTTTTACATATTAAGTGAAAATATTATCTTAGTGGGTTGATGATATTGCCAGGAAAGGGTATTTACTATTCAGGAGGCAGGAAGGTTGTGGCCTGGACAACCTCAATAAAACAAGCTTACTTATCTTTTTGGGTGCTGATCGGGCATTTGACTGGCTGTTTTTACATATAGACAGCCAGCATTGCCCAGGATTAACCATCTTGAGAGGGGAGGTGATATGGACCATAGGGAAGGAGGAGTATTTTTTAAACCTTGGAGGATTGGGTTCATGGTCTCGAATGGAGAGGTTTTCCAGTGGGACTGTTTTGTCCAGATCATTTGAACAACAACTTTGAAAGGAGCAAGTTTTATGAAACAGGTAATTTCATGTACTATCGGTATAATATGTCTTTTGGCTTTTTTGATGGTTAATACTAATGTTCAGGCAAGTGGACATGAAGCAGTGAAAAAGCCTAGCCCTGACGAAGTCTTGAAGATGCTGAAAGAGGGCAACAAGAGATTTTATACAGGCAAGGCCATCCATCCCCATACAGATGAGGCACGTCTGAAACTGGCCGGCTCCCAGGATCAGGGTAAATATGCCTATGCAACAGTTATCACCTGTTCTGACTCCCGTGTCCCTGTTGAGCTGATCTTTGACGCTGGTGTAATGGATATTTTTGTAATCAGGGTGGCTGGCAATGTATGTAATACCGATGAGGTTGGTTCGATTGAATATGGCCTTGGTCATGTGCATACCCCTGTACTCGTTGTCTTGGGCCACACCCAGTGTGGTGCTGTCACAGCTGTTACCCATGCGCTTACAGGCAAGGGGGGCAAACTCGAGCGCAACATAGTCCCCCTGATCAATCCAATCATTCCTGCAGTCAAAAAGGCCATGGAGATGCACAAGGATGTCCATGGAGATGCCATAATTCCATATGCAGTGGAACAGAATGTATGGCAGGGGATCCATGATCTTTTCATGAAGAGTCCAGAGGCCCGCAAGATGGTGAAAGACGGGAGCGCCAAGGTCGTTGGTGCAATCTATGATGTGGGCACGGGTAAGGTCAAGTGGCTCCCCGAAGAGAAGGTGACCCAGATCTTGAAGGAAGTGGAGGCATCTCCGAACAAGGCCACAAACATGTATGCTGAATAATATGAGTTAGGGAAATCGGAAGACGAAATATCAAGGCGGGTATGGTCCCGCCTTTTTTTGTATTTTAGCATCTGGGGAAAAACGGACCTTGGGGCTCAATAGAGTCGTTTCCTGAAGAGGCTCCCGGCAATCGCAAGGGATATGATACCGATGACGGCCATAGGTACATATTGGCTCCACAAAAGGCCGAAAGAGGCACCTTGAAGAAAGACCGATCTTACTATGATGAGAAAATAGCGCATTGGATTCAGCAGTGTGAGCTTCTGCACAAGGACGGGCATGTTGGCGATAGGGGTGGCAAAGCCAGACAGGACCACAGCAGGGACCAAAAACATGAATGCCCCCATGAGACCTTGCTGCTGTGTCACCGATATCGAGGATATCATGAGCCCTATCCCTATTGCCGAGAGTAAGAAGGTGAAAAGGCCAACATACAAGGCCAACAGATTGCCACGAAGTGGGATGTCGAACCAAAAGACTGTAACAAGTATTATGAAGGTGCCTTCCAAGGTGCCTATTATCATGCCTGGCAAGGACTTGCCCACTAATATCTCGAATGGAGTCATGGGGGTTACGAGTAATTGATCAAAGGTGCCTGCCTCCCGTTCTTTTGCAACGGAAAGGGCTGTGACCTCAAGAGTCACTACAATAGTGAGAAGGGCAACTATGCCAGGTATGAAGAACCAGTGGGAATCAAGCATCCGGTTGAACCAAGAACGTACCTTCAATTGTGCAGGGGGAGGCATGTCTTGTTTCTCAATGCTCCACTGTCGGTTGAAATCGGCAATGATGGTCTGGATATAGTTCAGGGCGATAAGGGCAGTATTTGAGTTTCTACCATCGAGTATAACCTGCAAGTCGGCGGATCGGCCTGTATTGATTTCCTTTGAGAAATTTCTATGGAAGTGCAGTACTGCAATGGCCTTTTGCAGATTTATGAGAGGGGCCACCTGGGTGTCATCCGAGATGTACTTCACGATTTTGAAGGTCTTGGAGCCCTTGAACCTTGCTATTATATCCCTTGATACTATACCAGTGTCCTCGTTGTAGATACCAATACCCACATGATTGAGGTCGAACGTAGCTGCATAGCCAAAGACGATTATCTGGGCCACTGGTGGCAGTATGAGAACCATTCGGCTCTTCCTGTTTTTCAGTATTGCAATAAATTCTTTGATGGTAAGTGCCAGGATCCTTTTAAACATTTTGTCCCATCTCTATTGAAGTCTCTTCTTGAATTTTTTTCTGATCACCACAAAGAAAAATAGGGCCATGCCTGCCAACCAGAGACAATTGATGATGAAAATAGGCCAGATATCCCCACAGAGAAACAGTGTCTGGAGTATGCTGACAAAGTATCGTGCCGATACCAAATGGGTGACAGCCTGGATAGGTCCAGGCATGGAGCCGATGTCGAAGACGAATCCCGAGAGCATGAATGCAGGCAGAAATGTAATAACTATTGCTATCTGGCCAGCAACGAATTGGCTTTCTGCTGTCACAGATATGATCAGGCCAAGGCCAATGGCAGTCAACATGAAGAGGCCTGAAGAAAGGGAAAGGGCCCAGAATGACCCCCTAAATGGTACATTGAAGACCCATATTGCCATGGCCACGGATATTGCCATCCCCCCCATGCCAAGGACGAAGTAGGGGATGGTCTTGCCCAATATTATCTCTCTCTTCCTCACGGGTGTTACGAGAAGGGCCTCCATCGTCCCTCTTTCCCATTCCCTTGCAACGACCATGGATGTCAACATGCCTCCAATCAAGGTCATTATCACGGCAATCAGACCTGGGACCAGAAAGTTCCTGCTCCGTACGGCAGAGTTGAACCATATCCTATATTTTACATTAACGGGGACTTGGAGAGCCACACCCTTGCTCCGGGCATATTGATGCAACCAGTTTATCCATACACCCATGATATAGCCCTCTATGATCCTGGCTTGATTGGCGTCCACACCATTCACGATTACACCTATGGGGGCATCGGATGTATTGAGAAGGGTCCTGGCAAAGTTACTCCTGGTCCAGACAATGCCCACTACCTCCCTGTGCATCAATGCCCTTTCAGCCTCCTGGATCGAAGGAAAGATCTTTGGATCGAAATATTCCGACCTGTAAAAGCCACTGATGAATTGGGAGACCTCTGGCCCCTGTTTCTCGATCACCAGACCTACTGGGACGTGTTCTGCATCCAGAGAGACGCCATAGCCAAAGATGAGCAATAGAATAACCGGCAGGAGAAAGGCAATCCCAATTGCCGATGGATCCCTGATTATCTGGTAGGCCTCCTTTTTGATGAGTCCAGACAGCCTCATCCTGTTTTTGCCAGTGTCTCGATTGGCCATTTCTTCAGCCATTCTCCTGCATTTCCACAAGGGTGATAAAGGCATCCTCCATGGTAGGATTGTCTTCTCCTGGGGGATGGTATTTTGCCTTCAGTTCCTCAGGGGTGCCAGAGGCAAGGATGCTTCCGCGCCTCATTACAACAACCCTATCACAGTATTCGGCCTCTTCCATGAAGTGTGTGGTTACCATGATGGTCACCTTCGCCTCGGCCAGGCTATTTATGTGTGCCCAAAATTGCCTCCTGGCCAAGGGATCGACACCTGAGGTAGGCTCATCGAGGAATAGTATATCCGGTTCGTGCATCAGAGCCGCTGCAAGTGCCAATCTCTGCTTGTAGCCGAGGGGAAGGGTGCCGCTCACGGCATTTTCCATGTTTTTCAGTTCAAAGGTATCCAAAGCCCATTCTATCCTATCTGTCTGTCTTTTGCCTGTCAGGCCATAGGCACTGGAAAAGAAGCGGAGATTTTGTCTCACAGTAAGGTCCACGTACAGAGAAAATTTCTGGGCCATGTAACCTATTTTCGCCCTGGCCTGGGCCCGTGCCTTCCTAAGGTCTTTACCAGCCACCATGAGTTTGCCCTCTGAGGCAGGCAGCAGGCCGCAAAGCATCCTGAAGGTGGTGGTCTTTCCTGCTCCATTGGCTCCCAAAAGGCCAAATATCTCTCCGCGTTTCACTGAAAAACTTATACCTTTTACTGCATAGAAGTCTCCAAATCGGCGTACCAGGTCCTTTACTACTATTACATCCTCACCAGCGCTCCCAGAGACCTTATGATGTGCGATGGTCCTGAAATGAATTTCCTCTCCCTGTTCCTCCATCCTTTTTTTGAGCCTCCACATGAAGGCATCCTCGAACCGTGGCTCTACATCCATGACCTCGACATTGGCGAGTTCAAAGAGTGAAGAAACCTTTGAAGGCTCTACAGGCTCCCTCAAGACAAGACGTATCTTCTCGCCCAGGATTATGGAGTCCACCACCTTGGGATCGTTTGCAAGCTCGGCCTGAAGGCGTCTTTTCTGCTCTTTTGGTACAGATAGCATGAAGCATTGCCCTGAAAGGGGTTTGCTGAATTCTTCTGGTTTACCGTGGCCGAGGATATGGCCTTCATGGATAAGCACCACCTCCTGGCATCTTTCAGCCTCGTCCAGGTAGGAAGTACTCAAGAGAACACTGGTTTTTCTCTCCTTGACCTGGCTGTAAACGATATCCCATAATTCCCGTCTGGAGACCGGATCCACTCCTACTGTGGGTTCATCGAGGATTAGGAGACTCGGGGGTTTGATCAGGGTGCAGGCAAGGCCCAGTTTCTGCTTCATGCCTCCTGAAAGTCTGCCTGCAAGCCTGCCAGTGAAGGGGGCCAGCCCTGTCATTTTCATGAGTCGCTCATATCTTGCAGGTCTTTCCTCCGGGGGAATGCCCAAAAGGTCTGCATAGAGGTTCAGATTTTCCATCACGGTGAGGTCTTCATAGAGGCCAAAACGCTGGGGCATATAGCGGATAGAGGCCTGAATCTGGAGGTAGTCCCTTGTGGCATCGAGCCCAAGAACCTCTATGGTGCCGCTGTCTGGCATCAAGAGTCCTGAAGCCAGTCGCATGATGGTCGTCTTGCCTGCCCCGTCTGGGCCTATGAGGCCAGTGACTATGCCTGGTCTTATCTTGAATGAGCAGTTGTCAAGGGCTATGACCTTGTTTTTGGCGGAGATAAAGGTCTTGGTAACCTGGTCTGCAATAAGGACATAGCCATCTTTGTCAGAGATGCTTTTGGCTTCTGTCCCAGAGGGCATATTATTGTTCCTGGCAGATACTCGACGGTGAGATATCCCCCGCCTTCCTCTTCTGATTCAACATGATGTGTACGGTTGCAGGCATGCCCAGGCGCAACTTGTTGCCATGATTGCATACATAGATCCTGACTTGATATACGAGCCTTGTTCTCAGGTCGGGTGTTTCCACGTTTCTGGGGGTAAATTCTGCCGTTGGGGATATATAGCCAATCCAGCCTTTGAATGTCTGGCCCGGAAAGCTGTCTGTCTTGACCTCGGCCCTCATGCCCAATTGAAGTTTTCCAAGGTCTGTCTCCGGCACGAAAGCCCTTATCCAGAGCGGATCGGTAAGGGCCAGGGTATAGACGGGTTTCTGGGGAAAGGCCATGTCCCCAGGTTCCAGTATGCGATCCCTGATGATGCCGTCTGATGGGGCATAGAGCTTGGTGTCTTTCAACTTCGCCCTTGCATTTTCCAAGGCACCTTCCAAGGCCCTCAGTTTGGCCTCTGCTGCCGCGATGTCTTCTTTCCTGGGGCCGATCACGGCAAGATCATATCGTTGGCGTGCTGCCTCGAGGTTTGCCTCTGCCTGGTCCATCAAGGCCCTGGCATCATCCAACCGTTGTTTGGAGACGTATTTTGTCCTGGCAAGTTTCTGGAGCCGGTAAAAGGTGATCTTGGCGTTTGTCAGTGCTGCCTTTCTGGCATTCACCTCGGCCTTTGCCTCCTTTATTTCCTGGGGTCTCGATCCGGCAAGGAGCCTTTTGACTATCTGTCTCTGGGTATCGAGTTCACCTTCGAGCCGTTTGACCTCGCTTTGGTATCTTATTGGGTCGATCTCTGCAAGGAGTTGGCCTGCTTTCACATATTGGCCTTCATCTGCAAACATTTTTTGTATCCTACCCTCGGCAAAAAAGGCCAGCTCTATCTGGCGGATATCCACATTGCCATAGATGGTAAGGGTATGACCGTTTTGTTCTTGTTCTTCTCTTTGGTATAGGAAATAGCCTGTGATGGCTAAGGCCAGAACAATCAGTAGAATGATTAAAGCCTTTTTTTTGTCATTCATGGGCGTTTTGTCCATCCTTGGGTGGATTGTCAAGAAGGCCATTGATAGATTCAAGGTCCTTGATGGTCAGGGTGCCGGTGACTTTTTTCAATTCTATCCGGGCAATTATATGAGAATAAAGGGCATTTAGATAGGCTCTTTTGGCTATGAGATACCTGTCTGTCATGTTGACGGCATCGACCACGTTTCTTGTTCCGATTTCATAGCCCTTGTTGGTGGCCTCCATTGAGACCTTGGCCGATTCCATTGCCTGTTTTGCAGCCTCGAGCTGAGATATGCTATCCTTCAATTTTAGATAGGCCCTCTTTGTCTCAAATGTGATCTCATCACAGGTCCTTTGATAGCCGTGTCTGGCAGAGATGGCCTTTGCTGTGGCCCTTTGGGTCTTTGCACCAATGGAACCACCAAGGTAAAAGGGTATGGATAGGACCACCATGCCATGCACATCCCGGTAGATGACATCTGGCAGGAAACTTCCATCAGTGTACGAGGCCTGTGCCTCCAGGTTCAACTTTGGCCAACGTTGCCTTTTATTGTAATCTATCTCTTGGTTGGCCAGCTTGATCCTTAGCTTGGCCTCTTTCAGCCTGGGTTGATTGTCGAGAGCAGCCTGTACCCATTTTGATATATCGTCTGGATCAGGTCCAGTTGGCTTGAATGGCCTTACATCCAGAATATCTCCCACCCGTCTGTGTACCAGTATGGAAAGATTTTCCTTGGCTATGGAAATCCTGTTTTCCGCCTTGATGACCCCAGCTTTTGCTGCGTCCCATCGTGCTTTGGCCTCCTTGACAGAGACGATGTCTCCTGTACCAGCCTTGAAAAAGGCAACAGCCTGGTCATAAATCTTTTTGCTAAGTCTCACATTGTCTCTGGCCACCGACCTCTGGGCCCTGGCATCGAGCAGATCAAAATATGAAGCGCAGACCCTGGCCATGAGATCTTGGCTCACTGCGAGTACTTCTGCCTCTTGGGTCTGGATCATGCTTTCGGCCATCTTGAGGCTTATGTAAGCCTGACCATTGAATATCGGCTGAACGAGAGTGGCGCTGTAGCTCTCTCCCCAGAAACCCTTGTCTATATTGTCAGGCCCTATACCGGATATGTTCTTCCTGTATCTTCCTATGCCGGCAAGGGCAGTAAGTTGTGGCAGGAGTTGAGACATTGCAAGGGGCCTTTCGGTCTTTGATGCCTCGAGGTCGGACATGGCTGCCTTCAGGGCAGGATCAGTGTCCCTGGCCATTTTATATATGGATATGAGGTCCTGAGCTGGATAGGAGAGGGGGGCAAATGCCATGGAAAGGAAAGAAAATAAGAGGCTCAAAAAAATAACAGGCCTTTCGTGGATACAACCAAAATCTTTACCGGCTTTCACAGGGGGAACCTCCATGGTTGGCCTAAATTATCAGTTTTTGTTTTTTATTCAAGATAGAGTTTGCATGAGAATGCAAAAAATTTGGATCTTCGACGTTTCATGTGGATTTCAAAATATGGTCTATGGGAGCTGCAATGAGGTAGATCATGGTGATGAAGGTCTGGATATTTCTGTATCCCCGTGCT
>JALSNW010000023.1 GCA_026986785.1 Deltaproteobacteria bacterium | reverse complement strand
TCAAGATAAAGGCCAGGCTTCTCGATTTTGGATATTTCAAGAGTGTGGAAATACGCCCGATGTGGAGTAAGGCCACTGGAGACAGGCATGTGCCAATAAGGATAACTGTCTCCATGAACAGGCCCAATGTTTATAGGGCAGGCTTGGGGTACGGTTCTGACACTGGACCTCGCATTACCCTCGATTGGAATAGGCGTTATATTGGTAGAAAAGGGCATCGCTCTGAAGTCAAGATTCTCTATTCCCCAAAAGATAGTTATCTGCAAGGGGAATACATCATCCCTCTTGAAAGGCCGCAGTCAGAATACGTCTCATTCAAACCTGGAATAGAAAGATATGACACCAAGAACAGAGACGGGTGGCATTATACGACCATGTTTACCTATTCGATCATTACTCCAAGCGGGTGGAGAAGGAACATAGGGTTCAATCTTGGCTATGAGACATACAATGTTGGAGACGACTCGAGCAGTAGCGGAGAGTTTATCCCATATGTCTCGTGGTATAAGGCAGTATCTGACAATATCATCTATACGACCAGGGGACACATGATCAGACTTGGCATCTCTGGCGCATTGAATGGCCTTTTGACAGATGAGTCCTACATAAGGCCCACGTTTAGAACCAAGTGGATAAGGGCATTTGAGCAGAGATATCGTTTTATCTCCAGGTTGGAACTCGGGGCCGTTGTTGCTGGAGACCTAAGAAAACTGCCTGCCTCAGCCCGTTTTTTCACAGGAGGTCAATCCTCCATCAGAGGTTTTTCCTTGGACGAGCTTGGCCCAAAGGATCCAGACAGTGGAGACGTGCTCGGAGGAAGGTATTTGGCAGTAGGGAGTGTAGAGATTGAACGCCAGATATATGGCAAATGGTTAGGCAGCCTGTTTCTGGACGTAGGAAACAGTTTTGATCCAGATCTTGACAACGAGGTTGAGCTTGGAACTGGTTTTGGTATAAGATGGCGTTCTCCCTTAGGGCTTATAAGGCTTGACTTTGGGTTTGGAGTCAGCAAATCACCGGTGCCATTCAAGTTTTACATTAGTGTCGGGCCTGATTTTTAAATGGCCATGTAATTCATGAGACCTGTTTCGTATAGATTGTCCATATTCTTTCTGGTTGCCACGAGCCTTTTAGGAGCCACTTTTTTTTGGCTTGGATACACCAATAATGGTCTGAAAATAATTTGCAAGACAGCCCAGATCTTGACACCAGGGTTAAAGATAGAAGGGCTATCGGGTACTTTTTCCAGCCCTCTCAAGATCTCCAGGGTGGAGTTCGACTCAAAGGATCTCCATGTCATAATTGACGGTTTTTTTTTACATTGGCAGCCTTCGAGCCTCTTTCAAGCCAGGTTGGCTATCGAAGGCCTCAGCACAGAAGGGGTCTACATTACACTAAAAACAAAAGACGAAGACAATGGCCCACATAACACGAAAGAGCTAAAGGACATATTCAATCTCCCTGTCGAGCTGTATGTTAAAAAACTCCAGATCTCAAACCTCTCGTGGAGGCAGCACAATGCTGAGGCCATTTTGTTTAGGGACACCTTTGCCATTTTTTCCATAAAAGAAGACAGACTTGATCTGAGAAGATTTACAACCCGATTCGACAACCAGCCCTTGTCCGTAGAACTAAAGGGATCATTCGACTTCCAAAGCGCAGTCCTGCCTTTTCACCTCAGTGCCAAAATAAAATACCCAGATCCTAAAAAAAAGAGGCATTTGACTGCGTTGATAAGTGCAGTGGGAGACACTAAAGATCTTGCACTGATCATGAATACCAAAGGATGGGTTACTGGACGATTGAAGGCCAATGTCTTTTCTTGCCTTTCCAATCCATCTTGGGATGTCTCGGTAGCCATTAAAGAGGCAGATCTTATACACCTGAATAAAGATACGCCTGTGAAACTCTCAGCACTGAAGGGCCATAGCAAGGGCAGTTCCAGGGCCTTTGATCTCACCCTTTCAGGTTTGATCTCCAGCAACAAGATACCTGTGGATGACTTCCTTTTGTCAGCAACAGGCCGCAACGGTATGCTCAAATTGTCCCGCCTTGTGCTACATGGCCTAAATGGTGAAATAGTGGCAAAGGGAGTTTTGAATACAGAAAAAGGTTTCGCATGGAGGATATCTGCAATTCTCAAGGCAATGGATCCTTCTGTAAAATGGCCCAAATGGAAAGGGAGGATATCAGGGCAGCTCACCTCAAGTGGACATGTGGCCAAGGGAATGAGGCCCAGGGCAGAGATCCATATAAATGAGATATATGGCACCCTGAACAACAAAGAGATCCATGTAGCAGGGGCCCTGTCTCTTGAAGAAAACAGATACACTCTTCCAAGGCTGGAGATAAAAAGCGGCAAGACCACTGGTGTAGTTTCAGGCTGGTTCGATGCCAAACAGGCGGATCTCAATGGCTATTTAGAAAGTCCTGACTTATCTGACATGGTCCCAGGCCTGAAAGGATACCTCAAGATTCGAGGTACTCTAAAAGGTGCATTGAATGCACCTGGTATAAACTTTAGCTGCATTGCCAAGAAGGTGGACTCCAGCATATTTTCATCGGATCTCATCGAGGC
Source organism: Deltaproteobacteria bacterium (assembly GCA_026986785.1). GTDB lineage: Bacteria > Desulfobacterota > Dissulfuribacteria > Dissulfuribacterales > QOAL01 > QOAL01. The sequence goes on along the minus strand of JALSNW010000023.1, from coordinate 102,504 downwards.
AAGTCTCAAGACAGGGGAGGGGCTCAAGGGAGAGCTTTTTGCCAGGATCAAATCAAAGGGCCTAAGGCTGAAAGGGCTTGAAATTGGCAATGTCAATCTTCGACTCGACGGCACTGGTGATCACAATACTCTTTATGCCAATGTCTATGGCAGGCAGATAGATGGCAGGCTCTTTGTGAAAGGCCATATAGATGGGCTGAATAAGTATGCCGGTTCCATCAGGCAACTTCGTCTCTCTTTCAAGGGACAGAGATGGACGATGGTGATGCCTACCGATTTCATCATTTCGAGGCAAGGGGTTGTGATAAAGGGCCTTTGTATGAAGGAACTCGAGAGAGATTCCAAAATCTGCCTCGATTTGCAAAGGACCCGTGGACAAAAAATGCTGGCAAGACTCAGGGTAAGACGGTTTGCTCTCAAGGAGATTTCAGGGCTTTTGACCCACGATTTCAAGATAACTGGCCTGGTATCCGGGACGGTCGAGCTACGAAAAGATGTCAATGGGAGGATGAAGGGGTTTTTCAATCTCGAGACAAGACCACGGCTTCAACTGTCTTGGGTGGTGGCATCAGGGGTGCGTACCATTGATCTTAGTGAAAAGCTAAGGGGCAGGATAGGGGAAAGAGGGTTGGCAGCAAAACTCGATATCACATTCGACCAAATTGGGACAGTAACAGCCAATGTCGAGCTACCTGGATGGACATATCCCAACACAACAGACAAGGCCCAAGCTCTTGCTGCAGATGTGAAAATCGATCTGGATCAACTGGACTTTATCGAGGCATTCATCCCCCAGATCACACAGCTAAAGGGTAGGGCACGGGCCCACGTCAGTCTTTCAGGTTCCACCTCGAGGATAAAGCTTGGAGGCAACGGAAGCTTGTCCAGTCTTGCCTTTGAGGTCCCTGCCCTGGGTATAAGCCTATGGTCTCAAGAAATCAAGTTATGGAGCCAGACTGGAGACATACGGTTTTCTGGGCGTGTAAATTCAGGTGGGGGGATGTTGGATATAAGTGGTTCTGTCACGAGGCTGAGGCAGTCATGGGAGACAAAGGCCATGCTCAAAGGCTCGAGGTTTCTTGCCTCAAACACACCTCAGTTAAAGGCATATGTGTCACCTGATATTTCCCTGAAGATAGAGAAAGAGAATCTATTTCTGGATGGAAGGCTCAGTATCCCTGAAGCCCGCATCAATCCCCAGGGGTTTGAAAAGGATGCAATCCTACCGTCTGCCGATCTGGTCATTGAAAGGCCAGGGGAAAAGAAAAGGAGCAATGATCTCAATATCCATGCAGACATCAAGGTCTCCCTGGGAAAACATATCAAATTCGATGGTTTTGGTCTGAAGGGACGGCTTGAGGGGGAAATCAGGTTAATTGAACTGCCAGAACAACCTGTATTGGCAGATGGGGCCCTTTTCATCAAAGATGCCACATTCAATCTCTATGGCACCGATCTCCAACTTACCAAGGGGCGATTCTTATATTCTTCCACCCCCATAGACAATCCAGAAGTAGAACTCGAGGCAGTAAGGCAAACTGGAGATATATCTGCTGGATTCAGGATCAGGGGAAGTATAAAAGAGCCAGTGCTCAGCCTCTTTTCCCAACCGTCTCTTCCTGAATCTGAAATCCTATCCTTTCTGGTAGGAGGTGGAGGAGAGGTCTCGAGGAGCAAATCAGGGGCAGCCATTGCCGGGGCGGCAAATATTATTGCGTCAAGGATCAAGCGATTTTGGGGGCTTGAGGAACTTCGTGTCAAAAGTGGGCATACCACAAGAGATCTCTCCATCCTCATAGGTACATACCTTACACCCAAACTCTATGTCCAATTCATAAATGATATAGGAGAAAACATGACAACACTCAAACTCAAATACAGCCTGACGAAAAGGATAGAGATCCAAAGTGAATCAGGCCAGAACCCTTCGGCTGATATATTTTTGAAGTTTGAAAGATAGGAGATTAAAATCTACTACCCTATGTCTGCTCGACTTGCAATACAACCCATGTCTCCACAACCTGGCCAGAAATTAATTGCCGAAAAGGGACATATAGCCATATCGGTTCAGATAACATTGGGCTGTGGACTTCCTACTTGTGCTGGTGGCAGATGGGACCCAAGGCGCTTCAATGTAGTTGCCAAACTGTTTACCAAGGATCAGCCTGTCCAGCAATCCGTGCTCTCCTATAGTGGAAATGTCAGCGAATTCTCTGGGCAGCTGATATGCAGGTCCAAAGGGCCCTACACCATAATTGTCAAGGCCCAGGATCCTGAAACAGGGGCTGCCGGGAACCTGAGGCTTGAATGTGTCTGATTGATAAATTACTTAATTGTTATCCCACCAGGTCAGAAGCCCCATTTCAAATGGATGGGCCAACTCCTTACGATAGGGATAACAGCGCACAGTAAAGCCTATCTGGCCACTCGACAGACATAGGAGGTTTCCTCTAAAGACATGGCCTTTGTCCGTCTGTTCTCCGGTATACAGAAGGGGCAGGGGATGACCTTCGGCCAGCTCTCCCTTCTCATCGAGATGTCCTATATAGGCATCTACACGTATCTCCTCTGGAGACAAATCCCCCAGAAAGACAATGGCCGTAATAGGGATCCTATCACCCACCTTTGGAGAATTGGTGGTAGGTAATTCCACTTCTACGATCTTGACCCTATCCCATATGGAATATATCCTCTTCTTCCATCTGGACAGCTCCCTTGCATCCTTCCAACCTGTTTCCAAAAAGACCCTCCATCTGGCAGCATTGGGTAGATAGAATTTGGAGCTGTATTCCTCCACCATCCTATTGGTGTTGAAATAGGGGCATATGGACTGGATGGAATTTTTCACCATCTCTATCCAGCCGGTAGGGATGTCGTGGCTCGATCTGGTGTAAAAAAGAGGAACCACAGTGTTCTCGAGCAACTCATAGAGGAGACGGCTTTCCACCTCATCCTGGTATTCATAGTCATCGTATTCTTCACCTGCCCCTATTGCCCAGCCGTTTTTACCGTTAAAGCCTTCGACCCACCAGCCATCGAGTATGCTGAGATTTATACCTCCATTTGCAGTAACCTTCATGCCACTGGTACCGCTGGCTTCCATGGGCCTTCTGGGTGTATTGAGCCATACGTCCACCCCTTGTACAAGATACCGGGCAACCTCTATATCGTAATTCTCTATGAATACAATATGGTTTCTTAGCTCTGGTCTATTGGCCATTTGAACTACTTGATGGATGAGTTCTTTACCGAACTTGTCCTTGGGATGGGCCTTGCCGCTCAAGATTATCTGTACGGGCCTTGATGGGTTGGTGAGAATCTTTATGAGCCTTTCTTCATCTCTGAACAGGAGGGTAGCCCTCTTGTATGTAGCAAATCGCCTGGCAAAGCCTATGGTCAAGGCCTCGGGATCCAGGACCTCGTCTGCCATCTTAATTTGATATTTTGGTGCCCCTTTATTTTCCAGTTGTTTCTTGAGCCTCTGTCGAGCAAAGGAAATGAGCCTATCTCTCAGCCTTTCCCTACTCCTCCAAAGCTCGAAATCCGCTATATGTTCAACGCGTTTCCAGATGGAGTGGTTGGTGGGCTCATCAATCCACCTGGAGCCAAGATACCTCTCGTAAAGCCTGGACATCTCTCTTGAGAGCCAGCCCAGAGTATGAACCCCGTTTGTTACATGGGTGATCGGCACCTCGTGTTTTGGGATCTGTGGCCATATCTGGGCCCACATATTCCTCGATACCTCACCATGGAGCTTGCTCACACCATTGGTTTGAGAGGCCATCTTGATAGCGAGTACTGCCATGCAGAACTGTTCACCTTGGTTGCCAGGCTGTATACGGCCAAGATCAAGGAACCTTTCGATACCTATGCCGAGCTCATCTGCAACCCTGGAAAAATAGTGTCTCATGAGTTCATTGGGGAAGCGGTCTATGCCAGCAGGTACGGGTGTATGGGTGGTGAAGACACTGGTGGCCCTGACTGCCTCAAGGGCCTCGTCAAAGTTTAACCCCTCGTTTTTTATGAGTTGAAGCAACCTTTCTATTGCCATGAAAGCGGAATGGCCTTCATTCATATGGCATACTGAAGGGACCTCACCGAGCATCCTGAGCAGCCTTATGCCTCCTCTTCCAAGGACGATTTCCTGCTCAAGCCTGGTCTCGATACTGCCTCCATAGAGATGGGAGGTGATCTGTCTGTCCTTCCTACTATTGAGAGGCACATCGGTATCGAGCATATATATCTTGACCCTGCCTACTACTATCTCCCAGGCCTGGCAATATATGTTCCTGTTATCCAACTCTACCTGTACCATCAACGGCGAGCCATCTTTATCCATAACAGGAGAAAGGGGCATGTTGTAAAAATCATTGGTGGGATAGGTCTCGAGCTGCCAGCCGTCTGGGTTCAGATACTGCTGAAAATAACCGTGTTTATAGAGTAGTCCTATGCCCCTCATTGGAAGACCAAGATCGCTTGCAGACTTCATGTGGTCGCCTGCAAGTATGCCAAGACCCCCTGAATACAATGGAAGGCTCTCATGTAGACCGAATTCGGCAGAGAAATAGGCAAAGTACTCTTTTTTTGAAGAGCCACCCACCTTCTTGAACCAGGTTTGGGCCTTGAGATATCGATTCAGCTCGGTGAGTACCGAATCCATCCTGGCAAGAAAGACCTCGTCTCTCTCCAATTCTTCAAGTCTTGGTTGCTCAATGGCCCCCAACATGGCAATGGGGTTGTGACCGGTATTGTCCCAAAGATCCGCGTCCATGTCCTTGAAGAGGTAAATGGCCTCAGGTGTCCAAGTCCACCAAAGGTTTTTGGCGATCTGAATTAGTGGTCTTAGTTTCTTTGGCAGATTTGGGCTTATGGTAATCGTGCGAATAATTGGCATATATTGTTATCTCCGGTAACCGATCACTATGTCAGAGTTTTCATCCACAAGCACTTCCACCTCTGTGCCTTTCTTGAGACCTCCGAACAGGAGTGCATCTGCTATTGCATCCTTTACCTTCTCCTGGATCAATCTGCCAAGGGGCCTGGCCCCGTGCTCTGGATCAAAGCCTTTGGATGCCAGCCATTTTCTGGCGTCAGCAGAGACCTTCAGCCCGATCTTCTTAGGTGCAAGTTGTTGTCTTACTTCATCTAACAGTTTGTCAACGACCATTTCCATGACCGACGGGGTCAATCTGTTAAACTGAACCACTGCGTCGAGCCTGTTTCTGAATTCTGGACTGAATAATTTCTTGACGGCAAATGCGCCCTTTTGCTTCCCATCGTCCTTCTTGGATGCGCCAAAACCAATGGCCCTTGCCTCCATTTCCCTTGCACCAATATTGGAGGTCATTATAAGGATCACATGCTTAAAATCTGCTGTTCTACCGGTATTATCGGTCAATTTTGAATAATCCATGACCTGAAGCAAAATATTGAAGATGTCTGGATGGGCCTTTTCTATCTCATCGAGAAGCAAAAGACTAAAGGGATTTTTCCTGATGGCCTCGGTGAGAAGGCCGCCCTGGTCAAAGCCCACATAACCTGGTGGGGCACCGATGAGTCTGGCCACAGCGTGTTTTTCCATGTATTCACTCATGTCAAACCTGTGAAAATGGATGCCCAAAATCCTGGCTGTCTGACGGGCAAGCTCTGTCTTACCCACACCAGTCGGTCCTGTGAATAGAAAGGAGCCTATGGGCTTGTCGGGATGGGTGAGACCAGCACGCGAACGTTTTATAGCCTTGGATACGGTCTTGATTGCCTCATCCTGGCCAAAGACTACGGATCTGAGCGATTCCTCCAAGGCCTCGAGTCTGGCGATGTCAGACCTGGTAAGGTTCCTGGCAGGGATATTGGCCATCTTGGCAATGACATTTTCCACGTGTCTTATGGTTATGGTTGCCGGGCCATCGTCTATAGACCTGTGCAGCCTTAGGAGGGCTGCAGCTTCATCGATCACATCTATGGCCTTGTCTGGGAGATGACGATCGGACAGATACCTGGCTGATAACTCAGCTGCTGCCCGGATGGCGTTATTTGTATATCGCACGTTGTGATGTTTTTGATAATGCCCTTTTAGACCGTGAAGAATAGAGACGGTCTCCTGGATAGAGGGTTCTTTGAGATCTATCTTTTGAAACCGCCTGGAAAGGGCCCTGTCCTTTTCAAAATAGTTCCTGTATTCTTCATACGTGGTAGAACCAATACACCTTATCTCTCCGCCTGCCAGGGCAGGTTTCAATATGTTGGATGCGTCGAGAGAGCCACCACTGGTTGCCCCTGCACCAACAATTGTATGTATTTCATCAATGAAAAGTATAGCCCTATCCTTTTTGACCAGCTCTTCGATGACCTCTTTGAGCCGTTGTTCAAATTCTCCCCGGTATTTAGTGCCAGCAAGCAGGGCGCCGAGATCCAATGCGTAGATGGTTACCCCTCTTAGTGCATCTGGCACCTGATCCTCCCAGATCTTTCTGGCAAGACCCTCTGCAAGGGCCGTCTTGCCAACACCAGGCTCGCCCACATATATGGGATTGTTCTTCCTGCGCCTGCAGAGGATCTGCATTGTACGCTCCAGTTCATTTTCCCTCCCAATGAGGGGATCAATCCTGCCGGATGCAGCCTTGGTGGTGAGATTGATGGTAAATTTCTCCAGGGCAGAGGCAGGCTTTGTACCTTGGCTGGTATCTTGATCCTGTGTCGTATCCTGATTGGCAGCACTTATCTTGGGTGAAAACGATGAACTTGATACCTTTGCTATGCCATGCGAGATATAGTTTAGTATGTCCAGTCTGGATATACCTTCTTGTCTGAGAAAATAGACAGCATAAGAATTTTCTTCGGTCATCAGGGCGCTCAGTAGATCCCCTATATCTGCCTCTTGTTTTCCAGCCGATTGCACATGCATGATCGTCTTCTGCAATACCCTTTGTAGTGACGTGGTCGGCTGAGGGGTTTCGTTACTGCCCCTTGAAAGTTTCTCAAGGTGGGTATTAAAAAAGTTCTCAATCCTCTTTTTTAGCCGTTCGAGATCTCCTCCACATGCCGTGATTACCTCTTCACCCTTTTCATGATGGATGATGGCAAAAAGGAGATGCTCCAAGGAGAGATATTCGTGATTTCTCAAGTGGGCCTCTCTTGCAGCGGCCCCAAGCATCAATTCTACGTCTTTACTAATCATATCTCGTCAAACCTTTTCCATGGTGGCAAGCAGGGGAAAACCCGCCGCCCTTGCCCGTGCGTGCACGGTATCCACTTTTGTTTCTGCAATCTCTGCAGGATAGGTGCCGCATTCACCTATCCCTTTCTTATGTACATGTAGCATTATAGTTGTAGCCTCTGAAGGTGTCTTATGAAATACTTCTTCCAAGATCTTTACCACAAATTCCATGGTGGTGAAATCATCATTGTGGAGGAGCACCCGAAACCTCGGGGGTTCCTCAACCTGATCTTCAGTCCTTTTCCTGGATTTCAGATCCTGATCAAAATCAGAAAATGCCATATCTCATAGGCCTCCCAGAAAAGCGACGTTTGCCCAAAATGTCCTTAAGGGCATCCTGATGGTTGCTTGTTAGAAAGATGAGATGAGTAGTTTTAAATATAATTTCCATAACGTATTAATTTAACTAAATATAATGCCAACATTCGCTTTTTTCATCAAGGTCCTTCAAATTATTTAAGATCTTTTTTCAGGTGGATCAGAAATTCCTTGTTACCTTTTGCCCCTTCAATGGGCGAAGGTATGATTCCCTGGCAAGCAAGACCTACTATCTCGGTAAAGAATTGTTCCAGCTCCCTCAGTATATCTTCATGTACTGAAGGATCTCTTATAATGCCACCTTTGCCCACCCTTTTTCTGCCTGCTTCAAATTGAGGTTTTATCAGGGCTATGATGTCGGCCTTGTCTCGAAGAAGGTCCTTGACCTTGGGTATAACGATCCTTAGAGAGATAAAGGAGGTATCTACTGTAGCAAGATCCGGGACTTCCTTAAAGATGTCCTTTGTAACATGACGGATATTGGTCTTTTCGATGTTTATAATATCTGGCCTGTTTCTGAGCCTCCAGTCCAATTGGCCATAACCCACATCTATGGCATAGACCAATCTTGCTCCATGTTGTAGGAGACAATCGGTAAATCCGCCAGTAGATGCACCTACATCTATGCATGCCCTGGATATTACATCCAGATCAAAAAATTCCAGGGCTTTTTGCAGCTTGAGCCCCCCCCTGCCCACAAAGGGGCAAAGGTCTTGCTTTATCTCTATCTGTTGATCTGGCAAAACAGGATGGCCTGATTTTGTGACGACATTGCCATCTACCAATACCCTGCCAGCCATGATCAGCGCCTGCCCCTTGGCCCTTGAAGACACTAATCCCTTCATTTTCATCAGGACATCTAACCTGAGCTTTTCTTTTGCCATGATCCAAATAACTGTGTTAGACTTGCCAAAATACCTTTAAATGACCACATTCTATCCTTGGTGTTAACAAAAATTGTTTATTCTGAAATCGTTACTGTTTTGGATTATCCTGGTGTTGCTCAAATATAAGTTATAGGGAGAATGTAGAAATGTCTATTTCAAAGGAGCAGGTATTTGATGCCTTGAAAGAGGTAAAAGACCCAGAATTGCACAAGAACCTTGTGGATCTGGGCATGGTACAGGATGTTGAAATAGCAGGTAATGCCGTCAGGGTTACCATTGCCCTTACTATGGCCGGTTGTCCCCTGAAGGATCAGATCAAAAGAGATGTAAAGGAAGCCGTGGGAAAGATACCAGGGGTGGAAGAAGTTCGAGTGGTATTGACCACTATGACCTCGGAACAACGGGCCAAGATATTTGGAAAAGAACCCTCTGAAATGGAGGGAATGAAAGGTGTAAGGCATGTAATCGCAGTGGCGAGTGGCAAGGGTGGGGTGGGCAAGAGCACGGTGTCGGTCAACCTGGCCCTGTCACTTGCCAAAAAAGGTCTCAAGGTGGGGATATTGGATGCGGATATGCACGGCCCCGACATCCCCATTATGCTCGGCATTAAAGATAGGCCTGTTGGCCAAGGTGGTATGCTTCGACCTTTGGAAAAATATGGCATCAAGATGATCTCAACAGGTACCCTGGCAGGAGAGGGTACACCTATTATTTGGAGAGGTCCTCTGGTCAACAAGGCAATCAAGGAATTTCTTGGCCATGTGGACTGGGGACACTTGGACTATCTCGTAGTCGATCTTCCCCCGGGAACTGGGGATGCACCCTTGACTCTGGCCCAAGCCATACCCCTTTCAGGGGTCATCATAGTGACTACACCGCAAAAGGTAGCCCTTTCAGATGTAAGGCGTTCCATTGCCTTGTTCAATAGTCATAAGATCCCGGTACTGGGCATAGTCGAGAATATGTCTTATTTCAAGCTCCCTGGCCAGGATGAGATCATAGATATCTTTGGTACAGGAGGTGGAGAAAAGATTGCCAGGGCCTTTAAATTGCCAATGCTTGCCCAGATCCCCATAGACCCTGATATCAGGAAAGGAGGGGATGAAGGTCGCCCAATTGTAGTAGATGTAGAGAGGGAGGAAGGGGTTGTAAAAGTATTTTCAGATCTAGCCGATAGGGTGATAGAATTAGTGGAACAAAAGACTATATCCAAGGACCAAGATTGACGATATGCGTGCCGATTCTTCAGGGAAAAAAGAGGGAACACTGGAGCTCGATTCTGTTAGAAAGGATGAACTCTTTGATCTGATCGTCAAGAATTTTCCAGTGGGACTCATAGTTCTGGATAGCCAAGAAAATATCTTGGAATTCAACCCTGCAGCTGAAGATATCACTGGTTTCAGGAAAGAGGACATCCGTGGTAGAAAATGCCATGAGGTACTTCTTGGCATACCCTGCTACTTGTCAGATTTGAAGGAATCAGCTTCAGAGGGCACTGTGCTGGTCCATGCCGAGGGCTCCATCCGCCATAAAGACGGGCATGAAATCCCTGTACGCTACACTGCTGCCCCCCTGATCAAGAACAACAAGCTGAAAGGGGCTATTGCTGTATTCAGGGATGTTACCAAGGAAAAACAACTGGAACAGCATAGGCGGGTATTGATCTCCATGTTCGCCCATGATCTAAAGGGGCCACTGTCAGTGGCAGGGGGACTGCTTTTGAGGCTGAAACAGGAAAAGGCCGGTCCCCTCAACGAAAAGCAGCGTCAATATATAGATGCTGTATTGAAAGAAGTGAACAGGGTTGAAAAATATATTAAATCCTTCTTGGACATTGTCCGCATGGAGGCAGGACAAATTAATCTTGCAAGAGAACTTTGTGATCTAACCAGGCTTTTTGCTGACGTTATTGATTCTGCAATGATAAAGGCATCTCAAAAAGGCATAAAGATAGACCTGGACATCCCCGAGGACATGCCCCTTATATTTGTCGACAAGACACAATTTCAGAGGGTTATCTTGAATCTTCTCGATAATGCCATCAAATATTCCCCAAGAGATTCAGTTGTCAGAATAAGATGTAGAGATACGGAAAAGAATATAATGATAACAGTGGAAGACAATGGTCCAGGGATCCAGGAAGAAGACCTTCCCTATATCTTCGATCCTTTTTACAGGGCCAACTATTCTGGCAACGTAGAAGGTTGTGGCATAGGCCTGGCTATAGTCAAGACCATTGTAGAGGCCCATGGTGGCAAGGTTTGGGTAAAAAACAAGAAACCTCCTGCCCATGGTGCTATATTTTGTCTTTCAATCCCCAAACATACCCCTGCCTCAAGATAGAACTCTGCCTCCATACTGCCATCGAGGCCCTTGTCTTAGTCTTTACATATTCCGATAAGAAATAAAAAAATCGAAAGGGTTCCATGGCAAAATTTATTGAAAAACCGGATAGTAATAGTGTTATTTTTCTGGACAAAGAGGCCTTTTATAGAGATCTGAAAAAGGAACTTAGTCGCATCTCAAGATATGGACACAGGGCCTCTTTTATGCTTATCGAAGTAGAAATTTTCAATGAAATATCCGAAGATTATCTGGCGAAGATATATCAAAAAATCAAAGGACAATTGAGGACTTGTGACAGCCTCTATTTTTTCTCCCCTCCATGCACCTTTGCTGCCATTCTTCCTGATACCCATGAAGGAGGAGGGGAGTGTGCCGCCTTGAGGCTAAAGCAAATAATTTCACAAGCAGAGGGCCCTGACAAGAGGCCAATGGCAACGAGTGTCGGCCTCATCAGTGTGGGCCAGGAAGCATTACTGGATCCAGACAGGCTACTTAATGCCTTGGACAGTGACCTGGAAAGGGACAAGACCTGTCAGATATTACCAAGGCAATCCGTCCCTCCTGAGAGGCAGATAAAAGTGGCACTTTTGCCTGAAAGCATTGATGGGTTCTCTGTGATAAGAAAAAAAATAGAGCCTTTTTGCACCGTGGTCAAATGGGCAAAGGCTAACGCCTTTGATCTGATAAGTGAAAAGACGCGGTGCGTTGCTGTCTTGTATAAGGATCAGGACCTGCAACACCATATTCACACCCTGGAATTTTTACGAAAAGACAGGGGATTGAAAAACATATATAAGATATTACTTGGCACACCGGAGGATTTTTTATCCGACTTCAACCTCGTCGTTCCGGCCAAATGCGATCCTGAGTTTTTGTCTTATTCCATATTGAAGGCATTCAATAGCCTGAAAAAGGGACAGATGGTTGATAGGGCGGAGGACAAGAGATACACCCATATACTTTCCTCAATCAGCGCAGCAACCCACCAGCTCAATCAACCCCTTCAGATCATATTGGGAAAGATAGAACTCCTGATGTTGGACCTTGACAGCGGCAGGACCCAAGATACAAGGCAAATCCTTTCAGAGATAAGGGATCAGGTGCTCTATTCGGCAGACATCAATCAAAAGATCAATCGCCTGACAAAACTCTAAAACACAAATGGGAAGACCGTATTGCCATAGCTGACGGCCTCAAAGCCTTGATATTTTTGTTGTTTATTTAATTTTACATAATGTATCTTATGCGACATTATTGATCTTGGGCAGATCCCCCTCTCTATGGTCGATTGGAGAAAAAAGAAAAAGGAGTGAACGATGTTCACCCCTTTTCCATGAGGAGGGAGAGGAAGGAAGAGAAGAAAAATCTTATCCCAGATCTTTTATCAGGTCTTTTAGCATGGCATTTGCCACCTTTTCTGCATCAACTTTATAGGTGCCATTTTGTACCTGTTCTTTTATCATTTGAAGACGTTCCGTCCTCTGGGGTTCTTGTGAATTGGCACTGCTTTGTACCTTGTTCAGTAATCTGGAACGGCTTGAGATCTGCACTGTATCCGTCTTTTTTACCTGAGAAGCTGCCTGCTGCTGCGATGCATCCGTCTGTTTGTTTTGCTGATTGTTTACACCCTGGGTATTAAGATACTTCTCTATCTGAAGATTTTGACTCTGATCTCCGATTTTCATTTTCATTCTCCATTGTCTATTTCATCCGAATATAGGTTCTCCACCATTTTTTTCAAATCATTGATGGAAAGCTCTTTAATGGTCTCGCCTTCTCCTTCTTTGCCACTAATGAGCCGAAATTTAAAATCTGTCTTACTTCCAGCCTCTGGTATCAGGTCGAGAGAACCGCCGAGCTTTTTCCCAATCTGTTCCAAAAAACCATGTGCTACAAAATTTTTCTCATCGTTGCCCTTTGCCCTGGACACAATATCATGTGCTATTTGATCTATCACCTGCCTACGTTTTGCCTCTGTGGAAATAGATATTATATCAGGGGTCTTTGGCTTTCCTCCATTCATATTCAGCCTGCTGAATCTACGCCTGCCAAGGCGCTGCCCATAGGCCTTTATGACATGCTGTATGTGAAAGGAGCTGATGTTCATAGATAGATTTTGCCTTCTTCAGCCTTCTTACGATTCTATATCTTGTTATCTTATTCGTCACAACCACAAGAGAACTTAAATTCTGTCACCCTCTTATATGAATCGAATTTGGGCAGTTATCCACACCCAAAAAGCATAAAAAAAGCCGGTTGTTAAAACCGGCCATAAACCCCTGTTTCCTAAAGGTAGACTTTACTTAGCAGCCTCTGCCAACCTTGAACCCGGACGGAATTTTACCACTTTCTTGGCAGGTATCTTCATCTTCTTGCCAGTCTGTGGATTTCTACCTGTTCGGGCCTTGCGTTTTGTTACATAGAATGTTCCAAATCCGACCAATGTAACCTTGTCTCCAGCCCCCATCGCATCCATGATGGCGTCCATGAAGGCATTGAGCGCTCTTTCAGCTGCTGCCTTGGAAATACCAGCTCCTGTTGCCATCTGTTCCACCAATTGTCCTTTATTCATAAAGGCCCTCCCATCATTAATATTATACAGATTTTGCCCACAAGAACACCGGACATATTTGCTTTTATATTAGGGAAATCACAAGAAAAGGCAAGAGTTTTATTTAAATTTTCAAAAAAAATCTGAATCCCTCCCCTATCCTTTCCATCTCTTTAAAATACATTTTAATGCGTTCTATTTCATCAACATTTGCAAAAATATAAATTGATTTGTTTATTATCCTGATTTTTGGAAGGTTAAATCTTTTTTCAATGAAAAAATCTTCTAATTTTTCAATAATCTTTAAATTATCATTGGAAATCAAAGTATTTGTAGCAATTCTCGTTGCCAGGCATGACTCTGAGGCCTTGTCCCAGAAACCAAATTCCCATTCTTTTAACATGTACCTGATAAAGTCTTTGTCGATACCACAATCGGCAAGTGGCGTCTGGATATTTAGTTCCTCAAGGGCCTTGAGACCTGGGCGGTGCCTCCCTAAATCATCTGCCTGGGTACCATCGACAATGCATTTTATGCCCATTTGCCTTGCCGTGTCCAGGATGGTGGTATAGATGTATTTTTTACAGAAATAGCAGCGATCTGCATGGTTATTTCTTATAGGATCTTGGCTCAGGGGCTCCCAGGTGAAATAGTATGGTTCCACCCCGATCTCATTTGCAATCTGGGCTGTTGAAACCTGTTCTCTTGTAGGAAAAAATATAGAAACTGCGCAAAAAGGCCTAACAGGAAACCGGCACCACCTGGAAAGAGCCGTAAGGAGAAAGGCACTATCCACCCCACCTGAAAAACCCAATCCTATTGGGCCACTGATATCTCTTATCCAGAGTTTCAGTGTCTCAAGCCTTTTTTTCAAGGTGAGCCGATTTTTTTAAGATGGCAGAAGTTCTTGGGGTTCACCGAGAAGAAATTCCCCGGAACTTATCCACTTCTTTAGTATCTGTGAGATCTCCCTGGCCCTGACATAGCTGGAAAGAGGTGCAGTCTTTACCAGCTTACCATTGATCTCGATGGTTCCACTTTTCAGCTCGGCGTAAGTGACCTCCTTGATACATTCGGCATTCCCCTTAGGATATGCTCTTCCATAATCTACAACTTGAGTGATTATCTCGTCGTCTCCAATACCAGTGTGTCGAGCCATTTCCTCATTGAGTATTGGAATGGGAACACCCAAACCTACTGCAAGGGAACAACCGTATCCAAGCATACTGACCCCTACCAACCATCTGGGAGACATATGCTTGAGATCCCCCATGACCATAAGGGTACCTGCTGGAGCGCGAGGTACGCCATTTGAGCCCCTTTTCACATTTGGGTTGTGCTGGGTTCCCGGCCCTATTATATAACCAGATGACCCACCCAAGAATATCCTGGTGCCTATACCCATGGTCTTATAATAAGGATCGTTGAACAGGGGGCTCAATTGGCCTGAAGTACAATAATTGGCATTTCCCATCCTGGGCTTCAGGGTACCCATGTAGGTAAAAATCGTCTTGTCTGTCAAGTTGACTGCACAGTTATAGTTCTGATATGCATTTCTCGGATTGCAAAGCTGGGCGAATGGCAGATCTTTTATGGTGATGCGCTTTTCTATGAATTTTTTTGGATAACAATGGGTACCGTAGGCCTCGGCCTTTAACAATATCGTTTTCCCAGCCACGAGATCATGTAATACATGACCACCGCCATAGAGAAATTCTCCTGGATATATTTTGTTCAGAGGGTCATCTTCCCTTGGTTCTGTGGCCCCTATATAGCAATCAACTGCAGCCAACCCTGCATACGTAGGCACTCCATTGAGCCACACCTTGGCCGTTTTGATTCCGGGCTTGGTATGCCCTATGTTCAAAAAGGCCCCTGAAGAACACATGGGGGAGAAGGTCCCTGTGGTAACAACATCGACTGTCTTGGCTGCCTTGACCGCACCTTTTTTCCTGACGATGCCAACCATCTCTTCGGCAGTCACTACCACTGCCTTGCCCTGACGTATCCTTTCGTTTATCTCTTGAAAGGTCTTATTTACTTGAAAGTTTGCCATTTTTCCCTTGAGAGCTAAGCGTTACCGAGGATTACGTAGCTGAATCACGTTTTGAAGAAAATCTCCATACAACATGCCAAAATATGACAGGGACATTTCAATCTATTAGAGATAGTACCTTGTGTCCCATTTCCTCTATGGCCTTGATAATTGGTTCTATTTCCACCTTTTCGAGCCTTATATAGTAAACTTTTTTCCTTGACGATTGGGTATCTACTCCCACACTGATAGTCTTGCCTCCCAGGTTTCGGATCAATTTTAGTACATCGTCTATGCTTCCTTGCTTCTCATTCAATACTATATCGAGTCTCGTGCTATCCTCCAGCAGGCCAAGAAGCTCTATGAATGCACCCAGTATATCGGTAATGGTGATAATGCCGACCAGTTTCCTCTTTTCCAATACTGGCAGGCCTCCAATCTTGTATTGGTAGATGAGGCGTGCCGCAGAATCGATACTGGCATTGGGATCGATAGTGATTGGGTTTATGATCATCAGGTCTGCCATGGTCAGCTCATTGACCAAATCTGTAAGGAGATACTGGCGAAGATTGCTCTCTGTCACGAACCCGAGCATTTCGTCCTGATCAATTACCGGCAGATGTCGGATGGAATGGTAGTGCATGATCTCTATTGCATCCTTCAGACCAGCATCTGGAGTAATGGTGATCACATTTTTATTCATCCAGTTTTTGACCTTCACAATATAGAGACTCCTCTCCCACTTGGTTAATAGAGATAGGCAGGGCAACAACTCGGCCCCTTTGATATTGAGGCATATAATATGGCAGCAGCCTTTCGTTTTCAATGGAAAAGAAAAAAATGGACAATAGATACCATCCTTTTTATTTACAGTGATTCATTCAAGGATTAAAAAGGCGTTCAGAAAAAAATATAATTGTGTATAGGAGGAACTTCTTTATGGCCAAACACAAAAAGAGGGAAAGGGAACGTGAAATCGAAAGACGGAGGAGAAGAAGAAGGAAAAAGAGAAAGAAATTGCGTGCCAAGGGGCTATTGCCACCTCCCAATCAAGGATCATAGAGAAGATGGCCTGAATATCCCAATTCAGCTCCAAAGTATGGATGCTGCCAAGGCTGCAGCTCCAAAGCCATTGTCAATGTTGACAACACCTATACCTGGGGCACAGCTATTGAGCATGGCCAGAAGGGGTACAATTCCATTTAGATTGGAGCCATAGCCAGTGCTGGTGGGGACAGCAACCACGGGACATCTGACAAGCCCTGCCACTATACTGGGCAGGGCCCCTTCCATCCCTGCGATACAAATTATTACACTTGAGCTTTGTAGACGCCTTATGTGGCTGAAGAGCCGATGTATGCCTGCAACCCCCACATCTATCAATTCTTCATGGCCTATGCCCATGAGCCTCAACGTGAGGGTGGCCTCTCTGGCAACAGGCAGATCAGAGGTCCCAGCAGTGACAACGAGTACCTTTTCTTCATTTTTTTGATTTTCGTCAATGGGGTTATTCTTGCTACCAGGATGATAGACAGCCCTTGCCACATGATCGTATCTCATGGCAGGGACCTGTCTGCAGAGCCCCTGGGCCTTTTGTTCATCTATCCTTGTAATAAGTATTGGCACCTTCTGCTCAAGGAAGGTGGATACGATGTCTTTGAGTTGTCTTATACTCTTGCCAGGCCCATAGACCACCTCTGGGAAGCCCTTTCTCAGATATCTATGATGATCCAAAAGGATGTTGTCCATCTCTTCATATGGAAGGAGCTTGAGTAGTTTCATGGCCTGATCAACCGAGACCTTGCCATCCCTGATATCCTGAATGAGCCTTTTGAGCATTTGCAAGACGATGACTCTGGATCTGGCCTTACTGCCTGAGATAGGCCTTTAGTGGTTGTAGTTGTTGTTCGAACTGTTGAGTGATTTCCCCAGACAACTTGTTCCATTCTTCCTGCATGGAGGCGAGGGCATTGAGTCCTTCTGAGTTCATTTGCATGGTTGCCATATCCTGATTCCCCATTGCCTGGGTTACCTGTTGTTTGAACTGCTGCTTGTAGTGGTCCATGGTTTTTTCATAATTTTTGAGCAGTTGCTCGATCTGTGGCATGACTTGGGAAGCAATGCTTCCCTTTATCTCCACCAGGCCTTCCATGGCCCTCCTGATCGATTCCCACTGGTGTGGGTCCCTGGGAAGAACAATATTTCTGAGTAGAATATCACTGGCACCAGTAAGCACAGCCTGGATATATTCACCTGGCACATCTTTGAGACCTTCTCGAAGGCTTCCGAGCTTTCCATTTATGAATGCTGCAGCCGTCTTTTTGCCACGTTCTTCCCATTTTTGTGCATCCAATTCCTCTCTGGAGAGGGAACCAATTTTTTCAGCCCTCTCCATGGCAATTTCAAGAGCACTCTTTATCTCTGCCATTTTCCCCCCTGTAGATCTGTATAGGTTCTTTGATATTGTGGAACTCGCCCTTTGTTAAAAACAAGTTTATAATCACTTAACCGCTTTGCTTCAAGAATACTGTAAAAAACCTATCTAACTTCGGGAGAATATTATGAAAAACGAACCCCTATGGCTTGGATCCATGAAGAGGCCCTCCTTTTATCCTCACAAGCCTCAACGGGTGGATCTCATTCAAACCCACCTATCTTGGGTCTTCTTGGCAGGAGATCTGGTCTTCAAGGTGAAAAAGCCGGTAGATTTTGGTTTTTTGGATTTTACCTCTCTGGAAAAACGCCATTTCTTCTGCAACGAGGAGATAAGATTGAATCGAAGGCTGTGTCCAGAGATCTACTTGGGCATAGTCCCCATAACCAAAGGCAAAGATGGAGATTTTGCCCTCAGCGGTACAGGGGAGGTCGTGGAATGGGCTGTCGAGATGAAGAGAATGCCTGACGATGGCCTAATGTCATTGTTGATAGAAAGGGATGAGATAACTTCGAGGGACCTGGATGGGATAAAGGACATACTGGTGCCATTCTATAGGCAAGCCAAGGCCCCAGAGGGAAAATTATTCCTTGGTGGCATAGAGACGGTGCAGCATAATTGTGAAGAAAACTTTACCCAGATCATAGACTTTGTAGGTACTGCCCTTTCGGAAGACATGAATGAACAGATCATTGGTTATACCAGACAGTTCATGGAGGAGAACAAGTCTGTCTTTTCAAAACGGCAAAGAGATGGATGGATAGTGGAAGGGCATGGTGATCTGTATTCTGCAAATATCTGCTTTGATCGGATCAGGGACAAGATCTATATATTCGACTGCATAGAATTCAATGAGCGATTCAGATATGGAGACGTGGCAGTGGATGTGGCCTTTCTTGCCATGGACCTGGATTTCCAGGGCCTTTGTGACCTTGCCTACCATTTCTCATCGAGATTTCAGACAGAAATGGAAGACAGAGAACTCTTACGTCTGCTCGATTTTTACAAGTGTTACAGGGCCGTGGTCAGGGGAAAGATAGGGTGCTTTACCTGGATGGATCCTGGAGTTGATCCCGAGGCGAAAAACAAGAGTCTCGAGCAGGCCAGAAGATACTTTAGCTTGGCATACAGATATGCAGGCGGTATTACAGAGCCGCCAAACCTCTATGTCTTCATGGGGTTGTCAGGTACTGGTAAATCAACCATTGCAACAGCTTTTGCCAAAAGAAAAGGGATAGAGGTATTCAACTCCGATTTTGTACGCAAGGAACTCATCTCTGGGATCCCAGCTACAGAAAAACGGATTGAGCCCTTTGGACAAGGCATATATTCCAGTCAGTTTACTGAAAAGACATACAGGGCCCTTGCCCGGCTTGCTGGTAGGAATTTGATAATAGGGGAATCGGTTGTGCTCGACGCGACCTATATAGACAGGGACAAGAGAAAAAGGCTTCAGGAGGTAGCAAGGGCATCTGGGGCAAAACTCATATTCATAGTCTGTACCTGCTCTGAGGAAGAGGTGGAGAAACGACTTGAACACAGGTCAATGGAAAAGGGAAAGGTATCTGATGGAAGATTAGAGATCTACAAGAAACAAAAGGAGATCTTCTCAGAACCAGGCCCAGATGAAGCCGATCATGTCATAAGGCTTGACACGAATCATCCTATAGAAGAGATAATCTCAACCCTCGAGACTGCCCTCAAGAAATACCTATGAAGCACTGGCTCAAGGGTGAACTGGAAGAGATAGACAGCAGAGGCTTACTGCGAAGTGCAGTGACTGTCAGCGATATAGGCCACGGGAGGGTAGAGATAGGTGGCAGAAGGGTCATTGATCTTGCATCCAATGACTATCTCGGTCTCAGTAACCATCCAGAAATCAAAAGGGCCTCAATAGAGGCAATTGAAAGGTGGGGCTGTTCCAGCAGGGCATCCCGGCTCATGAGTGGATCCCTGGCCATTTTTGATAGGCTGGAAAGGGCTGTTGCCAATTTTCAAGGCACGGACGATGCCATTTGCTTGGGGAATGGCTATATAGCCAACTCCACTATTATCCCTGCTCTCGTTGGTAAAAAAGATGTAATCTTTATGGACCGCAGTTGCCATGCCAGCATGGTTGATGGTGTGCTTCTTTCTGGCGCCCGTTTTTATAGATTTCTCCACAATGATACCTCACACCTGGAACAGCTCCTGAAAAAAAACAGAGACAGGTATCGCCATGCCCTCATATTGATCGAGACTGTCTACAGTATGGATGGAGATATTGCCCCTGTGGACGAGATCTGTGAGATCAAGGAAAAATATCGGGCATTCCTGTTGGCAGACGAGGCCCATGCCTTGGGTATCTTTGGCGACCATGGAGAGGGAATCATCTCGAGAAAGCAGAAGAAAATACCGGAGATAATCATTGGCACCTTCGGGAAGGCCCTTGGAAGCTATGGTGCATTTGCCGCATGCTCAAGGGAAACAAAATCATTTCTTCTAAACAGGTGTAGGGGTTTCATATTTTCCACAGCCCCACCCCCATCTGTAGCGGCTGCAAATCTAATGGCTATTGAGATTCTATCTGCCACTGGGATAGATAGAAAACAGGTATTGACAAAGGCAGAAGGCCTGAGAGGCTTCCTAAGAAAAAGGCTCGGGAAGAAGACAAGGGGGGCATCACAGATAGTCCCCCTCATACTGGAGGATATAACAGAGACGGTTGAACTTGAGAAATATCTCTTTGAACATGGCATATTTGTACGCTCCATACGTCCTCCTTCTGTCCCAATAAACGAGCCAAGAATCCGCTTTTCAATCACTGCCAAGCATAGTGAGAAGGATATCGAGAAACTTCAACTTTTACTTGAAAAATATTTTTTATCTTCCTAATAAATTATGTATTTTGACTATCTATATCGTGGATTCAAGAAGGCTCTTGTGGTGCTGCCTGGTTGGGGGTTCGACTACAGGATATTTCCATTGGATCCTTTGGAATACAACCTCATAGTGCCTACCGCTCCACTCTATCAAGACATTTGCCAAGACCTCGCATCTTTTCTAGAAAACAACAAACTATGTGAGGTGGATATACTGGGCTGGTCCCTTGGGGGCGTCAGTGCCTATCTCTTTGCCAAAAGATACGAAGAGCTGATAAAGAATCTCGTCTTGATCTCTTCACGAGATAGTTATCCCAAGGAACAATTATCAGTGCTCATGGAACAGATAGTTGAAGACAAAGAAAGGACCCTAAAAAAATTTTATCTCTCCTCCTTCTATGCCCAAACAGCAGATTATAGAATTTTCAGAAGGGATCATATGCAAAGACTCATGGATGCCTGGTCAAAAGAGAGCTTGATCAAGGGGCTTAACTTTCTTTTGCAGTTTCCCATGACACCCTATAGCTTTACTAAATTGAATCTACTGATAGTCCACGGTGAATATGACAAGATCGCCCCTGTATCATCCATGGCCCCTGTCATATCAGACAGGAAATTCAAAAGGCTCATAGTTGACTCTTCTGGCCATCTTCCCTTTCTAAGGATCAATTTCAATGAAGTCCTCGATAGTTTCTAAAAAGAACGTCCGGACCGCCTTTTCCAGGGCGGCATCCACCTACGATTGCCATGCCGAGATCCAACAGGAGGTAAATAGGCTTCTCATGAGCAAGCTGTCTCCCCGCGCCTTTGGGAATATCTTGGAGATAGGTTGCGGTACAGGGAGCCTAACCCAAAGAATATTGGCAATGCTGCCCAGGCCAAAAAGGATTGTTGCAGTAGATCTGTCCCACGATATGGTTGTAACTTCAAAAGATAGGACGAGGGGGCACGATAATGTATTTTTTGTGTGCTGTGATGCAGAAATCCTCCCATTGAGAAGAGAACCGCAGTTCGATCTCATCATCTCTGCCAGTGCCATGCAGTGGTTCAACCACTTTGGGCCTACCATAGAAGGGCTTGCTAAAAGGCACCTAAAAAAAAATGGTCTGTTTCTGGTATCTCTTTTTGGCAGAAATACCCTGAAAGAACTCTCCTTTGTCCTTTCAGCCCAGTTCCCCAGTAAGGATACAACCTTGCCGACAGCCTTTTTCCCCAGATTTCCCGAGGACATATATGCACTTTCTCCATTTTTTACCTCTCTCGATGTCCAAAGGATCACGATAGAAAAAAAATACCCCGACCTTCTTCAGTTGCTTAGGGTATTCAAGATGACAGGGGTCTCACCGCGCAGGGATGGGCGACCTCCCCTCTTCTCTTCTCCAGAGGCAATAGCAAAACTACAAGGATGCTATCTGGAAAGATTTGGCTCGATCACAGCCAGCTTCGAGGTGATCATAATCTCTGCCATTGGTTATTAGGTGTAGGTATATGCCTGTCTACATGACGAATAGCCAGTAAGAAGAAATGAGGGTGACGATGAAAAAGGGGATAGAATATAGGTGAAACAGAAAATAGTTGGAGCCTTTTTCTGTAAAACGTAGGGCAATAAGGTTGGCAAACGAGGCTATCAAAAACCCGTTTCCTCCAACATTTACTCCATATGCTATCATCTTGATATTGGTAGAGTGGGCAGCCAGCAAGATGGCTGAAGGGACGTTACTGATAGCCTGTGACAACAATGCGCCAGACAGAAAAAGTATATCCTTATTCCCAAAATCAATCAGGCCAAGGAGTTGGCGGCTGTCCTTTAGTTGACAAACAAGGTTTAAGTCGATGAAAAGAAAGATGAAAAGAAAAACCAGCCCCCAATCTGGTTTTAATATCACGTCACTTCTCATTGCCAGCATGGCGAGAAAAACCACTGCCAGAAAATATCTGCCAAATCCCAATTCTATGGAAACAATAAACGAGACAAGAAGCAGGACAGATAGAATAAAAAGTGTCTTGTCCACCTTTTGATCATGGTGGTTTGCCACCTGGATCCTTTTGGTCGAGAAGCAAGCAAATGTCATGAGAAGCAAAAAAAATGCCATGATGAAGACAAGGGGGGCCATTTCTTTGACAAAAACCGGGAATCTGATGCCCCATTGATGCCATAGGAAGATATTTTGGGGGTTGCCGATGGGTGTAAGGGAAGAGCCGACGTTTACGGCTATGGCCTCAAATATGATGATCTTACTATGATCCTCTTTGAGGATATTTTGGAGATTCAATGTCAATGGGACCACTATGAACAGGGCTATATCGTTTGTCAGAAACATAGAAAGACCTGCTGCCAAAAATATCAGGAAGAGGGCCAATATGCGCTCGTTGTCGATCCTCTTCGAGATCCTGTAGGCCAAAAGAGAAAAAAGCCCGCTCTCTTTGATCCCTGTAGTGATCAGCAGCAAGCCAGACAACGTAACTATGGTATTCCAGTCTACAAGTGCTGGGAGAACAGAAATTGGTTTATCAAGGACTGCTGATAACCAGAGCGCTGCTATAACAAGCAGCGCTGTAAGGGCATTTCTCTTGAGGTGGTAAAATACCTTGGATTGATTATCTCTTGCCATAGAAGCGCATTTCCTGATCAGCTGGATAGTCTGGCACTACATGGAGGCCATCGTAATAGATCTTCACGTTTGTCACTATGCTGTTTCCCAAGGTGATGGGGAAAAGCCAACATGCCTCGGGTTCTCTGAATTGGGCATAGGGAATGATCCTCAGTTTGCTGGTCAAGGTTGCAAGATCTGCCTGTATAGACTGGATCTGTGGGTTACTCTGGCCAACACGAGGATGAATACCCAGAGGAAGAACGCTGCCATCAACAGGATCAAAATGTAAGACAGCCACTACTGTATCCTGGTACAACAATCCAGCCTTTATCTCTACCTCACCTGCAGGGCCTACAACAGTCCATACATTACCAGGTCTCAAGTGACCATTGATTTTTTGGGCAGTATTGACGGCAGAGCCAAGGCTACCAATTATTTCCTGGACTGGGACAGTCTGTTGTGGGGCTGGCGCACCTACTGGAGGTGGAGCGGGACCAGCAGTAGGAGGGCCTGCAGGAACAGGTCTCATGGCCGATTCCACAGGTGGTGGTGACGGTGGTGGTGAAGGAGGAACTGATTGGCCTTTCAAAAGTGGCGGTAAGGCCTGTTCCTGGGCAAAAGAGTCTTGGGCCAAGGTACAAAATACCAAGATCAAAGGGATGCAAAAGACGATTAAAATCTTCATTTTTTCCTTCCTCCTTTCTGTTGTTCTACACTTCTCTTAAGGTGTTCCACTGCTTCTTCCAGGGCGGATATCCTGTTGTTAACGGCATTTAGGGCATCGGTAAATTGCTCGTTTCTTGTATTGTTCTTGGAATATGGTCGCCTTTTCAACATGAGCACGACAATCCATACAAGAAGGGCCAAGAGCAGCCAGTCGAACAAACTACCCCAAAGGCCTGGTGGCACAGGTGGAGGAGGTCCTGGTGCACATCCACCTATTGCCATTGAGACGAATGTTATCTGTGCCCATTTCACACCAGGAACCAACTTGTCTTTCATTACCTCCTCCAACAATATTATTTCAGTTTAAATTATTGTTACAAAAGATTAAAAAGTCCCTAAGAAAACATTAAAAAAAGATTAAGATGGCTATATTGGGAATATCTGGGATTAATTACTGCTCAGGGGGATGGTAAAGGATACAATTGTCCCTTTGCCTGGCGCACTTTCCACTTTTATTGTGCCTCCATGGGCATTGATCATGGATTTGGCAAGGGACAAGCCCAGGCCACTTCGTTTGTATGAGCATGTATGTGATCTGCCTTTATAGAAAGGCTCGAAAACATGGCTGAGGGTGGTGGCGTCCATACCTTCTCCATGATCACGTACCTGGATTTCCACAAAATCGGGCAGAAGTCTCCAGGTTATCTCAATTGGTGTATCGTCAGGGGAATGACGAAGTGCATTTGAGAGCAGATTGAACAGTACCTGTTTGAGCAGGTCCGGATCTACAGATATCCTCGCGTATGGTCCCTGTCTGAGAACAAGGCGGTCATCATTGGCCAAAAGACGGGCCTGAGGCATAAAATCTGCAAAAAATTCAGATACCACCACGTCTTGTCTATGCACATGTGACGAGCCTTCCAACCTGGATATGCCAAGAAGCTGTTCACATAGGCGGATAAGGCGATTTACCTCCCTGTACATTGCCTTCAACAGGCGAGAGGTTGTGGCAGGGTCGTCCTGTGCGCCCCTCAGAAGTACCTCAACACATCCCTTAAGCCCTGTAAGAGGGGTTAACAGTTCGTGGGCAGCATTGGCTACAAAGCGCTGCTGTGAGGCAAAAATCGACTCCAATTGTGAGATCATCTGATTGAAAGAGGTGGCAAGACGTCCGATTTCCCCCTGGGTTGTATTTACGGAAACACGTTTTGAGAAATCACCGCTGCTAATTGCATTACATGTCTTGACTAAGCCCTGTAGATCCCGCAGGCTCATACCTATGAGCCAATACCCAGCAACGGTTCCAAGGATCAGGATGAGTGCCACTATGGCCATGAGCATTGCCCCGTGGCGGAAAAGCATTCTGTTTATCTCCCTAAGACCAGTACTCAATTGGACAACTCCGAAGACCTTGGGACTGCCTGGCCGGGGCCTCAATGGTATGAGCATTACCAAAAGGGAGGTCCCATTCAGATTGGCAAAATAGGTCACCTCGTTTTCTCCACTCATGGCCTTTTTAAACTGCCCTAATTCAGGAGGAGGTGCATCGGGCTCTTCCGGAAGCCTCTTGCCTTTGGCTATTATCTTCCCCGTATTATCGAGGATTATCGCTGAAGACTGCTTAGAAGTGAGATCTCTGGCCAAGATGGCAGCAGTTTCACTGGTTAATTTCGAGGCAGGATGTTCAACACTTACCAACCCGTAATCGGTAAGCCAATGTGCTATTATAGGTTTGGCCCTTGCCCTCAGGTGTGCACTTTTGTTGTTTATGAACAATTGCCAAACATTCCAGTAGGAACAGAACCCAACGATGACTACGGAAAGAATGAGCAAAACAGCATAGAGTAGGCTAAGGCGTGCTTTCAGTGAAAGGCCAAGCACTGCCTTCATGTAGCATCATCTCCAGGTTGAAAGGAATAACCAACCCCATATACCGTGCGGATCAGGCGGGCAGGCCTGTCACCCAGTTTTTTTCTGAGGTGGCTTATATGTACGTCTATGACGTTTGTGCCTCCATCAAAGTCGTATCCCAAGACCCTGTTCAAGAGGGTCTCCCTTGTGAAAACCCTGTAGGGATGACGCATGAAAAGCTCAAGTAACCCGAATTCCGTAGGTGTAAGCTCGATGTTTCTGCCATGAATCCTGACATGCCTGGTAGAAGGATCCAGCACAACACCAGCTGCATTCAGCATCTTCCCTTGGCCAATCCTACCGCTCCTCCTCAATAATGCCCGTATCCTGGCCACGAGTTCTTCGAAGCTGAAGGGCTTGGTTAGATAATCATCCGCTCCACTATCCAGCCCTTTTACCCGGTCGGAAATCTCTTTTTTGACAGTGAGCATTAGTATTGGCACTTCTTGTCCCATTGCCCTGATCCTTCTACAAATCTCGAATCCATCGATATCTGGGAGCACGATATCCAGGATGACCAGGTCAAACTCATTTCTGTTCAACGAATCAAGCCCCTGTATTCCATTGTCAAAGGACACAACATCATATCCTTCATATTTGAGGCCTGTTCGGAGAAATTCCGTGATTACAGGATCATCCTCTATCAATAAGATTTTTATCTTTGTATCCCTTTCCATCATGATCAGTTATTAAGATGGCACCTTATTTCTCAAAATCAAGAAGTATATCCCCTTTACTTAAACTCTCACGAGAAACGCCTCCACGAGTGATCATGGCCAGGGGATCTTGCCCACTTGATAAGTCGATTGAAACAAAAACAGTTGATGAAAAAATTTCTGGTATGCTTTTAGGGCCTGAGACAGCTTGATTCTTTAAACCTAAAAAAGGGTTAGGCATGTGTTACCTAACCCCTTTGTTGTCCATGGTGGGCCGTCAGGGTCTCGAACCCCGAACCTACTGATTAAGAGTCAGTTGCTCTACCAATTGAGCTAACGGCCCATTTCTCGATTCACGGCAATCTTAATAATCTCCGTATTGAGGGATGTCAAGAGCAAAAGGGGCATACTGATTTTTCTTTGCCTTTTAAAAAAGTTTCGTTATTATTGTATATTGTTACAGGCCGTGAATGTCTGAATCCGACGTGGTGTCAAAATTACCTAATCTTTACTAAAATCATTAAAATCTCTTTGATTTGTGATTTAAGACACGGGTAAGCTTCACAACGAAGAAATTGCGTGTTTTTTGTGAGATAAGAATTAGACAAAGGAGGAGTCAAGTAGATGAAAAAATTTTTTACAATCGTTTTGGGGATCATGTTGTTAACAGCCTTTGGTTGTAGTAGTGAGCATGGGGAGAAGGCTGCTGACAAGGCGAAAGAGGCAGCAAAATCAGCTGTCGAGGCAACGCATGAGGCAGCAAAGGCTGTTACGGAGAAGGCGAAAGAGCTGACCGAGACAGCCAGCCAAAAGACAGAAGAGACCCAAAAGGCTGCTACAGAAAAGACCGAGCAGGCTGCCGAGAAGACGGAAGCTACTGTTGAAAAAACAGTGAACAAGACCGAAGAGGCTACAAAGGAGGCTGTTGAGGCTACGAAGGCTACAGCCGAAGAGGTGAAAAAAACCGCACCAGATACGGCAAACAAGGTCGGAGATGCTGTAAAAGAGATGGGTTCAAAGGCAGCAGAAGAGGCAAAATAGACACCGAGGAAAAATCCATAGGGAGATAAAATCCCACTCCTTATAAAACCGCAGCCCTGTAACTAAGGATGTTACAGGGTTTTTTTATTAGGCCAGATTATGTACTTCAAGTGCCTGCACTGAGTAACTTTATGTAGTTATCGCATGGGCCAAGTCTCTTATCTCTTCACCTGAAAGGTGAAATCAAGTGCGATTGAGATCCCGGTGTATTTGAATCCATGAGGGGCTTGCAATTTTACCGAACCTGCCTTTGTCTCTCAGCTTTGACAAACTTGATAGCTACACGATTCGGGATTAAGAGACGTCTTTGGACCTGGTCTTCTAAAAGCAGTTGTTACCAAGGTTACGGTTAGTTAAACTCCAGTGTTTGATAGATCCAAATGGCCAGAAAATTGAAAAAAACCAAAAAGAGGGTACAGCGAAAATGGGGGGCCCAACCCCTGCTCATCATCATGTGGACTTCCTGCCTCTTTGTTACCGCAGGTGCTGTTTTCCTTATGATGGGATATATGATGCTGAACCTGCCTTCTATAAGCCAGCTTAAGAACTACCAACCTCCAATGGTCACAGAGGTCTACTCATCGGACGGAAAGATCCTGGCCTATTGGTATATCCAGAAGAGATGGCCGATTCCCATAGAAAGGATCCCCAGGAGACTTATAAATGCATTCCTGGCCGCAGAAGATTCCAGGTTCTATGAACACAGAGGCATAGATTTCATTGGTGTCATGAGGGCGGCCCTGAAAAATGTGGAGGCAGGAGGCATTGTACAAGGCGCCAGCACCATTACTCAACAGGTGACAAGATCCCTCTTGCTTACGCCAGAAAGGAGCTGGATCAGAAAACTCAAAGAGGCAATCCTGGCCTGGCAAATAGACGGCACGTTGACCAAGGACCAGATCCTAAACATATATCTCAACCAGATATACCTTGGCAGTGGTGCCTATGGTGTAGAAGCTGCCGCCAGGACCTATTTTGCAAAACATGTCAATCAACTAAATATTGCAGAATGTGCAATGATAGCAGGTCTCACCCAGGCCCCCAGTAAGTACAACCCCCTGAAACATTACGACAGGGCCAGACGTAGACAAGAATACGTTCTGAGGCGAATGTTCGAAGAGGGATATATAAATGAGTTGCAGCATGAAAAGGCCCTTGAATACAGACTTCAATTCAAGAGCGAGAAGATACATCTCCCAAGAGGTGCCAGATACTTTCTGCAAGAGACCAAAAAGGACCTGATCAGGAGATACGGTACCAAGAGACTCTTCAACGATGGGCTCAAGATATTCACCACCTTGGATACAAAATGGCAGGAAAATGCATACAGATTCGTGGAAAAGGGCCTGAAAAAGATAATATCGAGGCACAAGACAGATAAGCGGTTGAAGAAAAATATAGAATGTGCCCTGCTCTCCATAGATGCTCAAACTGGTGCCATAAAGGCCATGGTAGGCGGTACCGACTATTCAAAGAGCCAGTTCAACCTGGCTACCCAGGGGCGTATGCAACCAGGCAGCGCCTTTAAGCCCATTGTCTATTCTACTGCAATGGCAAAGGGCCTCATCCAGCCCAATAGCATAATTGTCGATGAGCCAATCTCGCTCAAGGGTACAGACAACAACAAGATGTGGGAGCCACAGAATTTCGACAAGTCCTACATGGGGCCTATAACCATAAGAACTGCCCTGACGTTTTCAAGAAATATCGTGTCAGTGAAGGTTGCAAGGCTTGCCGGGATTAACGCCATTATAGAGCAAGCCAGAAAAATGGGCATAACAGTACCCCTTTCCCACAATCTTTCCATTGCCCTTGGTTCTTCAGCGGTTCCGTTGATTCAGATGGTTGAGGCCTACTCCACCTTTGTGAACCAAGGACAAGTGGTCACTCCTCAACTCATAGAACAGATCGCTGATAGGCATGGCAGGATCCTCGAGATGCTTGATCCTGAATTTCATAAGGCCCTTGATCCTGTGACAGCCTTTCAGATGGCCTATCTTCTCATGGGAGTTGTCGAGAATGGAACAGGCAGAAGGGCCAAGGCTGTTGGCATACCAGTAGGGGGAAAGACTGGTACCACCGACAACTATAAGGATGCTTGGTTCATGGGCTTTAGCCCCGAGTTTGTCACAGGTGTATGGGTTGGAAGAAAGGATAGGAAATCCCTTGGCAGCCTCGAGACTGGAGGCAGGGCAGCATGTCCTATCTGGACGGATTTCATGAAGACCACTGTGCAGGATATGACAAAAAAGACCTATGACATACCAGAGGGCATCGCCTTTGTTCCAGTAGACAGGCGTACAGGAGAGATCATAACTCCAACCCGGGAGAATCAGGCCAGCATAGTATGGGAGGCCCTGAGAAAGGACGACCTGCCGCCCCTCCATCCAGAGACAGGTTTTTGGGAGAACATGCCTGGATGGCTCAAGGGCATAGGCGCTTTTTTCAGACTGGGAGATTGAGAATGGCAGTGGCCAAAAAGGCTCTTGGTTCAATGTTGTCCAGTTTGAGGTTAATAGCAAATGCCCTTGAAAACCATCGCCTGGCCCATGCATATCTTATCACAGGTCCTCCTGGCTCTGGAAAGCAGCATTTCATGGAAAGGTGTTCGCAACTTATACTGTGTGACGATCCGAGATTTGGCCTTCACCCCGAACCATGTCATATATGTAATAGTTGTGTAAAGTTTGAAAGACGGCTACATCCAGATCTCTTGCAACTCGCACCCGATGGCAGATATATCAAAATCGACCAGATTAGGTCTATACAGAAAATGCTTTCTTTCGCCCCGCTTGAATCCAAGAGGCGGGTGTGTACTATAACTGCTGCTGAGAGACTGGGCATAGATGCTGCAAATGCCCTTCTTAAGACATTGGAAGAGCCACCAGATAATACCTATCTTCTCCTCAGTGCAATCTCCATGGCGAGATTGCTTCCAACCATTGTATCCAGGTGTCAGATTATCACCTTCAGGGACGAAATCAATAGTACTGCCACTAATCGAGAATTTGGCATAGAAGGTGTGCCCGAAGATGTTGTGCCATTTCTCAAGTATGTATCTGGAAAGAGACCAAACCTCGCCAATGAGCTTATCGAGTCGGGAATTTTAGATCTCAGGCAGACGCTTTTTGAATTTCTCGGCACTTCAAGGAAGAAAGAACTGTTTTTTCAGACCTCACAAGCCATTTCCAACCCCAAGGAGAATATAGAGCATGCAATAAAGATCATCTATACTATTATAAGGGATCTCCTCTTGCTGAAACAGCCTGAGCCTTCACTGCATGAACTCATGGTAAACCTGGATAAAAAGCAAGAGTTGATCAAGTTGGCTCAAGCTATAAATTATGATAGTTTGTCTGAATACCAGGACAGGATTGAGAAGGCGTCAATCTATCTTGACAGGAATGTTAATCCAGAAATGATTGCAGATATGCTTTTGATGTTCTGGTTGAAGACAACGAAACTAAAAACAGGTTAACTGGGGTTATTACCCCTTTTTATATGACTAAGACATCCAACAAAGAGAAAGAAATCTCTCCGAAGATAGTTGAGGATTCTGGAGAGCAGGAAGGGGCCTGCACGATCTGTCACGTAAGACTTAGACCAGGATCTCCCCCTGTAACCTATGCCGTGAAGGATCTCCACTTAAAGGAAGGCGAATGGGTTGTTGTGCCTACAGATCATGGCCCAGAAATCGGTCAGGTGACCAGACATCCTGTAACATTGCCGCTTGTCCAAGGACATATACCTCCTTTTGTCACGAGACTGGCCACAACCAGTGAGATTGAAGACTACTACAAGAATCTCGAAATGGAGGACTACGGTCGTAGGGTCTGTCAGAGGTTGATCGGCGCCCTTGATCTGAAAATGAAGCTTGTAAAGGTAGAAAGGTTTTTTGATGGTAGCAAGATCATCTTCTACTATTCTGCTGATGGCCGTATAGATTTCCGGGAATTGGTCAAACGCCTGGTGAGAGAACTCCGAATCAGGGTTGAAATGAGGCAGATAGGCATCAGACACGAGGCAAAGCTCATAGGGGGCATAGGATGTTGTGGGCGGGAGCTTTGCTGTGCAAGCTTTCTGTCAGGTTTTGATCCCATCTCCATAAAGATGGCAAAGACACAGAATCTCCCCCTTAATCCCAATAAAATCTCAGGATTTTGTGGCAGATTGCTTTGCTGCCTTACGTATGAATACGAGACATACAAGGAGATGGCTCAGGATCTGCCTGGGCTTGGAAAGGCCTGCGAGACCCCTGATGGCCAGGGCAAGGTGGTACGCCACAACATCTTTCGCCAGGCTGTCACCGTGGCAATGCCTGATGGCACCTTTGTGGAATATACCATGGATCAATTAGATGGCTCCTCGGATGAAACAGAAGACCTTGGTCAAAGAGAGATGGAAAGGCCCATGGATCAAAAGTCCTCTTCTAATCCATCTAATCAAGGGCCGGATGGTAAAAAACGTCAAGGCAAAAGACAACAGAGGAGGCCCAAGGGTCAAGGCCCAAAGCCATCCTCCAAGAAAGAAAAGAAAGAGGGGAAAACGGCCCCTGGTGAAGCAGAAAAAAATCATGTCGGCAGACCCCGAAAAAATCAGCGATCCAAGAAGAATAAAAAAAGAGGCGGGAAAAAAAGGGGTCACAATAGAAAGAGGGCCGGCAAAAAAATCCAAAAAAAGAAAGACGATGCAAAAAAATCATGAATAAGAGATTTTATATCACGACCCCCATCTACTATGTCAATGCCGACCCCCATTTGGGTCACGCTTATTCTACTGTGGTGGCAGATGTACAGAACCGTTTTCACAAACTCCTTGGGGAAGAAACTTTTTTCCTTACGGGCACGGATGAACACGGGGACAAGATCGTCCAGGCAGCAGACAAACTCGGCATCAGCCCTAAAGAATATACTGACAGGATCAGTATGAAATTCAGGCAGACCTGGCCCCTTTTGAACATAGAGCCAGACAGGTTCATCCGCACTACAGACCCCGAGCACATAAAAACCGTTCAATTGGCCCTACAAAAGGTCTTTGATCGGGGGGACATAGAGTTTCGCGAATATGAAGGCCTCTATTGCTTCGGGTGCGAAAGATTCATGGTGGAGAGGGAACTCGTGGATGGAAAATGTCCCGACCACAAGGTGGAACCATCTCATCTAAAAGAAAAAAATTACTTTTTCCTAATGAGTAAATACCAAGATTGGCTCATCCAACACATCCAGGAACATCCTGAATTCATAACCCCTGAAAGATACAGAAACGAGGTGTTGTCCTTCCTTAAGGAACCCCTTGAAGATCTTTGTATATCTAGGCCTGTCTCTCGTCTTACCTGGGGTGTCCCTTTACCCTTTGACGAACAATTCGTTACCTATGTATGGTTCGATGCCCTGATCAACTACCTCACCGGGATCGACTATCCAGATGGAGAAAGGTTTAAAAAATTCTGGCCAGTAGCTAACCATGTAATAGCAAAGGATATTTTGAAACCCCATGGCATATATTGGCCAATAATGCTGAAGGCCTTAGGGCTTGAGCCCTACAAGAGGCTCCACGTCCATGGCTATTGGAAGACCAGGGATGAAAAGATGTCCAAGAGCCTTGGTAATATCGTCAGACCTGAAAAGCTCGTCGAAGACTTTGGTCCTGATGCAACAAGGTATTGCTTGATGAGGGAGATGGTATTCGGCCTTGACGCAGGCTTTAGCCATAAGGCCTTCATCACAAGAATCAATGCAGATCTGGCAAATGATCTCGGGAATCTATTGAGCCGTTCGCTCACCATGTTGTTCAAATACAGAAAAGGCATCATTCCAGACAGGGGTGATATTGCCGGGCCCCAGCAAGGGCTTCAAGAGGCAATAACGAACCTGATTCCTTCATGGAAAAATGACATGGAAGGATTCAAGATACACAAGGCCCTCGAAGATATCTGGAAGGTATTGAACCTGGCCAACAAGGTGATTGACCAAACTGCTCCATGGGAACTTGCAAAAGATGAAGGCAAAACGCAGCTCCTGGACGATGTGCTTTACAGCCTGATGGAGACCCTCAGGATCTGTGCAATCCTCCTGAGCCCTGTCATGCCAGAGGCTGCGGGGAGGATCCTATATAGTCTTGGTCTTGAGGGGAAAGGGGAACTATCTCTTGACAATGTAAGATTTGGCAGCCTATCTCCTGGGACCAAGGCAAAGAAGGTAAAGGCGCTTTTTCCACGTATAGCTCCTTCCAAGAAACTGACCCAGACAGAATCCTCAAGGAAGAAAGGGAATGATATGAAGACAGATACAAAAGAGGAATCACCCATTACCATTGAAGACTTCCAGAAGATAGATTTGAGGGTTGCAGAGATAACAAGTGCCCAGAAGCATCCTAACGCAGATCGCCTACTTGTCCTCACGGTCAAGGCCCCAGAGGAGAGGACAATAGTGGCAGGCATTGCCGAACACTTCCGCCCAGATGAACTGATAGGCAAGAAGGTGGTTATTGTGGCCAATCTCAAACCTGTCAAACTGAGGGGGGTAGAATCAAAGGGCATGCTTTTGGTAGCAAAGGACAAGACTGGACTCCACCTACTGAATGCGGCTCAAGGGACGGAGCCAGGGGCAAGGATTAGCTGAGTTGGATACGAAGACTGTCATAATAGGCACTGCTGGCCATATTGATCATGGCAAGACCACCCTGGTCAAGGCCATCACTGGAACCGACACAGACAGGCTCAAGGAGGAGAAACAAAGAGGAATAACCATTGAGTTGGGTTTTGCCAAGCTGGATCTGCCATCCGGGACCTCTGTAGGCGTAGTAGATGTTCCAGGCCATGAACGATTCATAAAAAATATGGTGGCCGGGGTGACTGGTGTAGATATAGTCGCCCTGGTGATTGCAGCAGACGAAGGGGTAATGCCCCAAACCAAGGAACATCTTGAAATATGTCAACTCCTTGGCATCAAACGCGGTCTTGTGGTTCTAACTAAGATAGACATGGTGGATGAAGAGTGGCTGGAGCTTGTCATGGAGGACATAAAGGAATTTATCAAGGAGACCTTCATGGCAGAAGCCCCGGTTATCCCTGTTTCTTCCCTGACGGGACAAGGTCTGGACAGCCTTCTGAAAACACTGGACAGCATGGTATTGGAGATCCCTGGACGCCAATCCCAGGGGCCATTTCGTTTGCCAGTGGACAGATCTTTTATCATGAAAGGCTTTGGTACCGTTGTGACAGGAACGGTGATATCGGGAAGTATCGAAGTTGGCCAAGAGGTTTCCATCTATCCCGCCGGCCCCAATACGAGGATAAGGGGGATACAGATACACGGCAAAGACAGTCAACGGGCTGTACCTGGACTGAGAACTGCGTTGAACCTCCAGGGTGTTACAAAGGAGGAAATAAAGCGTGGCACAGTCGTGGCCCTTCCCGAAAGCCTTCGGCCTAGCTATCTCCTCGATCTGGAGCTATTTTATCTCTCAAGTGCCGAAAGGCCCATCAAACACCGGGCACCGGTAAGGTTTCATGTCGGCACTTCAGAGATCATGGGCAGGGTGCTCATTCAACAGGATGAGCTTCAACCTGGGGAAAAGGCCTATGTACAGATAAAGCTGGAGGAACCGGTGGCTGTCCTGCCCGGAGACAGATATGTCATCAGGAGCTATTCCCCTATCAGAACCATTGGCGGTGGCCGCATATTAAATCCCCTTCCCAGAAAGAGAAAAAGGGCAAGGAAAGACCTATGGGACGAGTTGAAGATCCTTGCCACTGGAACCCCCACACAGATCATTACACTTCACCTGGAAAAGGCTGGTCCACGTGGTCTTTCTCCCTCTGAGCTTGCTCTACGAACCGGTATCTTTGGGAAGACATTGAAGAGGGAACTTCAGGCCTTGTTGAGTGCCAGGCAGATTATCAAATTCGATGCAGACGATAAATTTGTCTCCTCCAAGGTCGTGAATGATCTGATGGAGAAGACCCTTGATCTTCTGCGGACCTATCACAGTGAAAAACCACTATTACAGGGAATGCCCAGGGAGGAGCTGAAATCCAGGCTTTTTCCTGCCTCTATTGTTCCTAGGTCCTGGCCTTCCTTGTCTGATGGTGGTTACAGGATGCCCCATCAACGCCTCTTTCAAAAGGTGCTTGATCTCTTGGAAAAAGATGGCAAGATCGCAACTGATAAAGAAACCGTTAGGTTATCGACCCATAGGGTCAAACTCAAAGAAGAAGAAGAGACGGTAAAGAAGGCCATTGAAAAGCTCTACCTTGATACAGGTCTGGCACCCCCCACAAGGCAGGAGGCGGTAGAAAAGGCCATATCCGATGGATATCCAGTGGAAGAGGGAATGGAGATCTTCGATCTCCTGGTCCGAGAGGGTAAACTTGTTCGCCTCAAGGACAACCTCTATTTTCATCCACAGGTCCTCATGGTATTGGAACAAAATGTAATCGATTACCTCAGGACAGCAGGAGAGATGTCAGTGGCCGAGTTTCGCGATCTTACCGGTGGACTGTCCCGTAAGTTCATGATACCTCTTCTTGAACACTTGGATTCAAAGAAGATAACCATCAGGATCGGTGACAAGAGAAGGCTGAGGACAAAGGCCTAACATTCACCTATTCTGATAACCCCCTTCTTTTCCAATCACGACCATGCCCAGGCAAAATCTCGATAATATGGAGACATTAAGAAAGAGATTGACACATTCCGTGACCCAGAGAGATCCTGACAGGGGCACGCCTATCGAAGACTTTGTCTTCACCTATGAATTGGTGCCAGCAAGGGCCTCAAGAAGCGAGATCATAGACAAGACCCTCAACTTTGCCAATCAAGCAGCCAAGGATGGCAAAATCACAGCTCTTTCCATTACTGACAATGCCGGAGGTCACCCTGCCCTTACGCCTACTGCCCTGGGGCAGGAAATAAAAAACCTTGGTATTGAACCCGTGATCCACTTCTCTTGCAAAGACAAGAACCGGAATCTCATTGAAAGCCAATTGTTTGAACTGGATCGTACTGGCCTCAATACACTTCTTGTTATCACGGGTGATTACCCGAGATATGGATTCAAGGGCCGGGCGAAGCCGGTCTATGATCTGGATTCGGTACTGGTTCTCTGTATGATAGAGGAGATCAGAAAGGGCCTGATCATAAACAGCAAGGCCCCAGGTGGTGGTGTCAAACTTACTCCAATGAGTTTTCATGCAGGTTGTGTGGTCTCGCCTTTCAAGCTCACCGAGGCAGAACAGGTTCAACAGTATCTCAAACTCAAAAGAAAGATAAAGGCAGGCGCCGATTTTATCATTACCCAGATGGGTTTCGATGTTCGAAAATACCATGAACTTCGTCTCCTCCTCGACCTGCTGGGCATAAAGATCCCACTGATTGGGACAGTGTTCATCCCTGACGCCCGGCTCGCCCGCATAATCAACAAGGGTATAATCCCAGGTTGTACAATGCCCAATAGGCTCCTGTCTGCCATCACTGCCGAATGTGAAGGGCCAGATCGTGGCATGACTCACATGTTGGACAGAGCGGCAAAGATGGTTGCTATCTTGGCTGGCATGGGATATCAAGGTGCACATCTTAGTGGGCCTGGCCTTGAGTATGAACATATTAGACAGGTTATGGAGAAGGCCGAGAAGCTCTTTCCAAATTGGAGGGAGCTGGTCGATGAGCTACTCTTTCCTGAGGAATGGCCATTTTGGCTTTTCGAACAAGACGAAGAGACCGGATTGAACAGATCCCCTCACAGGCAAAAAGCTGCCGCACAATCCCCAAATGCTCATGGTTCCCTTAATATAAGAAAGAAAAAGGGTGGCAGACCCTTGGCCTTGTCACCAAGATATCTCCTTGGTTTGGCCATACACTACCTATTTTTTGAGCCTGATGGACCATTTTTTGATGTAATCCTCAAGCTGTTGACATCTGTGAAAAACAAGAGGACAATCAAGTCTATTGCAAGGTTCGAATATTTTTTCAAGACCTTCCTGTACGATTGTTACAGATGCGGGGATTGTTATTTGCCTGACACAGGGCTTCTATGCCCCCAGTCTCAATGTGCCAAAAGGTTGGTGAATGGCCCATGCGGAGGGAGCCACAATGGATGGTGTGAGGTCTGGAATGGAGAAAAACGTTGCCTGTACGTCAGGCAGTATGACAGGCTTGAAGACGTGGAAAAAATGCTATTTCAAGACATAGAGATCCTTCTACCAAGGGACTGGGGCCTTGATGGGACATCTTCTTGGATCAATTTTTTTACGGGCAAGGATCACCACCGGGTAGATTTCAGGAAGCTGAAAGAGAAGGCCTGAAAGCCACATCAGAACATATTATGAAGATAAGACCCTGTATAGACATCCATGATGGCAAGGTGAAACAGATCGTTGGATCAACACTCAGAGACAACAGTGAATCCAAATTACAAGAAAACTTTACGGCAGAACAGCCTCCTGGATATTTTGCATCCCTTTTCAGGACACACAACCTTGTTGGTGGCCATGTTATCATGCTTGGACCAGGTAATGAGGAGGCAGCATGTCAGGCACTCAACATATGGCCAGGCGGGCTACAAGTTGGAGGGGGAATAAATGCAGAAAACGCTACTTGGTGGCTGGATCAGGGCGCGTCTCACGTGATAGTCACCTCATATGTATTCTATAGGGGGGAAATAGACTATCACAGGCTCCATATGCTCGAAGAGAGGGTTGGCAAGAAACGACTTGTGCTGGATCTAAGCTGCAGAAAAAAAGGAGATTCCTATTACATAGTCACCGATAGATGGCAAAAATTCACAAATGTCTCTCTATCTCCAGGCATAATGGAGGAGCTTGCTGCATATGCAGATGAATTTCTAGTCCATGGGGTCGATGTGGAGGGTAAATGTAAGGGGGTGGATAGGGATCTTGTGGAACTCTTGGCTGAGATATCCCCTATTCCCACCACCTATGCTGGTGGTGCCAGATCTATGGATGATGCCTATCTGGTAAAAGAGGTGGGTAGGGACAGGTTGGATCTCACTATTGGTAGCGCCTTGGATATCTTCGGTGGCACAGGAGTTGCCTTTGATGAAATAGTAAGATTCAACCAAAAAGAGGGTTCATGAGTCTCATCGGTTCTGGTGCCTTAAATCTCGATCTCATATATGAGGTAGCCGACCTGGAGGAAATTCAGGTCAAAGGTGTCAACCTGGAGCCAGGTCATGAGACATGGGGGAGTCACGAGCTTGCCCAAAAGCTTAGGACAGCGTTAGAAAGAAAGGGAACCCTTATTGCCAAGAGCGGGGGAGGCTCTGCAGCCAATACCTTATGTGCCTTGGCTGAAATGGGGTTTGATTGCCTATTTATAGGCTCGGTAGGCCAAGACGATGAAGGCTCTTTCATCCTCTCATCCATGAAAAAGGTGGATTGTTCTCTTGTCGTAAGACAAGGCATGAGTTCTTTGTGTATCATTGTAGTCGATCAAAAGAGACAAGATAGAGCCATGTTCGTGGCACCGGGATCATTTGATTGTAATCTGAAGACGAGGGCCTTGAAAAAGGCGCTTTCTGAAGCCAGGCTTTTGCATATGAGCTCTATTGTCC
This sequence comes from Deltaproteobacteria bacterium, assembly GCA_026986785.1. Lineage (GTDB taxonomy): Bacteria > Desulfobacterota > Dissulfuribacteria > Dissulfuribacterales > QOAL01 > QOAL01. Next base: position 63,417 of record JALSNW010000023.1, on the reverse strand, counting down.
AGGACAGCGGCCTTGAGGCTCAGCAGGGCCTGCTCACCCTTCTCAGGGCCGAGGCAATCTGTTCTTTTGATCCAGGCGAGATCTATGCAGCCAAGGGACATGGGGCAGTGGATTGTCTGCTAAGGCGTACGGATATCCTTTTTTCAACCGATTACGAGTTGGCTCAGCTATTTCATGACGAGGAAGAGATCGATATTGTTCGTAATGGCTTATTGGCCACGAAGAACGATAACAGGTTGAGGGAATATAGATTTTTCAGGGAAGTTTTCTCTCCTGTAGTCGTTAAAAAGATGGGCAACAAGGGGGCTGTCATCTATTCCCAGAATGGGAATTATTTTTGTGCTGCACGAAAAGTAGAAAAGATCGTGGACAATACAGGGGCTGGAGATGCCTTCAATGCAGGGTTTCTCGCGGCTGTATTGAACGATAAGTCTCCCGTGGATGTACTGAGCGAGGCAGTTTCTCTGGCTGCTAAATCCTTGAGATACCCGGGCAGGAGCTGGATAGATCACCTGGGTACTTAGGAAATGCCCTTTGAGGTTTCGTGGTGAAGACTGAAGAAAAGGGGGTGAAGGACTTGGCTGATTTTCAATTTGGTTGGTGGACCACAGGTAGAGACCAGGCTGCCGTGAACCTCTTCGACACGGTTTGGCATGCTATTTCAGATGGTACCATCAGGGGACGAATGAGCTATGTTTTTTGTTCCAGACAGGAGGGTGAAGGTAGATATAGTGATGAGATAATGGCACTTGCAGCCAAAAGGGGTATAGCTGTGGAGAGCCTTTCTGCAGTTGAATACAGGCCAGAACTCAGAAAGGCCGATAGGGCCCAGTGGAGGGATCTTTACCACCAGCAGGTGTATGAACTCATAGGGAAATACCAGTGCCCATTGGCCGTTCTTGCCGGATATATGTGGGTCCTCAGTCCAGCGATCTGCAAGAGGATCAATGCCATAAACCTGCACCCTGCCCTCCCTGGTGGGCCAGCAGGCACATGGCAGGAGGTGATATGGCAGTTGCTTGCAAATAGAGCCCAAGAAACAGGGGCCATGATGCATCTTGTGACCCCTGAGCTGGACAAAGGCCCTGCAGTGACATTTTTTTCCTTTCCTATAACAGGTAATGGCTGGGATGCATTGTGGAATGAATTTTTGGATCTTGTGAATGAGAGAGGGATGGACCAAGTTATGAAGGAGCCTGGAGAAAGACTGAGGCTGTTCGAAAAGATCCGCCACCAAGGGGAAATCAGGGAATTACCCTTAATAGTGCAGACCTTGAGGGCCTTTTCGGAGAGGGATATATGCTTAGAAGATGGAAGGCTACTTGATGCCGATGGTAGACCTCTTTCCAAACCTATTGACCTTTCAGAACAGGTGAATAGATCAATAGGCATGGATTAAGCAACGTCCAGGTTTCGATCTCCCATGCAGATAAAGATTGTTGATCTTGACAATGGCCACCTTATGGTAAACAGGGATTTTCTTGGCTTTCTGGATTGCAATCGACTCCAAGATGCCCAGGCCATTTGGGATCTCAGAGATGAAAGCGTCAAGACGATAGTAAAAGAGAGAAGGACGGGAAGGGCCTTTCTCACAAGCCCCAATGGTCTTAGAAAGGTGGAGGTCTACATCAAACGTTATACCAGAGCTTCTCTGTCTGAGCGTGTCAAAAACATCATGTCCCTTAAATTTTTCCAGTTCGATGCCCTTCACGAGTGGCATGCCCAGTTGGCTTTCCACAGACTGGAGCTACCGACTGTTATACCTATAGCTGCTGGCAGGGTATCAGAAGGCTCCTTCAACCTCACCCTTGGGATATCTGATTACAAAAGGGCATCGGTTCTCCTTGACCCAAAAGGGAGAACGGACAAAGGCGTCCGGGCCAATATAATAAAACAAATAGGTCTATATACAGGCAGGATGCATAGGGCTGGGATAGCCCATCAAGACCTTTATCTGGTCCATTTTTTTCTTAAGGGCAAAGACATGATCCCCCATCTCATTGACCTACAGCGGGTTATAAAAGAAAAGGAGCTTTCAGACAGATGGAGGATCAAGGACCTGGCAGAACTCCTCTTTTCTGCAAGGCCCATGGTTTCGGAGGATGAAATAAGGATCTTCTGCAAGGCTTATTCCAGGGCAGCTGGGTTTGAGCTAAAAAGGCATACTCGACTCGTAAAGGCCATAATCAAGAAAGCCGATAGGATAGAGGCGCGGCATAGGCGCAAGATGGCAGAAAACAACGGATAAAATTGAAGGCCCTGACAAAAACCATATTTGAGGCCTTGTGCCTTTTCAAAAGATCATCTGTCAATACCCTACAACCCCTTGAACAATTTTCCCCCACAGAGGTAGAAAAGATCCTTGTCATCTCATGTACTGCTATTGGAGATACCCTGTTTGCCACACCTGCTATCAGGGCACTTAGAAATATCCTTCCTGATAGAGAAATCCATCTTTTGGTCAGGCAGAAATTCCTGGATCTCTTTAGAAACAATCCCTTTACAGACAGGGTAATGGGCTATAGAGGCGGATATAAAGGGGCATTTAGACTTTTTTGCAATATCAAGAGCCATGGCTTTCAGCTATGCCTCATCTTTCACGACAGTGACCCCTGCCCAGTACAAATCTCATTTCTTGCAGGGATCCCCTTTATTTTCAGGATAGGTCAGAGGGATGAACTTGCACGTCCATACCTATCGGCCAGGATCCCCTATGATCAGAGAAAACATGCCATTGATCAAAGACTTGAGGTTATAAGACAGGTATTCAAGGTTGCGTTGGATACTGAAGAGGATCTTCGAATGGACCTACCAATAAACCACCAGCTATCCCAAATGCTGTGGTTGGATCTTCTATCCAAGGCAGAGATTTCAGATGAGAATACCAAGAAGATAGGGCTTCAGTTTTCTGCATCGGGCAAGTACAAGATCTGGCCGGAAGAAAATTTCGTACAGTTGGCCACACGTCTTCTTGAGACCTCAAGTAATAATATAATATGCCTTATTGGTAGCCCAAAAGAAAGAAGAGAGGCACAAAAGATCAAAAAAACCATGATCCAAAATGGCGGCGAGGCCAAGAGGATCTTAAACCTGGCAGGTGCAGTAGGACTAAAACATTTTGGCGAGATGATTCATGGCCTCGACCTGCTTGTCACCAACGATACCGGCCCGCTCCATGTTGCCATAGCAGTTGGCACACCCACGGTCTCCCTGTTCGTGCCGAGCAATCATCGTGCTACAGGTCCTGTACAAGACCTTGGGTTACACAAGGTGATAACCAAGCCAAGACCTTGCAGGCCATGTACTGAAAAATATTGTAGCACCCCCCACTGCATGGGCCTCATCTCTGTAGATGAGGTGTTCGAGGCAGTACTCAGGGGTCTAAGGGCCGGAAAGTCTTGATCAAAAGGTATCCGACAGCAGTTAAAAACTATAACATGAGTCCATTTCCGACCAAGTGTCCACCCCCTAGTTCTTGGAGCATAGCCGAGCCCTCTTTTGATCCTGAAGAGATCTGGAGCCAAGAGACCTCTCTGGTCAAAGAGACTGAAAAAAGAAAGGTCTTCAAGGCGAAAGGATATTATATAAAGGCCTTCAAGCTTCTTCCCTGGCCGGCAGGGAGACTCAGGGACCCTGCCAAGAAAGAATGGAGACTTTCGAAAATCCTTGCTGAAAGAGGCTTGAGTCCAAGGCCCGTAGCCTTCGGTACTTGGGGAAAGTGGTCTTACTTTGTATCAAAAGAGGCATCTGGCCAGGTCTTGGAGGAATACCTCAAGGACAGTTTCGTTTCCCTTTCCAGGCAGAGACAAAAAGAGATTGAACGCAAATTTGCTATTTTTCTCAAAAGATTGGCAGATTCTGGCATTCTTCAGCCAGATTTTCACCTAAACAATATCTTTTATCAAGAAAAAGACGACATCTTTTTGATGCTCGATCTTCACAGGGCAAGATGTGAGAACTCGCCAATACACAAGCTGATACTCGATCAATTGAGTTTTGTCCTGCCACCCTTTATGGAGAGCGTGAATGGGAGGGCCATTCTTGAAACAACCTTATTTCTGTCTGAGCTCATCCCAGTACTGAAAGACAAGGGAGAAAGATACAAGATACAAAATCAAGCCTTTGGAAATATGCGCAGACATTGGAGCAAGAAGGGGCCAAGGAAGATAAAACAAAGACAGATCCGTTCACGGCGAGAGGGGATCCTGGAGATTAGACACATAAACACAGACAAGGCCATCCAGGACCTGCTTTTATCAATAATCAAGGGGCCTGAGAAATGGCTGTCAGAAACAAAAACCTGTACCATCATAAAAGATTCCCGCCATACCTTGTGTCTCAGGGTGTCTTCCCAGGATCAGTCCTTTTTCATCAAGGCATATCGAAGTTCCGGGACCATGAAGTCCCTGTCCTATCTCGTCAGAACACCAAGGGCATTAAGGACCTGGGAGCTATCTTGGCAGCTTGCCTTTCGAAACATACCTGTACTGCTCCCACTTGCTGCCGTACAAAGCAGAAATCCCTGGAAGACCATATATGGGGCTGTCATATTTCCATGGATCAAAGAGGTGCAGGCCACCAAGGCCTTTGTAAAGTCAGCACTTGAAGGGCCTGAAGACCATTTCATAAAGAATATTTCTGTCTTCTTGTGGCAGATGCACGAAAGGGGTGTTGTTCATGGAGATTGTAAGATCACAAATTTTGTCTATTCTCCTGAGAAAAGAGGCCAACTTATGATTTTTGACCTGGATGCCACCAGGATAGAAAAAAAACTCACCTCAGCACAACGTATTTCAGACATCAGGCGCATTGGCCTAAGTCTTGAGGAACTTGTCCCAGGCAGGCCAATCCTTGGAGAAATCATTCGGCACTACACTCGATTCCACGTGCCTTGGCAAGACAAGTACAAGGAGATTATCGATTATGCTGCCCCAAAATAGCATTGGCGCTAAAGCTTGGAAAGCCTTTCGAATCAAGCAAGGTGGAACAGGAGATGCCTATTTTACAAGGCATAGGGTTCTATCCTCACACAGGAGGAACTGAAGTCAGGTATGCCTCCAACGAGATCCACCAATGGGGTATTGTGAAAATGGGGGTCCAGGGCTGAAAGACGGTTTGGATTCACACCTTGTCCCAGGCCCTTATTCCCAATCACCTCGTTGGCCTTACAGACCTTTGCCCCTCCTAACACCGCCTTGCTTGCATCTTTAATCCAGAGTGACTGTGCCCCAAGCTGGCTGTGGCCATAGGATATGGATATGGCCACCACCCCCCTTCTTACTCTATCGGATATCTTCATTAGGCCAACCACTCCCTTCTTTGACCAAGGCGAGATGATACGAACCTTGTCCATATCGCCGAGGCCAAGGGCCCTGGCATCTTCAGGATGCATCTCGACATGATTTTCAGCATGGAGTTCAATGGCCACTTTGTGCCAAATAGTCCTCGATTGGGTCTGTAGGGCTGTCTTATAACTTACCATCACAAAGGGATAGTCCCTGTTCTGGGAATAAACAGGGGGAACATACCTTAGAGAACCCCAAAATTTCTTACCTGTGATAGAGCACCTGAGTCCTGCAAGCACTTCATTGTAGAGCACGAACCTCTTTGGTCCATATCTAAAGATACTACCTGAGAACCCCTTCTCGTAACCCTGAAATATCCCCCCTCTTGCCAAGGCAAAACAGAGCTTCTCCCACTCATCTTTTCTCAGTATGTCCTTGAACCTGGCAACAGGATAGTTTCTCTCAACAAACCTGGTAGCTTCAGGATCTGGCTCTATATTCCCTGCACTTTCACATATGTTCGCATATGCCCTCAGATAGAAGTCCTCTGCACGGTTGAGGGGCAAGTGCTGCATCTGATCTTGCTTTTCACCCACTACAGGTATGGCCCTTTGGCCAAATCCGGGAAGATCGAGTCTCTTGGCCAAGTCTATCAAAAAGGTCTCAAGACAAAAGGGACGTCCGTCATCACAGCTTTTGGTAACCGGTTCTATTGCAGGGCTCCTCAACCCTGTAAATCTGAAGCCAGGGGCATGGGGAGAAAGCCAACCATATTGCCCCTCGATATAGGTAACATCTGGCACTATGTAATCGGCATATATATTGGATTCGTTAATGCCTATATCAATGGAAACGATAAGGGGCGCCTTGTTTTCATCCTTGAGGGTGGAAATGAACCTTCTGCCTCCAGGTATGGAATAGACCGGATTAAAAAAATAGAGGAATAAGACATCTATGCCATAGGGATAGGCCTCATCCACTCCAGATAGGGCCTCTACGCACAGTCCTCCCTTGGTAAAGGGAAACCAAGGCCTTTTGGCAGGCGGTTTTCCCTCAAATTTTGCCTTCTCCCGGGATATCCGTATTCCTGAAGGATGCCTCTTTCCTGGGAAGTCATTTAGTTTGTATCTCCCGTTCTTCCATGAACCAAACCCTCCGCCACTGGCCAGATAGCCACCTTTTCTGCCAATACTGCCAGAGAAGGCATTCAACATTGCGATCGCATAGGCAGCATAGGTACCGTTTACATAGTTCCCTGCCCCGTGATACTGGCAAGTGGCGCTGTAAGGGGCATTTGCCATGAACTCGTCGGCCACCTCACAAATGACCTCTTCTGGAACTCGGCAGAGGCGGGCGAACCCTGAAAGGGGATACCTAAAGGCCTCTTCCTTTACTATTTGAAAGGTGGTTTTGACCCTGATGCGCCTGCCATCTGATGTATCAATCTCTCCATTGAAAAAAAGCCTTGCCCTATTAACCTCTCTGAATGAACAGGGAAGACCTGACAGCTCATCTATAACGACGTAATCGTCTTTTTCACCTCGGTCCCGGGTTATTAGATCCCTCATGCGTAAGAAACGACCGTATCTGGGATGTCCTTTTTCCCAGATGACAAGATGTGTCGCATTTACGTAAGCGCCGTTTCCAAGGGCCCTTGCCGCATCTTCGTTTGGGGCCTGGAGATATGCGATGTTGTAGCTTTCTTTTTCTATGATCCTTCTCATCATACCAAGGACAAAGGCACCATCTTGGCCAGGCATGATCTTTACCCATTTGTGGGCATGGCATCCTGCCTTTTGGGCCCTTGGATCGACGATGACGAACCGCACCTGCCCTTCTGAATGCCTCTTGGCAAGGGTTGCCCCGTAGGTATTGAGGCCAGGCTGGAGGGCCTCATAGATATTGGCCCCAAAGACGATTATGTACTTGGCGTTCCATGGATCTGCCTTTAGCTCCACCTGCCTGCCTTCAGTAAAGGCAAAATTCCCCATTCTGAAACCAAGACCGCATATATCCGTATGGCCTATCCTGTTGATGGAGCCAAAACTGGACTTCACAAATCTGTCGATGAACTCCTTTCTGCCTGACTGAAGACGTCCTGTCAAAAATAGGAATTTGTTTCTCTTACTCCCAAGCCAAGGCAGCCTTTCGTCAATGGGCTCATCGCTCAAAAGCCCCCTAAGGCCTGGGACATGTCTATCTTCGCCAATATGGGCAAAAAGCCTTCCGCCTTCTGAGATCTCTTCAATGAGCTTTTCCCAGGAGATGGGTTCGAATTTCCCCTCCCCTCTCTTGCCCGCCCTTTTTAGCGGCACAAGTATCCTTCTTTCATTAAAACAGTATCCATCTATTTCAAGGGGTTTTCCGCAGGTGCTTGCGCCAATATTGATGGAATCTCTTATGGATGTACCATAGGGAATCGGGCTACCAAGCCTATTGTAAGGATGATAGGGATTTCCAGAGATCTCCTTGACATGACCGCCTATCACCTTGCATCTGAGGCCGCATCGTGCATTACATCCCAGACACACGGTATGGATCACATTGATGTCTCTGTCATCGAGACATTCAATGGCCTTCTTTACTACACAAGGAAGCTTCATGCTGGACCATCTCCCTCCTACTTCGACAAGAGACCCCTGTTCTCGGAGAATGAAAGACCGGCATAAAATACTCTGGTATCAAGTCCATGTTTTTTCCCAAGGGAGAAAAGCCCGCCTTTATCGAGGTATTCCTTGAATTCCCCTAATGGATCGTTCAGGTCCCCAAAGAGTCTGGCGTGGCTTGGGCAGGTCTCGACGCAGATTGGCACAGCCCCTTTTGCAAGCCTCTCCACACAAAAATCACACTTTGCAGACCTGAAGGAATATCGAGGATCAAGATGACGGGCATTGAAGGGGCATGCCTTGACACAAAGGCCTTCTCCATCGCAGAGGCCCCAATCTGTAACCACAATGCCATTGTCAAGCTTGGAGATGGCTCCCTGGGGACAGACCTTTTGACATGGAGGATCTTCACAATGGTTGCAAAGAAGGGGCATGAAAAGGTCAGGCCCTTCGGAGAACTTGTCTTTGAACCCTGCGATGATCGTATTGAAAACCCCATAAGGGGTATCCTGAGCGATCTTACAGGCCACTACACAGGCCTCGCATCCCATGCATCTTTGGAGATCTATTATCATGGCATAAGAAGGCCAAGGTCCTTTCATAGACATCGCCACATCTCCACCCGATAACAGCCCAATGGCCCAAAAACTCATCTTTAAAAAGGAGCGCCTTGAAAAGAGATTACTCTCCATCTGGGGCCTCCTGCAATATCCTATAGGAAAATTCCCTGGGAGATAGATAATCTATGGGCAGACCTTCTATCTCAGCATATGGGTACATGAGATAATTAAGTGGAGAACCACTGGCCTTGGGATTTAATTCTATGTCCCGTCCTATGCTCAATCGGACCCGGTATGGATCGATTGTTCCAAAAAAATATCCATGGAGTTTCCTTGCCCTATCTGATTGGGGGTCCAAACCTTTCACCAAGAGGGCCTTTAGATAATCACCAGGATCAGAAACAAACCAGCCGTACCCTGGCAGATAGAATTCGGCCCAGCAATGCTGCCAGGTGGTTATGTCTGCACTCTGGTCCTTGGAAAGCCTCAGCCCAAATACCTCCCTCGCTGGTATGCCAGATGCCTTCAAGAGGGCTACAAATACAGAGTGTATGTCTGCACACTTACCAGAGAGGGTATTCAATAGCATACAAACATCTCCATTTCCGCAGCCATTGACCTTGGGATTACGTCTCATGTGCATGGTCACCCAGTCGTAGATTGCCTTGGCCTTTGAAAAAACATCTGTCCTTGCCTTGGTAATCTTCTTTGCCAAGACCTGGAGCCTTGGATCCACAGGGGCAAGACGCGTAGCTTGAAGAAACAACTTGAAAAATTGCCTGTCCACACACCCCTCGCCCTTCCCTGCTGAATCTGCTCTCTCCTTTCTCTCTGCCCTTTCAACATCAAAGGAAAAAGAGGCGATCTTGTACCTCGTATGGGGTGACCAGTATAGATATAAGACCGGGGTCTTGTATCTTCGATCAGTATAGACCCCTCGCGCTTCAAAAGTGCCACTCACCCTGATGTCAGAAACCAGTTGGTAATTGTCAGAGACAGGGTATGGTAGCCACAGCTTGGCCTCCTTGTCTTTTGCCTTGGAACTGAGATCTATTTTAAAGACGACCTTGGCCTTGACCAAGCTGGCCCCAGCATCCTGACAGGCAAAAAAGGACAGGAATAAAAAGAACCCGACAACCATATGTGAAGTTGTTATTTTTTTGGCATTCATCACACAAATGAAAAAACATAAAGTTCCAGAAAAAGCAAGCACAAGATTCTGAATAAGGGACGCTGTGCCAGGCATTCGTCCTTAATGAGTGACCTGGAAGCCCCAAAATATACAAAAAGTAAAAAAACTGGACAGTATCTTATGGACGGGCCTTGGGAATATTATCCAGTGCACATTTCGTGTATCATGACAAGACACATAATCATGGAGATAGCCAGGAGGAGATGGAAATGAAGATTATCAGGAAAAGGTCCCGGAGAAACTACTGATGCGCATAGCCTTCGACCTGGATGCTGCCCTCAGAAATAGGTATTCAGGCTTTTACACCTTTGCATCAGGGCTCCTCCACGGGATGAACAGCATTGACACAAGGCCAGAGATGATCCTTTTTTACCAGAAGAGGTTTGAAGGATTGGCAACTACACTGATGAAAGGACTTGGGTCTTGGGCAGAGGCCAAGCCATGTATATACAAGTTTAGATGGCTCCAAACTATCTGGAAGTTTCTACCAGTGCCATCCTTGAGATCCCTGGTCGGGGACTTCGAACTCTATCATTGCTTTCATCATTTTATGCCACCTCGCGAAAAAAGACCAACCCTCATGACGGTTCACGACCTGAGGCGCTATATTCATCCTGGGCTATATCCAAAATCCAATCTCAGGCCTTTTGAAATCGCGGTCAAAAGGGCCAGGCACTTTATTGCAATCTCTGAAGAGACCAAAAAAGATCTCTGCAGGATCTTTGATATCGAACCAGACAAGATCCATGTGGTCCATCTCGCCTGTAGCCTGGACATTCCCCAGTTAAGCTCCAGACAATTGAAGGAGATGAGACATGCCCTCTTGGCAAAGTACGGCTTGAGCTTTGAAAAATACCTGGTCTCCTTCTCCTCCAAAGACAGGAGAAAAAACGTGGAAAGGACGATTGAGGCGTTTCATGCAGCCCTGCCAGAACTTCCGCGAGATACAGGCCTTGTAATCCTTGGCCGACTTCCTTCATCTTTTTCCGTCAGGTCGAGACATGTTTTTACTCCAGGTCCTGTTGATGATATAATCTCGTGGCTCATCTGTGCCAATGGGCTTATATTTGTCAGTCTTTATGAAGGATTTGGCCTGCCTATCCTCGAGGGATTCAAGGCCGGGATCCCTGTGGTCACCTCCAACTGTTCTTCTATGCCTGAAGTAGCAGGGGGGGCTGCAGTCCTGGTTGACCCCTATGATATAAGAAAGATAAGGGAGGCTATAAAGACCATCATCCTCGATGACCACATGGTCCAGGACCTTGTAAGCAGGGGGAAAAAGAGACTAAGAGACTTTAGCTGGGAAAAGACTGCAGCAAAGACAGTAGAAGTATACAAGCGACTTTTATAAAACAAGTTCAAAGCAAAGGCAGAGAAAACTACTTGTAATGAAAAAAATCAATACCCTATATCTATTGGATGATCCCACAAAGGATAAACATGTCCATCGATATCTCCTTGATGCCTTGCCTTCAGCGGGTTTCAATCCACTTATATGTTATTTTTACGGTGATGCTAAGGATTCCAAGATGGCCTCAGATGATCTGGAGGCCATATCTCTCGGACTGTCTAGACAACAATTCAAGGGATTTCGTCCTGTCACGGTGAAGAAACTCAGACGCCTGATAAGTGAAAGAGATATTTTACTTGTCCACTGCCAACGCCACAGGGCAATGGTACATGCTGGTTTTGCCCTACCAGGCTCTGGTGCAAATGTCCTGTTTTATACGGTTCGGGCCACGAACGTACTAAGGAACTGGAACAGACGTCTGGTCTTTAATTTTCTGACCAAAAGAATAAGCCAGGTAATTTGTGTAAGCAGTGGGGTAAAGGAGTATATGTTGACAAATGCCCGTGCCCTGGGCGAAGACAAGGTGAGTATCGTCCACAATGGCGTTGACATACGACAATTCGAGATAGATTTGCCCAAGGCCAAGGCAAGGAGATGGCTTGGGATACCAGAAGATGGTTTTTACTTCGGGATCGTAGCCAGGCTCAAAAAGGCCAAATGTCACGACATCCTGCTCAATGCATTCAAAGATGTCCTGAAGGCATATCCGGACACAAGGCTTGCCATAGTAGGAGATGGCCCTTTGGAGTATGAATTGAAACAATTGGCCTGCCAGCTTGGGATAGATGAAAGATGTCATTTCACAGGCAGGATTCAATATCATCAAGTGGCAAAGGCGATGAAGGCCTTTGACTGTTTTGTCCATCCATCATTCAGGGAAGGTTTGGCTGTTGCAATACTTGAGGCCATGGCCTCATCTCTGCCGGTCATTTCAACCAATGCACCTGGAATAAAGGACATCTTCGATACCAAGGACAACATTGGCCATATGGTGCGGGCCCAAGACACGGTGGCCTTGGCTGAATCCATGATACAATTCAGGGGCCTCGACGAGATAGCCCTAAAGGAGATTGGACTTAAAGCCAAAAAACATATTGAGAAAAATTTCAGCAAAGAAGCAATGATAAAGGCAAATATCAAACTCTATAAAAAATTTGCCATCTAATCCCTCCATTTTCTTGAACATGGCCCATAAACAAAAAATACAGACATCCAATATCCTATATTTTCTCTTTGTGACCTACCTTACCGTCTTGCCCTTTGAGATAGGACCTACTGGCAGATATATACTTTCGTTCCTATTGATAGCGGTGGCCATCAGGCTCTTGTCCCTGCAGAAGAAGGAAAATCTGAAAATTTTACTCCCTGAGTTAATAGGTCTGCCAGTTGTTGTTTTCCTTCTCCTATTAGATATCATTGCAGCTGTCTCCATCATCTTTAGCCCGGATCCCTTTTATTCGACAGCGGTCTACTTCGAAGAATTCTTCCTGAACTCCATCCTGTTTCTCTCCATTGTCACCTTGATGGCAACCACGCCTGAAGTCATAGATTGGCAACAATCTCTACGTATTGCCAATATCGTCTTCCTAATCGTCTACATAGGGGTCATGCTTCAATGGATATTGTTTCCCTCTCATCCCCTTTTTCAGGAACGATCCATAGCAAGTGAACTACATACCAGGTGGGACAGACTGTTCGCCTTTGGCAATGGTTGTACATTGTTCCATGGCATAAAACACACAAGTCTCTTTCTCACCCTTGTCATCTCTTTTTGGGCTGTCAGGGCTGCCCAGGCTAAGCTCTCCAAAACCGGCATGACAATATTCTTGATGGATCTTTTCGCCCTCATAAGCACAACCAGACGCGCTGCTTCCCTGGCAGTCGTGGCTGGTATATGTGCCTCGTCCATACTTTTCAGGCACAGCAGTAGATACCTAAAGGCAGCACTGCTATTTTTTGGGGCACTCGGAATATTTTTTGTCATCTCTGGTAACGGTGGATATTTCATCAGGGAGAACTGGCACCTACTTCTTCATGGCGAGGTGCAAAAGGCGCGTGACCAGGGAGGTTCCATACCATTGAGGATAAACACCTATAAGGTGTTCTCAGAATACATCATGGAAAATCCCTTCAAACCCAATGGGCTTGGACGAAAACTCATAAAGGAATACCGTGCCGACCTGGTTAAAAAAGCAGGTCTTATCCACGGACATAATACCTTTTTGAACTTTGCATTCTACATGGGAATCCAAGGGGCCCTTACCCTCTTGTGCTTGATTATCTGCCAGGCACGGCTCTTGTGGCAAAAATGGAGAGAAGAACCCAACGGGGAATATGCAAGCCTAATGGCTGTATCCCTCATATTTATGTTGATGTTCTGGGCTACAAATATGTTTACAGATGGCTTCTGTCACGGTTCAGCCACCATGTATTGGCTATTTACAGGATTATCAACAGGTGTAGCCATAAGACATAGGTTGACGAGGAGAGATGCAGCCAAGACGTATGCCCTACGCCTGTGATCTTGCCACGGTCACCACACTGTAGGCAGCGATCCCCTCTCCCCTGCCAGCAAAGCCAAGCCCTTCAGTTGTCGTAGCCTTTATGTTGACCCGCTCCGTAGGGATATCAAGGGCGTGTGAGATATTTTTGATCATCTCTGGAACAAAGGGAGAGAGTTTTGGCCTTTGGGCAACTATGGTACTGTCTATGTTGTTGATCTTCCATGCTTGTACAGTCACTGTCTCCATCACCTTTTCCAGAAGCAAAAGGCTCGAGATGCCTTTGTAGGCAGGGTCTGAATCTGGGAAGTGTCTCCCTATGTCACCTTGTCCTACTGCCCCAAGAATGGCATCAGAGATGGCATGCAACAGGACATCTGCATCTGAATGGCCAAGTAGTCCCAAATGGTAGGGGATATCCACCCCCCCGAGGATCAACTTTCTACCATCGACCAATCGATGCACATCGTATCCAAATCCCACCCTGATATCATAAAGGTTATTCTTCATTGTTTGCCCGTGTCTTGAAAAAACTGGCAACAGCCCTGGCGAGATATAGATCATCCGCTGTGGTGATCTTGAAATTCAAGGAAGAGCCAAAATGTACGGCTACGTTTATGCCTGCGTTTTCCAATAGGCTGGCCTCGTCTGTTGCAGTGAAACGGGTCTTGGAAGCTATCTCATAAGCGGACAAGAGGTCGCCTTTTCTACAGACCTGGGGGGTAAACGCAGATACGAGTATGGATCTATCCAGGGTCCTTGTGATGATCTGGTTGTGGACCTCCTTTATCGTATCAACTATCCTCGCCCCTATAATGGCAGCCCCGACATCCCTGGCCATGAGACAAACCGAATCCACCTCGTTGGAAGTAATAAAGGGCCTGGCAGCATCATGGACAGCTACCCAGTTGAGATCCTTTGATGAGGCCCGAAGTCCATTTAGGACAGATTCCTGCCTGGTGGTACCACCTGTCACCACATGGCATGGCTTACCTATGCAATATTTCTTTGCATATTCTTCTGTCTGCTCAACATAGTCGGCTGGACAGACAAGGATGATTTCCCCTATCTCGCTTGCAAAAGAGAAGGCATCCAGGCTCCAGGCGATGACAGGCCTTCCAGCCAGGTCGAGAAACTGTTTAGGTTCTGTCTCACCAAGTCTCGTGCCCACTCCTCCAGCAGCAATTATCCCTGATACCAGCATGATGTTCCCCCTGGTGTATGGATTGTTAAAGATCAAGAGCTAAAAAATGAGTAGCCACAAGGATCATCATGTCTTGTCATAGACATCAAAAGATCTTGTGGGGATTGAGGATATTTTTTGGATCAAATACATCCTTTATTTGCTTGTGAAGTTCAACCATCCTTGGCGACAACTCTATTTCAAGAAATGCACGCTTGGATAGCCCTACACCGTGTTCCCCCGAAATGGTCCCCCCCATGGCTACTGTCTTTTTCATGATCTGGGTAATGACTTCTTCTATCTCGGTTCCTGATCTAAGGTCTCTGGTATTGAATAACAGATTTACATGGAGGTTGCCATCTCCAGCATGACCAAAGGTGATAATCGTCACCGGGTACACTCTCTGAACATCATCCAAAAAGGTGAGCATTGAAGAAAGCCTTGCTCGAGGTACACATATATCCTCGCTGATCTTCTTCTCGAAACCAAGTTTCTTTATGGAGGGAGACAACTTACGCCTGGCCGTCCACAGCCTGGCTGAGTCATTCCCTGTTTTTGGCCTATATATCTGCAAGGCGCCATTATCATACAGGGATTTGTCCACGTCTTCGAGCTGAGAAATTACAGCATCCGTAGGCCCATCCACTTCTATGAGAATGAACGCCTGTGCCTCGTCTCCAGGCTCGAATGGAAGTAGATCGGCAATGCAACTTAGACTCAATCCATCGAGAAATTCTGCACATCGTGGGAGGATATTGGATTCGAAAAGGCCAGTAATCGAATCTATGGCCTGCTGAGTCGATAAAAATACGGCTGCAACAGTTCCTACGGCCTCTGGCAAGGGTAAAAGCCTGAGGGTTATTTCAGTCACTATCCCAAGGGTACCCTCTGCCCCTACGAAGAGATGCCTTAGATCATAACCTACCACGCCCTTTGCAGTAGATGTCCCAACAGTTATCTCCTCCCCATCGGAAAGGACTATCTTCAATGCCCTGACATAGTCCCTGGTGACTCCATATTTGACTGCTCTGGCCCCGCCGGCACAGGTATTGACGTTTCCACCTATTGTGCAAAAGGCAAGACTTGCAGGATCAGGGGGATAGAAAAGGCCTCTTTTTTCCACCTCTCGTTGCAATATACCAGTTACCACACCAGGCTCAACCACACAGGAAAGTTCCACAGGGTCTATTGATCTTATCCTGTTCATCCGAGTAAGGCTGACGACAACTCCTCCCGTAGAAGGAAGACTGCCACCAGTGGTTCCACTTCCAGCCCCCCTTGGGATTACAGGGATACCCTCTTCATTACAGAGCCTAACCATCTTTCTCACCTGTAGGCTATCTGAAGGGAGTGCCACGGCAGCAGGCACAAACTGTAATCCGCTTGCATCAAACGAATAACAGGAAGTATCCTCTGGCTCTGTCAAGAAGGAGTCGGCGCCTAATATATCTATAAACTTGAGCGCAAGACGCCTGCCAATCTTTTTCATTTAAATGGATCTCAGGATTGCCATTTCTTCTTTTCCAACTGGCTTGTGAGATATTCTATCTGGCTCCTGAATTTACTGGATATCTTCATCTGTTTTTCTATCTTTTTTACCGAATGAAGCACAGTGGCATGATCCCTATTGAACTCGCTCCCAATGCTCTGAAGAGAAGAATCAGTATACTTTCTGGACAAATACATGGCTATTTGCCTGGGCAAGGCGATCTCTCTCTTTCTGGACCTGGAGCAAATCTGCCTTGGCTCCAGGCTGAAGTGCTCACAAATGATCTCCCTGATCCTTGCAACCGACAGAGGTTCTGGATCCCCTACCAATTCATGGATGATCTCCCTCGCCAACTCCAGATTTATGGGCCTCTTCAAAAGGGACGATTTGGTAATCAAACCAATAACTGCGCTTTCGATCCTCCTGATGTCTCCCCTTAGATGCCTGGCAAGGTATTCTACAGTATCAGCACCGAGGCTTACACCCTGGCTCTTGGCCTTTCTCCTGAGAATCCTCTTCCTGGTCTCGAAATCAGGTGGATTGATGGAGGTGATTATGCCGCTTGCCAATCTGGATCTGAGAACGTCGTTCATACTTGGGATAGTCCTTGGTAGCTGGTTACCAGTAAAGATTATTATCTTCCCCCTGTCTATCAATGGGTCAAGGGCAAGGGCCAGCTCGGTCTGGGTCCTCTCTCTTCCAGACAGACAATGGACCTGTTCTATCATGAGCACATCACAGCGATTACAGAATCTCTTTTTCAGCGCATCCAGGCTGTTGTTCTTTATGGCAGAGACGACCTGCTGTGTAAAATCATTTGCAGTAAGATAACAAAGCCTGGCCCTTGGTTGTCTTTCCAGGATCTTATGCCCTACTGCCTGGGTCAAATGGCTTTTACCCAGACCTGAATTGGCATGAAGAAATATGGTCCTTGGAGAAGACGCACTACCATTTGCAGCCTCCCAGCAAGCTGCATGTGCATAACGATTACTCTCCCCAATGACAAATTCCTCAAAGGTGAACCGATCACAAAAACGCGGCTTGGGAAGTTCGGTTGGTGCAAAATGTGGCAGGTGAAGCTGGTTTCTTGCTGATTCTTTCACCTTTTCCACAGGTACGAGCCTGATACTGAAATCCTGCCCCATCCGAGAAAGATCTTCCTTGATATAGGGAAGATAGTGCTCCTGAACCCAGGAGGCGAAAAATTGATTTGGACATCTCAGGATAAGGGTACCATCCTCTATTCCTGCAAAGCTCAAAGGTGCAATCCATATCCTGAAGCTGCCCTCAGAGATCCTCGATCGCAACTTGTTTTTAAGATCCTCCCAAATCTCCCTCATAATGATGAACCCCGCTGCTACCCTTCATAACTATAGTTCTGAAGTGTTGTTTGACCAAATGACTTACTGAAGAGCCGGAAATTCCAGTAAAAGGCAAAAGTCGACAGAATTCCCCTCCTTTGAGAAATTCCCTCTGTCTTTTTGAGCAAAAGCTCACGAAATAATGAAATATTTCCAAACTGTTGGATGAGATTTTTACCGCTATGATGTTTTATTGTCAAAGAAGATTAGAGGCAATTAACAATGTCATGATCAAAGTTTTTCAACAGCCTTGTATCCTTTGAATTTTTTGTGATTTTTTGCCATAAACAACATAACATGCTGTGAAATATTGATTTTTTGATAAGATATTTTCATTGAAATTTCAGTTGGTTAAAATGCTAACGATATTTTTCAACAATATTGTCAAGACTCAAAAACCTTTTAATATCTTTTAAAAACTGCATATTTCTAATCTTTTGTCCCTTAATGACCTGACTGATATAAAAAATCTAAAAAGGGCCCTCTTTTGCCCTGAATATAGTCATCCAAAAGGGGGCTCGAGTGGAAACATTCGATGTTAAATTTTTCTTACTTAGTGATTTTTTTTGCAAATTGAGAACAAATCTACTGCCCTTATTTTTATCCCATAATCCCGTATCTTGAAGTACCAAAGTACGTCTGTATGCCCTACACCGCAAAATCTTCGGCAAATTTGCGAGCTGCATGATCCGGGATAAAAGGCCTTGATCTTCAATGATCAGTTTCAGTTGCCAAAACAAATCGAACGATATCGGTTTGACAGATTAGGAAAAGACGGAAGACTGTGGGTGAAGAAAAAGTGGTCGGGGCGGAGGGATTTGAACCCCCGGCCCTCTGCTCCCAAAGCAGATGCGCTACCAGACTGCGCTACGCCCCGAGCCATTGGAACAATCTATTTAACATAGTCGCCCAGAGCATTCAAGCCGAATGTAACGACCTTTCCTCTACTGGAGAAATTTGCTGCAAAATACCCATCCTCTCCAAGTCATATCTCAAAACTATCAGCCATGTGTGCTATTACTTCCTTATAAGAGAGTCCTGCTGCTTCGAATCCTTCTGTACCAAAATGGATATTCGCCTCAAAGACCATCGGCCCTTTTTCAGAGATACATATATCAAAACCTGCGTGGTCTATCCCTGATTTGGAGGCGACCTCTTTGGCCAACCCTATCGCCTCGCTTGGCACTTCCTCAAAGCTTATCTTTCCACCCCTTGCGACATTTGTCCTGAAATCAGTAGCTATTGCAATCTTCCAATAGGAAAGCACCACCTGTTTTCCTATGACAACCACTCGGATATCCCTGTCTATTGGCACGTATTTCTGGATATAGGCAATCCTGACCCTGGCAAGGTAATCCTTGAGAGCAGTTTCTGAATCGATTAGAAAGATCCCCTGACCAAGTGAAGAGGCCTCTGGGATCTTGCCTATGAAAGGAAGGCTGAAATGTGACAGGATCTTGTCCATCCTGTCCTTGCCAAAAAAGAATCTCGTCTCTGGATGAGGCACCCCTAACATGCTGAAAAGGCTAGTCTGGCGTATTTTGTTGCCTAACAGATTATAGGAACTATAACTAGGGAAAATCTCTTTCCCCATGGCGTAGAAGGCATGACAATAGAAGATCGTAGGAAAATAGATCTTCTTTGCCTGTACTATCGTATGTCTTTCCTCAGGGGTATAATCCTGCCAATTACACCTCAAGGGAAGAGAATGCACAGTTCGAGACAGGCTTAGTTGCCTCCCAAGGCTGACTCTGAGTCCATCTACCATGGTCGAAAAAATCCAAAAGTATCTGTCATGCGTTTCTCAGCACCTCAGAGGGATTTATTCCAGAGGCCTGACGGGCAGGATAGATTGTGGCAAGAAAACATATCAAGATGGCTGAGACAGTAATCAAGACCACGTCAGAACTGTACAAGAGTATGGGAATACTATCCGTATAATACACCTCTTTGGGGATCTTGATAAACTTATAGTGCTTCAAAAGCCAACAAAGCCCCAGTCCACCGCATACACCTAAAAAAGTACCGATAAGTCCAATCATGAGACCATTCAACATGAAGATCCTCAGTATTTGGCCATCAGTAGCACCTATGGCCTTGAGTATCGCAATATCGCTCTTTTTTTCCATGACCATCATTGTGAGGGTACTTATGATGTTGAAGGCAGCCACAAGGACGATGAGGGTGAGAACCACGAACATGGCAAATTTTTCAAGCTTCAGGGCTGAGAATAGATTCCGGCTCATCTGCTGCCAGTCCATCACCCAAAACGGGAATCCCAGGCGCTGCTGCAAGGCCATGGAAAGGATGTCAGCAGCATATATATCAGATACACGGATCTCGAAACCGTGAATCCTCGAACCCAGACCTAATAACTTCTGGGCTGCCTGGATGGGCATGAAGGCAAGGGACATGTCGTATTCGTACATGCCAAGGGTCTGTACCCCAATCACCTTGACGGTTCGTATCTTCGGCATCATGCCAACTGGTGTTATCGTGCCACTTGGAAGGACTATTTTTATAAAATCTCCTGCATGGACCCCAAGGGTCTGGGCAAGTTCTTTACCTATGAGAATAGGAGGAGGTCCCTTGCCGTCCCATTTGGCAAAGGCCTTTATTCCCACACCATCAATGATCTTCCCGAAGGTGATGACCTCCCCTACTGTAGATGGATCTACTCCCCTTATTGCCACACCACTGACTGCCCTTCCAGAACTTAATAGGGCCTGGATATACACTATGGGTGTGACAGCAGTGATAGCTGGCCTGCCAGCACCTCCATGCAGTCTGTCGATCAGGCTCAAAAAACCACTCTTGGGTTCAGCACTGGTCTCCAGTATAAGTTTCTCCAACCTTGGCACATGGTCAAATGCGCCTTCGTAGCTTCTTACCAAAATATGTGCATTCACGCCAAGGATCTTGGTGCGAAGATGGTTCTCAAAACCCGCCATGACAGCAATAACCACTATCAGGGCCATTACACCCACCGCCACTCCTCCAGTAGAAATGATAGAGATGAGGGAGATGAACTTGTGGCTCTTTCTGGCCCTGAGATACCGCAAGGCCATGAAAAATTCATATTTCACTTTGTGCCTTTCCCATCGGGGCGTTTGGATGATAGAGGCCTTAGCTGTGGAAAAAGGATGACGTCCCGGATGGAGGCGGAGTCGGTCAAGAGCATTACCAGTCTATCCACCCCTATTCCCTCTCCGGCAGCCGGAGGCATCCCTATTTCAAGGGCCCTGATGTAGTCATAATCCACCTCAGGGGGTATCTCTTCATCATCCCCACGATTTGCTACCTGTTCTTCGAAACGCATTTTTTGATCCCTGGGATCATTCAATTCTGAAAAGGCATTTGCTATCTCTCTGCCAGTTATGAACAGTTCGAAACGATCCGTCACCTCTGGATTTTTTGCATTTCTCCTGGCAAGAGGAGAGATATCCGTGGGATATTCGGTGATAAAGGTTGGTTGAACCAGATTAGGTTCTACGAGAAGGTCGAACAGCTTTGTCAGATATTTGCCCAGTACCTCGTCTTTGGGCATATCAACCCCCAACTCCATGAGGCGCGCCAAGAGGGTCTCCCTGTTGGAGAGATCCTTCTCTGCAATTCCTCCTACCTCCACCAGGGCCTGGTTTAGCGTCATTTTTCTCCAGGGTGGCGTCATATCGACTTCATTGCCTTGATATATAAACTTGGTATCCCCTTTTATGTCCATGGCTATCTGGGCAAAGAGTTCCTCGGTACGTACCATGAGATCCTCGTAGGTGGCATATGCCTCGTAAAACTCCAGCATGGTGAATTCTGGGTTGTGCTGAATGGAGATCCCCTCGTTTCTAAAGTTACGATTCAATTCGAATACCCGTTCACACCCTCCCACCAGGAGTCTTTTTAGATAGAGTTCCGGGGCAATTCTCAGAAAGAGATCTATCCCAAGTGCGTTGTGATGAGTTACAAAGGGCCTGGCGGTAGCCCCCCCTACAATCGACTGCATCATGGGGGTCTCCACCTCGAGGAAGCCATTGGAGGTGAAATATGAGCGAAGCATCTGGACGATCCTGGCCCTGGTCCTGAAGGTCTCGAGGACCTCGTCATTCATGACCAGATCTTCGTATCTCCGCCTGTATCTGAGTTCCTTGTCCTTTATACCATGATATTTTTCAGGAAGGGGCCTCATGGACTTTGTAACAAGGCGTATATGATCTGCTTCTATGGTCAATTCGTTCGTCTTGGTCCTGAAAAGCCTGCCCTCCACCTCGATTATGTCACCAATATCGAATTTTTTGAAGATATTATAGTTATCGGATCCGATCCTGTCCCTGGAGACATGTATCTGAATAGCACCTGAACTGTCCTTTATGCTCGCAAATGCTGCCTTGCCAAAACGCCTTAACGCCATGATCCGGCCTGCCACCCTAAAGGGGTCTTGAACATCTTTTAGGGCCTCGGCATCATATTTTCCATATACCTTTTTTATGGCACCAGCCCTTTCTGGTTTTCTGATATCATTGGGAAAAAGCTCTATTCCTTGCCTTTCCAGCTCTAATGCCTTCTGCTTCCTCTGCTTTATGATCTGGCTTTCTTCGCTCAATGTAGATAGTCCTCCCATGGATTCTGACAAAAAAGTATACTGACAGATGCCAATTCTTAGTTTACTCTCAAGGTAGCGTCAAGTTTGCTTTGGTATCATAGACAAATCCTGACACAAGGGGCCTTGTACCTTTTCAGACAGGCAATATATGGATAGAAGACTTACACCAGTATTAGTTTGGATGGCAGTGATATTCGGAGGTTCATCCATCCCAGGCCAGGAACTGACTTGCATCACCACACCCGACTACCTGATGCATATGGCTGAATATGCGGTGTTGGGCATACTTCTTGGGAGATGGTGTTTTTTCAAAAAAGATGGCCAAAGGACACGTAAGGTGCTGCGTTTCGCCTTTTCTTGCCTATTTTTTTCCACCTTAGCTGGCTCCATCTATGGTGGCCTGGACGAATTGCACCAACATTTTGTCCCTGGTAGATGTCCAGATGTCAGAGACTGGGCCTCGGATACAGTGGGTACATTCATGGGGGCATTGATTATACTGTTGATACTCCACCAAGTTGCAGTGAAGAATGCAAAAAAACCTCCAACAACTTCTTGAAAATCTTATCCTTTGGTTGAAATACCAAAGGCAAGCCGGCATTGACGAGATACCCATACAGATCCTGGCCCAGATCAGGCAGATCGATATGGCAAAAGAGAAAAAAAATATCCCATCCAAAGGCCCAGGAGATAATTTGTCCTCAATCAAAAGCCTGTCTCAGCTACAGACCTTGGTGGAACAATGTGAATTATGTGAATTGGCAAGGACCAGAGGAAAGGTGGTATTTGGTGAGGGAAACCCTTCTCCCATCTTGATGATCATCGGAGAAGCACCTGGCAGGGAAGAGGATATCCAAGGCAGGCCCTTTGTGGGAAGGTCTGGAGAATTGCTCACCAAAATGCTGAGGGCAATAAATATCGATAGAAAAGAGGTGTTTATTACGAGTGTTATAAAATGTAGACCTCCAGGAAATCGCACCCCGTCGAAAAAAGAGATAAATACTTGTATGCCCTACCTCACAAGACAAATCGAACTACTTTGTCCATCCATTATACTCTGCTTAGGTGGTATTGCAGCCCAGTCACTGTTAAACGTCACCAAATCCCTTTCAAGCCTGAGGGGGAAATTTTATGATTTGAATGGAATAAAGGTGACGGTGACATATCATCCTGCCTATCTCCTCCGCTTTGGCGGTATGAAACAAAAGGACCTGAAAAGGAAGGCCTGGCATGACCTCCAGATGCTGCAAGCAGAATATGAAAAATACAAAAAGAAAACCACCGGCTAAGGACCAATTCATAATTGCCTGTCTTTTCTTAATGCTACTATGGCCATCCATCATATCGGCCAAGGCCTCTCCTGAAAAAAGACACCAAATCCAGGAAATTCTCTCTGGCCCTGTCTATACCCTTGAGCTCGATGCCAGTATAAACCCAGGGTCTAAAGCAGTAGTGGACCGGGCCATAGCAGTTGCCGAGTCCAATAATGCGGCCTGTCTGGTGATTTTTCTTGATACCCCTGGAGGCCTGGTTGCAACATTGAGGAAGATGGTCCAGGCAGTGATGCAGTCAGAGGTCCCTATAATCGTATACGTCTATCCCCCAGGGGCTCGGGCTGCGTCAGCAGGGGCTATCTTGACCCTATCCGCCCACATAGCAGCCATGGCCCCTGGCACGAATATAGGGGCTGCCCATCCTGTCAACCTGGGCAGTGGTTCAGATGGCAATAGCACCATGGGCAAGAAGATAGAAAACGACTTGGCAGCTCTTGCCATAAGTATCGCGGCCAAAAGGGGCAGAAACACCAAATGGGCCGAAGAGGCTGTCAGGAAGAGTAGGTCTGTGTCTGCCCTTATCGCCCTCAAACTACATGTAATAGATCTTGTTGCCTCGGATCTCTCCGATCTGCTCAAAAAAGTCCAAGGTAGGCAGGTTGAATTAAAGGGTGGCAGAAAGGTCGAGATCCATCCAGATGTATCAAGGATCATACCTATCAGGCAAAGTCTAAGGGAAAAGATCCTGGAACTCATTGCCGATCCCAACGTAGCCTATGTCCTCATGATGATTGGTATGGTGGGCCTATATTTCGAGTTGGCACACCCAGGGGCGATCTTCCCCGGGACCGTTGGGGCCATAAGTCTGGTACTGGCCTTTTATGCCCTACAGGCACTTCCTGCCTCCACAACAGGGGTGTTACTGGTAATACTTGCATTTGTGCTATTTGTCTTGGAGCTATTCATAGTAAGCCACGGCCTCCTTGCCATCTCTGGGACATGTGCCCTTATTCTCGGGTCGTTGATGCTTTTTGACACGAATGCCACAGGTATAGCAATAGATGCATCGGTACTATGGCCCACTGTCTTGGCTGTCTCTCTGTTTCTGGCAACTATTTGCTATCTGGCTGCAAAGGCTGTCCTGTCAAGGCCTAAGACTGGCTCTGAAGGCCTGATTGGTGAAAAAGGGATAGTAAAACAAGATCTGGGCCAGGGCGCGTATATGGTATTTATACATGGTGAGCTTTGGCGAGCATACTCATCCCATCCCATCTATGTGGGTCAAGGTGTTATTGTTGAGGCAGTAGAAGGACTAACCTTAAAAATCAAACCAGTGGAGGATTGAACCATGCCAATCTCTTTTGCATTCATCACCTTTTTGATAGTGGTCTTTCTGGCTACTTCTATCAGGGTATTAAACGAATACCAACGGGGAGTCATATTCCGCCTGGGGAGAATTATCAAGGCCAAAGGCCCTGGGCTAATCATCCTCATTCCTATTATCGATAAGATGAAAAAGGTGGACCTTAGAACTGTGACCCTGGACGTTCCACCCCAGGATATCATCACCAAGGACAACGTGTCAGTTAAGGTCAGTGCCGTAGTCTATTTCAGGGTACTTGATCCAGTGGCTGCAATCGTAGAAGTGGTGGATTTCTATTTTGCTACGTCCCAATTGGCACAGACAACCCTTAGAAGTGTCTGTGGCCAGGCAGAACTTGACACACTCTTGTCGGAAAGAGATCAGATCAATGCAAAGATACAAGGCATACTTGATCTAGACACTGAACCTTGGGGAGTAAAGGTGAGCAAGGTCGAGGTAAAGGAAATCGATCTGCCTGATGAGATGAAAAGGGCCATGGCCAAACAGGCAGAGGCCGAAAGGGAAAGGAGATCAAAGATCATCAATGCCGAAGGCGAATATCAAGCAGCCCAGAAACTTGCTGATGCCGCAGAGATCATCCAGAAGGTACCGGCTGCCCTGCAACTCAGATATCTCCAGACACTGAGGGAGGTCTCGGCAGAGAACAATTCGACCACCCTTTTCCCCATCCCCATTGATCTATTCAAACCTTTTCTCCAAGGGGACCAGGAACCAATTAAGGAAAAAGGATGAGGTAATAATGGCTTGTACCAATGACCCCTTGAAAAAAAGAAGGCTTATCCCAATAGACTGGGACAGCGACGAGCTGCCTACCATGCCCTTTATAGCCTACAGATTGATAGAGATGCTCTGCAGGCAGGAAATAGAGACTGCTGAGCTCTATGAACTCATCAGTCAGGACCCTGCCCTGACTGTCAAGGTTCTCCAGATATGTAACAGTGCCCTCTATGGATTTGGCTCAGAAGTGACTTCCATAAAACATGCAATAGTCTTGCTTGGGCACCAAGAAGTGATCCAGCTTGCTGTAAGCTCTCTTTTGGCCAAGAGATTCTTGACAGTGACAAGAGAACTTAAAGGTCATGCAGAGGCCCTTTGGCAACACCTGCTGGCAACTGCCATCCTGGCAAAAGAGTTCGAGGTGGATGCAGAGGAGCCAGATCTCTACACCCTGGGTATCCTTCACGATGTTGGCTGGCTCGTCCTCATGGCCCAGGCCCCCAAGGTCTTCTTGTCAATGGCAGAGGAAAAGGGAAAGAGCCTGATGGAACTCCAGCAGGATTGGGGTGTGGACCATGAACTATGGGGGGGAAAACTCCTCGAGAAATGGAATCTACCAGAACCATTCCAGGTAGTGGCCCTCAGGCACCACTGTCCCATCTCTGACATAGTTCCTGCCAAATATCTAATGGTGATCTCCCTTGCTAATCATCTGGCAAATGGCATGGGCAACCGCCTGTTGGATGTCAACCAGGCTGGGGTACCAGAACAGTTGCTAAGGGCCATTGGGCTCGATCAAAAGGCCTACTCGGAGATGTTGGAATGGGCTGAATCAGAAAAGGACAAGATAAACATGAAAAGCAGGGTACTGGCTGCCTGATTGGACAACTGTCAGGACAGCCCTTTGCCCTTTCCCAATGGATCCAATCAGTCAGTAGGGTTTTCATTTCCCTGTTAGATACCATTACTCTCTGTACCGAGAATCATCACGCCTTTATATACATAGTGTAGACCAGAGGCAATGGTCAGTATGGCCGTTATGATGTAAAGGCTCGTTACCAATGGGGCACAGTTGAAATTCAGCACCATACCTCCGAGCACAAAGAATATGGTAATGAGCTGAAAAAGCGTTGTTAATTTACTTATGATGGAGGGACAGATCTCGACTCCAGAGTGAAAAAGGAGTAACACCATGACACCGAATATTATTATTATATCCCTGCTGATGACGATTACGGCGAGCCAGTCGGGGATTATCCCTGTAACTGCCATTGTGATATAGGAAGATGCCAAAAGGGCTTTGTCTGCAATGGGATCCAGTATAGCCCCTATCCTGGTCTTTTGTTTCATCACCCTTGCAATAAAGCCATCGAGTCCATCGGTGACTCCTGCTGTGCAAAAGATCAGAAAAGCGGGTTCGTATTTCTTGTCTATAAGGAATATTACCAAAAGAGGTGTAAGTAATATCCTAACCAAGGTGAGTAGATTGGGTATATTCAATTTACCGCCTTCCAAATATCAGGGCACGAGATGAGATAATCCGGTGTGAACCATCTTGTCTGCGTATCTTTCCTGAACCAAGTAAGCTGTCTCTTAGCATATCGTCTAGTGTCTCGTTTCATCTCTGAGATTGCTGCCTCCCGGCTGCAGGCTCCTTGGAGGTAGCGGATAATATGACGGTATCCCAGCGATTGCAAGGATTTCAATTCGGGATCAAGCCCTCTGGCCAAAAGGCCTTCCACCTCCTGTATGAACCCGGATGCTATCATCTGATCTACTCGTCTGTCTATCCGTTCATATAGGATACGTCTTGGAAGGCCAAGGCCTATCTTGAAGCAGCTCCTCTGCCTTGGAAACATAGCAATAGTATCCGGTTTCCTCCTGCACCACCATGAGAATGGCCTGCCTGATGATAGAAAGACCTCTATGGCCCTGATTACCCTGTAAAGGTCGTTTGGATGAATTCTTTCCGCAGCAGATGGATCCATCTCCATCAAGAAGGCATGAAGTAGCTCGTTACCCGATTCAGAAGCCATGCGTCTCAGTGACTGCCTCATGCCTGGCAGACGACTTGGCATCTGTGAGAGACCCGAGAGCACGGCATCCAGATAGAAACCTGTTCCTCCAGCAAAGACCACGTTTATACCCTGAGAAAGCAATCTGTCTGCGCACCTTGCAGCTATTCTGGCAAATGAGGCAGCATCCAAGGGCTCAAACGGCTCCCTGATATCAATCAGGTGATGAACTACCAAGGCCTGTTCCTTAGGGCTAGGCTTGGCTGAACCAATATCAAGCCCTTTGTATACCTGAACAGAATCGAGATTTATTATATGTGCCCCAATACGCCTGGCAAGACGAATGGCAATCGCCGTCTTGCCAACAGCAGTAGGTCCAACCACGGCAATCACTGGGAAAAGGACTGGTAAACAGGGGCTGCTATCCTTCACTGCCTGAAAAATTCCCTTTCCATCTGCCCAAGATCGATCTGTTTCATTATAGGGCGGCCATGGGGGCAACTACTGACCCCTTCACTGAGACAATCCTCGACAAGGGATGCCATTTGTTCTTTGTGGAGGGCGCACTTTGCTTTTATGGCCATGGAACAGGCCATTCTCGAGATGCACTCTCTCAAGGCCTCATGGCCAGAACGGTGGGGATTTTCGAGTAGCTGGCAAACTATCTCCTGGGCTGTGTATTTTGCATCAGAGACCCCGGAGAGATATACAGGGATGGCCTTTATGGCAAGTTCCCTCTGGCCAAAGACAATGACCTCCAACCCCAATCCCGCGAGGATCTCCCTTATCTTGTCCAGATTTTCCATCATTGAGGTGTTCACTGTGAAAAGATGGGGAAATACCAGGGGCTCTTTTTTTACAATACCCTTGTCTTTGATCTCGTTCAGAAGCCTCTTGAAAAGAAGGGCCTCATGGGCAGCATGTTGATCAAAGACAAGAAGCCGTTCACCTATTTCTGCAAGGATGTAACTCCTGGCAAACTGACCAATTATTCTGACCTGACCTTGATTATCCAGCCCTGGGGGTTGCACTTTGGCGTTGGCAACACTTTCATATGCTCTTTCAGCCTCTTCTGCCACGAAATCCCCTTTGAGAGTTCTCCCCTGTGTTGAGAAAGGGATTTCAGACTGAACTCGCTCGTTGGATATCGAATCGGATACCGGTTCTTCACAGAGGTTGACAGATGCAGAAAAGGGCCTCTTGATTCCATTATATAGCATACGATAGACCAGTTCTGGTCTCTGAAAGCGGACCTCACTCTTTGACGGATGTACGTTCACATCCACGAGCTCTGGCTCCATGTCTATGAAAAGTACACCTGCGGGGAAATTACCCTTGACTATTCGGCCCCTCAGTGCCTCGTTGACTGCCTTCCAGATCAGGGGGCTGGTAATCAATCTCCTGTTTAGGAAAAAATACATGTGTCTTGACGAAAGCCTTACCTCTTCGGGCGATGCAAGAAAACCTTCAAAGCTCATGCCATCGGCCTGTCCAGAAATCTCACACATGCTTTCGAGTATCTCTGTACCAAAGAGGGGTGTTAGGCGTTCGATTCCCTGTCTACCAGGGGTTCCACGAAAGATCTGTCTCTTTTCATTACTGACCGAGAACGACACCTCTGGCCAGCAGACAGCAAATGCCCTTATGACCTTTAGGCAACGAGACAGCTCTGTCTGTCTTGCTTTCAAGAACTTGAGCCTTGCCGGGACCTCGAGAAAGAGATCCCTGACCTGCACGGTCGTTCCCCTTGGGCAACCAGCAGGTACAAACTGTCTATCTCTGCCAAAGGAAACGGCAACCCTCCAACCCTGCTCCTGGCCTTCTGGTCTCGAGGTAATGATAAGGTGACTCACAGCAGAGATACTGGCCAATGCCTCGCCCCTGAAGCCAAGGGAATTTATGGAGGAAAGATCCTCTTCATCATAGATCTTGCTGGTGGCGTGAGGCAATATGGAAAGCTCCAGATCCTCCATGGCAATGCCTTCACCATTGTCCCTGACTTCTATCAAAGACTTTCCACCATTGTGCAACCTGATCTCCAATGAGTTCGCACCTGCATCCAAGGCATTTTCCACCAGCTCCTTGACTACTGATGCAGGCCTTTCCACCACCTCCCCAGCCGCGATCTGATTGGCCACGTGTACGGGCAGTTCTCTAATCTTTCCCACTTACTTCCTCTTTATTGAAATATCTGGCGATCTGTATGCACAATCTCTTGGGCAGACCTGGGACAGCCTCCAGCTCATCCATCGTGGCATTGGCTATTTTTTCCACGCTCCCAAAATACCTCAATAGTAGCATCTGACGTCTATAGCCAACACCTGGTATCTTTGCCAGTTCCGAATCCAAAACCTCCTTGCTCCTCCTCCGCCTGTGTACCTTTAACCCAAATCTGTGTGCCTCGTCACGAATTTGTTGGCAGAATATCAATACTGGGTCTGTACGTTTCAGCACGAGAGGTTCATTCTCATCACATAGAAAGATCTTTTCCCCTGCCCCGTCTCTGTCCTTGGCGATCGAGATGATGTCAACCTGGTCGGCCAGAGCCAGTTCCTTCAATACGGAAACTGCGCTGTTCAATTGTCCCCTGCCACCATCTATCAAGAAAAGATCTGGGAGATCTCTTTTTTGAAGGGCCCTTTTCAATCTTCTTTCCATGACCTGGCGAATCATCACATAATCGTCTGGGCCTTCGCCACCAAGAAAATAGTGCCTGTAGCCCTTCTTGTCAGGCAGTCCCTTATAGAATCTCACAAGGCTTCCAACTGGAAGCCGCCCTGAGGTATTTGATATGTCTATGCCTTCGACCCTATTTGGCAGTCTTTCGAGCTTCAATCGCTCTCCGAGAAGAGCCGCCTTTTCCTGCCATGACTCATATTGTCGTCTCCTGCGTTCAATGCCCTGTTCCGCATTGAGCCTTGCCATCTCGAGAAGATCCCTCTTTTTATCCCTTACTCGGCTCCTAATAAAGACCCGTTTGCCCGCATAATATCCAAGCAATTGTTCAAGCTCTGCCTTTTGTGTCAGCCCATGACTGATAACTATCTCGGCAGGCGGTTCAGTGGTTGAGTAATAGATCTTCAGGAAATTGGCATAGATGTCATTCATATCTTCAAAAGCACCGGCTTCAAGCCCCAATAGATGGGTGGAATAGATAGCCCCCTGCCTTACTCTGATCACAGCGGCCTCTGCCATGTCCCCTCCCGTCTCTATATGGATCACGTCCAGATTCGCCTGCCTTTCCAGGACCACTGCCTGCCTTTCCAGGACCTTTTGCAATGCCTGGAGCTGATCTCTATAAAGGGCGGCCCTTTCAAATTCAAGCCTTGCGGCAGCCTCTTTCATGGCATGTTCGAGTTGTGAGGCAACATGATGGGACTGTCCCTGTAAAAAGGCCTTCACCCTTTCCACATCAGCCTGATAATCTTCCTTGGATATGGCCCCGGTACATGGGGCTGAACATCTGTCGATCTGGTATTTGAGACAGGGCCTGGACCTGGCCTTCATGGCAGCATCACTGCAACTTCTCAGCCTGAAGACATTGAAGATTATCCTTAAGGTCTGGCGAAGGGCCTGGGACGAGGTATATGGACCAAAGTAGGCAGCGCCATCCCTTTTTCGTCTCCTGACGATACTCAATCTTGGGAAGTCACTCTTTATCCCAAGACGCAGAAAAGGATAGGCCTTGTCGTCCCTGAGTCTGACATTGTATTTGGGCTTTTGGCTACTTATGAGCTCGGCCTCCAGTATTAAGGCCTCTTTTTCGGTCCTGGTAAGGATGATCTCGAGAAGACGTGCCTTCTGGACCATCAACCTGATCCTTGGTGATAGGCTTTGTACTGGCCTGAAATAGCTGAGCAACCTCTGCCTGAGGCTCTTGGCCTTCCCTACGTATAGAGCACTATCCTCGGATGAAAAGAATATATAGACACCAGGACTCGAAGGCAGGTCTTTGCAGCTAAAGCCTTCGTCCAATGGAAAGAGCTGCCCCTGCTTTGTCTTGTCTATCATTCTGGATTGAATCGGTAACCTACTCCTGAATGTGTCAATATAAACTTTGGATTTGCCGGATCTGGCTCTATCTTCTTTCTAAGCCTCCTTATATGGACATCCAATGCGCGACTCCAGGGATACACCTCTTTTTCGTCCCAAAGCCTTGAGCTGAGAAAATCCCTGGACAACACCTTCCCTCTGTTTTCAATAAACAGTTTCAAGAGCTCGAATTCCTTTCTGGTGAGTTTTTCTCTTCGTGTGCCACTCACTACAGTTCTCTGTTCACAAAATACCCTGAGCTCACCCAGATCGAGGATCTCTTCCTCCAAGATATTGCTATCACGTCTCCTTCTGAGACAGGCCTTGATCCTGGCTTCAAGTTCCAGATATTCAAAGGGTTTGGTCACATAGTCGTCAGCTCCTACTTCAAGTCCCCTGATCTTGTCGGGGAGAGTATCCCTGGCACTGACAATGATTATTGGTACACTGGATATCTTTCTAATATGCTGGCAAATGATGATTCCGTCCACATCCGGTAGCTTGAGATCGAGTATTATGAGATCAGGCCTGAAGGAGTAAAACATCTTCATGACCTGTCTACCATTGGCAGCCCCAGCAGTCACATAGCCGTCGAGACTCAGTTGGTCCATAAGGACCTTACGGATATCATTGTCATCTTCCACCACCAATACCCTTGCAGGTCTCATAATAGTTAGTCCCTCTTTCAGGCAGCAGGGACGGTAAAATAGAAACAGCAGCCCTGGTGGCCATGGCTGGTCTTCACTCCTATCTGCCCCTTGTGCGCCTCTACGATACCTTTTGCAATGGCAAGTCCCAGGCCCATTCCTGTGCCCTTGACATTGTCATCGCGGTGAAAAAATTTCTTGAATACTAGATCTTCCTCCTCAGGCGGAATACCAGGCCCCATGTCCTTCACAGTAACCTTCCAGAAATCCCCTTTACGAAAAAGGCTGATCTCCACCTTTTCACCCTTTGGTGAAAACCTTATGGCATTGGACAGCAGATTGATGATAACCTGTTCCATCCGCTTGATATCTATGTTTGAAAGACAGGGCTGCTCAGATACATTGTATTGAAGTTCTATATTCTTCTTCCAGGCCAGGGGCATTGCCATCAAGATGGCATCCTCCAAGACCTCGTCAAGATCTGCCTCTTGGATATTGAGTTCCATCTCACCACTTTCCAACCTGGAACAATCCAGGAGATCTTGAACCATGGATGAAAGTTTCTCTGTGTTCCTCTGAAGTATGTCAAGATAGGACGAACCCTGTCCGCTACACTTGCGCTTGAGTATACCTATGGCCCCCTTAATGGCAGTTATCGGGGTCTTGAGATCATGGGTGATATTAGTGAAGAAGTCTGCTTTATATTTTTCAGTACGCTTTAATTCTTCAAAGGCCGACTTCATCTTCTCCAGGGCATCTTCAGCCTCTCTTTGCAACTGATTCTGCCTCCGGGCCAAGGCCTGTACCATGTTGTTGAAATTTTCCCCCACACTTTTCCACTCGCTGCTGGCAGTGAGATTTACAGAGACATTGAGTTGTCCCTTTCTCACCTTTTCAGCTGCGCCATTTAATTCCTTTAGAGGATTGAGCACACTGGTTCTCAGCATGAACCAGAGCAGGAAAATAATCATGAAAAGGGCAAATATCATGTAACCGCCAAAAAACCTGGCGTCCTTTTGGAGATTTTGAAAAAACCTGGTTGCATTTACCCCAATTGATATGCAACCAACCAATCTGGTAGGAGGAGCCTTGCTATGACAGGTCTTGCATTCGTTTTCAAAGATCAGGGGGCCAGCATACCTGAATCTGTATCTGCCATGGTCTGAAAATATCTTCCAGACCTCGGTCTTGCCCTGTTCCTTCATCTTCTTTATGGCATCCATCTCGAAGCGGTCGGGGATGTGGCCGGGAGCAGTGCTTCCGTCCACTGCTATCTTTATGGAAAAAGGTGCATTCTGACCTGCAAACGAGGCCAGATCGGCTGTAAACTGGGAAGGCGTCTTTCTATGAAACCTTTCGCCTTTCTTGATATAGACCCCTCTCCATTGGGAGATAAGCTCCCTTGTAATGACTACATAATGATAAATCCCCCTTGCCTCCTGCCTCAACTGGTTAATCCCGGTCTCTTGATATTGTCTTCCCTGCCAGTAGAGCAAAATCCCACCGAACATGCCCAGGATTACGACAATCCAAAAAAGTATCTTATTTTCCAGTTTGGAAAACATCTAAGGGACCTATATCTATTAGAAAAGGGGTGGGCAGTGGACTACGAAAAGCCTCAAGGGCTTATCAGACGTATTTCTGACCCCATGCTCCTGTGCTGCCGGTATGAAACAGTAGTCTCCTTCACTAAACGGCTGCCAAGAACCATCTCTGAAAACCTGTCCCACTCCCTTGATGCAGTAAATAGAATCTATGCTCTCATCATGGGTATGAATGGGGATTTCAACCCCGGGATCTATTTTCAAGATGGAACTCCCTATGGGCGAACCTTGTTCTTTGCCTACAAATTTTGCTATCTGAACCCCTTTGAATTTGGGATGAGCTTCCAAGACGATTGCTTCCTCACTGAAGTAGTTGGCCATGTGAGTTCCCCCTTGTGATATCGTTATTTCCACTAAACCCGATAATAACAGAACCGTAACAATTTTGTAACATGTTTAACAACATAGTTACAAAAAATTATGTATTATTATACATGTAAGCCTTTAACTTAGGAGCTTTATTGTCCAACTCAGGAGGGTATTTATGAGAATCTTGAAAAGCCACGAGGGATCAACGGTTGTCGCCTGTATTATCGCCTTCCTAATCGCCCTTTTGGTCGCCTTCATCACTGCTAAACAGGTCAAATCTACTAGCACTGTGGAATTCTGCAATTCCTGTCACGAGATGCATCCCTTTTACCGCACCTGGGCTGCTGGGAAACACGGGCTAGATGCCAAGGGAGCAGTCAGAGCAAGATGTGTCGACTGCCATCTACCCCATGACAGCCTCGCCAATTATCTCGCAGTCAAGACCAAGGCTGGGCTGCATGACATGAAAGCGCACCTACTCAAAAAGAAGACCCCCTGGCTGGAAATCTGGAAGAACAGAGGGCCATATGTACACGAGGCATATGAATCTGGCTGTAAAGAGTGTCATAAAAAATTGGTGGCCCCTGGTATCCCGGTAAAGGCATTTACCGCCCACAAGGCCTACTTGGTAGGACAGACCAAACGCACATGTATAGATTGTCATCATGAAGTTGGCCATGGAGATCTCGTCACGGAATTCAGAGAAATAGCAAAAAGGGAAACAGAATAGACGGTTAAGATGCTAATAAAGAGGGTAAAATGGGCAGCCAAATGGGAATTGGCCATAGAGTCCAGGGCCTCTCCCTTGGATTAAACAGTATGGAAAAAAAATAGAAGTCTACTGAAAAAAGGAGGGTAAACATGAAAGGTTTATTTGGAAAGTTGGGTATTGTCTGTATGACAGCTTGTTGCCTTGCACTTATTGCAGATGCGGCTGTCGCACAGGAACAGGCCCAAAAACAGACAACACCCAAGCTTCACAAGGAACTGGTCATCAAAAGAGGTGTCTCTCCAGAGGCGGCCAGGTGCATAGAATGCCATTCCAAAAAGACACCAGGAATCGTGGATTCTTGGAAGCTTGGCAAGATGGCCCATGCAGCTGTCTCCTGCTATGACTGCCATGTAGTCGAAAAGAGCTCCCCAATGGCAAGCCAATGTTCAGGCATCAGGGGCAGCAACATATATATTTCACCCATGGTATCATCCAAGGTCTGCTCACGTTGCCATCCACAAGAAGTCGAGCAGTTCCTGAAAAGTGGCCATGCAAAACTTGCCAGTGCCCCAGTAGTAGATAACAAGAAGATGATCAATCTCATCTATCATCTCGAGGGGGCTGGCTTCATTGGCAACCAGAAGACTAATCCAAGCAATTGGGCCTCGAGGCAGGCCGGTTGCCAAATGTGCCACGGTGGCCAAGTTGAACTCGGCCCAGACCACAAGCCTATCAAGAATACATGGCCTGGGGGAGTGGGGACCAGATATCCTGATGGATCCATTGGAACCTGTACGGTATGCCATACCAGACATCAGTTCTCTGTCACCGAGGCCAGAAAACCAGAGGCATGTGCTAGTTGTCACCTCGGCCCAGACCACCCAGATATAGAGATCTACATGGAAAGCAAACATGGCCAGATCTTTGCCACACATGGGGAAGATTGGGAGTGGGACAGCTCACCCGATGCATGGCAGCCCGGTGACTATACCGCTCCTACCTGTGCTACCTGCCATATGAGTGGTATAGGAGACTTGACCACAACGCACAACATCAACGAGAGGCTCAAGTGGGACCTTGTGCACAAGAAGAGCGTTATTAGGTCCGGTGAAAGGGGCGATGGGGAAAAAGGTGCCAAGCTCATGAGACAGGTATGTGCCAACTGCCATGGCCCAACCCAGATCAACAAGGAGATAAATACACTCGATGATGCCGTAGCACTCTACAACATATACTGGGATGGAGCTGTCAAGATGAAGAAGGAACTGGCTGCCAAGGGCCTGTTGGGAAAAGACCCTTGGAAGGATGGGTTCCAAGAGCTCATGTACTATCTGTGGCATCACACGGGAAGGCGAGCCCGTCAGGGTGCTGCCATGAACGGACCCGACTATGCCCATTGGCACGGCTTCTTCCAGATCTTTCAGGTATATAAAGATCTGCAGCAGATCTATGACTGGCGTATGAAAAACAACAAGATCGAGGATCTCAGCACAGTCATGAGCAGTGGTCCTCTTTAATGGGAAAGGGCTGGGACGAATCAAACTCGTCCCAGAAGTGTCAGGGCTGCGGGGTTGAAAGACTGCAGCCCTCTACCCCGGATTATGCATCTGACAAATTTGCATAGGATGTTGATTTAAAGGAATTACTTTTTTCAGGCATTTGAGATACATAATCCGGGTTTACTGGTTTCTGACATCTTAACAAGGAGGGATAAGATCATGAAGCGAGTCTTTGTTGCTGTTTTCATTGCTGCGGCATTTTGGGCTACCAGTGCCGCATCTTTTGCCTATCGAATCAATAACAATATAAAGGTCAATTTTCTTGAACAGTTTCGCTCTGAGACTTGGGACACCTTTGACAATGGTGCACCTGGGAAAGACGATGGTTATACCTTCATGTCCAGTAAGATGCGTCTTGGTTTTGGTTTCAATACAAAGCTTATGGATGCCTATGCCCAATTTCAGTGGACCCAGCTTATCAACATGCCCGACGATGCCATGTATGGCACAGGTGCACTCTATTATGCCCAGAACAATGGCAGCAGAAACGTAGGTTATGCCTGTATATCCCAGGGCTGGATACGTGGCAGGATGCCTGGCTTTGAACAATTGAGCCTCAGGCTGGGCCGTTTTCTCTATAAATCAGGACTTGAACCCAATACCCTTCCAAAGAACAAGACCCTGGCATGGCTGAGAAAGAAGCGGATATCTCAGAGACTGATCGGACCATTTGATTGGTCCAGGGTAGGAAGGGCCTATGATGGTATCCAGGCCAGTTACAATGATCCATCCTGGAACCTGACAGTATCTGCCATGCATCCCACGCCTGGTGGATTCTACCTCAAAAGGGACGACACCCATGTAAATGGTTACAGCTCCAATGATATCGACATGATAACCGTAGCTGCAACAATGAAGGACAATGTCATCAAGGGGTTGGACGCTCAACTATTTTACTATTATTACAATGATCACCGTGGGCTCTACAAGGATGGGATAGGTGACGAAGATGAGATCAACAATTTTGGTGGCCATCTACTTTACAATACCCCCAAGGTCGGTCCTGGCTCCTTCGATTTCCTGGTATGGGGTGACTACCAGACAGGTACGTATTCCAGTGTAAAGGCCGGGAAAAGACTTGATCACAATGCCTATGCCGTGGCAGTAGAAGGTGGATACAAGTTCTCAGATGTCATGTGGCAGCCATGGATAAGGGGTGGTTGGTTTCAGGGATCAGGTGACGACGATCCCAATGATGGAGATCACGATACATTCTTCATGATGATTCCCACCCTGAGGGTCTATGCAATGACCCCATTCTATAACCTCATGAATACGACTTATGCCTTTGGCCAGCTCATCTTCAAACCTTGTCCCAAGGTAGTTGTGAGGACGGATGTCACAAGACTGTGGCTCACGGAAGAAGATGATGCCTGGTACCAAGGCTCTGGTATGACCAGGCCAGACCAGTTCGGCTATGGCGCAAAAACTGCCCATATAGGTCATGGTGACGATTCTCTCGGCACAATGTGGGATATATCCTTCTTCATCAAGGACATCTACAAGTACCAGGGGGCGTCACTCGGGTTGAATCTATACTACAGCCATATATTTGGCGACGATGTCATCGAATACAATTTCCCCAAAGATGAAGACATGAATTTCTTCTACGTAGAAGGGATTCTCAGGTTCTAACAGATCCAGGCCGGCTTACAACCGGCCTTTTTCAGTCAAGGAGGTAGATTGTGACTATAGAGCTGAAAAAAGACATTATACAGCCCTTAACCCTTTTCTTCATATTTCTGTCCATCATATTTCCACATGCCGCATATGCTTCTGCAGGGCAGGCATCTCACCCAAAACTCAGCCAGCAAGAAAAGTTGACCCCTTGTTCCCAGTGCCACAAGGAGGCTACACCGGAAATCTACAAGGAGTGGTACAACTCCGTACATGGCATAGCCAATGTCAAGTGCTTTCAGTGCCACGGAACCTATGAAAATCTACGTACAGAACCTGACGAGACCCACTGTGCAGCCTGCCACAACAAACAATACCTGAAGCGCCCCAAGGACAAGAGGTGTTGGGCTTGTCATCCAGCACATAACTTTTTCGTTCATAAGTAAAACAGGGAGGTAAATATGGGCCTTTCAAGAAGAGATTTCCTAAAGAGAACTGCTGCTTTGACAGCAGCATCATATATTGGCATGAATCTGCCCATAAGCCTGGAAGGAGTAGCACAAGCATCAGATGCAGACAGTTGGCATCCAGGCACTTGCCGTCTTTGCGGATCTGGGTGCCGTCTGGAGCTTGGAGTAAAGAATGGGCGTGCGGTTGCCCTCAGAGGCATATCCAAGTCCAGGACAAATTTTGGCTATCTTTGCATGAAGGGTATGCTTTTCTACAAGCTTATGGGAAACAACCACCCGGATCGTCTGAAAAAACCCTTGTACCGCAAGAGAAAAGACCAGCCCTTCAAGGAGATATCGTGGGATGAGGCCCTCGATATTGCAGCAAAGGAATTCGCCAAGGCCATAAAAAAACATGGGAACGATGCCGTTGCCTACTATGGTTCTGGCCAGGCCCTCACAGAAGAGACCTATATATTTCAAAAGGTTATGAGAGGAGGACTAAAGACCAACAATGTTGAGGGTAATCCCAGACTGTGTATGGCAAGCGCTGTAGGAGGCTATATCACTTCCTTTGGCGCAGACGAACCAATAGGAAGCTATGCCAATTTTGAAAGGGCCAATTGCTTTTTCATCATCGGGAGCAATACTGCAGAGGCCCATCCCGTCCTCTTCAGAAGAATCATGAGGAGAAAGATGGACCATAGGGACACAGTCAAGGTCATTAATGCCGATCCACGTATCTCCCCCACCTCCAGGATAGCAGATCTGGACTTGGTGTTTGAACCAGGTACTGATCTGGCCCTCTTAAATGCAATGGCCTATGTGATTATCGATGAAAAGCTCTATAATGAAGATTTTTTGAAAAATTACTCTGTTTTCAGAAAAGGCAAAGACAAGAAACAGGTCTCTTTTGAAGAATACAAGAAATTTCTCTCTGCCTATACCCCTGAAAAGGCCGCCCAGATATGCAAAGGCAATATCACAGCCGACAAGATCAGGACAGCAGCCCGCTGGTTTGCCACATCCGAAGGCACCATGAGTCTGTGGACCATGGGGATAAACCAGAGAAAACGAGGGGTCTGGGCCAACAATCTCATTCATAACCTCCACATCCTCACAGGTCAGCTCTGCAGACCTGGGGCAGACAGCTTTTCCCTCACTGGTCAGCCAAATGCCTGTGGTGGAGTACGAGAAGGTGGGGGGTTGTGTCACATACTGCCTGCACACAGGTTGGTAAAGAAAAACAGGCTGCGCCACGAGGTAGAAAGGCTCTGGGGCATCCCCCAGGGTAGAATTCCTTCCAAACCAGGCTATCATACGATAGCCATGTTCGAGGCAGTGAATCAGGGGAAGATCAAGGCGATCTGGATCAACTGTACAAGCCCTGCACAGAGCCTTCCAAATTGTGATAAATATCGCAAGGGGATGGCAAGACAGGATGTTTTCATGGTGGTGACAGATATCTTCCCCACCAGGACGACAGAGCTTGCAAACCTGATCCTGCCCACTGCGTTCATCTTTGAAAAGACTGGCGTATATGGTTGCACCGAAAGGCGTTCCCAACTCACGAGAAAGGCCATCGATGCCCCTGGAGATGCGATGCCTGAGGTATGGATAGTCAGGCAATGGGCCCTCAAGCTCTCCAAGCAACTCAATGACCCTGTTATAAAAAAATGTGTAGAGCCTTTCCTGAACAAGGAACCAGACTATGAACTCCCAAAGGCCATCTGGGACGAGTACACCCAAAAACTCACCAAGGGTAGAGACAATGACCTCAGGGGGGCAACATACGAGGTTCTGGAGCAACTGCCAGACGGGGTCCAATGGCCCGCTCCTACCAAGGAATTCGCTCTGAAAGGGGGAACTGATATAAAATTTGTAAGGGGTATAGATCCGTTGGCCGATGAACATGCCACCAATGAAATGCCGTTTCAGTTCTATGGACCTGCCCATCCTGATAAAAAACTCTGGGTCTGGCTCAGGCCACAAAAGGGTCCGGAAGAAATGCCTGATTCCGAATATCCCTTTTATCTATCCACAGGCCGAGTCATCGACCATTGGCATACCAGCAGCATGACAGGCAGGATACCCGAACTCATAAGGGCCAACCCCTATGCCTTTGTCGAGATCAATCCAAAGGATGCAGAGAAACTAGGTATAAGACCTGGAGATATGGTGGAAGTATCTTCCAGAAGGGGCAAAAATATCCTTCCTGCCAAGGTATACGTAGGCCCGTGTGAAGGCATGGTTTTTGTCTACTGGCACGACATGAAAGAGGAACGCATGATCAATAGGGTTACCAAAGACGCATTTGATCCAGGTTCCAAAGAACCAGAATTCAAAATCTGCGCCTGTCGCATAAAGAAGGTGTCTGGGCCAAAACCATTGAGGCCATTTATCGTTGAATTGTCATAAGAAAAGGGATTACCAGGGCCAGTGATACCATGTTTGACCATCTGATGGCCCTGGTGCCAAGAGCAGCAATGAAAAGAACCATCCATATCATTTTATTGTTAGGGTTTCTCCTTGTCTCCAGCCTATCTATAGTAAAGGCGCAGCCAGATACTGATTCATCTGGCAACAGTTCGCCATTTTCATTTGGCCATACCAAGGCCAAGACCTGCGCTAGTACCTGGCTAATCATGGACAGGCTGATTGACAAGAACAAGACGAGGTGTAAACAGCTCTATCGTATCTCGGGTTTTCCATACCTCAGGGGCACAAGGGCTGTTCTCGAGATGGCAAGAAAAATTGGGGGTAAATATGCTGAACACGAATGGTTAGAACTGCTACGGAGGATTGATCTACAGGCAAGATATGTAGAATTGTCACAGCTGCCAGGTCCAGAGATGGTAAAGTTTTGTAAGAATGCAGGCATAGAATGTTTCCAGGGCAGAATTAGGGCATATGTAGCAAGGTGCTCTGCAATAATCATGGGTGATGAAAAATGCAATCATGGTTTCATGCATAAGCTAAAGAAACAGGCCATAAGCGCCCTGAGTCAACCTGTGCATGGCTCTATGGTCTGTTTCGAAGACGAGGAAAGTCTGGACGGCCTCTTAACGGCAGATGTGCTCCAGGGTATTCTATCCCCATTCGGCAACACACATATTAGGTCCACATCCTATCTTGAAAAACGGATATCAGGGAACAAGAAGATCCAAAGACCATGAGGAGGACAACCCATGCCCATCGGCGGTTTCGTAGTAAATGTACACCCTGACTCTATTGAGTCCGCCCTGGCTTCATTACGTAGGATAGAGGGCCTGGAGATACACGGCTCTGATGAAAAAGGAAACGTAGTCGTAGTCCTTGAAAGCGAGACATCCGAACAGATGGAAGAAATGGTTAGAACCATAATGGCCCAGCAACATGTTCTAACCGTAGGACTCACCTATTTCAATGCGGAAGATGAAGTCGAAAAAATCGAATCAGGCAGATACGTCCCAGCAAGGTCCCTTGGAAAAGAGACAATTCAATAGAAGGCAGGTCTTGAGGCTTGCCGCTGCTTCATTGGGAACAATCGCTACCTGCTGGCTTGCCCCAAAGCCCTCTCCTGCAAAGTCCTGGATCAGCTCTCCAGTGCATACCAATATACTTCGTCCCCCTGGGGCAGTACCCGAAGAGATCTTTCCTGCAAGGTGCATACGATGTGGACGCTGTGTAGAGGTATGTCCCTATCAAGCCATAGTGCCGCTTGACATAAGAAAAGGCGTCTTTGCCGGCACCCCCCTTATAGATGTAAAAAAAATACCATGCTATCTCTGCATGAAATGCGTAGAGGTATGCCCTACTGGCACACTTTCAAGAATACCGCAGGCCGAGACCAGGATGGGACTGGCCGTTATCGATAAGCACGCCTGTGTAACATGGAATCAGGAACTGGCCCTATGCAGGACCTGTTACAACGTATGTCCATTCAAGGAAAAGGCCATAAAACTGGATCAACTCCGCCCTGTCGTAATCGAGGAATATTGCACAGGCTGTGGTATCTGCACCCATGGATGTCCTATCACCAGAAAAGATGGAGAAAAGGCCATCAACATAGAACCAATCTATGCATTCAAACCTGTAAGATGGTAAACAGCCCAAATGTCGAAAGAATCCAGCAGAGCAACCTACTATAATCGCCTCAGGCTCTTGAGCCTCACTATGGCATTTTGCCTCCTCCTCCTTGTGCCAATCCTGAATAAGTATCTGCATATCAGCTTTATTCAGGGATGGTTTCAGAGTCTTAGTATTGGGCATCTTTGGTTTGTCTCTCCCCTTGAAGGCATGGAGAGCATCCTGACCTCGAAAAAGCTATATGGCCCCCTACTCATTGGCATGGCTTGGCCTGTTCTTCTGGCCTCCTTGCTGGGCAGGGTCTATTGTAGCTGGATCTGCCCCATAAGTTTTCTTTCAGATATCCTGGATAGATGTCTTGGGCTCTTCACAAGAAAGAGGTTCAGGAGGCAGCACAGTCCGCTGCCCAAAAAGACTCTATGGTATGCCCTCCTTGGTGAGATAATACTCACCCTTGTCATAGGGACA
Source organism: Deltaproteobacteria bacterium (assembly GCA_026986785.1). Taxonomy (GTDB): domain Bacteria; phylum Desulfobacterota; class Dissulfuribacteria; order Dissulfuribacterales; family QOAL01; genus QOAL01. The sequence continues at coordinate 20,440 of JALSNW010000023.1, read as the reverse complement.
CCAATATTTGTGTTTCTCTCGCCTCCAGGTCTCGTGGGCCGTGAGATCATGATGATCACCCTCTTTCACACGGTTGCCATAGAGGGCCTGATTGTCATAGCCGTAGTCTTATTACATCTTGTATCACAGCGTTTTTTTTGCCGTTATCTTTGCCCACTTGGGGCATTGTTAGGCATCATAGGGGCAAAACGCAGACTTGCAATCTCTACAGACATGGGGAAATGCATAGAATGCGGTACGTGCAAGAAGGTGTGTCCATTAGGCCTCGACCCAATAAAGCAGGAGTGTTTTTCTGCCTATTGCTGGAACTGCGGGAAATGCGTGGATAGCTGCAAGGTGTCTGCCCTTATGTTCAAATGGAGGGATATCTCATTGCCAGAATATCCTGGAGGCCAGACAAACCAGACGACGCCCCATCCCAATACATAGGAAATAGGGAGAAGATCCATCAAATCACAGGCCTGTATGCCCAAAGCCTCCATCTCCACGGCTGCTCTCTGGAAGGCTTTGGCAAGATTGCCACTCGATCCTGAAGACCCGGGCCAAGATGGCCTGGGCTATCCTCATACCCCTTTCTATTACAAATTCACCTTTGCCCAAGTTGATGAGCCCCACCTTTATCTCTCCCCTGTAATCTGAATCTATAGTGCCAGGGGCGTTTACCACTGTAATACCATGCTTGACTGCAAGTCCGCTTCTTGGCCTAATCTGGAGTTCGTATCCTTCAGGGATGGCCACACAGAGACCTGTTGGCACGAGGACGATATCTCCAGGCAGTAGATGGAGTTGATCATGAATAGCAGCAAAAAGATCCACCCCGACAGCCCCAGGTGTTATATATTCAGGTAGGGGCAGACCCTCAAAGTGAGGCAACCTTATAACAGATATCCTCAAGCGCCCGTCAACTTCTTCCGGCATCGTTCCATCTCGCTTTCGTCACAAGGACCAACGAATGCGGCTGCACACCCATCTTTCAAGAGCCTGGCTGCACACTCCTTTATATCCTTTGCCGTAACAGCATCTATCTCTTCTACCACCTCTTCATAGGAAATATATTGGCCAAGATCTATCTCGTTCCTTGCTATCCTGGACATCCTGGCATCCGTGTTCTCGGATGAAAGGAGAAGGCCTCCTTTGATATTATCCTTTGCAGCCTGGATCTCTACCTCATCCACATTGTCTGTAGCCATCTTTTCCATCTCTTTCTGGATAATGGAGACCACCTTGTATGTATTTTCAGGTGCCACACCTGCGTAAATCCCAAGAAGGCCAGAGTCGTGAAGGCTTGAGACAAAAGAATAGACAGCATAGGCAAGGCCTCTCTTCTCCCTGACCTCCTGAAAGAGCCTGGAACTCATAGAGCCACCTAGGATGACATTCATCAGCAGTATCTTGTACCTGTCCGGATCCGAAGAAGAAGGCCCTGGAAGGCCTACTAAGATGTGGGTCTGCTCCAGGTCCTTGTTACGGAAAAAGATATCGAAATTGGGCCTTGGTGCTGTCCTCTCAGGAAGGTTGTTGCCATTACCCAGGCAAGAAAAGAGCTCTTCCACCCTTTTACAAAGATCATCATGATCTATGTTTCCAGAGGCAGACACCAGGACCTTTTTACCTGTATAAAACTCCTTCATATGGGTTTTTAGAGTAGAGGAAGAGATCCTTAAGACAGTTTCAGGGCTTCCCAGGATAGATCTTTCCACAGGATTCCCCTTCCAAAAATTCATATTGAATAGTTCATGCACCAATTCATCTGGAGAATCCTCCATCATGTTGATCTCCTGGAGGATAACCTGGCGCTCGCGCTCCACCTCCAGGGGGTCGAAGACAGAATGCAAAAAGATATCAGAAAGTAGGTCCATGATGACATCCAGATGTGCATCCAGCACCTTGGCGTGGAAACAGGTGGTCTCTTTTGAGGTAAATGCATTGGAAAATCCTCCAAGACGATCAAAGGTCTTGGCAATATCCAAGGCAGTACGGTTTTCAGTACCCTTGAAGATCATGTGTTCAATAAAGTGAGATATACCTGACAACTCATAGGGCTCATCACGTGATCCAGCAGATACCCAGACACCTATAGAGACAGCACGACTGCCAGAGACCTTTTCGGTAAGCACCCTGATACCGTTGGAAAGCACGGTCTTTGCAAAGGTTTCTCCCTTTCCCATGATTGGCCTCCTTATAAGAGTGCTTTTCTGCTAAGCTTTATCCTGTGTTGGTCATCAATGCCTATAACCTTGACCTTTATCCTGTCTCCTTCCTTGAGTTCGTCGCGGACATTGTTTACTCGGTAATTGGCTATCTGGGAGATATGCAGCAATCCATCAGTGCCAGGGAGTATTTCCACAAAGGCTCCAAAATCGACAATCCTCTTTACAACTCCCTCGTAGACCTCTCCCACCTCTGGCTCCTTTGTGATCCTTTCTATTTCCTTGATTGCCTGTTCCGCTGATTCTGGTGATGTACTAAAGACATGCACCTCGCCCGAATCATCTATATCTATCTTTGCCCCTGTATTGGCAACCAATGCCTTTATGGTCTTTCCACCAGGACCTATGACATCTTTAATCTTTTCCGGATTTATGGTGATGCTGGTCAGCCGCGGTGCATACTGGGATAGTTCTTTTCTAGGAGCAGATATGCCTTCTGCCATCTTTTTCAATATATACTCCCTACCCTCTCGAGCCTGGGCCAGTGCCTTTGAGAGAATCTCCTTAGAGATGCCACTCACCTTGATATCCATCTGGAGTGCTGTAATACCCTCCTGGGTCCCAGCCACTTTGAAATCCATGTCTCCCAGGTGGTCCTCATCTCCAAGGATGTCAGACAGGATTGCCGATTTTCCCGTCTTTTCGTCCATGATAAGCCCCATTGCAATCCCAGCCACTGCATCCCTTATGGGTATACCAGCATCCATCATTGCCATGCAACCACCACAAACCGTGGCCATGGATGATGAGCCGTTGGATTCAAGCACTTCTGAAACCACCCTGATCGTATATAGAAAATCCTCTGGAAGAGGGGCTACGGCAGCCAGGGCCCTTTCAGCCAGGGCCCCATGTCCTATATCCCTCCTGGCTGGCCCCCTAAGCGGTCTCACTTCTCCCACACTAAAGGGGGTAAAATTATAATGAAGTATGAAGTGCTTGAATTCCTGGCCTGCTGGAGACTCTATTCTCTGTTCATCCTCACTGCTTCCCAAGGTAGCCACGGCAAGCACTTGGGTCTCACCTCTTGTGAATATAGCTGAGCCATGGGTCCGAGGAAGTACACCTACCTCACAAGTTATAGGACGGATCTCGTGAAACTTGCGTCCATCTATCCTGATCCCTTCATTCAGAATACGATTCCTGACTATCTCTTTTTCAAGCTCCTTAAGGATGGCAGAGATCTGGCCCTGGGCATCAGGCCAGGCGACAGACAGATCCTCTACCACCTTTTCTTTGAGAAGCTTTTTTGCCTGGCTCCTCTCCAGCTTTGCAGGGATAGTCATAATCTTTTCGAGCTCTGAATAGGTGGCTTCTCGCACCTTTGCCTCAAGTTCCTCGTCCTTTTCTGGAGGAGAGACTGTGAACTTTTTCTTCCCAGCCTTTTCCCTCAACTCATCTTGCATCTTGATCAATGGCTGGATGGCCTCTTGGGCAAAAAAGATGGCCTCAAGAACCTCTCCTTCAGGGACAATAGAGGCACATCCCTCAACCATCACCACTGCATCTCGAGAGCCAGCCACTATGAGGTTGAGGTCGGATTCTAAGAGCTGAGATCTCGTGGGATTTACAATATATTTGTCCCCAATATGGCCTATCCTTACCCCTGCAATTGGACCAGCAAATGGGATATCAGATACCATTAATGCTGCCGAAGCAGCAGTTATGGCAATAACGTCAGCATCAACATCTGGATCAACTGAAAGGGCAGACACTATTATCTGGGTATCATAAAAATAACCTTCAGGGAATAGGGGCCTCAGCGGCCTGTCTATGAACCTGGAGGTCAAGGTCTCCTTTTCGCTCGGTCTGCCGATCTCTCTTCTGAAATAGTTGCCAGGTATGCGTCCAGAGCTGTAATACATCTCCTGATAATCTACCATTAGCGGCAAAAAATCCGCTCCCTCCCTGGGTTTCCCAGAAGTGACCGCTGTGGCAAGCACAACGGTGTCTCCCTGGCTGGCAAGAACAGCTCCATTGGCCTGCTTGGCCAACCGACCTGTTTCCATTACATAGGGTAGATTATTCAATTCGATTTCGATTTTCGTAATTGCCATTAAATTGCGTCCTTATCTCTTTTTTATTTTCTTAACCCCAGTTCCTGGATGAGTTTTCTATAACGTCCAATATCCCGTCTCTTTAGATAATCGAGAAGCCTTCTTCTCTGGCCGACGAGCTTCAAGAGACCTCTTCTCGACGAATGATCTTTCTTGTGGGTCTTGAAATGCTCGGTAAGATCCTTGATTCTGGTGGTCAAGATAGCAATCTGCACCTCAGGGGAACCGGTATCTCCGCTGTGCGTCTTAAAACGATCAATTATTTCTCTTTTGCGTACAGGGTCTAAAGCCACAACATTATTCCTCCTTGTCTCTAAAAATATCTGTTTTTTTCAAATATTGCCCTCGTAAAACAACTGAGGGATAAAAAAATCAATTCGGGTTCCACACCCTCAAAATCTCCAGTCTGTCATCGTCTGAGACATCACATGGTCTTACAGGCCAACTGGCCATGCAAACCAACCTATAACTCCCATCTTCACCCGTGGTTAGAATACGCATATATCTTGGATTTGACGTATCCAGACGGGGCTTCTGTTCATCCAAATAATCCAATGCTGCCTCAAGAGACATCCCTTGGCCATGTTGAATGGCAAGGGCCTGTTCAGGCTCGACAACAATGGCGGGAATGTGGGAAAGAACGAATTCAACAGGCAAGATCCATCTCTCAAGCCCTGGGCCATGAGAGGCATTCAGAAAAAACTCCAGGCCTACCGCCTGATCCACAGATAGATGCCCATTTTTAGTCCTCCTGAGGCTGGAAAGATGAGCACCACAACCAAGCCTACGGCCAAGATCATGGGCCAGGGATCGGATGTAGGTCCCCTTGGAACACTCAATGATAAATGAAAGATGAGGTGGATCATAGGCATCGATACTGAATCTGTAGACCTCGATCTGCCTTGGTTCCTTCTGGATCGTTATGCCTTTCCTGGCCAACTTATAAAGAGGGACCCCTTTGTGTTTGGCAGCAGAAAAGGCAGGTGGTGACTGTTCAATGGTACCCACGAATTCCAGGGCCAATCTTTGGAGCTCTTCCAAACCTAATCCCTTGGGGACCTGTCCTTTGCTTGTGATCTTGCCATGGGCATCAAATGAGTCTGTCTCGACTCCGAGAGTAATGGTGCCTTGATAGGTCTTCCTGGCATCGGTCAAGAATCTTGCCATCCTTGTAGCTCTACCGAGGCAGACTGTCAGAAGACCCGTAGCCATTGGATCCAAAGTACCAGTATGGCCAGCCTTTTTTATTCCAGCCTTTCTCCTGACCTTGTTGACTGCCTGAAAGGACGAGATCCCCAAGGGCTTATCTATCAAGATTATCCCGGAATTCATAATACAGCTACCTTTGAAAATCGGTTAATTGCCAGATCATCACGTTGTATTCCAAAAATAGTCCTCGATATGTCGACAAGATATATGTATTTTTCTTTCTCATTTATCATCTTCTCGCACAAAATTTCTAATCTTTAGAGGTAGTCGATACCTTTTCTATCAGGTATTCGCCTGCAAGGGCCACCACCTTCTCCTTTATCTCCAAAGGATCTCCCGTGGTCTTGAATCCTGCTGCATTGAAATGACCACCTCCTCCAAATCTGCCCGCAAGCTCTGCGACGTTTACACTGTGTTTAGAGCGCAAACTAACGGAGATCCTTCCAGATTTGACCTCTTTTATCAGTATTGCCACCTCAACCGTATCTATGCCCCTTGCATAAGAGACGAAGTCGTCTGTTTCTGACTCCTTGGCCCCACAGAGGGCAAACATATCAGGTGTTAGCAACATTACCGATACCCTGCCATTGTAAAAGGTCTCCAGGGTTTCGAGGGCGAGGCCGAGAAGCTTTAACTTTGCAAGGGACTTTGACTCAAAACAGTTGAGGGCTATCTCATAGGGATCGGCCCCTGCAAGCACTAACTGTCTTGCTATCTTGAAGGTGGTTGACGATGTATTGCTGTATCTGAAGCCACCCGTGTCCGTAACTATGGCAGTATAAAAACAGGTAGCAATTTTCTTGGTGACCTCCCAGTTCAAGACCTTCATAAGTCTCAGACAGATCTCAGCAGTGGCACATGCCTTGGTGTCTATTACACTCACACACGGTTGCGATAGCTCCTTGCAAAAACCTTCTCCGAGATGATGATCCAAAATTATCACAGAAGATGCCTCTTTGACCAGCCTGGGACCATATTCACCTACCCTATCCTCCTCATTACAATCCAATAATACAAGGATATAGTCTTGAGGGAGATTGTCGGGAAGGCGCCTCTGGATCCTTGAAGAGCCAGGCAAAAAAGACAGGCTATTGGCAAGCTCATCAGAAGCGAACATCATGACTTGTTTACCATGGCTGGTGAGGGCATCACCAAGACCAAGAACAGAGCCGGCTGCATCTCCATCTGGCCTTTCATGGCCTGTGAGGATGAAAACCTCCCCTTTTTCCATAAGACGCGCTGCCTTCTGGACCGCACTGTCAATCCTGTTCATGGATCTTCCTGAGCAGGCCCTCTATGTGTTGCTGAGCCTTGACGGTTTCATCCAATTTGAAGTGGAGTTCTGGAATACGTCTGATGTGAAGCCTTTTCCCTAAGCTCCTTCTTATGAAACCGCTGGCCTTGTGGAGACCTTTTATAGCAGCCTTCTCTGCAGACAAACCACCAATAACCGTGACAAAGAAATTCGCATGCCTCAGGTCTTTTGTGACCTTAACAGAGATCACAGTTACCAACCCCTGTACCCTGGGATCTTTGACCTCTGAAAGGAGCATCTTGGCAACCTCTTCCTTCAAGAGATCGGCTACCCTCTCGGATCTAGAAAATGCTGGCTGCCTGGAAAGTAGGCCGTCGAATATTTCGTAATCCATAAATCTCAACCCATATGAATGATCTCAAGTTCTGAATCTACCACTTCGCAAGGATAGGCATCTTCCACGAAATGAAGCACTTTTTCCATGGCAGATGAAAGTATTGGCTCACTATTGCCCACTGTGCAAATACCAATCTCAGCAGACTGCCACACATCATGAAAATCTGTCTCTGAACAGGCAACATTGTATCGGTTTCGCACCTGACTCAGCATGCTTTTGACAACCTTACGTTTACCCTTGAGGGAATGATTGGCAGGTAGACGAAACCTGATTCTGGCCACTGCTACAATCATTTACCCTTACCAGTTTCTTCAGCCTTTTGGCGATCTGCACTTGTCTCACCAAGTTCAGGAGCTACCTCTTCCAGTTCATATACCTCAATGACGTCACCTACCTTGATATCATTGAATTTTTCAAGGCCGATTCCACATTCATAACCAGACTGTACCTCTTTGACATCGTCTTTGAATCGCCTGAGAGATTCTATCTTTCCCTTGTAGACTACGACATTGTCTCTCAACAGCCTCGCCAGGGCATTTCTTCGGACAACGCCATCGAGCACGTAACAGCCAGCGATGGTTCCCACCTTTGATATATGAAATGTCTGTCTGACCTCTGCCCTGCCAAGGGTGACTTCTTTGAAAACAGGCTCCAAAAGGCCTGCCATTGCAGCCTTGACCTCCTCAAGGGCATGATAAATTACATCGTAGAACCTGATATCCACATGTTCCTGATCGGCAAGCTGTTTTGCCTGAGGGCTGGGTTTTACATTGAAACCTATAATGATGGCCTCGGATGCAGAGGCCAAGAGCACATCCGATTCTGTAATAGCACCTATGCCGCCCCTGACGATATCGATCTTTATCTTCTCTGTGCCCAGTTTCTTGAGCGAATCGGAAAGGGCCTCAAGGGAACCCTGGACATCTGCCTTCAACACCACGTGAAGCACCTTGAGATCCCTCTCCTTCATCTTTTCAAAGACGGTCTCAAGGCTCATCCTCGTACTCTTGGCAAGCTCGGCCTCCCTCGCCTTCCTCTGGCGGTATTCGGCAACCTCTCTTGCCTTTTTCTCATTGGGTAGGACCACGAATTCACTACCTGCCTCAGGAACCCCTGAAAGCCCCTGAACCTCAATAGGCATGGAAGGACCAGCAGACTCCAGCTTTTCCCCCCTATCATTGAGCATGGCCCTGATTTTGCCATAGTGGAGTCCACAGACAATGGCATCACCCACGTGTAGTGTACCTTCTTGGATCAAGAGGGTGGCGACAGGACCTCGGCCCTTATCCAGCCGCGATTCTATCACATGGCCCCGAGCCGGCTTCTTGGGATCTGCTTTTAGTTCCAGGACCTCGGCTTGCAGGACCATCATCTCAAGAAGCTCTTCTATCCCAATACCCTTCTTGGCCGAGACATTGACAAAAATAGTCTCACCACCCCAATCTTCAGGTATCAGGCCCACTTCAGCCAATTCCTTCTTGACCTTGTCAGGATTGGCTCCTGGCTTGTCTATCTTGTTAACGGCTACAATGATTGGAACGCCTGCGGCATTGGCATGGTCGATTGCTTCTCTCGTCTGGGCCATTACCCCGTCATCGGCAGCAACCACGAGTATGACCATATCCGTGACGCTTGCGCCTCTGGCCCGCATCGACGTAAAGGCCTCGTGACCCGGTGTGTCGAGAAAGACCACCTGATTACCCGAAGGCAGACGTACCTCATAGGCACCTATATGCTGGGTTATACCACCTGCCTCTTTAGCTGCCACGTCGGAGCGCCTAATGGCATCCAAGAGAGTAGTCTTGCCGTGATCCACGTGCCCCATGACGGCTACAACAGGTGGCCTGGGCACAGATTCTCCCCCCTCCACCTGTTGCTGCATCTGGATTATGTCCTCTACAACCCCCTTTTGTTCGACTTCATAGCCGAATTCAGATGCAACAAGGGCTGCGGAATCATAGTCTATTGTTTGATTGGCGGTAACCATGACACCCAAGCCCATGAGTTTCATGATGACCTCTCCAACCTTGACACCCATCTTCTTTGCCAGTTCGGCCACCTGGATAGTCTCGGACATTTGTATCTTTCTCTTTTCCGCCTTGATAGGTGCCGTGCCTACACCCTTTTCCTTTTGGCCCTTGGCAGCCTTGGCAGCCTTTTTGCCCACCCTTGAGACGCCGGCTTCCTCATCGAGAATCCGCCTAATGGACTCTCTTTTTGATTTTCTCTTGAGGGATTTCCTCTTCTTACCCAGGGTCTCGAGATCCGAGGCCTTGACCACCCTCTTGCCCTTTTTCTTACCCTTGCCAGTAAGTGGAGGTGGTGCTGCTGTAATACCTTCGGGGCCAGGACCTGTGGCCTTGCGAGATACATGCCTTGTCTTCTTTTCAGGCCTTGAGGTTGGTCTTTCGGCCTTTTTGAGCTTAGGTATCTCTATCCTGGGCCTATCGAGGATTTTGACAAAACTCTTCGGTTCAGCAGCCTTTTTCTCCTCTATCTTTTTCTCAGGCATTTGCCCCTTCTTTGGGCTTTTTTCGGCTGGTCCTTCCTTTTCAGGCACTTTGGCCTCGATTGCCTCTGGCTCACTGGTATCGATCTGCTCCAGCGCCTCTGTCTCCTTCGTCTCCGATGTCTCTCTTTTCTCGCCTTCTACCTCTTTGACCCAAGATCCTGACGGGGGCTTTTCCTCTGACAATACAGCCTCCTGAGGTGGGGTCACTTTTTCTACAGATTTTTCAGGCTCCTTGGATTCGATCTTGGTCGGAGCTGGCCTGATTATCCTGGCAAGAGGCTCTTTCTCCACCTCTTGCTTCTTTTCCTTCTTATTTGGTTCTTCCTTTGTTTCAGGGGCCTTTTCTTCAACAGCTTCCTGACCTATTTGGGCCTCTTCGGTCTCTACGTCCTTGTCTGCGGGGGTAATGGCAGGTTTGGTCTTTTTTTCAATCTCTTCTGCCATAGCAGTCACATCTTCAGGTACCTCTTTTTCAGAGACCTGTTCTTTTGTGGCAGTGCCTTTCTTCTTCAGGATAACCTTTTTTATATGAAGTACCTTGTGACGACGCCGAATAACCTTCTTTTGATTATCCTGGCCATTGGCATCTTCCTCTGACTCTTTCTCCTGAAGTCTCAATTTCTTTCTGATATCACGAGCTTCATATTCTTCAAGAGTGCTCATATAATTCCTGATGGGATAGCCGAGATCCTTTATTCTGGCTGCCATCTCTTTGCTCGAGATGCCAAATTCTTTGGCAAGTTCATGTACTCTAATTTTTGCCATTCCTGTTATTACCCCCGAAAAAAATCCAATTACTTCTAATTTTTTTTAAAAGACTTCATCAATAGGCCCTTTTCATCATGCTCTGCCATTCTGACACACCTATCATCCTTACAACAGTATGCCCCTCTGCCGGGAAGTGAGCCCGTATCATCCCTGACAATCACTCCATCATATTTCACAAATCTCGTCAGTTCCACTTTTGGCAACTTTCTTCTGCAAAAAACGCACATCCTGATCGGCTGTTGCCCCATTTTAGGTACCCGTTTTTGTTCTCTACCATTCAGGACTTCTCTTTCATCTCCTCTTCCAGTCGTATACCTTGCCTTACCTTTTCCTCAGAAATGTCCTGTTGGGTATCTTTATCTTGATGATCTGCACCTAAACTCAGATCATCTTCTTTCTTGTCCGCTTCAATGGCCAGATCTGGCTGAACTTCACTCCCATCGGCACTATAACCCCTATCCTCTTCCTGAGATACGTCCTGATCAATATTGGCAATGGCAGCATACTCATCCCCATGCTCCTGCAGAAAGAGCTTGGCCACTTCGATAAAGGGGACCGCATCCTTCCTGAGTTCCTCTGGGTCAGCCTGGGCCAATTGACCTATGCTCTTGATACCCTTCTTAAAGAGATGATCAGCAATGTTTTCACTCATGTCGAGATATTGCAACATTGCCTGATAGTTGGGATCCTGGCTATTCTTGAACCGTGTCTCGCTCTTGACGTCTATCTTCCAACCCATGAGCTTGGCTGCCAGACGCACATTTTGTCCTTGCCTGCCAATAGCCAAAGAGAGTTGATCATCTGGAACTATTACCTCGAGGACTTCATTGGTCTCGTCAACTGTCACCTGAGTACACTCGGCAGGCGCCAAGGCGTTATATACAAACTTGGCCGGATCAGGACTCCAGGGCACGATATCTATCTTCTCACCCCTCAATTCCTGTACAATGGTCTGCACCCTGGAGCCCCTCATGCCCACACAGGCCCCTACGGGGTCCACATCCATGTCACTGGAACTGACTGCTATCTTTGATCGACTTCCTGGTTCCCTGGCTACACCCATGATCTGGACTACGCCTTCTGCAATCTCGGGGACCTCGATTTCAAAAAGCCTTTTTAGAAACTCTGGATGGGTCCTGGAAAGAATGATCTGGGTATCTCTTTGTGTCTTTCTTACCTCTACGATATAGGCCCTTATCCTATCTCCGCGCCTATAACTCTCTGTTGGTATCTGCTCGGATGGAGGCAATATGGCCTCGGTACCACCGAGATTTACAACTACATTGCCACGCTCGAAACGCTGGACGATACCATTCACCACCTCTCCTTCCCTATCCTTGAACTCATCATAGATGACATCCATCTCTGCGGTCTTCATCTTCTGGATAATGACCTGCCGAGCAGATTGGGCCTCTATCCTACCCAATTCGGCCATCTCCATTTTGGTGCCGATGCTATCACCCAATTCGCTTTCAGGATCGAGTTCCCTTGCTTCCTCCAATGAGATCTCTATATCAGGATCGGATACCTTCTCCACCACGGTTCGGAATTGATATACCTGAAGTTCACCAGTATTCTCGTTATAATTGACCTCAATATCCATCTTGGGCCCAAAACGTTTTTTCACTGCTGAACTGATAGCCTCTTTGAGGGCAGATATCAGTACTTTTCTCTCAAGGCCTTTTTCCCTACTTACTTGGTCTATTATCCTCTTAAGTCCTATTTCCATAGATTAATCATCCCCGATCAAAGAATATCCAATCTTGCTTTTGCAATCAGTTCCAAGGGAAGCGCAAATTCCTCACCCGATGCCTCCACAATAACCTGGCCATCTCTGAGCCCTCTCAAGATGCCTTTGAAGCGTCTTCGGCCCTGAATAGAGTCCGATGTCTTGATCAACACCTTTTCCCCAGAAAATCTTTCATAATCTTCATCCCTTACAAGTCTCCTGTTGATTCCAGGAGAAGAAACCTCGAGATTATAGCTGCCTGGTACTGGATCATGTACATCGAGCACATCACTGGCGACCCTACTTATCCGAGCGCAGTCGTCCAAGCTCACCCCCCCGGTCTTGTCGATAATGAGACGAAGCACAGGTCCTCGGGGACCCTTTAGATATTCCACGCAGACCAACTCCATCTGATTATATATTACCAAGGGCTCGAGTAATTCGCTTACCTTGGTCTCTATCTGCTTTTTCCTCTGTTCGAACCCCATATTGTCCAAAAATAAAAAAGTGGGCAGAGCCCACTTCACGAGAGACAAAGATATAAATTTTTATACCTCCACTCATCGAAGTAAGCACTGCCATTACCGAAATACCTCTCGGTAAGAGGCAGTCCAACCTCAAAAAGGGATGGAGCGGGTGACGGGCCTCGAACCCGCGACTCCAAGCTTGGGAAGCTTGTACTCTACCAGCTGAGCTACACCCGCATCAACCTACAATCGTTAATTCGCTGGAAAGATACGAAACAGTACACAAGTCCTCAGGCCTTCGGCCAAATCATGCCATAGACCTGATACCCAAGATTTTCCCGGCGTAAGTTACATAACAACCTGCTGAGCCATAGCTGATCTAGCCCATGTATCCAGGTTGAGTGAAGAATAATATATGACTAACCTGTCAAATGTCAAGCTGAGCTTGTCTCATAAAGGATCAGGCCATGGACATCGATATTGATTTGCCAAGAACTATTCATGCCCTAATATTCTGGAGGAGGTTTTTTGTAGAGATAGGCGCTTATTCTGGCAGCCTTGTCTGGGGACATTTTTGAAAGTATCGGGGCCACCTTTTTGCTTTTCATAATGGAAAATAGTTTTGTAACAGTATCTTCATCCATCTTGTCCAGAAGGGCCGCTGCCCTGGATGGCTCCATTGAGCCATATACCCCGGCAAGGTGCTGAAGCCTGGCCTGTTCCTGAAACTTTCTCCTTTTCACAGGCCCCTCAAGGCTTCTCTGAAGATCTTTCAACATCTTCACTTTATTGTCCATCTCCTGCCTGAGAAAATCTAGATCCTGTTCCTCTTTGGCAAGGCTTTCGTTTTTCTTTTCGAGATCCAATTTCTTCTGCCTCAGAAGGACCAAAAACTCTGGATGACAATTTTTCGAATTGTCTTTAAGGTATTCACCTGCACCAATATTTGTACCCTTGTCCCCATGAGCCGAGATGTCTGCCCGTGCACCATATGACTTGCAAGGACCAAGACCTGTAAATAATAGAAAAAGGGTCAAGCCCATGGCACCAACCACTTTGTCAAAAGGGAGTCGATTAATTTTATGATCTTTCATGCCTTTCCTATTTATGCCAATCACCTGGAATTGCCCTTCAATCTATTGTGTCTCAAGGCTGCAATATCGTCTAATTCCTTTTGTAACTGCCTATCCACCTCTTGGAGATATCTTTTGAGATCCCTTTCTCTGAGGTTAGAAACAAGCTCTGTTTCAACATGTCTCTGTTGGAGTTCTATCCTACCCTGGCTCAACTCTATTTCCGCCTCTTCCAGAGCGGCCGCCAACTCCTTGCACCTCTTCTCCAGGTGGGATATCTGAAGCCACTTAAACTGAAATTCATCCGATACGATGCCTTGTTCCATTCGTTTTTCCATATCCTTCCTGGCCTCCTCCAACCTCGTATGTTCATTCTCAAAGGCCTTTTTGGCTCTATCCCTCTTGTGTACGAGGGAGGTAAGCTTCATCTCCGCTGCCTCTTCCATGCGCTTTCTCATGGTCAAAAGGGTCTTCAGTCGAAAATTGAAGGCCATGTCCCCTTACTGAAAAATGCCAATAAGCCTTGAAATGCTCTCCTCAAGGCTAGAGCACTCATCCACGTTCTGCCTCAAAAAGGCCTTGACCTCTTCTATCTTGTTAAGGGCAAAGTCTATCTCAGGATTTGTTCCCATGTTATACGCACCAAGATTTACGAGGTCTTCAGCCCTCTCATATACTGATAATACCTTTACCAATTGTTGATAGGATTTTATCTGTCCCGGGGCTGCAATATCTGCCATGAGCCTACTGACACTGGATAGGATATCTATGGCTGGATAGTGACCCTGATGTGCCAACTCCCTCTTGAGCACTATATGGCCATCCACTATACTGCGGACCGAATCGGCTATGGGTTCATTCATGTCATCACCTTCTACAAGGACGGTATAGATGCCAGTTATACTGCCTCCCGCCTCTTTTCTGCCTGCCCTCTCCAAGAGTTTTGGTAGTTCTGCAAATACAGACGGGGTATAGCCTCTTGAGGTCGGCGGCTCTCCAATGGAAAGTCCTACCTCCCTATGGGCCATTGCGAATCTGGTTACAGAATCCATCATCAGTATCACGTCCTTGCCACAATCCCTGAAATATTCGGCAATAGCCATTGCCAGATAGGCACCTCTCATGCGTATGAGGGGAGGTTGATCAGATGTGGCAACAACCACCACTGAGCGTGCCAAGCCATCCTCTCCAAGATCCCTTTCGATAAAATCCCTGAGCTCTCTGCCGCGTTCTCCAATGAGTGCTATTACACTGACATCTGCTGCCGTATGCCTAGCTATCATGCCAAGAAGAGTGCTCTTTCCCACGCCGGAACCTGCCATGATTGCAATACGTTGGCCTTTGCCCAGTGTTAGACATGCATTTACGGCACGTATGCCAACATCTACAGGCATATCTATACGAGGTCTTTTCATAGGGTTCAAAGGGGCTGCATAAAGGGGATACTGATCATCTACCTTGAGGGCCCCTTTCCCATCTATGGCAGTGCCTGTACCATCCAAGATTCTACCCAAGAGCCCTGGGCCAACGCCCACCTTCGCCTCCTGTTCATTCACCCATATCTTGCTTCCTGGTTCGATCCCACGCATATCCCCCAAGGGCATTAACAATACCCTGTTCTTCCTGAAACCTACGGCCTCGGCCTGGAGAATATCCGATCCGTTGAGCTCTACGGAACATATCCCCCCTACTGGCACTCCTGGGCCTAGTCCCTCTATGACCATGCCTATAACCTCCTGAACTATGCCGCAGGAACGGATGAGATTGGCGGATGCCGAAGCTTCCACATATGGTTCCAGGTCTATTGAATGTCCTTGATATGGTTTGCTATTTGTCTCCACTGTGAGCGTCAGAATCCTCCCTTGGCTCATCCAGAAGTCTTTTTATATTGTCGTCCACCTCTATGCCCGTCCTTTCTTTAAGGCTCTCGTTTATTGCCTCAACCATGGCCTTCCATCTCGACTCAGTAGTGGCATCAATCAGGCCAAACTCTGTCTTAATAAGACAGCCTCCCCTTTTCACCGAGGCATCAGCCCTTACATCTACGATGTTGCCGCCTGGAGATGACAGCCGGGACAGGAAATCTTCCCCAAGGTTTTCCCAGTCCCTGGGATTCACATGTATAGTGATGCTACTACCCTCTACTGTCTTTTTAAGGGAGGCAGAAAGCACCCTGGCAACAAGCTGTCGATCTTCCGAGACCTGCCCTTCTATGACCTTGCCTGCTACGAGAAGACTGATCTGGACCATCTGGGCCTCATACTTGGATACCAGACTGGCGCTTTGCCTTTTTAGGTCCTCTACCACTGACTCAAGGTGTTGAAGGGCTACATTGAACTGTTGTCTGCCAAGCTGTTCACCATCCTTCTGCCCCTGCTCATAACCCTGGGCATAGGCCTGGCTCTCTATCTCTGCTGCCTTTGATCTTGCAGTCGATAGAACTTCTTGGGCCTCTGCTTTCATGGCCTCAACCTCTTTTTGGGTCTCCAGCAGCATTGCCTCGCATCTTTGCCTTTGTCCCTCGATCAACTCAGCCGGATCTTCCACATCCTTTTTGGCTACAGTTCCTTGTCGAGGTTGTTGAGCCCCTCCAGGTACCAGGCCATGAAGGGAATTAAAGATGGCGCCTTTGTCCCCATTTTCTTCCTGGATAGAGTTTCTGCCCTGATCCAGAAAATGGTAGTCACATCTTCCATGCTTGATGACCTTTGCCATTTTCAAGACCACCAATTCAACAAATGGTCAGAAAAAGATGGACTATACCAACACATCGTCTCCGCCCTTTCCTCCAAGGACGATCTTACCCTCGCTTTCAAGACGCTTGGCCACCCTTATTATTGCCTGTTGCGCTTGTTCCACATCTTTTAGACGCACAGGCCCCATGGCCTCGAGATCTTCCTTGAGCATCATCCCTGCCCTCTCGGACATGTTATTGAAGAATTTGGCCCTGAGCTCTTCCGATGCGGCCTTGAGGGCAAGCTTCAATTCCTCTGTGCTTATCTCCTTCAGTATTGCCACGATTGCAAGATCGTCAACTTGCAATAGGTCTTCGAATTTGAACATGAGCTTTCTGATCTCTTCTGCAAGCTCTTCGGAGGTGTCCTCTATCTGTTCCATCAAGGTATCTTCAAGGTTGCGATCTACGCTGTTGAGGATCTCTGCGACCTTTTCAGCCCCTCCAACCTTGGTTGCATCACTCATCTCTACAGAGAAGAGTTCCTCTTCCAACACCCTGTCTATCTCAGCTACTATCTCTGGACTTATCTTCTCGAGATGGGCTATCCTGAGCATCACATCGGCCTGGAGCTTATCACTGAGTTCCTCAAGGATCTGAGCGGCAAGAGATGGCTCAAGATGTGCCAAGATAACAGCAATGGTCTGGGGATGCTCATTGCTCAAAAAATTCACTATCACCTTTGGCTCCAGGCTGGACAGCTTTTGAAAAGTAGAGGGATGAAGCTGTCTCATGATGTCTTCATAGATCTGCTTGGCCTGCTCTTCTGGCATTGAATTAAAAAGCACCTTCTTTAGGAATTCCTCTACAGGAACACTCATCTCACCTTGAACCATCCCCATCTTGGCCTTTACCTCATCCAAGACCTTCTGCACGCCCTCTCCTGGGATATGCTGTATCTGGGCCATGAGGGTAGAAACCTTCCTGACCTCGTCTTCCTTGAGGTACTTGAATACCTCGGAGGTGAAGACCTCTCCCATTGCAAGGAGGAATATTGCCGCCTTGACAGGGCCTTTTGGATTCTTCAAGTCTGAGACATCAGGTACCTTCGGCATCTTTTTCACCCTCTGTCTGCTTTTCTCTGAGCCATACCTTTATCAATGCGGCAGCCCTTTCAGGATATTCATTGGCCAGATCCCTCAACTCCCCTCTCACATCCGGAACAGGCTCGAAACTGGGAGGAGCTGGCACCTCTGCCTCTGCTCCTGCCCCTTCCAAGGCAGGGGTCTGTGCAGATGCCATCTCTTCTGGGGGCTTCAAGACAAAACGGTTGAGAAGAGGTTTCAAGATGGCAAATATGAATATGAGTGCCAAGATGAGGTTGGCCATAGGCCTTATAAACTTCGAAAACAGATCCACGGTCTTGTTTAGGATGCCTTCGTGGGTAGGCTGTTTTGAGAAAGGTACATTGACAACGCTTACCTCGTCTCCCCTGCTCTCACTGAATCCCATTGCCGCCTTGACTATCTGTTCAAGGCTGGCGAGTTCTTCTGGTGTCCTTGGCTCGTAAACCACCTTTCCCTTGACCGTCTTGTATTTCCCGTCCACCATTACTGCTACTGAAAGCCTTTGGAGTCTTCCCACTGCACCAAGGATCTGCCTCTGGACCCTGGAGATTTCATAGTTAGTGGTCTCTTTCTTCTTAACGGTCAGGGGGGCCTGCTCTCCTGTCCCCACATTGCCCAGGAGCTTGTCGGACAGACCACCCTTTACCCCTGGCACACCGCCGTTCTGATCCGACTTCAGGGTCTCTTCACTTTTTTGTTCACTTCGGATGGCAGTACTATCTGGATCAAATCTGTCTTCGCTGGTCTTTACCTGGTCGAAATCCACAAGAGCCGATACCCTGACCACTGCCTTTTTCTCACCCAATGCATCATCCAACATGGTCTGGATCTTGTATTTGAAATATTCCTCGAGTCGCCTCTGATAGACCAGCCTCAAGTTTGTCTGGGCCTTTAGTGGATCATTGGAATCAGGCTTAAACTCATAGAGTACGTTTCCAGAGGTATCCACCACAGAGACATTTTCTTTGTGAAGCCTGGGGACTGCCGAGGCAACGAGATGGACGATAGCCTTTGTCTGTACCCTGGAAAGCTCCTTTCCCCGCTTGAGCTGCAGCACCACCGAAGCAGATGGCTCTTGTTTCTGGGAGACAAAGAGGCTGTCTCTCGGCATGGCAATATGTACCCTTACGGACTTGATCTCTGGGAACCTGGAGATGGTCTTTTCCAGTTCTCCCTGGAGTGCCCGCTGGTAATTCACTTTTTGCACAAAATCCGTTGTGCCCAGATTCGTCTTGTCGAAAAGCTCGAAACCGGCCCCAGACGACCTTGGCAATCCAGCACTGGCAAGTGCCAGCCTTATGTCATATAATCTGTCCTCTGGCACCTTTATGGTAGTGCCACCCTTGGTTATCTCATATGGAATCCCTTCCTTCTTGAGCCATTCAACTATCTCGCTTGCGTCTTTCTGCTCGAGATCAGAGTAAAGGGTCTTGTAGGTTGGAGCGTTGATGAAAAAAAACATGGCTGCAAAACCCGCGAGCACCACAGCAGCCACCAATCCAGATATTATCTTTTGCCTCAGGGTGAGATCTGAATAGAGCCTTTTGAGCTGAGACAGATAGTCTACTGGCTTCGCCATGGGAATAACCTCCTCGTCATCTCCTCAACTAGAACTGTAACCTCATAATCTCTTCATAGGCACTAATGGCCCTATTCCTGAGCTGCAAGAACAGCTTGAAGGAAATATCTGCCTTTGTGATGGCGATCATGGCATCGGATACATCCACTTCCTTCCCTGTGGCAAGGGCCTTGGCCTGCTCATCTGCCGAATTTATAGTACTGTTGAGCTTGTCCAAACCGTTTTCCAAGATCTGGGAGAAACCCTCCCTCTTTTCTGATGCCTTTGGTCCGTGATATTGTCCAGAACCACTTAGTCCATCCATCCCTGAGACAAGAGGATCTACCTTCATAACCAACTCCCTTTAACTACCTTGCAAGGTCGATGGCCTTGAGCACCATGGTCTTTGCGGTATCAATGGCAGAAATATTTGCCTCGTAAGCCCTCTGGGCACTCATAAGATCCACCATCTGCTCCATGACGTTTACGTTTGGTAACCTGACGATTCCTTTTTCGTCAGCATCTGGGTGCCCTGGATCAAAGACCTCCATGAACGGGGTCTTGTCATCTACGATCTGGCTTACCTCCACTGTCTGCAAGAGCTGTGAGAGCTTCTTCTCAAATCCATCTTCATCAGAGATGCTGCCATCTTGTCTCGTCTCCAGGGGAGTAGATGAAAAGACTACGGATTTGGCCCTATACGGCCCGCCTTCTCTGGTCCTGGTGACATGGGCATTGGCCAGGTTCATGGAGGCCACACCGAGCCTCGTCCTTTCAGCCGTAAGGCCTTTGGAGCTGATTTTTATTGCTGTAAAAAGGTTCATTATTGTCTACCTCCTTCAGTAGCCGCATCCCTCAAGAGTGCAAACTTCTTTGCCAAAAGCTGGATGGTCGCCTGGTAATGGAGACTGTTTTCTGAAAGCTTGGACATCTGTTCATCCAGGTCCACGTTATTGGGTACACCCCTTTCACGGGAGATCTCTATCACATCGTGAGCTGAACTACTGCCTTCTGAAAAATGGCCTGGTTCAGTAGCCACCAAGGGCAGCTCCCCAACATCTTTCCCGTCAAGCGGGATAAAAGGGGCAGCTTGACCTGTTATCTCCTGGACATTTCTCTTGCCACTTTCCAACTTTTTTGCATATCCTTCCATCAGTTGTCTGAAATCAAGGTCCTTTTCCCTGTAACCAGGGGTATCCACATTGGCGATATTGGAGGCCAAGATGGCATTTTTCTTGGATCGCAATTCCAAGGCCTTTTGCATGAGCTGAATTGTCTTATCGAATAAGGTCTTCATATCTACCTCAAAGGACCAGTCCCATCTTTCTGTATTCTGCCAGCTTGTTTCTCAGGGTACGCACACTTATACCAAGCAACCGTGCCGCGTGGGTCCTGTTACCGCCTGTC
>JALSNW010000022.1 GCA_026986785.1 Deltaproteobacteria bacterium | reverse complement strand
GTAGAAGAGGCAAGGCGCATTTTTGAAAGGATGAATTCCTATGCCATATACCGCATCTCAGAGACCATCCGCATAATGGTCTTTGTGGTTCTCGCAATGATATTTTTTAATTTCTATCCAATCACCGCCATTATGATCATCTTGTTGGCATTTTTAAACGATGTCCCCATCATGACCATAGCATATGACAATACGAGGCTTAACCGTGAACCTGCCAGGTGGAATATGAAGCAGGTCATCACTGTTGCTACAGGAATGGGAGTCGTTGGTATCATTGGCAGTTTTGGAATGCTACTGTTGGCCCTCGACTGGCTCCATCTCGACGTGGCCCAGGTACAGACTTACGTTTTTTTAAAGATGGCAGTAGCCGGGCATCTGGTCTTGTTCGTGGCAAGAACCAAGGACCACTTTTGGAAAAAGCCTTATCCTGCCCCAGTCATGGTATGGTCAGCTATAGTTACAAAGGCAGCTGGTACTATCCTGGCAGCCTATGGATTTGGTCTTATCACGCCGATAACGTGGCCAGAGATAGGTCTTATATGGGGTTATTCAATAGGTTCTGCTTTTGTGACAGACATTGTCAAGGTGTATATCTTTAGACGCCTGGAGACTGTAAGAAAGGGAGAGCACAAATTCCATACCTTTGTGAAAAAGCCAATCACTCCCCATGCAGAATGGACAAAAAAGAAACAAACGGTTTCTTAGGGTAATGTACTGGGATTATCAATTTGGTAAACTTGCGAGCCCCTTGCGGCTGAAGTGCATAATCCGGGATGATAAGATGGAGACGAAGAGGTAGCCCTATTCAAGGGTTGCCTCTCTATCCAACCGTTCATGTGGTTTACTGGAAACCGGCTCGATAATATGTATAAATTTCTTGTGAATGACATAGGTAAAAGCCACCAGAGTATCGCCTTCCATGGTCTCGATTCTTAGAGGCCTTCTTTCATATAGATTCCCTTCATATTCATCCAACCTGATCCATGCGGATTTGGGAACGTCAATATAGACGATTCCCTTCACTGAGGAGCCAGCCTCTTCCACAATGCCTGGATAATTGGCCCCTTTTATGCGATATCTTCTGAAACCATGTAGAAGGGCAGGTATATACCTGGGTAGGCAACCAGAGACCTCTTTCATTATATCTCTATACATCAGTGTGCCATAGGCAAAGAGATTCAAAAAGCCTTTGTTATTATAGTAGGTCGTATATATCATATCTGTGAGTTGGTCAGGCCAGATGTACCATTTGATAAAGACCTGGAGGGCGTATATGTAAACCCCAATCTAACCTTTCTCGTTACGTGTTTTTCTTGAAATTTTTCAAAATGTTTTTAATCTCTTCAAGTTCAAGATGAATCTTTTTTGAACTCACGCTTGTCTTATAGGCCATTATGATAAGTTTTACGGAAACCAAAAAAACACCGGCCTCCAACAATAGATCATGAGTAAATCCAGTAGAAAATAGAGCCATTACAAAAAGAACAAATGTTATAGCTATTACGATAATTGAACCTATGTCAAAATGTTTCATATCGACACCTTATTTTCCAGGTACATAACGACATGGCTCAGGGGCGGCAAACATGCGGAGCAACCAACCTGAATTTACCATTAAGCCTTTAGCGGGGCACGGCCTTTCAAAAACCGCTGCGCTGTTTGCCGTCCCCTGCAGCCGATTGTTGGGCTATACCACTTTTATTTACAACGAAATTTTCTAACGTCTCAATGATATGTCCTATTGTGTTAATACAATGGTCAATAAAGTCCTTGGTTAGATAAATTATCCATGTTTCTCCACTGATGGTGGCGCGACTGAACCAATTTACTGGCCAATCCTCACTTTGTTGTCGCTCCCAAAAACGTGTACGTTCTTCTACAGGCCATTCAAAACCGTAATGAAACATTTTATTGCGGTAACCGAATAACGCCTTCAAAACAAGTTCAATATCAGATGGCAAAAAATGCTTCAACCCTGTAGCATCTGCTAACTGTAAAATACCTCTCATTAAATCTTTTCTTCTGCCATTTTTATCCCATACATAATGACAGTCCCATTTATCGGCTACAGATTTCTTCCAGCGGAAATGTCTTTCGAGTTTTAGTTTTTCTGTCTCCGAATAAAATTCTTGGTAAATCCCATAGAAAGCTTGATGAAAGATAGATTCGCAAAATGGTGCCAACATACCTACGGCAGACATGCTTTGAGCAGCGCTTTGATAGATGGAAAACCCTATTTTTTCAGATAGTTCGTCGACGGCAAATTCATATCTACTCCCTTTGTATTTTTTAATAACTCTCTGGAATTCTTCGGTTTTTTCATCCATAGCTTTTACCATTTTTTCGTGAGTTACCAATAAATGACGTATTGCAATCAATTGGGTCTCATAGTCTAAATTAGGGAGAATTACACACGCATAATCTTTAGAGCTTAAGACGCCTAATAACCCATCATCCAAGGCTAAAGATGTACTTAGTGGATCCCTATCTGCCTCTCGACAGGTCAGTCCAATCACATAATTCTTGTTCATAGTGGCGTATCTCCTATTGGTTGTTCAACATCAAAGCAGATACGCCACTTTTTTCAACTCCTCAAACACCAGATTCAATTGCCTCTATACTTGCCTGGTAGGTTGTGCCAGGCAAGGCCAAAGCCTTTTGTTTTCTATTTTAAGAAGGTTATTCAATAAATCCAAGTCCCTTAGATATGCATGGACAGATCCGGGCCTTTAGCGGACCGGGGGTAGATGCCGGTGGCTGTGGGGTGGGAGATACGATTCAAACCCAGGTGGACTAGCGGCCTGCCCCTAGCAGGGAACGCAGCTTTTTCTCGGATTCAACCACGAGGTATGTTGCCAGCCCTGCGACCGTGATCCTTACCCAGGAATCGACTCCTATGGCGGTGCTTTGAAATAGTCGGTTCATGATTGGCAGGTAAGTGTATATAACCTGCAATGTCAACATGGCAAGCACGCCACCAAGAACCCAGATGTTACTGAAGAGGCCGAGCTGGAAGATGGATTTTTCCAACGACCTGCAGTTGAAGAGGTAAAAGAGTTCCATTATGACAAAGACATTGACAGCCACGGTTCGTGCCTGTTCCATGGATGCCCCACTCGCCAGTTCCCATTCAAACAGGCCGTATGCACCAAATAGGAGCAGGGTACCAACAAGTAGGATTCTAATGATGAGCTCCCTGGTCAGGATGGGGGTCTTAGGGTTTCTCGGTGGGCGTTTCATGATGCCGGGCTCCTTGGGTTCAAAGGCCAACATCAGGCCAAGGAAGCCCGCTGTCGTCATGTTGATCCATAGAATCTGTACCGGCAGTATCGGAAGCGCTGTTCCAAGAAGTACGGCCAACAGTATGACCAGCCCCTCTCCGATGTTCGTGGGCAGGGTCCACACGATGAACTTCGTAAGGTTGTCGAAGACCCCTCTGCCTTCCTCTACGGCCGCCGTTATGGAACTGAAGTTGTCGTCGGTGAGCACCATGTCGGCGGCCTCCTTGGCCACGTCGGTACCGGTTATCCCCATTGCCACACCTATGTCGGCCTGTTTAAGGGCAGGGGCATCGTTTACCCCGTCACCGGTCATGGCTACGACATGACCCCGTGTCTGAAGGGCCCTGACAAGCCGTATCTTTTCTTCCGGGGTTGCCCGTGCAAACACATTCGTTTCCTCGGCGACCTGGACCAGGTCCTTGTCCGGTATCTTTGCCAGCTCTTGTCCTGTCAGCACCCTTATCGTTTTGTCATCCTCGACGTGATCCCCGTAAAGACCAATCTGGCCGGCAATGGCAGCAGCGGTGGCAGGATGATCCCCAGTGATCATCTTTACCCTTATACCTGCCCGTTGGCAGGTCTTGATCGCTGCAATTGCCTCGGAGCGGGGGGGATCGATCATGCCTTGGAGACCAAGGAACATGAGACCTCCTGCTATGTCATCATGGGTTATTTCACTGGCGTCGGGAGGTAGTTCCTTCCGGGCAAAGGCGAGTACCCTCATCCCCCTTGCTGCCATGAGTTCTATGTCTTTGTATATCCGGTCTATGTCCAATTTGGTGGGACTGCCGTTGGGATCCATCGCCTGGCTACATTTTTGGACTATCTGTTCCACCGCCCCCTTTACATAGACCAACCTGGGACGACCAGGTCCAGTGTCATGAAGCGTGGCCATGTATTGGTGTCTTGATTCGAAGGGAATGACGTCCAGGCGGGGATACCTTTTTTCCATCTCCTTCCTATCCAGCCCTCCCTTTGCAGCTACTGCCAGGAGTGCCCCCTCGGTTGGGTCTCCCTGGATCTGCCACGTGCCGTCCTTTTCCAGGATCAGGCTGTCGTTGCACAGGAGCCCTGCGGTCAGGCACTCGTTTAGGGCGACCATGTCCCCATCGGTTTTGCCATCCAGCCTGACAATCTGTCCAAGAGGGGCGTAACCGCTGCCGCTCACCTCATAATGGGCATAGCCGGCCATGATGGCTTGGACGGTCATCTGGTTTTCTGTCAGTGTTCCGGTCTTGTCAGAGCATATGACGGTAGTGCTGCCCAGGGTTTCCACTGCAGGGAGCTTGCGAATAATGGCTCGGCGTCGTGCCATTCTGGAGACACCTATGGCCAAGGTTATGGTTACTGCCGCTGGCAGTCCTTCCGGGATCGCGCCAACGGCCAGGGCAACCGCTGCCATGAACATGTCGAAGAGGCTCTGGCCTCTTGCCAGGCCAGCCAGGACAGTAGCCCCTGCCAATGCCAGGATGGCATACAACAGTAGCCTGCTGAATTGCTCGATCTTACGTGTGAGGGGGGTTTCCAATTCCTGCGCCGAGGATATAAGTCTGGATATACGGCCCACTTCTGTATGGTCACCAGTGGCGATTACGATTCCTGTTGCCTGCCCATAGGTGACCATCGAGGAGCCATAGGCCATGTCCGTTCTTTCAGCAAGGGGTGTGTCTTCCCCAACGGGATCGATCCCCTTTTCCACCGGCACGGATTCACCGGTAAGCGCCGACTCGTCCACCTGCAAGTCCTTGCAACGGACGAGGCGTAGATCTGCAGGTACCTTGTCACCTGCCTGGAGCAACACCATGTCTCCCAATACCAGGTCTGTGGAAGGTATACGCCTCTTTTCACCACCCCGTATGACCGTAGCCTCTGCCATCATGGTATCCGCCAGGGCAGCCAGGGCGTTTTCCGCCCTGGATTCCTGTATGAAACCAATAATGGCATTGACTATTACGACACCGAAGATTACGCCGGAATCGACCCATTCCCCTAGGCCTGCCGTTATGAGGCCTGCGGCAATCAGTATGTATATGAGTGGCTGGTGAAACTGGAGCAGGAAACGAAGGATTGGCCCCTTGCCCCTCTTTGCAGTCAGTATGTTGGGACCGAATCGTTGCAGGCGCCTTTCGGCATCCTCCTGGTCGAGCCCCTTGTGGATATCGCTCTCCAGGAGGCGCACCACCTGTTCCACCGGCATGTGATGCCATTTCTTGCCATGTGCCAATTCCGCCAATTCCATGGATGTTCCCTGCCCCTTCCAGTAATTACCTCAACTTTCGAAGTAATTTCCCCGGAAATTTTTGAGGATAATATATTGAAATAATTTGTATATTTTACGGAGTCCTTCCATTTCGATTATAATGGTGGTTACCAAAACTCCATTACAGTCAGAAAGGACTCCAAGATGGAGAGTAATGAAATTTCCTGGAATGAACAAGTTCAAGAACAAAGATTATCTGGCAGCATTGAAAATTTTTTCAGGGAATATCACGTGGGTACCCTGTTACACCGATGCGGAATACGAAAATGCAGGGGCGTATCCCCCATGATCGTTCTGCATTGCCTTTTTGGACTATCGTTTCTGGGAGACAATATCTTCCGGCATATGGTGGTGAAGGCCCGACAGCCTTTTGGCAAAGACGTAGTGTATGACTTCCTCAGAGGCGAACGGTTTAACTGGAGAAGGCTGCTTCTCCTGCTAGTTGCCAGGGCGGTCTCTTTTATAGATGCCCTGCCTGTAAAATTGGTTTTTGTCAGGAACCGAAACAGCAATGACTGGCTTGCCCTTTTGTCAACAGATACTGAGCTGCCTGATGAGAAGATAGTCGAACTCTATGGTAAAAGATGGGACATCGAGGTGTTTTTCAAGGTAACCAAACAGCATCTAAACCTGGGAAACGGTATCCAGGCAAGGGATTTTGTCAAGAGACGGCATGACGATCCCAGAACCCTTGGTCTTCTCTTCACTGCTGCTATGAAGATCTGGAAGATTTGACCTTTATAGAAGCGTTTAGACGCGTTCAGTCTATGTTGACAAAGACTTTGAAAAAGACAGGCTGTTGGAGTAAAGAGCTATGAAGTCTGATAACAGAGGTTGTAGTAAAATCGATTTTCCATTTGCTGCACCCAACTACACCACTCTGGCGAACAATTCAAGAGGTTAGATGACTGCGGATGCAAGTCTGAAAGTTGAGTAAGTATCTTTATTGCCTCTTTACTTGCAGGGGTTGCAGGTTACCTACTGCTCAAAAAGATGCTCCCATACGAGAATCAAATAGTCGAATCATAGGAGCAAAAAGATATAAGCCTGTGAAAAAATTGTATATTTTAATTGGTTATGGACATCCCAAAACACCACCAAGACTGCTGTTCTTGGCGGCCAGTTACAGGGCTGAGAGGGTTTGATATGCCGAGATACACCAGTTTGAAAGAACGTCTGCTCCACAGGTACAGTTTTCAAAACCTACTTATATGGTTGCTTCTATATCTCGTCGCAGGTCCGTTTTTACAAAGGCTTCCTCACGCCTCTATCATTCTCTCCGTCTCCATATCCTTTATACTTTTTGTTGCAGTTTATGCCATAAATCCAGGCAGTAAATTGTTCAAGTACATTATGGGACTCATGATTCTCACCCTGGCCCTTTTCTGGCTGGATGTCTTCAATATAGTCTCTTTTTCCAGGTTGGTCAGTAGATTTATCATGGTCGCCTATCTGTTCATGTTGGTATATTCCTTTACGAGGTACGTATTTTCTGCAAAGAAGGTCACTAGCCGCCTTATCAGTGCTGCCCTGTGTCTGTATCTCTTGATAGGTACCCTTTGGGGGGTGATCTACAATATTCTGGAGCTCTTGGCACCTGGATCATTCAAGGGTGCCCTCCTTTCTGGGGGCTCTTTCCAAATTGATCCCTTGCAACATTTTCAATACCTGAGCTTTGTAACCCTCACAACCCTTGGCTATGGAGATATTCTTCCCCAGACCCAAGGTGCTGCTGCCCTGTGTCAGACAGAGGCTATTATCGGCCAGTTTTACATGGCGGTACTGGTTGCAAGGTTGGTGGGAATCCAGGTTTCCCAGGAAATCTCCAATAGATAAGACGATGTTTAGCCTTTTTATGAAATATTATTCCCTTTTCAAGACAGATTAATAATAGCTTTCTATCATAAAGATAGACGTGTTATGGTTTAATTAAATGAAAAATTACTTGATTTCAGGAGGTATAATGAACTCGGTTACCAGAAGCAAGGGGAGGGTTGCCAGGTTTCCTGGAGTAGCTGCAATTTTTTTTATATCAATGTCGATCGTGCTTGCAACTGGCTGTGGAAAGGAAGAGCTTCAGGAAAAGAGACAGGTTGTCAGACCAGTCAAGGTCATGACAGTGAAAGACACCAATACCCTTTTGAGCCATGGTTTTCCTGGCATAGTGAGGGCACACAGGCGCGCTGTCTTGTCTTTCAAGGTTTCGGGGCCACTGGTGAAGCTTCCTGTGGAAGAAGGGCAACATGTCAAAAAGGGGGATCTCATTGCCCAGATAGACAAGAGAGACTTCCTGAACAATGTCAAAGAGGCCCTGGCCATGTACAAGGAGGCTGAACAGCAATTTCACAGGTACAAAGAACTATATGCCAAAAAACAGGTCTCCAAGGCAGATTTCGACAGATATAGGGCTGCGAGGGACGTTGCCAAGGCAAAATTAGATAATGCCAAAAATGCCTTTTGTGATACCTCGCTCAGGGCACCTTTCAGTGGGGTCATTTCCAAGAGATATGTTGAAAATTATTACAAGGTCCAGGCCAAAGAGCCCATAGCAGACCTCCAGGACATATCAAAGATAGAGGTCCTGGTAGATGTGCCAGAGCTCGTCATGGCTGCCATCAGAGAGAAGGGATCGGTAAAGGTTGCAGCTTCGTTTGAACCCATTCCTGGCAAGAAATTTCCTCTTGAAGTCAAGGAATATTCTACAGAGGCAGATCCTGCCACCCAGACATATCAGGTTGTCTTCATAACTGATCAACCAAGGGAAGCCAACATTCTGCCCGGGATGACTGCTACCGTGACTGCCTTTTTTAGGCCAAAGGTGACAGGAGGAAGGGCCGAGATCATAGTACCTGCCCTTGCCGTATTGGATGCCCCCAAGAACAGGCCTTATGTGTGGGTCTTCGACAAGGACAAAGGGGTTGTGCAAAAACGTTTTGTCAAGATAGGTACCCTCCAGGACTCGGGTGGTATCCATATTATCGAAGGACTCAAACCAGGGGAGATAATTGTGGTGGCCGGAGTAACAAAGCTTCGGGAAGGCATGAAGGTAAGGCCTTGGGAAAAGCAGAGAGAGGAATTCTAGGCGATGAACATAGCCGAATTCGCAATTAAAAAAAGTGTCATTACCTGGACCCTCACGTTTGTCGTTCTTGTCTTGGGGTATTTTTCCTATATGGCACTTCCCAGGCTGGAAGACCCTGAATTTGCAATAAAAGAGGCTGTCATAATAACGCCTTATCCAGGTGCGTCTCCCATGGAGGTCCAGGAAGAGGTCACCGAGGTCATAGAAAAAGCCGTCCAGGAGATGGGTCAGCTAAAGAGGGTTGAATCATATTCCTCAAGGGGGCTTTCTATTGTAGATGTAAAGATAAAAGACAGATATAGGAAAAACCAGCTACCTCAGGTATGGGATGAGCTCAGGCGCAGGATGGGAGATCATGAAAGGGAGCTCCCACCTGGAGCTGGACCGATCACGGTCAACGACGATTTCGGCGACGTCTATGGGGTTTATTTTGCCCTGGTTGGTAAGGGCTATACCTTTGCTGAACTGAAAGAGATAGCAGATCTGCTCCAGAGAGAGCTCTTGGTGGTTCAGGATGTCAAGAAGATAGAGCTTTTCGGTATCAGGCCCGAGGCCATTTACGTGGAGATGTCACGCTCCAAGATGGCAGCCCTTGGTATAACCAGGAATGATATATTCAATGCGCTCAAGGCAAAAAATATAGCGGTTGATTCAGGGTGGATAAAATTCGGTAGCCAGTACCTGGCCATTAATCCCACAGGTGAATTCAAGTCGGAAAAAGACTTCGGTAAACTTTTCATTGCCTCGAAGGCAGGCAAGCTCATATATCTCAGGGATGTTGCCAAGATAAAACGAGGATACGTGGATCCCCCATCCAAGATACTCAGGGTCGACGGCCAGGAAGGTATAGGGATTGCCATTTCAACGGTGATGGGCGGAAATGCTGTCACCATGGGAAACGCCGTGTTGAAGAGACTGGCAGAGCTGGAAGGCCAGATCCCCGTAGGGGTCGAGCTCAAGGAGATCTCTATGCAGTCCAAGTCGGTTACAAAGGCAGTAAACGGCTTTGTGATCAATCTGCTCGAGTCTGTAGGGATCGTTGTGGTTGTCTTAGCCATCTTCATGGGGTTGAGGGCCGGGGCCATAATCGGTTTCATTCTCCTTCTCACCATTGCGGCTACATTCGTGGTCATGGATTTTTACCACATCACCCTGGAGAGGATCTCTCTTGGTGCGCTCATAATTGCCTTGGGTATGCTGGTAGATAACGCTATCGTTGTCGTAGATGGCATGAAGGTCAAGATGAAAAGCGGGATGGATGGGCTCAAGGCAGCCAAGGAAGTGGTGGGTCAAAATGCCATGCCCCTTTTGGCAGCCACGGCAGTTGCCATTATGGCCTTTGCATCCATAGGCGGTATGAATAACTCTACTGGTGAATATTGCCAGTCCCTCTATTATGTAATTCTTATCTCTCTTTCCCTCTCATGGCTTACTGCCGTTACTACTACACCTCTTATTACAACTAAATTCATTATGGGCGCAAAGGAAATGGAAGAGGGGGGTAGTGAACAGGATGCCTATGGAGGAAAGTTCTACCAGATATACAGGAAATTTCTTGCCTCTGCCATCAAGGCACGTTGGGTCACCATAGCAATGGTGATAGGCCTGTTTGTCCTTTCCGTCTTTGGTTTCGGATATGTGAAGCAGCTATTCTTCCCAGCATCCACCCGGCCCCAATTCATGGTTGAGTGTCAGTTCAGGGAGGGTATCCACATTAAGGATACAGAAAAGGCTGTTGAACGGATAGAGGCATACCTGAAGAAACAGGAAGGGATTACGATGGTGGCATCGGCCATAGGTGGGGGTCATCCCCGTTTTCTTCTCACATACAGTGTGCCTGTTGACGCTGCCAGTCAGTATGCCTGCGTGCTTGTCTCCGTGAAGGACTACAAAATTATTGATGAGATAAGGGTAAAGGTCCAGAACGATCTGGAAAAGATGTTTCCAGATGCATGTATAAACGTGAAAAAGTTCAACCTTGGACCTGCTACAGGTGGCAAGATCCAATTCCGCATAAATGGGCCAGATCCCGAGGTTTTGAGGGCAATGGCAGACAAAGCTATGAAGATCTTTCGTGAGGAAAATGCCAAGGCTGTCCGGACCGAATGGGGTGAAAAGGTCAAGGTGCCGATACCCATCCTTGCCGAGGATAGGGCTATGGCCCTTGGGATAACTCGACCAATGGTGGCTCAAGCTATACAATCCAACTATTCCGGTACTATCACGGGTTATTACCGGGAAGGAGTAAACCTGATTCCAATTATTGCCAGGGCCCCGGACGATGAACGAGATACTATAGAGGACCTTTCAGAGATACAGATCTACAGTCCCATGGCCCAGCAATATGTGCCCATATTACAGGTGCTCAGTGGCCTGAAGACTGGTTGGGAAAACGCCCGCCTATCCCGCTGGCATAGGCGTCTGATGATAAAGCTACACGCGGATCCACGGGGAGATCAACTACCTGTGGAGCTGATAGCAAAGGTCAAGCCGAAGATAGAACAGGCCCTTGGAGTGGACCTGGCTGCATATAGGGGCAGACCTCTTGAAAAGGATGAAAAGTGGACTGCCTCTACTATTCCCATAAAGTATGATGATATAATCCCCATAAAGGGAAAGCCTGGTTATTTCATGGCATGGGGTGGAGAGCTTGAAGACTCCTCTGATTCCCAGGCACAGCTTGCTGCCAACATACCGATATATTTCGGAATGATGGTGTTGATAGTGATCTTTATGTTCAACGCCTTCAGGCAGCCACTCATCATTTGGCTCACAGTGCCCCTGGCCCTCATAGGTGTTACCGCAGGGTTGTTGCTTCTGCATCAACCCTTTGGGTTCATGGCACTTCTGGGACTCATGAGTCTTTCCGGCATGTTGATCAAAAATGCCATGGTCCTCATAGATCAGATAGATATAAACATAAGCTCCGGCATGAAGGGTATGGATGCCATTGTGGAATCGGGGGTGTCCAGGATGCAGCCTGTCATGATGGCTGCACTTACCACCATGATGGGTATGATTCCCCTTTTCCAGGATGCCTTTTTTGTTTCCATGGCAGTAACCATTGTCTTTGGTCTGGGTTTTGCCACTGTTCTTACCCTTGTATTCGTACCCGTGCTTTATGCCACGTTCTTTAAAATAAGATGATCTTCATCTCCAGGAGTCAAGATATGATGAAACGAATTTTCCAGTCCTTCTTGTTGGGGGCTGTCCTCTGTGCCACCCCTGTCTCTCCAGCAATGGCACAGGGGTGCGACATAGAGCCACTAAGACACAAGATCTTCCGTATCGGCATAGTAACCGATGGCTCCACCTTGGCGGATCAAGCATTGATCAGCCTGTTTGAAAAAGAACTGAAGGCCCTTTCAGATTCTGAGACATCTTTTCATTTTCCCAAGGGTATGGTCCTTTCTGGACATGATACTGTCAATGGCTCAAGAATGGCCCTTGGACGAGAATTTTCTGGTGGCATAGACGTTGTCTTGCCCCTTGGGGTCATTTCTTCCTCCTTGTGTCTCGAAAGCAAAAACTTGCCAAGGCCAGTGGTAGCCCCCTTTGTTGCGGATTTTGCCTTGAAGGGTAGAAAGAAAAAGGGAGAGGCCAGCGGAATAAAAAATCTGGTCTATATCGACACTGTCTATCACCTGGATCAGGACATAGAGAGCTTCAAGGAGATCGTAAAGTTCAAGAACGGGGTAATTATAGTGGACAGGCGGGATATGGATGCCTTCCCATGGTTGACTCGTATCGTCTCAAACATTGCATCGAGACATGGCATAAGCCTGACCCTTATTTCAGCAGGAGACAATGCAAAGGATGTGACAGAATCGATCCCAGCTGGTACAGAGGTGGCATTTGTTGGGGCCCTTTGGCACATGGATGGGAATCAGAAACGTCTTCTTGCAAAGGGCCTGATCCGCGAGAAAATAGCCGGATTCGCATTGTGGAGCGAGAAACAGGTGGAAGAGGGTCTTCTAGCCGGGTTTGAGTCTTGTGACAAATTCGACGTACTGGCCCGACGCACAGCAGTAGCCGTAATCGATATCTTGGGTGGCAAGAGCCCTTCCAAGGTGGATGTGGGGTATATAAGAAACAAGAGGCTCTCGATCAATATGGCTACTGCAAGGGCGATAGAGGTCTATCCCAGTCTCTTGATCTTGACAGGTGCCAGGTTGATAAATGAGGAACGGAAGGATATAGCCAGGCGCCTAAACATAAAAAAGGCGGTAGAGGAGGCCTTGGAGGCCAATCTACGTCTACAGTCGGCAGTTACCACTGTGAGGGCGGGCGAGCATGCTGTCAAAGAGGCCATGGCCGATTTACTCCCAAGAATAGATATATCCACAGGGGCAAGGGCCATTGATCAGGATAGGGCCAAGGTGGGGGGAGGCATGAGCCCTGAGCGGGCCTGGACCGGGACTGCCGGAGGCTCTGTGCTTCTTTATTCCGACAAGAAGTGGGCTAGATACACGGCTGAGGAACATCTACAAAAGGCTCGGCAGAAAAATCTGGATACTGTGAAACTAGATGTTACCCACGATGCGTCTGTGGCATATCTCAACGTGCTCAGGGCCAAGACCATAGAAAGAATCTACAAGGAAAATCTGAAGCTGACAGAGGCAAACCTGGAAAAGGCTCAGATAAAGGTGGCCACTGGGGCTGCCGGGCCTGACGAGGTCTATCGTTGGGAGGCCAAATATGCCAATGACCGCAGGCAGGTGCTCTATAGGGAATCTGACACCATGAATGCCATGGAGGCCCTCAATCGTATCCTTCATCGGCCATTGCAGGAATTGTTCGTACCAGAGGAGACAACCCTCAAGGATCCTCTTTTTATCATAGGAGATAGATTCTTTTATCAGTTGATGGAAAACCCCTGGTACATGCAAAAGTTCAGGAAGTTTGCAGCGAGACAGGCTATAGAGCTCAGACCTGAACTCCAGGGTTATGATGCTGCAATAAAGGCGAAAGAAAGGCTGAGGATAGCTGCAAAGAGGCAGATTTGGCTGCCAGACTTCACTGTGGAGTGGAAGGTGGATCAATATTTCGTCGAGGATGGTCATGGAAGAAGAGAAGGGCACTCGAGTCCTCTGGACGATACCGATTGGAACATCGGGGTGTATGCCAGGATTCCACTGTTCGAAGGAGGAAAAAGGGTTGCTGAGGCCAGTAGGCTCCAGGAGGAGGTGGCAAGACTCAAGATAAACAGAAGTGCCGAGGCAGAAGCAATAATCCAAAATGTGTTGGCTGCACTCAATAGGACAAGGGCCTCCTATCCGTCCATAACTCTTTCAAGGCAGGCATCAGAGGCAGCCAAACGGAATCTCGATCTCGTAACCGATTCCTATGTCCAGGGGATAAAGACCATCATCGACCTTTTGGATGCCCAGAATCAGGCATTAAGCGCTGAGCTCGATGCAGCCAATGCCGTATATAATTTTTTGATAGACTTCATGGGAGTGGAAAGGGCAATAGGACAGTTTGTCATATTCATGCCAGAAAAAGAGCGTCAGCAGTGGCTTCATAAGGCCTGTAGTGCTATTGGCATGAAGTGCCAAGGAGATGAGAAATAGAAAAATAATGTTTACAGGGTAGAGTATATAAAATATAATAAAAATTATCCTATTAACCCTAATTGGAGGATCTTTTGGGGGCTTCAACTTCTTTCTGTTATTTGGTAAATTTTTTAGAGCTATTGATCAATAGCTTTCTTTGAAAGGCTGTCGTCTTGTCGATAGTGTTTTTTTTGGTAGGAGAAACAGGTTAATTATTCAAACCCAAAAAAGGAGGAGAACGGGTCTATGAAGAAGAAATCCAGTTACATGATGAGTTGTTTGCTGTGTTTCCTGGTCTGGGTTGTAGCAGGCAACGTCTTTGCAGGTAATGCCTGTATAGATTGTCATAAGAAGATGACGCCAGGGCAGGTAAGGGATTGGTCGGTGAGTAAACACGCCCAGAACGATGTCACTTGTGATGTCTGTCACGGGGATGCTCACAAGAGCGCCAAAGACGTCTCCAAGGTGATATTGCCCGACGAACATGTATGCGCCCAGTGTCATGAAGAACAATTCAATTCCTTCAAAAAGGGCAAGCATCAGTTCGGTTGGACATCCCTCAACGCATTGCCCATAACCCATGTTGAACCAGACGAGCTCATGGAGGGAGGACGTGGCTGTGGTGGGTGCCACAACATGGGGATCAAGACAGAGGAACAGAAAAAGGCACAGCATGAACATGGTTGGCGTTATCAGAACAATTCTTGTGACGAGTGTCATACCCGACACAGCTTCTCTAAGACAGAGGCACAGAATCCCCAGGCATGTCAGCAGTGTCACATGGGCTATGACCATCCCCAGTGGGAGATGTGGTCCAGCTCCAAGCACGGTGCCCGGTACTTTGCAAAGATGCGTGGACAACTGCCCAAAGATGCTGCTGCTCCTACCTGCCAGTACTGTCATCTCCCCAATGGTACCCACAATAACCGCACTGCATGGGGTTTTCTTGGCGTCAGGTTGCCCATCAAGGACAAGGAATGGGCTGCCGCACAGGTGACCCTTCTCAAGGCCCTTGGTGTGATCAACCCAGAAACTGGTAAGCCTACCGCCCGACTCGATGCTGTCAAGTCAGTGGATATGGTAAGGCTCACTCAGGAGGCATGGCAAAGCGAGCGCGACAAGATGCTCGAAAGATGTGCTACTTGTCATTCCAAGACCTATGCCAAGACACAGCTCGACATGGGTGATGAGATTATCAAGAAGACCACCATCATGCTTGCCGATGCAATCAACATTGTTGCAGGTTTGTATAAGGACGGAATCTTGAAGAAACGCGACAAGCAGCCGTTTGCCTATCCTGATTTCCTCTATTTTATGAGAACCGATTACTCTGCACCATCGAGCGATAGTTATAAACACATGGACAAGAATGTGAGCTTCATAGAACAGGTCCTTTTTCAGATGTATATGAAGCACAGGATGCGTGCATATCAGGCATTCTTCCATGTAAATCCTGATTATGCCTATTGGTATGGCTGGTCTCAGATGACCAAGGATCTTGGTGAAATCAAAGAGTTGGCAGCAGAAATGAGGGCAAGCCACAAGAAGATGTAAACACGCCCTATATAAGTGAAAATGGAAAAGGCCTGGCTTGTTCAGCTGGGCCTTTCTGTTTTGGCCCTTTTGGGGCGCAGTCATTTGGAGATTTCCTGTTTCCTGTCTGCTCTGCCCACATGTCCAGTTTTTTCGTGATTGGCAGCTATACCTGGTTGATTTCCATGGGAAGATATAAGTGAAAGGTTGATCCCTTCGATGGGCTGCTTTCAACCGTTATTTTTCCATGGTGTTTTCTCGTTATTACGTCAAAGCAGATAGCAAGCCCCTGACCAGCTCCCATTCCCACTTCCTTGGTAGTAAAAAAAGGATCGAATATCCTGTTGATTATATCTTCTGGGATTCCTTTTCCATTGTCTTGAATCTTGACTATCGCATAAGCGCCTTCTTTTCTCGTTGTTATTTTTATCAGGCCATGGGAGTCTTTATTTGTTGCTCCAAACTTTTCGCGGATGGCGTCAGAGGCATTCAAAATCATATTCAAAAAGACCTGTCCCAGTTCTTCACCATAGCAGGCTATGTAGCCCATCCTTTCATCAAAATCTGTCTCTATATCTGCCTGGTTCTGCCATTTGTATCTGCATACTTCCATTGTGTTGGAGATGATCTCGTTAAGGTTTTTGTATTCCAGCTCCTTTGTGTCAGAGCCGGAAAAGGACTTCATGGCACCGACTATGGTTGCGATTTTTTTGATGCCGTCCCTGGATTGTTCAAGGGCCTCAATGACCTCTGGTTTGAGATATTTCCAGTCTATTTCATTCAAAAGTTCATCTATCCTCTTTAGGGTTGCAGGATTTACCTTGTCTTGTCTGGCCTCCCTCAAAAGCCCTTCAAAGCTGTCGATAACCTGTTGAATGTCCATACAGGCCTCTTCCAGGAAGTCGATATTTGTCCCAATGTATTGTACCGGCGTGTTGATTTCATGGGCCATGCCTGCGGCAAGCTCACCTACTGCCTCGAGTTTCTGGGCATGCAGGAGTTCTGTGTATATGCGCTTCCTTTCCTTCTCCGATTCCTTTAGTTTCTCAATGGTTTCTTTGCGCTGGGTACTAATGCGTTTCAGATAAAAGGTTAGAATAAATAGCAAGGAGAATGCAGACAGGAATACAGTGATGGCCAGACGGTATTTCTTGAATACCTTATCCAGGCTCAGTCTCGCCTGATTTTTATATGGGCCGACATGGAGGGCTTTCAGGCATTCGTTAACAGGTGCATAGCTGAGGGGAATAGTCCAGCCGGCGTACTTGGCATCCAGAGCTGCTGTATCGTCAGGTTCCATTTTCAAAAGGGCTATTGCAACCTTTTCCGCAAGCCTCGGGGCCACATGGGGCAGTTTTGCAAATGGCCACTCGGGATAAAGCCTGGTAGTATAGACAAAAGGAAACCCTGTTTCTTTCAAGTCCTTGGCGCCCATTATCCTGAAATCGTTTAGGGAAATCTTGCCCTCTGATGCCATTCTTTCCAAGATATCTGTCCTTACAGTTCCAGCATCCACCCTGCCTTCTTTTACTGCAAGAACTACTGCGTCATGGGTCTGGCCAAAGGAAAAGTGGGAAAAGTCATGTCGAGGGTCTATGTGATGGTCCAATAAGAACTTCCAAGCTGCATACCATCCCCCAAGGGATGTGCTGCTCACAGCCATGAAACTTTTGCCTCTGAGGTCTTTTATTCTCCGGATATCCCTCCGGTTTTTTCTGCAGAATATTACTCCTCCAAAACGGGTGATTATCTTAGAAAGACGACGATTTTTTAAGGTTGCTATCCTGGACAGTCCATACTTGTTCTCAAGGGTTACATAGATGGCCGGATTTGCCAGGAGAAATTCGACACTTTTTTGCCTGACCGCCCTTTCTATTTCTTGAAAATCGAGAGGTACTATGGAGAATTCATAGCCCTGTACCCGGGAAGTAAGAAAATGAGCGGTACCCTTCCATTTTTTTAGGCAGTTTTCATGACCTCTCTTGGCAAGTACTCCTATTCTGAGCGGTTTCAAATTGTTTGTTTCGCATAATGCGAGGCTGGGTATAGCCATTACATGGACAGTGAGGAAAAATAGCAATATCAAAAAACCGCACCAGATTTGTCTGGCAGGAGCCGAGTGGATAAATGGCCGAGAACCTAATTTGATATGATGCATCCTTCTTCATCCCTGACAACATTTGATATGCCGGGATACCTCTTTTCGAGTTTCTGCAGGGCTGCGTCTCTGGTCTTTATCTTTCTGAGCAGATGATCGCGTTCCTTTATGACTCTAAGGCTTTCAACCGCGCGTCTAATAGTGATTTTTAAGTCCTCATTACTCCATGGTTTTATGATGAATTTATATACGCCCGCCTCATTTATTGCCCGTGCAGCGATGTTTACGTCTTCCACCCCTGTCATCATTATGGTCAGTATTTCAGGGTTTGAATCCTTCAGACCCTGAAGAAAATGAAGTCCGTTTGTACCTGGCATCTGATAATCGCTTATTACCATGTCTATGTGTGTATTTTTGATGGTTTTCTGAGCTGCTCTCGCCCCTGTGGCGAAATGAAGGAGATATCCCTCGTTTCTAAGGGCCCTTTTTAAGGATAGGAGTAGGTTTTTATCATCATCAACGATCAATATAGAAAATTTATCCATCTCTTCCTCCGGTAATCAGGACTTCAAAAGGTTCATCGAGCCCTATGGTCCTGGAAAAATTCATGAGTCGTTCCCTGAGACTTAGCGTTATTTTTTGCCCCTTACTAGCCAGAAGCAGTCCGTTTTTTGCCTTGAGATCCTGGTTCAATATCATGCCAACAAGTATCTGTCCCAGTCTTAATCTTTTGATTTCCAGTCTATCGGGACCAATATCCATTTTTGACAGGACGTCCAGAATCCTTGGATTGTATTCCCTTGTATCTTTTCTCATTTCTTCCAGGGCGATACCTGGTTTTTGGCCAAGAAAGAGCCAATAGTCGAAATCAACGACCACTTTTAGTATCTGCCCACCAAGCTGAATAAGTTTCTCGTTCTGGCTTTCCGGCAAGTGGTACGATGAGAAAGGTTTATTTTGGAGGGCGATCATCTGGGAAATGTTTTCAAGCCTTGGGATGTTGGCAAGGATTCGTGCCCCTGCCTCTGGATGTCTACGGAAGATAAGATTTTCTTCTTCGGATAGTTTCTTGTTGGCATAGACCTTTTCCAAGATATTGTTTGGAACCGTTACGCAGCCTATTTGGGAGAGAAATCCTGCTATGGAAAACTGCCACCTTGAAGGCAACTTTAGTTCCGTGGCTATCCCCGAAACATATCGCCTGATCTGCATAGCCCTACTGAAAGCCACGGGGTTCACCTGGCTTAATATTTCAGCCATTACCTTGATACTGCCGTTTAACGTCTGGTTGAGGAGTTCCCGCTCAGCGGTTATGAGCCTGTACTGTTCAAGGGCAGCATCTATTGCAGCTTTAAGCATCTCTTTTGGGCAAGGTTTGTTGAGAAATCTGAAGATGCGGCCCTCGTTTACTGCCATGATGGCTGTTTCTTGGTCCGCATTCCCAGTGAGCATCATTCTTACTGTTTCAGGTGACATATCTTTTACGCGAGACAGAAACTTCACCCCGTCCATCTCCGGCATTCTCATGTCAGAGATTACCACGGCATAAGGCCCTCTTTCCTTTATCAGATTCAGGCCTTGCTCTCCACTGATGGCGGTGTCTATCTCCTTGAAATCCCGGCGAAGCTGCCTTTTTATCGCTGTCAGGATGTTCGATTCGTCATCCACGAACAGGATTTTTCTATTCAATCCCCCGCTCCTTTGTTTCTCTGCACATGACGCGCCACTTTTCCATTCTTCCCGTTGGATCGCTTCTCTTCAGCTCGGCTTGTTCCAGATGGGGTAGGGTCCCTGTGCATTCATCAGGATTCAGTTCGTGACTTATCATGTCTGCACAGGCTACCATTGACGGGATGGAAAAATTGTTACTCGGATACTGGTGAGGACGATGATGAAAGCTCAGTGCTTCAACCACGTCACCAGGAAGACCCCAAAGGCCAAGTAGATATCCTCCTATTTCTGCATGAGATGCCTTGAAGACTCTAAATTCGGCCTTTCTCAGCTCTTTTTTTTCCATAACAGCCACTTTCATGGCCTTTTTGTATTTATCGGGTAAATTGTAAGCGAGCACAAGCTTACCCACGTCGTGGAGAAGACCTGAAGTAAATGCATGGTCTGAAATGTCTTTGTCGTCTGTGACGTCTTCAGCGATATTCTTAGCAAAGACTGCGGTTTCAAAGCTGTGATTCCAGAGATTTTCAAGAAATGAAGAAGACAGTTTGGGGTTGTCACATTGGGAGAATACCTTAAGGGTAAGCAACAGGGATTTTATAACGTTTAGTCCTAGGAGGCTTACTGCCCTGGATGGGCTTTCAATATTTTTATAATGGCCGAAGAAGGCCGAATTTACCAACTGGAGTATCTTGGTACTCATGCCAAGGTCTTTTTCTATTATTGCGCCTATCTCTTCTACAGACGCCTCTGGATCATTGATCTTTTCCTGAATTTCGACATAGATGGAAGGGAGGCTGGGTAGGTGATCAAGGCTGGATACAGCTTTTTTCAGCAGAGGATGTGCCATGAGTTCGTGAAGCATGCAGGCCCGCTTTATAACCATTTTCAGGATATCTGGGGGACATGGCTTGGTCAGGAATTGGTGGGCCACCCGGATAGCCCTGTAGGTGGCATCGTCATCTGCTTGGCCTGTCAGGACAATCCTGATGGTTTCTGGATATAGTGTTTTGACCTCTCCAAGAAGGGTTGCCCCGTCCATTCCCGGCATTCTCATATCTGTGATGACAATGTCTACAGGTTTTTCCTCCATCAATCCAAGGGCATCCCTGCCACTTGTGGCAAAATGCATGGAAAGTAACTTTCTCATGGGTCTTAGTGCCCTTCTCATCCCATCCAGGACCATCTTTTCGTCATCTACAAAGAGGATATTTTTTGAAGCCATCTTGATCTTAATCTCTCTGGGCGGAATCGTTGAATGGAAGCCTGATGGTGAAGCTCGTTCCCTCACACGCTACCGAGGTTACGGAGATGGAACCGTCGTGGTTTTCTTCTACGATGTCTTTTGCTATAGATAGTCCCTGGCCTGTACCGCGTCCCGCCTCCTTGGTGGTGAAGAAGGAGTCGAATATCCTGTTCAGAATGTCTTCGGGAATGCCTGTTCCTGTATCTTTTACGATTATTTTTGCATACTCCTTCTCCTTTTCTGTTGATATACTTATGGAACCCTTTGCCCCTTCAGGGTTTTCTCCCAGTTTTTCTGAGATGGCTTGAGCTGCGTTTACGACCATGTTCAAGATGACCTGACCAATTTCGTCAGCAATACAATAAACGGGGGGGATATCTTCCTGGAGATCAAGGTAAACATCAGAGACATATTTCCATTCGTTTTTTGAAATGGTAACTGTGGTTTCAATAATCCTATTTATATCCTGATAAGTCTTTTCTTTAGGACCAGGATGGGAGAACTCTTTCATGGCCCTTACTATCTTGGTTACCCTGTCTATGCCTTCCTGTGCTTGACTTATTGCCAGAGGAAGCTCTTCCCGGAGATATTCCCAGTCCGTATCCTCTAAGGCCTTTTCTGCCTCTGAAAAGATAGACTCGGTAGAGTCTCCATGGGATGTCGCCTGGATCAACTTTGCACAGGAGTTAACCAAGGGAGATATTTCGTCGAAGGATTCCTTCAAAAACTCGAGATTCGAGGCCACATATTGGGATGGCGTGTTGATTTCATGGGCAATACCTGCGGCAAGCCTTCCTACTTCTTCCAGTTTCTGGGCTTGGAGAAGCTGGCTTATTATCTCTTCTTTTTCTTCTTCTGCCTTTTTTCTTTTATTAATATCTCTGACTACGTGTATGGATCCTATAAGGGTGCCGTCTGGATCGAAAAATGGCGTGGCAGTTACTTCTACATGTCCTCCCAGATTTTTTTCAAAGAGTGCTACGGTTACGCTTATACCTTCTTCCATTGCACGCTTATGTGGACAAGAATCGGGAATCTCCCTTGTCTTGTGACAGAATTCGAAACATTTCTGTCCTACCAATTCCCTGGGGTGCATTCCCAAGGCATTGGCCATGGGCATATTGAGACGTACAATGTTATGGTTTTTGTCAATAAGGGCAATGAATAAGGGAATGGAATCCAGAATGTTGGAGAGTTCTTTTTTGGCATGCTCAATGAGTGTTTTTTCAAATTGTAACGCAGTTGATGATTGATTGGTTTTGGTTTGGGCGCTTAGATGTTTTTTATTGACTTGGATCACCTTGTTCATTTTTTTCCTTAATGGTGGTTGAAAAACTCCTGTCGAGATTATGGTCTCCAATATTAGGCAAAGATCAAGTGCAGGCGGAAAAGTCGTGGACCAAGATGGCGCCAAAGAAAAGCCTATCGAACTCAACGTGGAGTAAAATCTAAGTTGGATTATGGTTGCTACAGCTTTTGGCCGCCATCATCTTTCATGTTCTCAAATGTTTATGGCTGGACAACAACCTCTTGTTTCAATTACTTTATTTATCGGCATTTCTTGTGCTGGAATCAATTTGGATGCATTATGCTGGAGCTTTGATTCAATAGGTGGTGAAAGATGGACGAGTACATCGAAGATGAGGCTGGACAGCCCTGCGATCAGCTCTTGGGACACTCTGATTACAAAGGCAAAGATGCAGACCACTACTGGTAGAATAGATCTCCTGATGAAAAAAAGCCTCTAAACTTGGAGATATTGAGTATTGAGTGAAAATATACGGAAGCCCGTGGGGCGGGGCAAGCCATTGACTTCAAGGATAGAGTGCCAGGGTCTCGAGACCCGTTATCTCATTTAGACCTTCCATGATATTCATATTTTGGACTGCCTGGCCAGATGCGCCGCGGCACAGGTTGTCTATTACAGAGACAACTATCAGCCTTCCTGTCCTGGAGTCGATTTTCAGGCCCATGTGGCAGAAATTGGTGCCCCTTACGCTCGATACGTTGGGAAAAGAGCCCCTTGGCAGTACCTGGATGAATCTGGATGAACCGTAGACATCCTGCAGGCAGGCCCTGATTTCTGTCTCTGAGGCACCAGTTGCCGGAAGGGCATATATGGTGGAAAGTATCCCCCGAGACATTGGCACGAGATGGGGGGTGAAATTGACGAATATATTTGTTCCTGCGGCAACAGAAAGTTCCTGTTCAATTTCGGGTGTGTGGCGATGTTCACCAATCTTGTATGCCTTGAACCCCTCATTCACCTCACAAAAAAGAGTGGCTGTAGAGGCACTTCTGCCTGCACCACTAGTGCCAGATTTGGAGTCTATTATTATGCCCTCCGATTGAATAATCCCTGTCCTAAGAAGGGGTACCAAGGGCAGTATGCAACTTGTGGGATAACAGCCTGGATTGGCTATTAGTCGTGCAGTGGCTATCTGTTCTCTGTAGAGCTCAGGAAGGCCATATACTGCCTCTTCCAATAATTCAGGTGCCACATGTTTCTGATACCACCTTTCATAGGTTTCTCTGTCCCTGAGCCTGAAATCTGCAGAGAGGTCTATTACCTTGAGGCCTTTTTTAAGCAACGCTGGCACGATATTCATGGCTGTCTGGTGTGGAACACAGGTGAATACGATATCAGAGGCTTCAGCGAGCCGTGTAGTGTCCGGTTCTGTAAATGTCAGGTCGGTTATGCCATAAAGAGAGGGAAAAACCTCTGAAACTTTTACCCCTGCATATTTCCTGGATGTTATGACTGTTACATCCGTATGAGGGTGGTTGGCCAAGATCCTCAAAAGCTCTATTCCTGTATAGCCCGATCCCCCTAAGATACCAATGTTGATTGCCATGACAGTACCTCTATCTCATCATGTTGAAAAATCTGGATCGAATTTTCTGAGAAATACATACCCGAAAATGAAAAGGGAAGG
Source organism: Deltaproteobacteria bacterium (assembly GCA_026986785.1). GTDB lineage: Bacteria > Desulfobacterota > Dissulfuribacteria > Dissulfuribacterales > QOAL01 > QOAL01. The sequence continues at coordinate 82,942 of JALSNW010000022.1, read as the reverse complement.
CTGTAGCCTTCCCATAACATGAAAATCAGATCTATAGTCAACTTAGCGCTTGGAGTACTGGTATCTCTTTCGAGCCCCAGCAAGACCATATTTTTTCCTTTCCTTGACCCGGGCATCCCGTGTCAGAAGTCCGGCCTTTTTCAAGGGCGCCCTGAGATCCGGGTCCATGATCTGCAAGGCCCTTGCTATGCCGTGACGAAGGGCCTCGGACTGGCCAGTCTTTCCTCCTCCCTTAAGGGTGGCAAATACGTCTATCTTACCCAATGTATTTGTGACCTCGAAGGGTTGATTGACTACGAGCCTGGCTGTCTCCATGTCAAAATAGTCATCGAAATCTTTACCATTTACTGTAACTTGCCCGGTTCCTGGCATTATCCAGACCCGTGCAACAGCACTCTTTCTCTTGCCTGTGGCATATATGCGTTCCATATTGACCTGTTCCTCGTTTATCTGATGGAGATTTCAAGGGGTTCTGGCATCTGAGCCTGGTGAGGATGAGCCGCTCCCCTGTAGATCTTTAGTTTTTTCATCTGCTGTCTGGCGAGCTTATTCTTTGGCATCATTCTTTTCACTGCAAGACGGATCACCTCTTCAGGCTTCTTGTCCAGCATGGTCCGAGCGTTTATTGATTTGAGTCCCCCGAGATAGCCCGAATGCCTGTGATACATCTTCTTGTCCAGCTTGTTCCCTGTCAGTTTTACCTTTTCTGCATTTATTACAATTATAAAATCACCGGTGTCCAGATGAGGGGTAAAGTCGGGACGATGTTTTCCCCTTAGCCGCGTGGCAAGCTGTGTGGCCAGCCGGCCTAGCACCTTGCCAGACGCATCCACAACGAACCACTTCTTCTGGATCTCGTTAACCTTTGGAAGCAGGGTTTTCATCTTTTATGCTCCTTGATCTATGCGCACTTCTATCCACACCCTTTCTTCAGGGCATCCGGATTTCTAAATTAATCTTAGGCAAATGTCAAGAGAAGAAGACGGAGAAAAAGATAATTTGTCCCAATGACACTATGTAGGTTGTCATTCATAATACCTCCCATGCCACAAGACCTTTGTCGTTCCTTTTGCTCCATGAAAAATCCGGTGCAGACAGGATCTCTTTAAAAGAACCCGGGACGAGATACGCGAGTATTTTCTTGGCATCCCTTTTTCTTGCAATTATGATCTTTTTCCCTGACTGGGCGAGGAACTTCTTGAGATTTTCAGGTTTTTCAACATCTATTACTGGCCTTGACATGTTCAGATAAAAGACGACCCCTGCCATGTTTTTGGATATGCCGATCTTTTCGGGTGGAATGCCGGGGATCATCTTTTTTAGGCTTATCAAAAAAGGTTTTTGTGTCCTATAGATCTCGAGGCTGTTTTGCTGGATGCAAAAAAATGCCCCCATTAGCACGAAAGCTGCAGCAAGTAGTGGGAGGATCCTATCGAGAGGTGGCCTGAATTTCTCAGTTAAGATTCGCCTCCTTCCTACATATAAGCACACCAGAGAGATTACCCCTGCCACCAAGGCAGAGGCCTTGAGGCCAAAAGGTGCAACAAAACCCGTTTTACTTTCAACGACTGGCCATAATAGAGGACTCAAAGACTCTATCATGCCCGTTATCGAGAGCAAAAGAAACTGTAGGCTCATAACCCTATCCCTCAGGACCCGATTGGAAGGCCTCAAGAGAAAGTCTGCCGTCATGAGGGCAAGAAAGGGGAGAATGGGAAGGATGTAATAGCTTCTCCTGGAACTCGACAGGGTGAACAACAAAAAGATGCCAAATACAGCAAGGCTGAGCCAGCGTTGGTTTGAGTCAAGGTCCTTAAAATATCGGATGCGATCTACTACAGCGCCAATCAACCAAAAGATCCAGGGTATGAATAAAAAGGGCACATAGTAGAGATAGCAGTAAAATGGATCTTTGTGATCAAATGCCTTGAAAAATCTCAAAAGATTCTCCCTGAATGCCAAGGCAAGACCGTTCTCTCCGTAGCCCTTTGCAGTTAAGCTGGCATAGACAAAGGGAAGAAGGTAGATCAGCAATGCCACGGCCAAGGCTGATCCATTGGCAATGGAAAGATAGCTCTTCCAGCTTTTTTGGATTAATATGTCGGGCAGGATTACGATCAGTGGAACGGCAATAGCTGTGAGCCCCTTGAACTGAGCACCCACTGCACAGATGAGATAGAAGCCAAGAAATGTCCCAAAGCCAGGGCGATGGCGAAACCCAAAATACCAGCATACTGCAAGGACGATAACTGCCATATTTTCTGCGTCTGCTGCAGCAGTCCTTGACCAAAAGCAGAAACCCCAGGATGTGGCCAAGATAATAGAACCGACAAGGGCAACGTCTCTGCCAAAAAGCCTGATGCCGAGTTTATATACCCCCCACAAGGTGGCAATCCCTGCCAAGGCGCTGGGAAGTCTTACCGAAAGTTCGTTGAGTCCGCCAGCAATCCATGTGGATGGGACAATGACCCAGTAGGTCAACAGTGGTTTGTCAAAGTATGGTTGACCATTTATTTGGGGATGAAAGAAATCGCCACTGAGTAGCATTTCCCTCACCACCTCTGCCCATCTGTCCTCTGAGCCCCAGAGGCTCCTGAATCCAAGTCCATAAAAAAGCAAGACGAATGCCCCGACCCAGAATATCATGGTGCCAAACTGTGCCCTGTTTATTGCAGTTTTCATCTCCTGCATGATGGATTATAGGTGTTTTTCCCCTTTTATTACCACAAAGCCTCCTCGGCCATGGCCTTGTTCTACTCTGGAATAGATGTTGTCATCAGGTAAGATGGTTTGGACTGCCTGGAGATCTGTAAATCCAGCATTTGCCAAAAAGGATAAGACCTCTGAAGAGGAAAAGAAGGTGGCTTCTTTGTAAAAGACACTCTCTTCCTTCCTGTTGAGATATCTTTTGCCAAGAAAGCTTTCCCTGTCCACAAAACCTACGACTATTGCGCCTCCTGGCCTGAGCACCCTTTTGGCCTCAATGAAAGATGTGGTTATATCATCCACGAAACAGATCGTTGTGACCATGAGGGCCGTATCTATGGAAGAGGTCTTTATTGGCAGTTGTTCTGCAATGCCAATGGCGACTTCGATTCCCTTTCTCTTTGCCCTTTCGGCCATGACCATTGATGGTTCCACGCCAAATCTTATGCCGAGAGGAGAGGCAAACCTTCCAGAGCCTACACCTATCTCCATATCGGTGCCAGGGGCAGGCATCAATGCCTTGATGGCCTTGAGTTCTAATTGATAGAGGTGTTCATGCTCTTGAAACCAGTGGTCGTATCGGTCAGGGAATCTATCAAAGGGTCGAGTCTTGGCCATGACTAATTGAAAAGGTAGGGTGTTTTCTCGTTGTTAGGCAGTTTTTCAGGATTTGTCAGGTACTGGGGGACTACTTTTTCAATCTCAATTTCTCTGTCTCTCTCCTGATCTGTTCCAGCTTTTTCAGCTCGAAATTGAGTCTTTTTCTTTCCTTTTCCTCGTTGCTGAGTTTGGCAGAGAGGGTGTTTATCTTTCTTTTGAGAATACGTCTGTCCGAAGTGCATTTTTTCAGCTTTCTGATAGAGGCAAGATATTTTTGCACTATGTTGTCGTTAAGGGGATGTTCTGTCTTGCAGTTTGGGCCGTTCAAGACCTCCAAGTATTCGTCTTTGGAGGAATCCAGGAAGTAGAGATAAAAGGCCGCGATGCACCGCTGGGTACCATTTGCCATCTCCTCCTTTAATGCCTCGATGGCCAGGTCCTCATCCCCTTCCAGGAGATAGCCTCGCGCCTCTGCCAATAGCTGATTTGGTCTTACCAATGAGTGATCCTGCTGTTCCATGCATACGCAGCCGGTCAATAGAATAAGCAGAGCTATAGCGGAAGCTGTACAAAGACCGCCGTGCCTCTTTCTTCTTCCAGGGCTATTTCCTTCCCTGGCGGACTTTCTATCCAAATCTCACCTCCATGAGCGGTTACGATCTGCCTGGCAATAGTAAGGCCCAGGCCACTACCGCTTTGTCTTGGGGTCAACCTTGACTGATAGAATTTTTCAAACACTTGTTTTTGTTCCTCGACCTCAATTCCTGGCCCCCTATCCACGACAATTATCATTATCTGGCCATTCTTTTTACTCTCCAGGTTCTTGACAATAACCTTTATCTCCTTGCCAGGGTCAGTAAAATTTAGGGCATTGTCAAGGAGATTGACCAGGGCCCGTTCCAGCCTTTTTCTATCCACATCCACTTCTACCTGTTTTTCTGGATATTGGGATACTATATTAACCTTTTTGGCAGATGCAATGGGTCTTACGCCCTTAATCGCATTGTCTACTACGTCCTTGATATTTTCCTTCTTTTTTTCCAGGCTGACGAGCCCTGCCTGCATCTTGGATAGATCGAGGAGTTCTTCCACGAGTGTCTTGAATCTTGCCATACTGGTATTCAGGACATTTACAAGTCTGGCCTGACGTTCGTTTAATTGGCCTATCTGTGGCTCACTCAGGAGTTTTGATGCCTCTAACATGGCTGCAAGGGGGGTCTTAAGTTCGTGACTTGCTACAGCAATAAAGTCGGATTTCAAGGTATCCAACTCTTTGAGGCTTCGAGCCATGTGGTTGAAGGATTCTGCCAGTTCTCCCAGTTCGTCTCTGCTGACGACAGGTATCTGGTGATCGAAGTTTCCCCGGCCTATTGCATAGATGCCTTTCTGAAGGAACTTGATGGGCTTTTTTATGTATATGTAAAGGATCCATGGCACTGTGAGTGCTACAATAGTTGCTATGAGGAGAAGTAAAAGGGTCCCGTTTTTGACATGGGATATTATGGCTGAACTCTCCCTCGATTTTTCCTGAAGCGTCTGTTTTTGTATATTCTCTGCCTGGGCAAGAAGTTCCATTAGATGAAAGGTCAACCCCTTGATTTCTTGTTCCCTCGCCTCATCTGTTAGGGTGGGGGTATGAGGAGAACCCGGGTGGTGGTCTTTGAGGATGTCTGGTTGAGAGATGATGAAATTCAAGAGGGCCAAGGTATTTCGAAATTCCTGAAAATTATTTTCCAGTGCAATGGAGTCTGTAACCAAAAGCGGATCGAGTTTTGCTTCCAGATCAGCTATCAGGGGCCTGACCGCCTTGAGAGAGTCTGCCTTGTGCAGGATAACTAGGCGTCTTGCCTCGGCTTCAAGGGACGGCACGAGGCTTTTGGCATATTCTATAGAGGAAGAGATCTGTAGGGTACGCTTGAAAAAGGTGGAGACTGTAGCCTCTATCCTATATATGGAATAGATGGAAAAGAGACAGGGAAGGATGAGAATGGCCAACAAAAAGAGATAGCCTGCCAGTAATTTTTGGTATAGACTAAAATAAGAAAATAGTTTCATCTTCCAGCATCTTTCAAACGTCCATCTTGAAGCAAAATAATAATTTCATCATATCAGCAAAAGGTTAATCTTTCATGCAAAAAACCAAGGCAACCCAAAATCCTGGTGTATCCCGTGCCAAGGCGAAGATCCTTTTAGTGGATGACGACCAGAATATCATTGAGGTAATGAAGATGCGCCTGGAGCTTCTTGGATACCAGGTTATAGAAACTACCGATCCTGTTGACGCCCTAAAGCTTTTTTCTACCAATTCAGACATAGAGCTCCTGATTACCGACCAGAGAATGGAAAAACTCTCCGGTAAGGAACTCATGGAAAAATGCTTAGAGATAAATCCATACTTGCAGACTATCATCTTTACGGCCTATGGCACGATAGATCAGGCTGTCGAGGCCATAAGGGCAGGGGCATTTTCTTATGTGACCAAGCCTGTGGATCATCAAGAACTTGAAATAAAGATAGAACAGGCCCTTGAAAAGAGGATGTTACTCAGAAAGGTACATGATTTCGAGGGCCTTCTTGAAGGCCAGCATGATTTTGCCGGTATAATAGGAAAGAGTCCAAAGATGCGGTCTGTTTTCAAGCAGATTCTACAAGTTGCCCCTACAGATATCACCGTGAGCATATTTGGGGAATCTGGTACAGGGAAGGAACTTGTGGCAAGGGCTATTCATCTTCACAGCAACAGGAGCAAAGGCCCTTTTGTGGCAGTGAATTGTGCAGCTATTCCAGAGACAATGCTTGAAGACGAACTTTTTGGGCATGTCCGCGGTGCCTTCACATCTGCCGTCACCTCTAAGAACGGGGTGTTTGCTTCTGCCGACAGGGGTACCCTGTTTTTGGACGAAGTGGGTGAAATGGCCGAGTCTATGCAGGCAAAGCTGTTGAGGGTAATTGAGACAGGTGAGGTCAAGCCCTTGGGCAGTGATAGGATAAGGAAGGTGGATGTGCGCCTTATCGTCGCCACGAAAAGGGATCTCAAGGAGATGGTGACAAAAGGGACCTTTAGAGAAGATCTTTTCTATAGGATCCACGTGGTTCCCTTGATCATGCCTCCTTTGAGAGAGAGGAAAGAAGATATCCCCATCCTATTCAGTCATTTTCTCGCACCGGCACTCAAGAAGATGAACAAGCAGATAAACTGGATAGATGAAGACGTGATAGAGGCCCTGAAGAGATACCACTGGCCAGGAAATGTGAGAGAGTTGGAAAATCTCGTGGATTTTTTGGTGGCAACATCTCAGGGAGAGGTAATAGACAAGGATCTTTTGGCCAGTACCCCCCTTGCCGACTTTTACAGCACCTGTACTATCAAGCCCCTGAAAGAGGCCCGGTTTGTATTTACCAAGAAATATCTGGAGGATCTTTTACGTTTTACAAGGGGAAATATAAGCGCAGCGGCCAAATATGCTGGCTATTATAGGGCGGATCTCTATAAACTTATTGAAAAACATGGACTAAATCCCAGCGAATTCAGGAAAAAGGGAAGAAAAATCAGCACTGCAGATCTCAAGACCCTTTAATCTGGATTATGCAGCTCACAAGCTTGTCGAAGCTAACCAAGGCTGTGGGATGTCGTCTATGATACAAGGTGTAGTCTTTGCCCTCGTAGGGGCCAGAAAGGCTTCAATCGTAGGTTTTTGCATACTGACACCCTAGTATTGTTGCCAAAAGCAAAAAACATTGATAGTTTAATGATTAACAAGGATGTTTCGAAAAGGGGCTCTTTTGTTTTTGCCATTACCTCTTAGTAGAGAACCCCTTTTTTTCATCCAGGTATCAGGCTGTGGTTTATGGCCTGAAAAATTTTTTGTTTAGGGCCTGAGAGGATAATAGTGGAAAAGATCAGCGGTTCTGTCTGTGACAGTGTGAAATCACCGTGTGCAGGCCACTACTTCAATTATTTTTCCAAGGCGTTTGATTTTCCCTTCATATTCTCGAAAAATGGCTTTTCGAGGCCTCCAATTCTCTGGAGAAAAAGGCCATTACTGCTCTTGATCTGCTTATTGGCATCCATCAAGGGCTCTTCGCGATCCATGTCAAAGTGGATAAAATCCCAGGAAAATGTTTTGTTAGAGGGCCCACAGGCCTACGATGCAAATTGTGGCCGTCTGGTGGAGGCGTCATATCTCTGTCTGACGGCCTTTTTATTTTTAAGTTCACGTAAAATTCAAGGAGGTTGTCGGTGATGAGTGATAAACCATTCATTCTATGGTTTAAAGAGATTGGAATTAAAGATGTCCCACTGGTTGGCGGAAAGAATGCTTCCCTCGGAGAGATGTACCAACACCTTTCCAGCAAGGGTGTAAAGGTGCCAAATGGTTTTGCCATAACTGCTGAGGCCTACAAATACCTATTGAAGGCATCAGGGATTGAACAGGCTGTGCGGGATGCCTTGGAAGGACTCGATACCAGTGACATCAATAATCTCCGGGAAAGGGGCAAGAAGGTCAGGCAGATCATCTTGGAGGCAAAGTTTCCAGAGGACCTGGAAGAGGAGATCAAAAAGGCCTATGCCAAGATGGAAGAGGAATATTACAAAGATGTGGATGTGGCTGTCCGTTCTTCAGCTACTGCGGAAGATCTGCCCGATGCCTCCTTTGCCGGCCAGCAGGAGACTTTTCTCAACATCACCGGCACGGACGCCCTGATAGAGGCCTGCCACAAGTGTTTCGCCAGCCTCTTTACCGACAGGGCCATCTCCTACAGGCACGACAAGGGCTTTGGTCATTTCGACGTTTATCTCTCCATTGCTGTTCAGAAGATGGTGCGCAGTGATAGCGCAAGTGCTGGAGTCATGTTCACCATCGACACCGAGAGCGGTTTCGAGGACGTGGTCTATATAACAGGTGCCTGGGGGCTTGGCGAAAATGTTGTGCAGGGTGCAGTTAATCCAGACGAATTCTATGTATTCAAACCTACACTGAAGAAGGGTTTTCGTCCCATTGTGAGTAAACGACTGGGCCTGAAACAGCATCGGATGATATATACAGATGATCCCAACAACCCAGTGAAGAATGTAGAGACATCTCCTGAAGACAGGAGGAGATACGTATTGTCGGATGACGAGATCTTAAAGTTGGCCAATTGGGCCTGTATAATCGAAGAGCATTATCAAAAGGCAATGGACATAGAGTGGGCAAAAGACGGAGATGGTGAAAAGGTCGGCACTGGCGAGTTGTTCATTGTCCAAGCACGGCCAGAAACAGTCCATTCCCAAAAGGATACCAACTACATGGAGACGTACAGGCTTCTCGAAAAGGGAGAGGTCTTGGCAGTTGGCAAGGCGGTTGGCAGCAAGATTGGCCAGGGTAAGGCCCATGTGATCAAGGACGTAAATGAGATCACCGAGTTCAATGCAGGAGAGGTGCTTATTACAGACATGACTGATCCTGACTGGGAGCCCATCATGAAAGTGGCTTCTGCCATAGTCACCAACAGGGGAGGAAGAACATGTCATGCAGCCATTATCTCACGCGAGATGGGCATCCCTTGTGTGGTCGGTACGGAAAATGGCACTGAGATAATAAAAAGCGGTGAAGACGTAACAGTGTCTTGCGCCGAGGGTGAAGAGGGCAAGGTCTACCGGGGACTCCTCAAATACGAGGTGGATAGGATCGATTTTGCAAACGTGCCCAAGACCAAGACCAAGATAATGATGAATGTGGGTATCCCTGAGCAGGCCTTTGACCAAGGCCAGATCCCCAATGACGGAGTAGGACTTGCCAGGCTCGAATTTGTCATCAATTCTCATATCGGTATCCATCCCTTGGCACTTCTAAATTACGATGAACTCAAGGAAAAGGCAGCAACTGATGAAGAAATCAGACAGATCGTCGAGGCCATTGACGAAAAGACTGCTGCATATGACGACAAGGCAGAGTTTTTTACGGACAAGTTGGCCCAGGGTATTGCCATGATCGCTGCGGGGTTCTATCCCAAGGACGTGATTGTCCGGATGTCGGATTTCAAGAGCAATGAATATGCTAATCTCATAGGCGGAAAGTTGTACGAGCCTGAGGAACACAACCCAATGATAGGATGGAGGGGTGCATCCAGGTACTATGCCCCGGATTTTGAGCCAGCCTTTGCCTTGGAATGCAAGGCCTTTAAAAAGGCAAGGGATGAGATGGGCCTTTCCAACGTCAAGAGCATGATACCATTCTGCCGCACTGTGGAAGAGGGCAAAAAAGTCATTGGCATCATGGAAAAATATGGGCTCAAGCAAGGTGAAAATGGTCTCGAGATCTATGTGATGTGCGAGATCCCCAGTAACGTGGTACTGGCTGACGAGTTTTCAAAGGTCTTTGATGGTTTTTCAATCGGCTCGAATGATCTGACCCAGCTCACCTTGGGCCTCGATCGTGACTCCGAGCTCGTATCCCATATCTACGATGAGAGAAACGAGGCGGTCAAGAGGCTAATTCGCCAGGTTATAAAGACGGCAAAAGAACAGAAAAGAAAGATAGGTATCTGCGGACAGGCCCCAAGTGACTTCCCGGATTTTGCAGCATTCTTGGTGGAATGTGGCATAGATTCAATGAGTCTCACCCCGGATACTGCTGTGAAGACCAGGCTGCTCGTGGCAGAAAAGGAAAAGGAGCTGGGCATAAGTTAGACTCATCTTATGAGATAGTTGATACTCAGCCTTTTATCAAGCAGGGGCGGCCTTATTGTTTTTGGGGCCGCCCTTTTTGGTTCAGGATGAAAAAGGAGGCGAGGTCATGGAAAATTTCGAATTTCATAACCCTACGAGGATCATCTTTGGAAAGGGCATATTGGTACTTGTTGGCCGAGAGGCACGATCCTTTGGTTCACGTTGTCTCCTGGTGACAGGCAAGAGGAGTGTCCGGGAGAGCGGGACATACGATATTGTCAGAAACAGCCTTGAGGCCGAGGGTATCGATGTAATAGACCTTTCCGGCATCCAGTCGAACCCTATATTGTCTCCTGTTCATCGTGGAATCGACATGGTGAAGGAAAAGGCAATAGACTTTGTTTTGGCCCTGGGGGGCGGAAGCGTAATGGACACAGCAAAGGCAGTGGCTGCAGGATCATTGATGGAAGGGGGTGATATATGGGACGTGTTTGAAGGAAAGAGACAGATCGAAAAGGCCCTTCCTATTGTCTGCATACCCACCATTGCAGCCTCTGGCTCAGAAATGAATGGCTTCATGGTGATTACCAATGAAAAGACAGGCTACAAGTTGGCAGCCGGATCTCCCCATGTCTATCCCAAGCTGTCCTTTCTTGCCCCAGAGCTTACTTTTTCTGTGCCTCCAGACTATACTGCCTACGGAGGCGTTGATGCTATATGTCACCTCCTCGAGCCATATTTCAATGGCCCAGATCCTTTTACCCCGGTTCAGGACGATATGGCCGAAGGCCTCATAAGAAACATCATGAAGGCAACCGAGGGATGTCTTGCCTCTCCATCGGACTACAATGCACGATCAACCCTGATGTGGGCTGCCACCCTTGCCTTAAATGGCCTTACCAGGGCAGGTGTGGGAGAACATCCCTTTCCGGTGCATCTGATCGAACATGCAATAAGTGCCATCTATGGTGTTGCCCACGGCGCTGGATTAGGTGCCCTACTTCCAGGCTGGATGAGATGGAGGGCGAGGAGTCATGGGCCAGAAAAGATATGCCAGTTTGGGACAAGGTGTCTGAATGTGATAGACAAGGCGGAAACTGTCGGTTGTGCAGACAGAAGTGCCTTTGTATTTTCTCAATGGTTGAGCAGTGTCGGGTGTCCTTCCTGCCTCGCAGACCTTGGTATTACCAAGGAGGGGCATGGTAAGATAGCAGAGAATGTATCCAAACAGGCAGCTATTTGGGGAATAGAAGACATGTATAGCAACAGGGTTATCCTTGATGTCTTGTCCTTTTGCCAATTAAGGCCACAAGAATAATGCTTATTTCATAGAGTATAAGCAACGGGCCTGCCAATAGGCATTGATTTACTACGTCTGGCGTAGGGGTTATGACTGCTGCAATTATGAATATGATAAGGAGGGCATATTTTCTGTTCTTTCTCAACATCTTTGCGTCGATGATACCTACAAGGGCCATGAACACCATGAAGATAGGCAGCTCGAATGCTGCACCAAAGCCCAGGAGCAACTTTATGGTGAGGCTGAAATATTCACTCACGCTTGGCAACAATTTTAGATCTGCCCCTGCGTAACTGGCAAGAAAACTGAATGCAGCTGGAAATACCGCAAAGTATCCGAATATTGCCCCCCCAATGAAAAAGAGACTGGAAAAGAAAATGAATGGCAGGGCCCATTTCCTCTCGTGGGGGTAAAGGCCAGGGGCGATAAATGCCCATATCTCATGGAGGATGAAGGGGCTGGCCAAGAACAACCCGGCAGTAAGGGCAAGTTTCAGGTATGTAAAGAATGCCTCTGGATAAGATGTAAAGATCAAGGATGTCCCGGGAGGTAGTACCTGGAGAAGGGGTAGGGAAAGGAAGGCAAAGATAGGTCTTATAAAGGCATAACTGATACAAAACCCCACGGCTACAGCTACCACTGATCTGATTAGCCGGGTGCGCAGTTCAGCCAGGTGCTCGGTGAGGCTGAGCTCGGCCTCGTTTACTCCTTTTTCGTTAGAGGTCATAGATCCACTTGTCAGATGTAATTATTTGAAGCCCTTGCTCAGTGAGCATTCCCATGTTTTCAAGCCTTACTCCCCCTTCTCCTGGTAAGTAAATGCCTGGTTCCACAGTAAATACCATGCCAGATTTTAACCTGGATCTGGACCTGAAAGATATGGCCGGGGCCTCGTGAATTGCAATACCTACCCCATGACCAAGGGAATGGACAAAATATTTGCCAAATCCAGCCTCTTTTATGACCCTCCTGGCAATGTCATCGGCCTCTCTTCCTGTCATACCAGGTCTGATCGCCTCTTGTGCAGCCCTTTGGGCCTTTTTGACCGTGTTGTATATCCTGATGAATTTTTCAGCTGGCTTAGAGCAAAACAAGGTCCTTGTCATGTCTGAACAGTAGCCATTAAGGCGAGCGCCCATGTCGATGATAATGGGTTCACCATGGCGGATCTTCCTGTCTCCTGGTACTGCATGGGGTAACGCACTGTTGGCTCCAGAGGCTACTATGGGGGGAAATGAAGGTCCGTCTGCCAGGGTATATAGGCCCTTTAGAATTATGAAGGCGATCTCCTTTTCTGTCCTTCCCTCTCTGATTTCAGGTAGCACCTTTTGAAATACAGCCTCTGCAACCTGTTGGGCCTTGGTCAGCTTTTCAATCTCTATTGGATCCTTGATCTGCCGCATTTTTTTACATATATCCCCCAGGTCGTGCCAGGATACGTTTGGCAGGGTCTTTTTCAGCCTTTCAAACCTGCTGCAAGAAAGAAAAGAGGGTTCAAAAGCACATCGTTTTACTCCAAGGCTACAGAAAAGATCTTTGAGTGCATGGGCAAGCCCTCTTTTGTAGATCACGATTGTAAATCCTCGGGCCTGCTCCCGTGCCTGTATCTCATATCTTCCATCGGTGAGCAGAAATCTCTGTTTTTTGGAAATAATCAATGCCCCTGCAGATTCGGTGAGGCCCAAGTCCTCGGCCAGAAATCCACTTAGGTAAAATCTGTTCTCTGGGCCGGTGATGAGGGCCGCATCGAGTCCCCTTGCCGATAGACTTTTTTTCAGTGTCTGGATACGACGATTTTGGTCTTCTTTCATATATTCCTGCCTGCTAAGATGGCACTATAAAATCTATTTGGGTCCAGGACCAAGTGTCCTAAGAAGGAGAAAAAAATGCAAGTTAAAAATATTCCCTTGAACGAAAGGATAATATTTGCCCTTGATGTCTCCACCTTGGAACAGGCAAAGGAACTGGTTCGGATACTGGAATCAGAGACGGCCTTTTTCAAGGTAGGCCTACAATTGTTTCTGGCAGCCGGCTTTGAGATAGTGGAATGGCTGACTATCCGGGGCCTCAAGGTAATGTTGGATCTAAAGTTTTACGATATCCCCAAGACCGTCGAGCTGGCCGTAGACCAACTGGGTGGTCGTGATATCACCTTTGCCACTGTTCATGGAAACAGGGCCATAATGGAGGCTGCCGCCAGGGCCTCGGCGGATGTTGGGATACTGGCCGTAACAGTGCTTACCAGCCTTGGCCAAGATGACATGGAGGAAATGGGTACGTCCATCCCTATCGAAGAGTTGGTGATAAGGCGTGCTGTTGCGGCAAGGGATGCAGGTTGTGTTGGTGTCGTTTGTTCCCCGCAAGAGGTGGCAATGGTAAGAAGTAAGACAGGGGATGAGCTCGTTCTTGTCACTCCAGGCGTTAGGCCAGAGAATGTTTCTGGGCCTGGAAGAGATGATCAGGCCCGTTTTGCAACACCCTATGATGCCATAATAAATGGCTCAGACCACCTGGTCATTGGACGCCCTATAAAAGAGGCAAAACATCCCCTCGAGGCCTTAAAGGCCATAAAAGATGAGGTTTCAAGGGCCTTGCGAGCCATCAATTAATCGTTAAAGGCTACCTCCAGAACAAACTTGCCACTATTGGTTTCAAAAGGCACTGCCAGGCAGGGTCCTGTATGTATGTGAGTGATGGAATGATTCTTTCCTGAAACAACAGTGGGAGTGCCTGCCTGAAGGGATATGCCTGCCCCTTCGAGACGCCTTCTGGCATCTCCACAGATCATGTTTGTCATCTCCCCCACGGCGTCCTTGACCTCTTCGTTTATCTCATTTACAGAGATCCCGAAAAGGTTGTTCACCACAGAACAGATGCAGGGGGATTCGAACGAGATAGACATAGATCCCTGGGCAGCCCCTGTTATGCCAATAATACCAGATACGTCTCCCATGGCCACATCGTCTTTCTTGATGAACGGTTTGCCAGGGGCAGCTTCTATCATAGCCATGGTCTTGAGTACATTCATGGCTGCTTCAAGAAACGGATTGATTATTTTTGCATCCACTTTTGCTATTCCCTTTTTTGTAGCATCCTAAGATTTTTAGATAATAATTTTTAGCGGGCCGGTTATTTTTATCATTCCATCTTTTTATCGGACGCTTCAAAAAAATTGTAAAGAGATTTCCTCCAGATCACATGGAGGATGGTTTTGTGCTCAGGGCCTGTCATGGCGGGTAGGGCTATGAAAGAGGTTATTACAATAGTGAACCAGATGCCTTTTTATCGGGGAATAAAAGGACACCTGGTTCCCTTCTGGCTTTTTAGTTGGAAGGAGGGACTACTATCACGGGACAGGTCGGTGGCTCAGCCAACAACCGCCTGGTAACAGAGCCCATTTCGGGTGAGGCAAGGCCAGAAAAGCCGTGTCCGTGCATGCCAATAACTATCAAATCGGCATTTTCTTCTTTGGCTGCTTCGCATATGCCCTTTTCCACCCTTTCGTGTCGAACTATTTTCCCTTCAATGGCGATGCCTTTCTTGTTGCCCATTTCCACTATTCTTGCCACAGCCTTTTCACCTGCAGAAAGGAGTTCTTTGGCTATAGAGTCGTCTTCCTCTACGAAGATGTACTCCAATTTCATGCCTATGATGGCCTCTACAGGGCGCAAGACAGTGATACAAAGTACCTTGCATCCCAATTGGGCCGCATGCTCTATTCCAAAGGCAGCGGCTTTTTCCGCTGCTTCTGAACCATCGGTAGTGATAATCATCTTATTGACCATGACATCTTCCCCCTTTCTCTTGTTTATCTATCTAAGACAATAAGGTCTTTTCAGGCAGATGCCATGGTCTGGATGAAAAAACTGAGATATCAGCTACCTCCACTATCAATCTTTTTTTAGGCGAACGGCAATGGAGTTTTCATGGGCAGTAAGGCCTTCTATGCGGGCCAGATTCATCACGTCCTGGGCATCTTGGAAAAAGGCCCTCTCGGAATAGGAGATTATGCTTGAACGCTTCAAGAAGATCTCTACCCCAAGGGCAGAGGAAAAACGGGCTGTTCCCATGGTGGGAAGCACATGGTTAGGGCCAGCAATATAGTCACCAACAGGCTCTGGGCTGAAGCCACCAAGAAATATGGCACCTGCATGGCGGATCTTGGGGACCAGATCCCAGGGTTGTTCAACCAGGAGCTCCAGATGTTCTGGGCCAACCATGTTCGCCATCTGGGCAGCATGGTCGAGGTCTTTTACCACGAGCACCAATCCATTGGCCTTCAAGGACTTTCTGGCCGTGTCTTGTCTCTGGAGCTTGTTGAGCTGTATTGTAAGCTCAGAGCAGACCTCCCCTGCCAGGCTATTAGAGGTTGACAACAGTATGGCTGTTGCCATGGGGTCGTGTTCTGCCTGGGAAAGCATATCTGCTGCCACTGAAGACGGCTCAGCCGATCGATCTGCAATGATGAGGATCTCGCTCGGCCCTGCAATCATATCTATGCCCACTGTGCCAGAGAGCAGCTTTTTTGCAACTGTGACGAAAATGTTTCCTGGGCCTGCTATGACATCTACAGCCTTTATGGTCTCCGTGCCAAGGGCCATGGCTGCGATGGCCCACGCACTGCCCATCTTGTAGATCTCTTCCACACCTGCCTCTTTGGCTGCCACGAGGAGATAAGGGTTTATTGTACCATCTTTGCCAGGAGGTGTAGCAAGGATTATCCTTTCGACCCCGGCTATTCTGGCAGGGACAGCATTCATCAATACGGATGAGACAAGGGGGGTGCTGCCTCCTGTACCTCCAGGTACATAGAGCCCTGCTGCATCCACGGGGTTTACCATCTGTCCGAGGATCGTTCCGTCCTCCCTTGTGGCGAACCATGAGACAGGCAGCTGTTTGGCGTGAAACTTCCTTATGTTCTCAAGGGCCTTTCTCAGGCTGCCTACGATTTTTTCATCAACATGATCATAGGCTGCCGAGATCTCTTCTTCCTTGGCTCTCAGCATCGAGGACTCAAAGTCTGGGCAGTCAAATCTCTTGGTATATTCTAAAAGGGCCTTATCCCCTTCGGATTGCACCTTTCTTATTATCTCTTGGACAGAGGCCTCGATATCTTTGGGGATCTCAAATTGGCGCTTCAATAGGGTAGAAAACCCCTCCTTGCCAGAGGGGCTTTCTGCATCGAGTGCCTCGAGTATAGTTCTTGACATTATGTTTTTTTCCTTCCCTTCATCAAGAAAGTTTCAAGGCAACATAACGGCTGAGGTCGCCATCCCTGATCTTAAAGAGCACAGTCTTGGTCTGGCGGGATTTTGAAAGGGCCCTCAGGAATTCTTTCAGCGTACTTACCTTTATCCTGTTGACCTCTTCTATCAGCTGTCCCGGTTCTATGCCAGCCTGGGCCGCTAGGCTGCCGGGTTCGACCTCGGCCACGAGAACGCCTTGGCCCTCCCGGTATCCAAACTGCTGGGCAAGATCCGGCGTGAGTTCTTGGACAACGAGACCGAGCTGTTTCAATATCTCGTGTTTGTTCATTGCCACGCTCATGCCACCTGGTTTTTCTTCAATGGTTACAGTGACCGTCTTGTGTTTTCCTTCTCTGAGGATGTCAAAGGTCACCTTGGTGCCAGGGGGAGTAAGGGCAATCTTGTTTCTCAATTCCCCTATGTCGTAGACCTTATGGCCATCCATCTTGAGGATTATGTCCCCGCTTTTGAGGCCGGCCTTTTTGGCAGGGGAGTTTTCTGCAACTTCGGAAATTAGTACCCCTTCGGTCTTTTTCAGGCCAAAGGACTTTGCCAGATCCTCGTCGAGTTCCTGGATCACAACACCAAGCCATCCCCTAATCACCTTTCCATTCTTGATGAGCTGGTCCTTAACGGCCTTAGCCATATTGATTGGTATGGCAAAGCCGATACCCATATAACCACCACTCCTGGAGAAGATGGCCGAGTTTATGCCTATGGCTTGGCCATGGATGTTGATAAGAGGGCCACCAGAATTTCCTGGGTTTATGGCAGCATCCGTTTGGATGTAATCCTCATAGTCTGTAATGCCAAGCCTGCTTCTGCCCTTGGCGCTGACAACACCCACGGTGACTGTCTGGGTTAGACCAAAGGGATTACCTATGGCAATGACCCATTCTCCCACCTGTAGGGCATCGGAGTTGCCAAGAGGGAGGACAGGCAGGCCTGTGGCATTTATCTTTATTACTGCCACGTCCGACTGGGGGTCTTTGCCAATGACCTTGGCCTTGAATTTTCTGCCATCAGCCAATTTGACACTTATACTGTCAGCGCCTCCTACGACATGATTATTGGTGAGTATGTAGCCATCGCTACTGATTATGAAACCAGAGCCTTGGCCTCTCTGCTTGAATTTTCTCGGTCTTTGTCGAAATTGGGGGCCAAAGAATCTCTGGAAGAAGGGGTCGTTGAACATACCAAATGGGTCCTGTCCTCCAAAGGGGGAGGGGCCTTGTTCAATTGTCTTTTCCACCTGGACGAAGACCACTGCAGGCATGGCCTCTTTTACGATCTCTGCTATCGCCTGGGAAGTCCTGGCAAGAAGGGCTATATTTTCATCTTCTTGTACGGTTCTGGCATAGACCTGGGTGGATGAAAAAAGTGTAAATAAAAACATGATGGACAACAGGGCAGAAAAGACGTCCTGTCGTCTTGGCTTTGGATCATGAATGTTCATTTGAATCCTCCTTGTGCGCATGATTGTCAGAATCTATTCCAGCAAGCCTTTTAAATTCGTCTGCACTCATGACTTCTTCTATCAGGAGCCTGGTGGAGACGTTCTCGAGGGCCTGTCTGTGCTTTCGTATGATGGAAAGGGCCCTGTCGTATTGTTCTCTTAAGACCCTTCTTACCTCATTGTCAACTTCTGCCTGAAGTTCGGGGCTGAGATTCTGTTGCTCAGCCATGCCGGGCACTTTCAGAAATGGAGAGGTCTCCCGTGTGAGGGCAATGGGACCTATCTTCTCACTCATACCAAAACGGCATACCATACCTCTTGCCATCTCTGTTGCAACCTCCAGGTCGTTCTGGGCACCTGAGCTTACTTCATTGAATACCACCTCTTCGGCAGCCCTCCCTCCAAGGGAGACACAGATCTTGTCCAGGAGTTCATTGACGGTCATTAGATAGCGTTCCTCTTCTGGAAGCTGTAAGGTATATCCAAGAGCTGCCTTGCCCCTGGGTATGATAGAGATTTTTGCCACTGGTGCAGCATTGGGACAATGAAAGGCCACAAGGGCATGGCCGGATTCATGATATGCCACGCGTTTTCTCTCTTTTTTACCAAGGCGTCTGCTCTTGCGCTCCGGTCCTGCAAATACCTTTTCTACCGCTGCCTCAAAGTGTGCTTGTGATATCTGTTTGGCCCCTTCCTTTGCTGCCAAAAGGGCGGCTTCGTTGACTATGTTGGCCAGATCTGCCCCGGAAAAACCTGGTGTCCTCAGGGCTATACTTTTTAGGTCAACGTCTGGTGCAAGGGGTTTACCCCTGCAGTGTACCTTTAGAATGGCCTCTCTGCCCACGACATCTGGGGCATCGAGGACAACCTGCCTATCGAACCTGCCCGGTCTTAGGAGTGCAGGATCGAGGATTTCTGGTCTGTTGGTTGCGGCCAGCAATATTACACCTATATTGG
This sequence comes from Deltaproteobacteria bacterium, assembly GCA_026986785.1. Lineage (GTDB taxonomy): Bacteria > Desulfobacterota > Dissulfuribacteria > Dissulfuribacterales > QOAL01 > QOAL01. The sequence continues at coordinate 64,025 of JALSNW010000022.1, read as the reverse complement.
GCTCAAAGCCATCCATTTCTACCAATAACTGGTTCAGTGTCTGTTCCCGTTCCTCGTGTCCTCCTCCTGCAAGACCAGCCCCTCTGAATTTACCTATGGCGTCTATTTCATCCACAAATATGATGCATGGGGCATTTTTCTTTGCCTGATTAAAGAGGTCCCTTACCCTGGCGGCCCCAACACCCACAAACATCTCAACGAATTCAGAGCCGGATATGCTGAAAAACGGAACTCCTGCTTCGCCTGCAAGTGCCCTAGCAAGCAAGGTTTTCCCTGTGCCTGGTGGGCCCACCAGAAGTACGCCCTTTGGGATCTTTGCCCCCAGGGCCTCAAATTTTTGGGGGCGTTTGAGGAACTCCACCACCTCTTTCAGTTCCTCCTTGGCCTCTTCGCAGCCAGCCACATCCTGGAATCTGACCCCTGTATCCTTTTCCACGGCGACCTTTGCCTTGGATTTGCCTATTGACAGGAGTCCACTACCTGGAGCACCCATCCCCCGCATGAGGAAAAACCACAGGCCGATCCAAAAGGCTATGGGTACGATGGTCCCCCAGAAGACCTCTCCGATCATGCTGCCTTTGACTCCAGCATATTCAACCCCTTGGGCATCGAGTTCATCTACAAGTTTATTGTCCTTGACCCTCACGGTGCGAAAGAGCACTATATTTTTCTTGGCCCCGGCATTTGAGGAAAGTTTCTTCAAGATCTCGTCAAGGGAAGGACGTTTCGATGGGCTAAAAAAGTCCAATGGGCCCTTGGCCTTGGGGGGCTGTTCCTCGATCTGTTCGATCTGTCTTTTTAGTTCCTTTAGTTCCTTTTCCGATCCTGTGAACATGATGCCCCTGATCTCGTCTTCAGTGAGCCGCACTTCCAGGATCCTGCCCTGTTTCAAAAGTTCCTTGAACTGGGAATAGGGGATCTGACTGGTCTGGACAGTGAGGAGGATTTGGGGGAGTACCATGATTATGAGGATCCCCAACAACCAGTATATAGCAGTGAAAAGAAGCTTTTTTTTGTCTTGAGGTTTCTTTTTTTCCTTTTTCATGAAAATGGATTAGATATTCAAGGGAATTAGTTTTTCTCCACCAGGAGACCTGTTTATAATGAATGAATAAAACAAATAAGTCAGAGTTTTTATCGTGTCTGAACTGAAAAAAACAATGGTCACGGGGAAGGCCTTTTTCAAGAATTAATTCAGACCGCCTTTATCATCGAGCTTTTTGAGAATGATCTCTGCTGCTGTTTTAGACAACCGTTCAGGGGACATGGCTGCATCAAGTCTTATAATACAGTCTTCATTGAGGGAAGAAAATATCTCGGCTACCTTATTCAGATATTCCAACTTTTCAAAGTTGTTTATGGCCTCTTTTCTGCCATGGGTAATCCTCTCAATGGCCTTATCTGGCGAAAGCTCCAGGAGGAAGCAGATATCGGGGCTAATGGCAAAGGTCGTGTTTCTTTCTTTAATCCCCTTGGGATCGAGGCCCATGGCTCCTTGATAGGCCATGGTGGAAAAATAATACCGGTCACACAGTACGACACGTCCAGCCTCCAGTGCAGGAATAACGGTTTCCCGCAGATGTTCCTTTCTATCTTTCAAGAAGAGGGATAGCTCTTGCTCAGGCTCCATCCTTTTGCTCATGCTGAAGCTTTGTCGTATTTTCCTGCCCCATTTGCCATGTGTGGGTTCAAAAGTGACCAACACGTCTACACCCTTCTTTCTCAAGATCTTGTAGAGATTGCTCACCAAGGTGCTCTTCCCTGTTCCATCTATGCCCTCGACCACTACGAATAGACCTGGGAATGTCTTTGTCATCTTCTCTTGGCCTTTTTAACTGGTCTCTTCCTCAAAAGTACATAAGTCACCCCTGGTCCACCATCCCAGGAAGGGGCGCTACAGTACGCCATTATGTATCGCCTGAATCTGCCCCTGTTCAGAAAATTTTTTACCATCTCCTTTAGCACGGGTTTACCCGGGGAGGATCTGCCCCTACCGTGGATATATGCGATGCAGCGCCTGTTGCTCATGAGAGAATCTGCCAGGAATCCGTCGCATACCTTGAGGGCCTCGTAGGCAGTCAGTCCGTGGAGTTCACAGTATGCCTGTATGGCAAATCCTCCACTTCTCAGCCTTCTGAGCAACCTTCTATCAGAATTGATCCGGGGGCCATCCATATATTCTGGGATATGTTCTACAGGCAGAGGCCGCTTACCTTGCACGAGGTCTTTCAATTCCTGGATTGCCTCCTGGAGGTCTTGATCCAGTGGGGAAGGCTGTGTCTTTGTCTTAGATTTCTTGAAATGGGGCTGAGTGATGACCTTACGGTCTTTCAAGGGTGTGACATCCTTCATGGCCTTCAAGAAGAGCTCAGTGTCCGATTCCTGTTTGCAAGCACAGGGGGTGCTTTTTCCCTTTTTAGGATGTAGTGTTTCACCCTGAGGACTCTTGGAGAAGCCAGCCAATTTTTCCGCCAGGTGTTCAAACGGCCTGCATGTAAGGCCTTGTTTTAGGCTATCCTGTTTGTAGGGATATGTAGGACTCATCAGCTCTTGGAGTTCCGCCTTTGTACTTGCGGAGACATATAATAGACATTTCGTACAGGACCAAAAGTTAAAGGGACATGCCTAAAAGCTACAAAATAAGGGCTGGCTAATCAAGATGGATCCGCGAGAAAGGTGACTTGAAAAAAATAGGGGGGCCAAGTGGGCCGCCCCTACTTTTACTATTGCTCCCTCTTTGTGCGGTAAAAGGGAGAAAATACCATCCCTTCGTTTCGCAAGTAGCAATCAATAGGAACTATTGCCTGGTGGGCGGGAGATCCTCCACATCCTTTGCCAGTTCTCCTACCTGGATTCCAAGGGCAATGCACTGTTTACCCTCCATACATGCCTTTATATCCTCTTCCTCAAGATAGGTATCGAGCTGTTTGCCATTTCTCTCAAGATGTATGACCCATGCCTTTTTGTCTTCATCGTAATGGGCATCCAGGTTGATGCCACATTTACCTATGTCAGGATAGATCTGTTGGATTTTTTCACACAACTCTTTCTTGTCCATGATATCTTCCTCCTTGCATGTAAAGTTTCAACCATATTTTCCAAACCTGTCCTTGTTATAAAGATATGTATGCTTATTGTGAGTTCAAGCGCGATTCATGTATGATATCGTCCATTGCTGAGGATATGAGATATTGGATTGCCTTTTCGTTTGTCCTGTTTTTTTTATAATAGAGGCGACTATGAATGATCATGAATCAATCTATCTCATAGAGGAGGAGCCCTATTACCGCCAGTGTGGCAGTGAGATCCAGCTCGCTGAGACTGCCTATGAGTACGGGCTTCCCATCTTGTTGAAAGGTCCTACTGGCTGTGGCAAGACCAGATTTATGGAATACATGGCCTGGAGGCTTGAAAGGCCTCTGGTGACAGTGTCTTGTCACGATGACCTGTCCACGAGTGACCTAGTCGGTAGATTCCTCATAAGAGGCGGCGAGACTGTATGGATGGATGGGCCATTGACCACTGCGGTGAGAAAGGGGGCGATATGTTACCTCGACGAGATAGTGGAGGCCAGAAAGGATACCACTGTGGTAATTCATCCCTTGGCAGATGACAGGCGCTGTCTACCCGTGGAAAAGAAGGGTGAACTTCTCAGGGCCCCTAGAGAATTCATGCTTGCTATTTCATACAATCCTGGATATCAGAGTGTCTTGAAAGACCTCAAGCCTAGCACGAGACAGCGTTTTGTCGCCATAGACTTCGGCTATCCAGAAAAGGATATAGAGGTGGAAATCGTGGCGCACGAGGCAGCCATCAGTGTTGACTTGGCAGCCAGCCTTGTACGTCTTGGTCATCTCACCCGTAACCTGAAGGACCAGGGCCTGCAGGAAGGGGCAAGCACGAGGCTGCTGATCCACGCTGGAAAACTCATAAGCGCTGGGGTAGAGACTGTGACTGCATGTGAAGCGGCTATTTGCCAGCCTCTCACAGATGACCAGGAGCTTTTGTCTGGGCTCAAGGAGATGATCAGAGCGGTATTTTAGGCCGACCCACTATTCTACAGAAAAGGTAGTTTTGATGGACAATAAGCGATCCCAGGCCCTTTACAATGCCCTCTTGGAGATTTTTTTTACAGATACCATTGGCTCATGTCACGTTGAGACAGCCGTGGAATTTCTCGAGAGGCTGCCAAACGAGTACATAGGCCCGGTTTTAAAGCTGGTGCGCCTTATCTCTGGATCAGTGTCCGACCTTCTTGCATTTAGTTTCATCGAAAACGTGGGGGAGGCCCTGAGATTTCTTTCATGTAATCAAGTAGAGGAGTGGGTTACAGAGGCCCTTGGCATCTATGAGGCCAGGGGCCTTCAGTCTGCAAAGGATTTTTTCTCAAAACCAGCGGAAACAACCCTGAGTTATTCATCTCGCCATGTTGCCATGCTCAAGGAGTCTGCTTCGGACATGAAGCTCCTGGCAGCAGGGTTGAGCGGTAGGGATATCCGTTTTGACTCCGCTCCCATCCCATATACTGACATGGAGACAGTTTTCGCCCCTGCCTCCTGTGCCATTTTCCCCACCATCGAAGAAAATCATCTCTTTTACAGGGTGTCGATTGTGCACAAGTGTGCCCAGTTGCGCTACAATTCATTCCTCATCCCCGTAGAAAAGATCATGGCCGAATTTCCAGGACTATTTGAGAAGGATGGGTCTTCTTCTGAATCTTTTGGTTTTGTCCTATTAATGAAAAGGCTTGGTGACCTATTCCCTGAACATGACGTAAAGGGTCTTTATAGCCTTTTTGACACGATAAGGATAGAAAGAGTACTCCTTGGTGAATATAAGGGTCTCTCGAGGAACTTCTCCCTCTTGAAATCAAAGCTTCGGGAAAGGCTGGGCCAAAGCCTGCCTAATCATGAAAGTATGCTCATGAAGATAGCCTGGTGGATATTGAATGATTATGCCGAAGGCTCCTTTCCCAAGGATTCAGGCATGGAAAAGGAGCTCAGGCTCTTGGGCCTTCCCTCTGCCACTGCCCTGGATTCTGCAAAGGCATTGTCCAGATACCTTGAGTTGGAAGAAGAGACGGACGCAGGTCTCGTAAGCCAGATGCTTCCATATGTTGGCAGGGTTGAGCCACAGATACTTGGTGCAAGGCTTGCTGAAAGGCGAAACTATCTCGAAAGGTCCTTCGTGGAGATAGTTGGGGCCCTTATTGCAGAGCAACATCCCCTTTCCCATGGGCTTGAACAGGATACCTCCTTGATGGATGAAAGAGTTAGCTGTCCCCTTTCTGGCGAGGAGGATGGGGGTATTGCCATGGTTTTGCCTTTCAATGAAAAGGAAAACCAGGATGTACCAGGATTGTTGGAGGCCCTGGTGTTGGAGGCCAGCCAAGAGGTCAGGGAAGAGCTTTCCCGTATCACAAGGGAGATCTGCAATGATCTTGGCCAAGTGCCGGCCTCTTATGTTTCATCGGCCTTAGATCTTGCCACTGGAGCCTATGACAGTAGGGTCGAGATAGCCCAAGACCCGGATGAAAGACCAGTTTTTTCATTCTATACCTATCCTGAATGGGATTTCAGGAGAGGGGCCTACAGGAAAAACTGGTGTACTGTAAAAGAGATGATGGGGCCAACGGCCAAGGGGGACTTTGTCGCTCGGGTGCTGACGAGATACAGGGGGCAGGTCTTGTCTTTGAGGCGTCAGTTCGAGCTGATGAGGCAGGACTATAGATATATGAGAAGACAGCGTGATGGTGAGGAGATAGACATAGATGCATTTGTTGAGGCATTTACGGATATCAAGGCGTTTGTCAGTCCGTCAGAAAATCTCTATACAAGGCTTACAAAGGATCAGAGAGACATTGCAGTACTTTTTCTGATAGACATGAGTGCCTCCACTGAAGGTTGGATCAATCTTGCTATAAAGGAGTCTTTGGTCCTCTTGACAACGGCAATGGAACAACTGGGGGATAGATATGCCATCTATGGTTTTTCAGGGATGCAGAGGACAGGTTGTCAGTCCTTTGTCATCAAGGAATTTCATCATGAATATGATAAGGTCTTGGAGGAGCGCATCACTGGTATAAATGCCAGAGATTATACCAGGATGGGGCCAGCGATCCGTCATGTGGTAACAAAATTGGAACAGGTAGATGCCAGGCTCAAGATACTTCTCACCCTTAGTGATGGGAAACCCGAAGACTATGACGAATACAAGGGGCCTTATGCCATAGAAGATACCAGGATGTCCCTTTTTGAGGCACGCCAAAAGGGGATTCGGCCCTTTTGTATAACAGTGGACAAGGAGGCCAGGGACTATTTGCCAAGGATGTATGGCGCTGCAAACTATATACTCGTGCCAGACGTAGGTCTTCTCCACAAGAGAATTCCAGAGATATATCGTATATTGACCACCTAAGTTGACAATGAAGGAACAAGGATCAAATGGACAAAAGATTGTCATTTTTGAGCAGGACGGTTCCGCCGACTATAAGATAGCAGGCATCGAGGTCTATGGGAGAAATATTACCATTAGGCAGGTGGTGGATCTCCAAGGCCCGTTCCCGGAATTTATAGAGGATCCCGGGCAATATCTTGACATGGATTTCGAAGGGGAGCTGGTGCTTGATTTCTTGAGACATCCAGATCTGAGCTATTACTTGGTAGAGCTGTGCAGACAAAAATCCATCCCTGTCATTGCATCTGGCCAGCATATCCCCGGGGCTATCTGCCCATTCACATGTTGTGGCCTGGGCAGAAAGGAAGGGCTCGGAGAATATGGAAGGCAATTTGGTGTGCCAGAGTATCGAGTGGAATTGGAAGAGGGCCGGATCAAGTCCATCAGGGTGGCAAGAGGGGCATCCTGTGGCGCAACATGGCAGGTCTGTAGACAGATTGAGGGCTTGAGGGCTGATGAAGCACCAACCGTCATATCCAGGCAGGTTCAATACCTTTGCCTTTCCGATCCCTCGGATTTTGACCCTGTCAGTGGAAAGAGCGCAGTCCACTTTGCAGGAGAAGTACACAGGGCGGCCCTTGAGCGTGCATTGAAAAGGGCTATCCACACAAAAAAGGTTTAGGAGTAGGGTGTGGCACTTGTAAACCTGGAAAGTGCCTTGAGAAAGGCTGTTTTCTCCCTTAAAAAATGCAGCCCTGGTTGCGGGCTTGAGATATTGTCTTACAAGAGAAACAGGGGGGTCTCGATCTGGAAGTGCCAGGATGAGACGTACATGCTCAGAGAGCATGGCTATCTCGAGCAGCGGGTCGAGGTGGAAGAGGGAGAGTTGACCAAGATTTTGAAAGCCATCATGAAAAGAGAGTTTCCCAGGAGCAGAAAGGTACGCATCTATTCCCTTAAAGATCCATCCCTGGTAGGGATCAAAAGGAAAATACTCTGAGGCCCAAAACCACCCAAAAAACCCCATGAATGTCCATGTTAGTCTCTTGACAAAGAATTGGCAGGCTTGTAAACAGGATGGACAATTTGAGGGACATATATATACCAACACAATCGCAATAATGTGAATTTTGGTTCAAGTCGTTATTTCTGGAGAGCTTAGCGCCCTCATCTGATTGTTTAATTTATCGGAATTCCAAAAATCCATTACACAGGAGACCACCAAATGAAAGAAGTTAGACTTCACGGCCGTGGCGGACAGGGGGGAGTCACCTCTGCAGAACTTGTTGCAACCGCCGCAATTGCTGAAGGCAAGTATGCTCAGGCCTTCCCAAGCTTTGGCCCTGAGAGAAGGGGTGCTCCGGTTGCTGCCTTTATCCGGGTCAGTGACCAGCCCATTAGGACAAGGGAGAAGGTGTATCATCCAGATATCGTGTTGGTTCTGGATCCATCGCTGCCTGCCTTGGTCAATGTTGCAGACGGATTGAAGGATGGTGGCATCATCATCCTCAATACAGATCTCCCTGAGAAGGAAGTGAGGGAGAAGTTTGGTTTAAAGAGCAAGTTGGCCATGGTTGATGCGACAAAGATAGCCATGGAAGTATTAGGGCTACCCATAACGAATACCACCATGCTTGGCGCACTCCTAAAGGCCACGGGCCTTGTAGACAGGAATGCCCTGGAAGAGGCCCTGGACAAGCGTTTCGGAAGGATTGCTGAGAAAAACAAGGCTGCCCTCGCAAGGGCTTTTGAAGAGACAGTAATCACTGATTAAATCAAAAAAATACTTAATTTTAAGGAGTTGTAAAAATGGCCAATTCTGACGCCATAGTAGGTTGGAAGACGATAACCTTTGGCTGTCATATCCTGGAGCCAGGCAATTCGGCCAATTTCAGGACTGGCGACTGGCGCTCCCAGCGTCCTGTGACAGACAAGGAAAAGTGCATTAAGTGTGGGATGTGCTGGATCTTTTGTCCGGATATGACATACAAACAGGATGAAGAAGGTTATTTCGAAGCGGATATGGAATACTGTAAGGGTTGTGGCATATGTGCCCACGAATGCCCCAAAGATGCCATAACAATGGTTCCAGAGGAGGGGTAATCATGTCAAAACGCGTGGGAATAGAAGTTTCGATAGCAATTTCCGAGGCTGTGGGACTGGCTAGGGCAGAGGTGATACCTGCCTATCCCATTACTCCACAGACCCATATCGTGGAACACCTGTCTGAGATGGTGGCAAATGGACAACTCGATGCAGAGTTTGTCCCTGTGGAAAGCGAACATGCTGCCATGAGTTGTTGTTGCGGTGCTGCTGCAGCCGGTGCAAGGGTGTTCACCTCGTCCAGCTCGCAGGGGCTGTCCCTCATGAGTGAGGTCCTCTATATACCCTCTACCATGAGGATTCCTATGGTCATGGTCGTGGCAAACAGGGCTCTGTCAGCCCCGATCAGTATCTGGAATGACCATCAGGATATCATGGTACAGAGGGATATTGGCTGGATCCAGACATTTGCGGAAAATGGTCAAGAGGCGGTGGATCTGACTATTCATGCCTTCAAGGTGGCAGAGAATAGAAATGTGTCCCTGCCCATGATAGTGAATATAGACGGCTTTACCCTGAGCCATGTCATTGAGCCAATAGAACTTCCGGATCAGGAGGATGTGGACAAGTACCTTCCTCCATTCAAGCCAAGGTATAAATTAGATCCAAGAAGGCCTATTACAATGGGGCCTGTGGGAATACCAGAGGTCTATACAGAGGCCAAGATGGCCCATGACATGGCGATCAAGAACTCCAAACGTTATATCCTCAAGGCATGGAAGGAATTTGAAGAGGTATTTGGCAGGAAATACGAACCCATAGACACATATCGTACAGAGGATGCAGAGGTGCTCCTTGTGGGAATGGGCAGTATCTGTGAAACAGCCATGACAGCAGTCGATCAGATGAGGGACAATGGCCAGAAGGTGGGGCTGTTGAAAATCCGTCTCTGGAGGCCATTTCCTGCCCAGGAATTCCGTAAGGCAGTAGGTAAGACAAAGATCTTGGCTGTCATTGACAGGTGCCTGCCTCCAGGGGCAGTGTGCGGCCCGGTAGGTGCTGAACTCAGGTCCATGTTTTACAAGATTCCTGGTTCCCCAAAGATCTTCAGCTTTGTAGCAGGTCTTGGTGGAAGGGATGTTACAGTAAGCCGTTTTGAGGAGATGGTGGACAAGGCAAGGGCTTTTGCCAAGAAGCGTCCACGTGAACTCTATCAGGTAATTGGAGTGCGTGAAAAATGATACCAGAATTCGAAAAGTTTAAAGGCTTTAAGGCTAAGAGTATGCCCAAGGAGGAGCTGCTGGCTCCTGGCCATAGGGCATGTCAGGGCTGTGGGGAGGTATTGGCCCTCAGGATGGTGATGAAGGCCCTTGGTAAGGACGTCATCGTATGTAATGCAACAGGCTGCATGGAGATTATTACCAGCCCATATCCTCACACGGCATGGAACGTGCCATGGATCCATGTGGCTTTCGAAAATGCAGCTGCAGTGGCTTCTGGCGTGGAATCTGCCAGAAAGGTGCTCAAGAGGAAGAAAAAGATACCCAAAAAGCATGTTGACATCCTGGCAGTGGGTGGTGATGGAGCCACTGGAGATATAGGCCTCCAGTGGATATCTGGGGCAATGGAAAGGGGGCACGACTTCCTTTACGTGTGTCTGGACAACGAGGCCTACATGAATACAGGTGTTCAGCGTTCTGGGTGCACCCCTTACGGTGCCATGACAACAACTAGCCCTCCAGGCAAGAAGAGCTTTGGCCAGGTGACCTGGAAGAAGAACATCCCTGCTATAATGGTGGCCCACAATATTCCCTATGTGGCTACCGCCTCACCTGCCTATTTTCTCGATCTGATGAACAAGGTGAAAAAGGCTGCCTTGGTGAAGGGACCAGCCTATGTCCATATCTTTTCTCCATGTCCCACTGGCTGGGGCTCTGCTGGAGAGCGCTCTATAGAGTTTGCAAGGTTAGCAGTCGAGACAAAGGTCTTTCCTCTCTATGAGGTCATAGAAGGCCGTTATATCATGAGCAGAAAGATCAAGAAGGCCAAGCCCGTTACTGAATATCTCAAGGGGCAAAGGCGTTTCCGCCACCTGGATGAAGCCCATATAGATTACATCCAGAAACGGGTGGATGCAGAATATGAAAAACTGCTAAGGCTGTCAGAGATGACATAGATAAAAAAAAGGCAAACCAAGGCCTCCTTTCAGAAGAAAGGGGGCTTTTTTTTGGGCATGGGAAAACTAAAAGCAAGACATATCCTTGGTATTGCACATCTGGGTATGGAAGAGATCTCCTTTATCCTGGATACCGCTGTGTCCATGAAGGAGATCATGGAAAGACCCATAAAGAAGGTCCCGCCTCTCAGGGGCAAAACGATCGTAAATCTTTTTTTTGAGCCCAGTACGAGGACAAAGCTCTCTTTTGAGCTGGCTGCCAAGAGACTCAGCGCGGATACCGTCAGTATTGCCGCCAGCACCAGTAGTGTAGTAAAGGGTGAGACCTTGATCGATACGGCCCGGAACATTGAGGCCATGAGGCCTGATATCATTGTGATAAGGCATTCTATGTCAGGGGCCCCTTACATGCTTTCAAGACATGTTGGTTCTGCCATAATAAATGCTGGAGATGGTACTAATGAACATCCTTCCCAGGCACTATTGGATCTGATGACTGTAAGGGAACACTTTGGCCGAATCGATGGATTGAAGGTTACAATCATAGGGGATATCGCCCACAGCAGAGTTGCACATTCCGATATCCTGGCCTTTACAAGAATGGGTGCCTCAGTGACTGTTTGTGGCCCGGCAACCATGATGCCACCAGAGCCAGGAGAGCTTGGGGCTAAGGTATGCCTAGATCTCAAGGACGCCATTCGGGACGCTGATGTCGTGATGGCACTGCGTATCCAGAAGGAGCGGCTTGGGAGGCTGTCTCCATTCCCATCCGAAAGGGAATATGCAGACAGATTCGGTATCTCGACCGCAATAGAACCTTATCTAAAGAAGGATGTCATCATAATGCATCCAGGCCCAATCAACAGGGGTGTGGAATTGTCTCCAGAGATAGCCGATGGGATAAATTCAGTCATATTGAAACAGGTGACAAATGGGGTGGCTGTCAGGATGGCGCTCTATACCCTTCTTCTGGCAGATTTGCAGGAACATGGTTAGACTATGGAATTGACAGGAGAAAGGCAGTTTCTATTGAGGGGTGGCAGGATAATGGATCCTGCCCAGGATGTGGATTTTGTTGGAGATGTCCTGGTCCATGAAGACAGGATAGAACACATTGCTTCAGAGATCGATGTCCCTCCATCTACCAAGATCGTTGAGCTTTCGGGTAAATGGATCGTGCCTGGTCTCGTGGACATGCATGTTCATCTCAGGGAACCAGGGGAGGAATATAAAGAGACCATAGAGACAGGTACCAGGGCGGCAGCGGCTGGTGGATTTACTTCCGTTGCCTGTATGCCCAATACCTGTCCCTCCAATGACAATTCTGGCATCACACGGTTTATAATCGACAGGGCCAAAGATTCTGGCAGGTGTAGGGTGTTCCCCGTAGCCGCCATTACTGTCGGCCAAGATGGAAAAGGGCTTACTGAATTTGGTGATCTTCTGTCTGCCGGGGCCGTAGCTTTCTCGGACGATGGATTGCCTGTGCAAAATCCAGCCGTCATGCGCCTTGCCCTTGAATATTCCCTGAATTTCAACGCCCTCATAATTTCTCATAGCGAGGAACTCGAGTTGTCCAAGGAAGGTTGTATGAATGAGGGAAAGATGTCCACCAGGCTTGGTCTCAAGGGGATCCCGGTGGCAGCAGAGGAGATAGCCATCTTCAGGGACATCTGCCTGGCCAAACTGACTGGGGCGCGTCTGCACATTGCCCACGTAAGTACTGCCGGCTCTGTTGAGATAATACGTAATGCAAAGGCTCAAGGTGTCAGGGTGACTGCAGAGACAGCCCCTCATTATTTCAGTCTGACTGAAGAGGCAGTAGCAGGTTACAATACTTTTGCAAAGATGAATCCACCTCTTCGCACAGAAAGAGACAGAAGGGCTATCATAGAAGGCCTCAGAGACGGGACTATCGATGCGATAGCAACGGATCATGCCCCCCATAATAGCCTTGAAAAAGAATGTGAATTTCAACTCGCGGCCAACGGTATCATAGGCCTTGAGACAGCACTGCCTTTGGCGCTCAAGGTCCTTGTGAACGAAGAAGGTTTTGCGCCAGTACAAGTGATGCGCCTGATGTCTTCAAATCCCGCCTCGATTTTAGATATTCCTGGTGGTGGCTTGAGACCAAGTGGAATTGCTGACATTACGATTATAGACCCTGAAGAAGAGTTTACGTTCACCAGGGACACCATCCACTCGAAAAGTTATAATTCCCCGTTTTTGGGCCTGGTGTTCAGGGGAAGGGCCATCTCGACTTTACTGGGGGGAATGCCTGTATTCGATGCCAATGGCTTGTTTGATATAGGGTATTAGCCACTGTCTCCCTGCTCTTTGGGTTTTTGCTTTTGGATGATTTATCATTTCCCCTACCAGAAATGCCAATTTCCAGTGGATAACACGTATATCCCAAGCCCAAAGTTTGTTATTCCATGTGATATTATGGCGCCTTTCAGGTTTTTTTGGTGTATGACCAGGAGGCTGAATACAAGACCTGCCACAATGCCCTGGATTACATGATAGTGTTCCAATCCAAATAGGATGGTAACACTGAGAAAGGAAAACCATGTGAATGCACCTACGCTGACAGCCTTAAAATCAGGGTTTATCAGGTATCTCATGAGAAAAGAGCGCCAGAAAAGTTCTTCCATTATTGGGACAACGATAGATGCCCCAAGAAGTCTGATGGATAGGACTATCATCTCTGAATTCGGTGTCAAACAGAATCTGGCTGGATCAAAGCCTATGGGGTTTCCGAGGTGGGGAAAGACATTGTCTGACAAGATCCAGACAGCCAATACCACCATGCCAGCAAAAATCGATTCGCTCCATGTGCGCAGATCCATGCAAGCATTTAGATCGTGCTGGTACTCCCTTCTGAAATAGAACAGTAGGGCTGCAGTGATGAGTGTCTTCAGGACATAGAAGATATATGATAATGAGGGGAAATATTGCCCTATTGCCGTCAAAATTATGAATACTACAAAAGGGCAGACATAGGGGGTCCAGGGTCTTTTTAATTTCATGACAGTTTCTGTCTATATTATCAATAGGTTATGGTTTTTCCACCTGTTTTTTTATAAGCTTTCGCACCAGACCATATTATCGCAAGTTTGTTGCCATTTTCTAAACAGACGCCATTTCAATGGCTTTATTTTTTATTTGTTTCCTGGATTGCTATTATCCCTGGGGTTGGTTTATCTTGTAGGAAGTTTCAGATATATGGAGTAAACATATGCAGAAAAAGGACTGCCGGGGAATCGCCTGTCCTCAGCCAGTACTTATCACAAAAGACCTTATAGAGCGTTTTCCCAATGAACTAATAGAAATCAGGGTGGACAATGAGGCATCGAGGGAAAACGTCACCCGATTTTTTAAGAGCCAGGGTTGGAGTGTCAGTGTCAGAGAGGCACGAGATGGTAGCTTTTTTATTACTGGGGCCCCAGGTACCTGCGAGCTCAGTCATGGACAGGAGGCTATAGAAAAGGGGCATGAGGAGAAGTTGTTGGTCTTCATTCCAACGGATGTCTTTGGCACAGGGGATGACGAGCTTGGTAGGGGCCTTATGAAGAATTTCCTCCTCACACTCAAGGAAATGGGCAAGGATCTTTGGAGGATCGTGTTGGTAAATGGGGGGGTGAGGCTTGCGGTGGAGGGTTCTGCCGTGCTACCTTCTCTCTTTGAGCTCCATGATGCAGGTGTGGATATACTGGTCTGTGGCACTTGCCTGGAATATTTTGGGCTTCTTGATAAAAAGGTCGTGGGCCAGACTACCAATATGTTAGATATTGTAACTTCCATGCAGATTGCCACAAAGGTTATCAGAATCTGATCCATGGAAACGGAGCAAAATATAAAGTATAGGCTGTGTGCTACCGAATAGGTGATTATATACACAGAGAATCAAAGAGTTCTGTAAATATCCCTCAGGGTAGAAAATGCGTTTTTTTTCACATGATTTGTTGTCTTTTTTTTAAAGGTTGATTAATTATTCCATCAGTCAAGAAAATTGGAACATGACACTTAACAATCTCAATCAGCTATAAAATAGCTTTATTTTTATGGACGATCTGGCCAGCTATATAAATGGTCTTCCCTTTATCAAGTTAGAAGAGGAGCCCCAGAAAATACTTATCGTTGATGATGATCCATCTATTCGTGATCTCCTGGGCCAATTTCTCGAAAGGAAGGGCTTTACCCATGAGACTGCTGAGAACGGTAAGAAGGCCTTGGAACTCCTGGAGGATCACAACTTCACTGTAATCATAACAGATCTTATCATGCCCCAGATAGATGGCCTCGAGCTCTTGAAGATAGTAAAACAGTCTTGGCCTGACATCGACGTCATGGTCATGACAGGTTACACAAAAAATTTTACATATACGGATGTGATATATTCTGGGGCTAGTGATTTTGTCCAAAAACCATTTTCTCTTGATGAAATAGAGGCAAAACTCAACAGGGTAGTACGGGAGCGCCAGTTGAGACATGCCCTCAAGAGGCTCTCCATAAGAGATGGCCTAACAGATCTTTTTAACAGGCGTTTCTTTGATCAGAAAATCAAAGAAGAGGCGGCCAGGGCTCTACGACAGAACTATCCGCTTTTCCTTCTCATGGTGGATCTGGATAAATTCAAGGAGATCAATGACAAGGATGGACACCAGGAAGGTGACAGGATACTGAATATCCTGGCAAGAACACTGGAAAGATCCACTAGGAAGAACGTGGACATGGCCTTCAGATTTGGCGGTGATGAATTTGCTGTTCTAATTCCCTATGCCTCACAAGAACAAGCTGAGGCAATCGCAGAGCGGATAAGGAAGAATTTTGGTAGAGAGGACGTCAAGTCTGTCACCATGAGCCTGGGGCTTGCAAAACTTGCCTATGGAGAAGATTCTAATGCCCTTGCCAGACAGCTCGTAACCAGTGCTGATCAGGCACTATATATGGCAAAAAAAGCGGGTGGCAATAAGCTGGTGGTTCATCATAAGCCAAGTGACCCTGCTGATTCATGAATAGGCTGAGAATCTTGCCTTCCCCTTTTTCATTCTAAGATAATCATTGATAATCCTGCTGTGATCAAAGCAGAGATTTGTATGGATCATCTCTGGGTCCACCAATATCACTGCTGCTGCATCGTCTCCAGCCTGGGGTCTTCCCCTTGCTTCTGCAGCAAAGACCGTGCTTATGGTATGCATCCTGGAATCCCTCGAGGGGTCTGAATAGACACCTACAAGATATTTTATCGTGACCTCCAGCCCAGTTTCTTCCTTGGCCTCACGTCTTGCCGCATCCTCTACCCGTTCTCCATAGTCCACAAAGCCTCCAGGGATAGCCAGCCCTAGAGGGGGGTTTTTCCTCTCTACGAGTACGATCTTGTCCTGCATCTCGATTATAATGTCAACCGTGGGAATGGGGTTTGCGTAGAGCCTGATCCTTGCGCCACATTCTGGACAGGTGATGAATCTGTAGGTGGTCATTTTGAAAATCCTTTGAGTACCTGGATCATTTCATCGTGGATGAGACTGTTTGATGCAATTATCTCTGGCACGAAAGGGTTATATGTCTGGCCCTTGAATCCTGTTACCCTTCCTCCAGCCTCTTCCACGAGTAGCTGGCCTGCTGCTGTGTCCCAAGGCTTCAATTTCTTTTCCCAAAACCCCTCAAACCTGCCACATGCCACATAGGCCAGATCGATGGCTGCTGCCCCAGCCCTCCTGACACCCTGTGCCCGCACAACCATTTCCTTGAAGGCCGAGATCACCTCGCTGGCATCCTGGTGTATGTCGTATGGGAAGCCTGTGGCCAGAAGGGCCCGCGAGAGCCTATTCTCTGAAGATGTCCTGATCCTGTGGGTGTTGAGATAGCTGCCAAGCCCCCTGACAGCCCAAAAGAGTTCATTTAGACAGGGGATGAAAACACAACCAAAGAGTGGAGTAAAACAGGCGGGTTCAATGGTGCAATAGGCTATGGATGGTGCAAAAAAGGGGAATCCATGGGCGAAGTTGGTGGTGCCATCCAGGGGGTCTATGATCCAAAATGTGCCGTCTCTGAGACTGGAGTCGAGGCTACTTTCTTCTGCCATTATTTCTGCTGCGCCTATGCGTTTCAGGCGGTTTTTTATGATCCTTTCTGATTCCACGTCTGTTTCTGTTACCAGGTCTATCTCTCCCTTGTAGGATACCTTGTGGGTAGTGCCGTAGTGTTTTTTGGCAAAGAATCCTGCTTCCAGCCCGGCCTTTATCCCCTCTATTGCTATTTCCTGCAAGGGGCCTTGCACAGTATCCCTGACAAAGGTGAGTATCTTTCTTATGTCTACTGGATCTGACACTTCTGTTTCCTTTCTGTTTTTTCAGCCCTTCACTGGAGGATTGAAGTAGCCAAAGTTGAGGGCGGGAAATCTATCTTTCAGATATCCGATCATGCCCTTTATGCCAAGGCAGGAGGCCTCATCCTTGAAGCCTATACGCCTTAGATACCAGTCGGGATCGATATTGTGATTCCTGAGCTGTATAAGGTCAAGGCCAAAGCGGCCTATGAGTTCTGCAAGCCTTTCCACCTCTTTCTTGGAATCCGTAAGTCCAGGGGTGACAAAGAGGTTCAGAGACACATGCAGACCAGCCTCTTTTGCAAGTTGCCAAGATCGCAATACATCCTCGTAAACATAACCCTTGGGCCTGTAATATGGCTGATAATATTCTTTTCTGACAGAATTAATGCTAATTCTAATACTGTCAAGGCCAGCATCTATCACCTGGGACAGTCCTTTGGGGCGGCTTGCATTGGTATTTAGATTTATGGTGCCGGTCTTGCACGTATTTCTCGTCTTGTGGATGGATTCTGCAAGAAGCCCTGGATTCATCAGGGGTTCACCCTCGCATCCTTGGCCAAAACTGACCACCCCTTTGGGGGCCCTTGCAAGGTGCATTAGGGCTACCTCTGATATCTCTCCAGCAGAGGGCACAAAGTCTATCCTGTCTTGGGTGGCAGGTGGGCCTCCTTTTTCCTGGAGGGATAGGCAGCCGAGGCAACGGGCATTGCATGAAGGGGAAGACGGAAGAGGCGCTTCGAATCTGCCGAGAAAGAGGTTCTTGGCAGCAGGGCATCCGTAGGTGAGGCTGCATTTGCCCAAGTGTTGTATCAGCCTATTTTTTCTATGGGCCTTCAAGGTCTTCAGGGTGTTTCTTTTCACCTTTTCAGGATTGAATCCCCTCAGATCCTGGCGTCTATCAAGATCGCTTCTAAAACCAGCCACCCAAAACCTGTCCTTCCACCAACCTACGGCCGTATAGGCAAAAAGTGGCAAGGGAGGAGATGATGTGTCACGCTTTTCAAAGGCCGCAAGAAGACATTGGGTATAGGCAGGGGCCATGAAAGCAGCTACGGCATACGCAGGCCCATCTGTCTGGTACGGATCTGGATCGAAGTGCACGAAATCCTTTTGGCCTGGGTCCCATGCAACGGGAATGGTATCGGGTAAGACGAATAGCTCACTGCCTTCTGGAAGGGGAATAAGGTCTTGGGGGTCGATGCGCTCAAAATCAAATCCCCTCCTTCCCGCCATTTCCAGTGCGGGATAATCATAGATCTCCCCATTCTGGTTGGCATACACAAGGCAAGGCCGAGGCTTTTTTGTTTTGTTTGTCATAATTATTTAAAAAATGTATGTTGGATACCGAATCCAATTAAAGAGATATCCCATATAAATAATAAAAAAATGAAAAGACTGCAGCTAAATTCAATAAGGATACTGGCCCTTTCAGGGCTTGCCCTTACATTTATACAGATCTTTTTTCATCTCAGGGGCAAGGAACTATGCTTCAATGACGGTTGTAGTCTGGTGGAAGGCTACATAAGGTTCAGCCCCTTTATAGTAAACACGATAGGGAGTGCCTTTTTCCTTGCGGTCCTTGGACTTACCTTTCTGGTGAAGAAAAATAAAGGGCTTGCTTGTCTCCTGCTCGATCTTCTTATCCTATGCGGTTTGGTGTCCGAGGGCATACTATTGAGCATTCAGTTGTTCATAGCCCATAGTTTCTGCTCCTATTGCCTTATTATTTGTGCCATCATCTTTTTGATAGCCATCACATACAGGCCAAAACTGTTCGTTACGGGCCTGGTGTTAGTGGCCTTGGAGACCGTCTTTTTTTCCATGATAAAGCTCCCCTATGCTGGCAATGTGAGCCTTAATTCGGGAACGTATGCCGTTAAGACATGTTCCAACCCAGTGTCTGTGGCCTATTTGATATTTTCAGAGCGCTGTCCCCATTGTCAAAAGGTCCTCGATGCCCTTCATGGTTGTGTAAGTTGTGAAATACACTTCAACCCTGTATCCAAGGTGGACAGACAGATTTTACCAGGGCTTTTGCCAATAGAAAACTATAGGCCAGAGATCAATGTCTTGGCACTAAAGCTCTTTGGCATCAATTCTGTTCCTGTTATCATAGAGCAGACAGGGACAGGTTTTGGTATCATCAAGGGAGACAAGGCCATTATAGACTATATTCACGAAAAGTGTTTCTGTGGACGGGGTAAGGAGATCATTCCCGTTCCTTCCAATGGCCTGGGGATCTTTTCTCCCTCGGATTCAGGGGTTTGCTCCATGGACCAGGAGTGCAAATGAAGATACTTGAATCAAAGGCCGATGCACGGGAAATGGTTCGGCAGTGGAGGAGTGCTTCCCAGAAGATAGGACTGGTCCCTACCATGGGCTATTTTCACCAAGGACACCTGAGCCTGATGGAGGAATGCAAGAGGCATGCGGATAGGGTGATTGTCTCCATCTTTGTCAATCCAACTCAATTCGCGCCAAATGAAGATCTGGCCTCCTATCCCAGGGATCTGGATCGGGACAAGAAGCTCGCAGAGACTCAGGGGATAGATGCCCTTTTTATCCCAAGAGATGACCAGATATATGCCCCTGAGCACAAGACATGGGTAGTTGTGGAGGATTTGAGCAATGGACTCTGTGGAAAGAGCAGGCCCACCCATTTTCGTGGGGTGGCAACCATCGTTACAAAACTGTTCAATATAATCCAGCCAGATGTAGCTGTTTTTGGTCAGAAAGATTTCCAGCAGCTACAGATCATCAGAAGGATGGTGAGGGATCTCGATCTACCCATACGGATACTTGGCTGCCCTATCGTGAGGGAACCCGATGGCCTGGCCATGAGTTCCAGAAACGCCTATCTCACTGAGGAACAGCGGCCTTCGGCACTGTGCCTCTATCAGGCCCTTCAGCTTGCAGACAGGCTTGTGAGAGAAGAGGGGGTAGAAAGCTGTAGCCAGATACAAACAAGGTTGAGGCAGAAGATCGAATCCTTCCCCTTCACCAGGATCGATTATATATTTACTGGAGATCCAGATACCCTCAAGCCCTTGGAGCAGGTGGAAAGGCCCCTTCTTGTTGCCTTGGCCGTTTTTGTCGGCACCACTAGACTTATTGACAATATTCTGATTTGATTCCAATTCTTGAATATATTTTGTTATAATAATGCCATGTTGAGATCTATGTTGAAATCAAAGTTACATCGGGCCATGGTTACCCAGACCGAGCTGCAATACGAAGGTAGTTTGACCTTGGACAAGAGCCTCATGGAGGCGGCTGATCTACTGCCCCATGAAAGGGTCATGGTCTACAATATCCACAATGGCGAAAGATTTGATACCTACATCATAGAGGGTGAAGCGGATACAGGTATTGTCTGTGTCAATGGAGCTGCTGCCAGAAAGGCCTGTGTTGGAGACCTTATAATAATCGCTGCGTATGGCCTTTATGAAGATGATGAACTCGATAGTTTTTCCACTACTATAGTGCTCCTTGATGAAAAAAACCACATCAAAAGCGTCAAGAAGATACCCCTCCACACCTGAGCAGGCTGCATTCAAGCCATCGAGGGTGTTTGTGGTAAGCCTGGGCTGTCCCAAGAATCTCATAGATACCGAAGATGTCCTTGGCAATCTGGATGCCTTGCTTGGGGGGCTTGAATTCAGCCATGAACAGGATCAGGCAGATATCATCCTTGTAAATACTTGTGCCTTCATAGAGGAGGCGGTGTCTGAATCCCTGGAGGCCATCTTGGAGTTGGCTGCTGGCAAGAGGCCTGACCAGGTGCTTGTGGTCATGGGTTGTCTGCCCCTCAGGTATGAAAGGGAATTGGAAGATCTCCTACCAGAGGTGGATTTTTTCTCCTTTCACCTGAGGCCAGAAGCCTCAGCCAGGGCCTTGGCAGAATTCCTGGTTCAAAAGGATATCAGAGACAATGTCCCAACGCCGGCCACAGGTCGTAGGATCACCTCAGGCAGGCCTTGGCAGCAGTACGTGAAGATATCCGAGGGTTGCTCGAACAGGTGCACTTACTGCTTGATTCCAGAAATAAGGGGTAGGATGCAATGCCGTCCTCCAAGGGACATAGTCCAGGAAGTCAATATCTTGTCTCAGGCAGGGGCCATGGAGATAACCCTTGTAGCCCAGGACCTTACTGCATATCAATGGGGGCGGTTCGATCTTGCCTCACTACTGAGACTTTTGCTGGCCGAGACCGATGTACCCTGGTTCAGGCTTATGTACCTTTATCCCTCTGGTATTACTCCAGGCCTTCTCGATGTATTGGGCGACTCCAGGAGGATATGTCCGTATATGGACATGCCGGTTCAACATGCCAGCTCCAGGATACTCAAGTCTATGGGAAGGGCGTATGATATGTCCATGTTGAATGCCATCATGGAGAGAATCGGGCGCGTATTGCCAGATATTGCCATGAGGACCACGGTCATGGTTGGCTTCCCTGGTGAGACAGAAGAGGATTTTTCAATCCTCTGTGATTTTCTGGAAAGGTGGAGATTTCATCACCTCGGTTGCTTTGTCTATTCCGATGAGGAAGACGCCCCGTCCTTTCATTTAAAGGACAAGGTATTGCCCGAGATTGCAAAGGAGAGGAAAGAAGAGATCATGGCCATGCAGGTCCATATCTCGGCGGAGAGAAATGCTGCCGTGGTTGGTCAGACGATAGATGTATTGGTGGACGGATTCTGCGAGGAGACTGATCTTCTTCTCTGTGGCAAGAGCAGATTTCAGGCCCCTGAAGTAGATGGATTGACCTATATAAACAAGGGGATTGCAGAACCCGGTCAGATCGTAAAGGTCAAAATAACCCAGAGCCATACCTATGATCTTGTGGGAGAAATAAACTAAGGGGAGTCCTCTGCGAACAGGACCTCTTACGAATGGTGCCGAGGGGCGGAATCGAACCACCGACACGGGGATTTTCAGTCCCCTGCTCTACCGACTGAGCTACCTCGGCACATGGGGTAAGGTTGGGCAATTATTATTACCCTGAGGCTGTTTGTCAAGTGAATAAACATCTCTTCACTAAAGTTGTTTTTTCATCTCTATTTTTTGTTGGAGATCCTCCATGATATCCTTGACAGCCCTTATATGTAATGCCTTTTCTGAGATCCGTGTCAGCAGCCTAAGAGCGGTTTCGTAATCATGTTCATGGCTGAAGTATCCCTTGGCGAGAAGGGCAAGGCAGAGGGGATCGTTTTTCTTTCTTTTTAGGCACATGGCAAGGATCTCCTTTGCCTTTTCCCAATCGCCCATCTCCAGTGCTGCTTGGCCGCATATCTTAAGGAGGGATAGGGCAGGGGCTGCGGGGTTTTCTGGGATCTGGGGCAGGAGTAATTGGATGACCTGACCGAATTTTTTCTGCCTCATCCAGCAATTGGCGAGTCTGATGAGGATGACAGGATTGTGTTTGTCCATGGAATAGGCTTTTTGTGCCTGCCTTTCTGCTTCTTGCAGGTTGCCTTGGTTCAGGTTGATGCCTGATAGGTTGTAAAGGGCCATGAAATTATCTGGTGTAGACACGAGTACCTTGTGAAAGCAGTCTTGCGCATCCTTTGTACGTTTTAGATCTGCTAAACAGACACCCAGGCTATTTAGCAGGTTGGCGTCGGAAGGATTGAGTTTGAGTCCTGCACGATAGGCCCTGCACGCGCCTTTTATATCCCCCCATGAGACCAGAAGGTCTCCGTGTACGTTACAGGTCACATGGTCGAAGACCGCCAATTTGCCCTTTCCCAATAAATGTGCATGAAGTAGTGCCATGAGGGCCGAAAAAGGTAGATATCTCTTGGATACCCCAGATTGACAAGGGCATGCAACACCAACAGTTATACTTGAGCGGGCGATGCGCATCATCTCTTGGAACAATGTCTCTGTCCACTTGGCCAAGTTACTGTCTCTATGGATTGTGATGCCTCTGAAATAGAGCATAAGGCATCTTGGTCCGACCTGTAGTATCTCCGGGCCCGCTTCCATGTGCAAGAAGCCCTCTTTGATCCTGTTGCCCGCAGCCAATGATTCGATACTGACCATTACACAGCAACGATTTCCAAGGCCTGTGAGGGTCTGTCTCGTGCCAAATGCTGGGTTCATGAGATCTGCCCCTGTTTTCAACAGGATGGTTTCCATGGCAGAGGGCATCAGTACAGCGCTTTTTAGGCCCTTGGCTACATGCTGCAGATGGGAGACCTCTTCCAGGTCTTTGAGGATCCTGTGGCCCATAATTGCCCTGAATGGTTGGCCCATCTTGGTCAACAAGAGGGCAAGTTTTCTTATGCCCTTGGAAAAGTTGTTTTCTCCAACTTCTTGGATCGTGTACCAAAGCGTTGAACAACTTCTGCCAGCCAGTTCTATATGGGCACCAGGGAAAACATCTTCAGCTGCCTTTTGTATCCTTTCATGCCCAGGTGTTTTGTGGAAGAATGAGGCTTGAACGATGTTTAGGCCCTGACCGGGACTGTTTTTCAAAAGGTCCAAGATGTAAAGAGGGGGTTCATCTCCTGTGGATGAGGTCCTTGAAAGCTTGGTCAAGACAAGCCTGTCTTGAAGGATGGTCTTTATGAGACAGAGGATCCTTTTGGCCTCATCTGGGGAGACGTCTTTTGGCACGGCAATGAATTCCAATAGTCCCAAATAAAGGTCTTCGTACTTGGGAATAATAGGGATTAGGGCCCTTTGCCCTACCCGGTCCCAGAAACCATTTTTTTTGAGGATCTCTCTTTCTGCCCTTTCCCTCTGCCTGGCAGACATGGGTATTGCCATGAGGATATCGAGAATGTCCTCTTTGGTGCGGCATGGCAGGAAACGGGCCTTTTCAAAGGTCAAGAACCCCTTTATGCCTTCTATGATTTCTGGGCCCAAGCGTTGGACATCGGAAGGGGTTAAGGTGATATCGAAGGTTTCCATTTCCATTTATTCAGGAGAGGTGGTCAAGGGTTAAACTCGGCCTATGGTCGCCATTGCCTTCTTGATACATCCTGCCACTATGGGGAATTGTTCCGTCTTTATGGTCCTTACATCCAGAAGGATCTTGTCGTCTTCTATGCGAACGATTACCGGGGGGTCACCAAGCCTCAATGCCCGCTCGAGTACAGCTATGAGAGAATGGGCCTCATCTTGAGTAGCAGGCAACTCCAGGGTTACAGCCGTTGATCGCAGGTCTTGAAGGGGCAATGCCCCTCCCCCGACTCTTGATATGGTCTCGCATGTGCCAATCTTTAGTGTGTTCACTCCTGTTGTCCTTATGGCCTCGAGTAGGTGCTCTGCCCGTTGTCTCGTCTCTTCCAGGGGCATGGAGAGCATCTTGAGGGTGGGAATACGTGAGAGGGCTTTGTCTGGATCTCTATATATCCTGAGGGTGCCTTCCAGGCCAGCAAGGGTGAGTTTGTCGATCCGGACTGCCCTGTTGAGGGGATTCTTCTTTATTTTGTCCACCAATTCTTTCTTTCCTACAATAATACCCGCCTGGGGCCCTCCAAGCATCTTGTCTCCACTGAAAGATACAAGATCTGCCCCAGCATCGAGGGACTCCTTAACAGTGGGTTCGTGGATGAAACCATAGGGTCTCAGGTCTATGAGGTTACCGCTTCCGAGGTCTTCTATGACAGGCAGGTCATGTCTTTTGCCCAGGGCCTTGAGTTCCATCATGGGCACTGAGAGGGTGAATCCAACTATGGCGAAATTACTCTGGTGTACCTTCATGAGAAGGGCCGTATTGTCCCCTATGGCCCGTTCGTAATCAGCAAGATGGGTCCTGTTGGTAGCACCTACCTCCCTCAGGATGGCACCACTTCTGGCCATGACATCTGGTATCCTGAAGGAGCCCCCGATCTCAACCAGCTCTCCCCTTGAAACAATGACCTCCTTGCCCTTGGCCAGGGTCTCCAGACTTATGAGCACGGCTGCTGCGTTGTTGTTCACTACCAAGGCGGATTCAGCCCCTGTCAATTCGCATAGTATCTCTTCGACATGACTGTAACGGCTGCCGCGCTTACCGAGTTCCAGATCATATTCAAGATTGGAGTAGTTTACTGCTATCTCGAACATGGATTTGAAGAGCTCCTCTGGCAATAGGGACCTGCCCAAATTGGTGTGTACCACCACGCCGGTTGCGTTGATAACCGGTTTTAGGGATGGGCTCATTGCCTTTTCCAGCTCTTTGTGTACCATCTGTGCAACAGATTCCAGGGACAATGCATCAATATCTGTGAGTCTTCCTGCGAGTATGCTATGGCGCAAGTTGTCCAGTACCCTGCGGCAGAGTCGAAGCTTAAAGCCAGATGGGATGTCAATTGGTAGAGTCTGGAGTATTTTGTCTGTCTTGGGTATAGACTTTAAAAGCTTTTTGATGTTTTCAGAGGTGGTCATGTTGAAAATCTATCTCCTTTGGCCTGGGAAAATCAAAGCAAGGTGGCTTCAAGATGGCCTGGAATTTTATCTTAAGAAATTAGGAAATTACTATCAAGTAAAACTGCAACAGACAAAGGCTGCCAAGGGCAATGTTAAAAAAAGGCAGGAGATTGTGGAAAAGGAGGGGGCCTTTCTCAAAAGGGCCGTACCTCAGGGCTGTTACAAGATCGCCTTGGACCTCCATGGCAAAAGCCTGTCTTCTGAAGAACTTGCCTTTATGTTGAAGAATAGAGAAGAGCAGGGAAGTAGGAGGCTTGCTTTTATAATTGGGGGGGCATATGGCCTGTCCCAGGCTGTGCTCCAGGATTGTGATTTTTCTATGAGTCTTTCCCGGTTGACATTCACCCATGAAATGGCACGCCTGATCCTGATGGAGCAGTTGTATAGGGCTGCGACAATAAATGCTGGCAGTCCCTATCATCACTGATTTTTTCAGTCCACGGCCTCTACGGATGAAACTTCTGCTACCTCGCTCTTTAGATAGCGTTCTATGCCTGCTTTTAGGGTGATCTGACTCATGGGGCAGCCCTTGCATGCACCTGTGAGCCTGACGCTTACAACACCCGTTTCCTCATCCACGTCGACGAGTTCTACATCACCGCCATCCTGCTGCAGCATTGGGCGGACCTGATCCAAGGCCTTTTGCACCTTTTCTTTCATCGTTGTTTTGCTCCTGAATGTCTTGTCTATAGTCTTCTAAAAAATTCTGGAGATGCTCTAATTAATCCTTTAGGGACAAGATGTCAAAGCCCATCATCTCATGTGAAATAGCTTGGCAAATTTTTGTGCTTGGGCTTTTACGTCGGGTGCCTCCCAGAGGCTGCTTATGACAGCTACCATGTCTGCGCCTGCGTATATGGTTTGAATGGCGTTGTTCGGATCTATACCACCTATGGCACATATGGGGATTCTTAGGCTTGTGCGTGCTTGTGTCAGCAGCCTCAAAGGTACCTCGACCGCATTTGGCTTGGTGGGAGATGGGAAAAAGGAGCCAAATGCTACATAGTCTGCCCCTGCCTTTTCCGCCTCAATGGCTGTCTCCAGGCTATTGTAGCAGGATACGCCGATTATCTTGCCTGGAAGCATGGCCCTGGCAGAAGATGGATCGATATCATCTTTGCCGATATGTATGCCATGTGCATCTGTCAGTTTGGCAAGTTCGATCCTATCATTGACGATGAAAATCACCCCTCTATCCTTGCAGAGCCGGCATAGTCTCGTTGCCATCTCCAGGAGTTCTTTGTCTGGTTTGTTCTTATCCCTGAGCTGTACGATGGCTGCACCACCTGATATAGCCTTGTCGACCATTTCCAAGATCGAAGGAGTAGGGGTGAGTCTGCTGTCTGTTATGGCGTAGAGCCCTCTAAGTTTCATATTGGGTCAATCTTTCGGTCTATTTCGGGTTGTTTTGCCTTGTTTACCATATAACTGTTTTGCATTCAAAAGAATAAGGTTCGAAATCATGCCATTTGCGTGGTGGCTGCATTTTCCCCATGTATCCCCTCCTCAAAGATCCCCAATGTCTTGGAAGGCTAAAACGGCTTCACGGACTTCAGGGTGGCTGGGATTTTTTTTGTTTGACTTGTCATTTGGTATGGTTTATTCTTAAATAAGAATAATTACTAAGTGGTATTTGTTTGACGAAGTCCAGGAAAGATATGAAAGATTCGGCAAAAGACAATAGTACAGCTTCTCTTCAAATGCTCAGAAAAATCTGTGAGCAGCAGGGAATAAGGCTGACGCATCAACGCCTTGAGATATTCAAGGAGATCTCAAGGGCAAAGGATCATCCATCTGCCGAGTTGTTGTACGAGAGGCTAAAGAAGACTATGCCCACCATATCCCTGGACACAATCTATAGGACCCTTGCAACCTTTGAGAGATTAGGCCTAATAAAGAAGGTTCATGTGCTTTATGATCAGGCCAGATTCGATCCAGATACAGATCATCATCATCATTTCATATGTGTCAGGTGCAAGAAGATAATCGATTTCAGATGGCCTGAGTTCGATGCCATGGTCCTGCCCGAAGGCACAAAGAATTTTGGGAAGATCCTTGAGCAGCAGGCAGAACTGAGGGGTCTTTGCCAGGAATGTTTGAAGAAAGGGGAGGGGAGGTAGGGCGTTTTTTTGGGTTTATTGTTAAGAATTATTCTTAAATAAGATAAATAAAGATCAAGGAATGTAAATTAAGTTTTTGTCGCTCTTAGAAGGCATCTTCAGAAGGGATCGTTCCTTGATCAAAAAAACAAAAAGGAGGACTTTCTGAGATGAAAGGTTTTGGGATGATTGTGGCCACTGTGGCTGTATCGCTTTGTTTTTCTACCTGTTTAGGCTGGGCAGGTCAGGTTCTACCCTTGGGCCTGCCTCCGGTGCCGGTGCCAGGAGATAATCCACAAGGCCCAGAAAAGATTGCCTTGGGCAAGAAGTTGTTTATGGATGAGCGTTTCAGTGCAGATGGAACCATCAGTTGTTCCACGTGCCACATTCAGAAGAAGGCATTTACCGACGGGTTGCCAATCGCCAAGGGTATAAAGGGGCTTGAGGGCACGAGGAATTCACCCACTGTGGTAAATGCAGCTTATTACAAGGAGCAGTTCTGGGACGGCAGGGTCGCCTCCCTGGAGGAGCAGGCAAAGGGGCCTTTCGTCAATCCTGTGGAACATGGCCTCAAGGATTTTAAGCCTATAATAGAGATTATCAAGAAGGATCCAGACTATCCATCCATGTTTCGTAAGGCCTTTGGCATTGAGCCACAAGGGATAACCATTGATCATGTCGTCAAGGCAATAGCATCCTTCGAGCGGACAGTGATATCTGGAGACTCTCCTTTTGATCGCTATATGTATGGCAGGCAAAAAAGTGCCATGTCTGAGGCGGCTATTCGGGGACTTCAGGTTTTCAGGACCAAGGGCAGGTGTCAGGACTGTCATAGGATAGAACAGACCAGCGCCACCTTCACAGACAATAAATATCATAATCTTGGCGTTGGCTTCTCTTTGGTGGAGCCAGAGCTTTTCGACATCGTGGAGAAGGTCAAGAAGGCCAAGAAGGCAGGCATAGAGCTCGACGGATCCATCCTCGGTAGCAAGAAGGTGTCGGAGCTTGGGCGTTTCGTTGTGACCCTTGATCTTGAGGATATAGGTAGGTTTAAGACCCCAACACTCAGAAATGTTGCTGTTACAGGGCCTTACATGCATGACGGTAGTATCGAGACCCTGGAGGAGGTTATAGATCTCTATGATCAGGGCGGGGAAGACAACCCTATGCTCGATAGTGGTATCAGGCCGCTTCGCCTGACTGACCAAGAAAAGGCCGATCTCGTCGAGTTTTTAAAGGCACTTACGAGCCCGGAATATGAAAACAAAAAATAAAAAGGCAGCCGAAGGCCTGGTGATGGCTTTCGACGTGGATCCAAGGAGGAAAGTTATGAAAAAGAAGATGAGCCGAAGGAGTTTTCTGAAGAGGTCAGCTGTTGCAGCAGCTGCAGCAACCTTGCCCCTGGGTCTGGTGGAGATATCTTGGGGCCAAAGTGACAAGAGAAACTTCACCTTTGCATATATCTCAGATTCCCATCTGACGCATATCAAGGGGGCAAATTTCGTGCGAAATTTCGACAAGGGGCTGAAAAAAGCTGTTACAGAGTGTAATTTCATGTCTCCCAAGCCCGATTTTGTCGTCTATGGAGGAGATCTTGCGCAGCTTGGCAAGAGGGAAGAGCTTGATCATGGCCTTGAAATCATGTCCAGGCTACGTCACCCAGTAAAGTGGGTCATTGGTGAGCACGACTATTATCTTGATCTTGGGCAATATTGGCAAGAGAAGATAGGACGGCTCTATTACAGCTTTGATCACAAGGGTGTGCATTTCGTAGTCCTGAACAGCATCCTCACCTATGATAGCTGGATAAATAAGTGGAAAAGCCCTCAAGAGCGCATGTCCAACATGGCAAGGCTTGATAATCCCCATGGTTCACCTTTCATGGTGGGAGACAAGCAGATCCAGTGGATGAAACAGGACCTTTCCAAGGTATCACGCCAAACCCCTGTGGTGGTAATGTCCCATTCACCACTCTACAAGATATTCAAACCATGGAATTTCTGGACAGACGATGCAGAGAAGGTCCAGGCAGTGCTCAAAAAATTCGACAAGGTAACAGTACTTCATGGCCATGTCCACCAGATCCTCTATAACCAGATTGGGAACATCAGCTTCGAGGCCATGATGTCCACCTCTTGGCCCTGGCCCTACCCGGTAAGTTATATCAAAAAGGCCAATCAGGTACCAAGGCTCACAGTGATGATGAACAGGGCAGATCCTTTTCATGAAAGAGATGCCACTGGCTGGTCAATCCTGAATCTTGACGATGGCAGAGTGACGAATCACTATAAGCTTTGGGAGAACAAGGACCGGATTCTGAAGTATGACAAGAAGCTGGGATATCCCATAGACATGGAATATCAGGCACCGGCAACCAGGATTCCACCCCAGATGCACTATTAAAAAACAAGGAGAGAAATACAATGGCAAGAAATCTGAGAAATATAATCGCACTGGTTTTGTTTTGTTCTCTTGTTGCGTCGGCTTCCCTCTTTGCTGACGAGTTTACCAAAGAGGACCTGAAGAAGTGGAACAAGCAGTTCATGTCTGTTGTTAAAGAGGGCGATGTCCTGTTTCATAGTAGTAAACTCGGGACAAATACCGTGTCGTGTGATATGTGCCATCCCAATGCAACCAATACCCATCCTGAGACCTACCCGAAGTTCCAGAAACAGTTGGGAAAGGTCGTAGCACTGAGGGATATGATAAATTGGTGTATACAAAACCCCCTTGAGGGCGAGCCTCTAAAGTTCGACGATCCAAAGATGATCGCCTTAGAGGCGTATATTACCTATGAAAGGGCTGGGAAGCCCCTTGCACCAGGCAAGCATTAATCCCGAATTATGCACTTATTTGTATTTGGCAGGTCTGCAGGCTGCATAAATCCGGATGGATAGTAAAGTCCGATCCCAACAAAGGGCCCCTGGATAAGCTTTGCCTCCAGGGGCCCAAGAACTGATTGATCAAGTCTGTTTTTTCGTCTCTATCCCCTCCAGTACTTTATAATCTCGAGTACCAGATGGCAGGAGGCCACCATGTCCGAAAGCCTGATGAATTCAGCTGTGGTGTGGACCTTTTGCATGCCGATTCCCAGTATGACCGTGGTCAGCCCCTTCTGATTGAAGATATTTGCATCGCTCCCCCCCCCGGTCTTCTTGAGATAGAGATTTCGTCCCATACCCTTTCCTGCCTGAAGCACAGTGGTCACAATGGGATGGCCTTCGGGTACACTCATCAGTGGATAATCATCCCTGATGGCACTATTGATAAAGGGCGCCTTGGCCTTTGGGATATCTTCAGTGTGGCCATGGTAGTTTTCAACAGCCTGATGGAAACAGCCAATGATCTCATCCTGGATCTTCCTTAGCATGCTGGCTTCGTGGCTTCTTACCTCTCCTTCTACCTCCACCAAGGCTGGTATGATGTTGGTGGCAGTTCCTCCCTTGATCAAACCGATATTGCAGGTGGTATCTTCATCAATTCTCCCTTGAGGAGCCTTCGTGATGGCCTCGGCAGCTATTTTTATGGCATTTATGCCCTTGTCTGGATTTATTCCTGCATGGGCGGAAAGGCCATGTACCTCTATATTGAACCTGATGGCTGCGGGAGCCCTGTTTATAACAGCATCAGGATCAGTGGAATCAAGGGCAAAACCTGCCTTCGAGAGCAAAATGGAGGTGTCCAGGGCCTTTGCCCCCAATAGCCCGATTTCTTCACAGGTGGTAAAGACCAGCTCTATTGGCCCAAAGTTCAACTTGTTTTCCTGGAGGCAATTTACAGCCTCCAGTAATATGGCTATTGCTGCCTTGTCATCACCACCAAGGACTGTTGCCCCATCGCTTTTGAACACACTGCCATCAAAGACAGGTTTTATTCCTCTCCCCGGCTCAACGGTATCCATGTGGGCGTTGAAGAAAAGAGGCGGTTTCTCCTGGTTGCCTTTCAGGCGGATCACCAGGTTACCTGTGTCAGAACCGGTCTCAATGGCTGATCCATCCTCTGTGACCACAGCACCTGGAAAGTCCTTGAACCAATCCTTCAGCCATTTGGCAACTCGGCCCTCATGTCTCGAAGGGCTATCTATCCTAACCAGGTTTAAAAAGGTATCTGCCAGTCGGTCCCGATTTATCCTTGTATGTTTCATTACGTTTTCTTCCTTCTGGTGCATTTGCCTTTTTTCTCTTCTAACACCAATTCGAGTACCTGGTCCATGTTTCGGACAGGCAGGAAATCCAATTTCTTCCTGATCTTGTCAGGGATTTCATCGAGGTCTTTCTCATTTTTCTCTGGGATGATCACATAGGGGATACCCTCTCTAAGGGCAGCAATGGCCTTCTCCTTAAGACCGCCAATGGGCAAAACCCTACCTGTAAGGGTGATCTCCCCTGTCATGGCATAATCCTTGTCGATAGGCCTCTTGAGAAAGGCAGAGACAAGGGCAGCAGTCATGGTGATCCCTGCCGAAGGGCCATCCTTTGGGATGGCACCCGAAGGCACGTGTATGTGTATGTCCGTTTCGTCAAAGATTTTCGGGTCGATATCGAGTTGTTCAGCCCTCGCCCTTGTCCAGCTCAGGGCTGCCTGGGCTGATTCCTTCATTACATCCCCAAGTAGGCCGGTCAGGGTCAGGTTACCCTTGCCAGCCATGGCCTGTACCTCTATACGCATAACCTCTCCCCCATAGGCTGTCCAGGCCAGTCCAGTGGCTACGCCTACTTGGCTCTCTTCCTTGATGAAATCCGATATGAATTTGGGCGGGCCAAGGTATTTGTGTAGATTGCCAACGCTGATCCTGAAAGGCCCCTTTTCGCCTTCCGCTACCTTGCATGCTGTTTTCCGGCAAAGGGCCCCGATCTGCCTTTCCAATTCCCGTAGTCCTGCCTCCTCGGTATATTCTGATATTATGAGATCGAGGGCCTTGCCTGATATCTCGATCTGTCCCTGCTTGAGGCCGTTTTCCTTGATCTGTCTTGGGATGAGGTACTTTCTTGCAATTGCCCTTTTCTCCTCACTGGTATATCCGGAAAGACGCAGTACCTCGAGTCTGTCAAGGAGTGCCGAAGGGATGGTATCCAATACATTGGCAGTGAGGATGAATAACACCCTTGACAGATCGAAGGGGATCTCGAGGTAGTGATCGGAAAAGGCGCTGTTCTGTTCAGGGTCTAATACCTCCAGGAGGGCAGCAGCAGGATCTCCCCTGAAATCCGTCCCGATCTTGTCGACCTCGTCCATCATGAATACAGGGTTATTGGTGCCAGCTCTCTTGAGGCCCTGGATGATCCTGCCAGGCATGGCCCCTACGTATGTACGTCGGTGTCCTCTGATTTCTGCCTCGTCTCGGACACCCCCGAGTGAGATCCTTACAAATTCCCTGCCAAGTGTTCGGGCTATGGATTTGCCAAGGGAGGTCTTGCCTACACCTGGAGGCCCTACGAAGCACAAGATGGGACCTTTTACTGCCCTGTTCAACTTCCTTACCGCAATGTATTCGATAATGCGTTCTTTGATCTTTTCCAGGTCGTAATGGTCTTCATCGAGGATTTTCCGTGCCCTTTTGATGTTGAGTTTGTCCCTTGAGGTAATAGACCAGGGCAGTTCCACCAACCAGTCCAGATACGTGCGGACGATTGCAGCTTCAGAGGAGTCTGGATGCATAAATTCCAGCCTCTTGAGCTGCTTCAAGGCCTCTTTTTCTGCCATCTCTGGCATCTCAGCCTCCAAGATCTTTTCCCTGTATTCGTCTACCTCCTTTTGACGCTCATCTATCTCTCCCAGTTCCTTCTGTATGGCCCTCAATTGTTCCCTCAGGAATATGTCCCGTTGGGTTCTGCCCATCTCCTCTCTGGCCTCGGACTGGATTTTGGCCTGGACCGAAGACACCTCTATCTCCCTGGTAAGCAATTTCGAGATCTTTTTCAGCCTACCCACCGGGTCTCGCATCTCCAGTAGGGTCTGGGCCTCGTCTGGTCGAAGCTTGAGATTGGAGCCAACGATATCTCCAAGCCTTCCAGGTTCGCTCACGGTACTGAGGACCGAGCCTAATTCAGGGGTATAGATGTTTTTCAGGTTGAATAGTTTTTCTGCCTGTTCCTTGACGTGCCGCATGAGTGCCTCTATCTCTACAGAGGGTTTGACTACTTTGTCCTCGAGAGGCTCCACCTTTACCTGGAAAAAGGGGCGGCTTTGGACAAAATCGAGGATTTTTCCCTTGAGCAGGGCCTGGGTCAGGATCTTGAGCCTGCCATCAGGTAGCTGCAGTGTCCTCATGACAGCTGCAATTACCCCTGTGGCATAGAGATCTTCAGGGGCGGGGGTGTCTATGCGGGCATCCTTTTGGGCAGCCAGAAGTAAAAGTCTATCGTTGGT
This sequence comes from Deltaproteobacteria bacterium, assembly GCA_026986785.1. Classification (GTDB taxonomy): domain Bacteria; phylum Desulfobacterota; class Dissulfuribacteria; order Dissulfuribacterales; family QOAL01; genus QOAL01. The sequence goes on along the minus strand of JALSNW010000022.1, from coordinate 30,184 downwards.
AAGTGCCTCGTTTACTGCTGCAACCGACGATTCCCTGCCTACAAACAAGGGGATTACCATGGATGGAAAGACTATTACATCCCGTAGTGCCATTAATGGCAAGACCTCGGGTATCTCATAATGTTCTGGTATCTCGAGATCAAAGAGATCTGTGACAGAGCTATCGAATTTCATCTTCTTTATCGACTCCTTTTCCCATCAATGCCTCTATTCTATGGCAGGCAATGAAGTGGTTCTTGTCCAGTTCTGTAAATGCAGGTCTTGAGTCCACACATTTTTGCTGGATCAAAGGGCATCTGGAGGCAAAGACACACCCGTTTTCAAGCCCTTTTTGCCATTCTGTCTCTGGGGTCTTCGGTCTGAGCCAGGAAGGCGGGCCTTGTTCCTGATACAGATGTGGGTCTGGTATTGGTACCGAATCCAGAAGGTATTCTGTATATGGGTGATGAGGATAGGTCCTCTTTGGTGGATCCGTGTTGCCAAGATCAAAAGCCCTTTTGGGCATGATCTCCAAGAGGTTTCCCTTGTACATGACGGCTATCCTGTGACTGATGAAGCCTACCAAGGGAAGGTCATGTGAGATGAAAAGGCATGAAATCCCTTTTGATTCATGAAGATCGAGAAGTAGGTTGATGATCTGTGCCTGCACCGAGACATCCAGGGCCGAGGTAGGCTCATCTGCTACAATCACATCGGGTCTGGTGGCAAGAGCCCTTGCTATGCATATACGTTGTCTCTGTCCGCCACTGAATTCATGGGGGTAACGATCTTCTATACCTGGTGTGTCAAGGCCACTTATCTTGAGCAGTTTTCGCACCTCGCGTCTAATCTCGTCTTTGCCAACGAGCTTGTGGATCTTGAGGGGCTGACTGATGGTTTGGAATATGGTTTTTTTTGGATTTAGAGATGAAAACGGGTCCTGAAAGACCATCTGTACCCTTCTTCTAAATGCCCTTATCTGCTCATTGTTACCAAATGGGATTGGACGGCCCTCAAAAAGGACCTCGCCTTTGGTCGGCCTTTCCAGGCCGAGTACCAGACGGGCGAGTGTGGATTTTCCACATCCACTCTCTCCGACCAGACCGAGGATTTCACCCTTTTTCAGTTCGAGGTCTACTTTGTCCAATGCCTTAAGTATGCGAACTTCACTGGAAAAAAAGCCCTTTCTGACCTTGTAGTATCTACTTGCTCCCCGCAATTCACAAAGCGCTTGTGATCCCATTACTGTTTGAAAAGCACCTTGCCAGTCATCTCTTTAGGCTTTGGAAGACCCATAATGGAAAGTATGGTAGGGGCGATATCTGCCAGTATGCCTTGATGCATAAGCACATTCAGGCGCCTGTCGTCCACGAGATAGCATGGTACCTTGTTGGTGGTATGGGCAGTGGCTGGACTGCCGTCTGGCAGTTTCATCACCTCTGCATTGCCGTGATCGGCCGTGACGATGATTGCACCTTCATGGGCCTTGAATCTTTCCGTGACCAGGCCAACACATTCGTCAACCACTTCACAGGCCTTTATGGCTGCCTCAAGGACCCCTGTGTGTCCCACCATGTCTCCATTGGCAAAGTTTACCACTATGAGGGAATATTGATCCTTTTCGATGGCATCCACAAGGGCAGTGGCTATCTTTCGGGCACTCATCTCGGGCTTGAGGTCATAGGTTGGGACATCCTTGGGAGACGGGATGAGTATTCTATCCTCGAGAGGAAAGGGCTTTTCCTCTCCTCCATTGAAGAAATAGGTGACATGGGCGTATTTCTCCGTCTCGGATATCCTGAGCTGTTTCAGACCAGCCTTGCTCACAACCTCGCCAAGTATATTCTTGAGATGGACTGGGGGAAATGCCACAGGTAGATCAAAAGTCTCGTCGTAACGGGTCATAGTGACATAGGTGGCCAGTCGGGGCCTGTCGTTTACGTCAAAAAAGGAAAAGCCCTCTTCAGTCAGGGCCCTTGTAAGTTGTCTTGCCCTGTCAGCCCTGAAATTGAAGAAGATGACTGCATCGCCATCTTTCAGTGGCCCGCATTCGTTGGGGATTATTTCGCAAATATCATTCTCAATGAGGGTAGGGGTGATGAATTCATCGGTCTCTCCGCGTTCGTACGCATGTATTACTGCATGTATTGGGTCCTTTTCGAGGTGACCCACACCCCTGACGAGCATGTTGTAGGCTCGCTCCACCCTATCCCATCTCTTGTCCCTGTCCATGGCATAGTATCGCCCGCATACAGTGGCAATGGTGCCCGAGTCAAGACCGTCTATCTCTTTCATGAGCCTTTCGAGGTGCTCTACGCCGCTTTTAGGAGGGGTATCTCTGCCGTCCATGAAGGCATGAACACATGTGCGGTCTCCTATGGAGTAAAATTTTGCCATCTTCAGCAGGGCGAACAGGTGTTCCATCTGACTATGCACGCCACCATCAGATACTAGGCCCAAGAGGTGGAGTCTTGCCCCAGGTGTGTCTTTCACGAGTTTCATAGCCGACTGTAATACGTGATTTTCAAAGAAAGACCCGTCTTCTATGGCCATGTTGATCCTTGTGAGTTCCTGATATACGATCCTTCCTGCCCCCAGATTGAGGTGGCCAACCTCGGAATTGCCCATCTGGCCAGGGGGTAGTCCTACTGCCTCTCCAGAGGCCTTGAGCAGGGTAAAGGGATATTGTTCCTTGTATTTGTCAAGGTTGGGCGTGTTGGCGAGCCGGAAGGCATTCCCGTCTGTCTCCTCTCTCCAGCCACAACCATCCATTATGACAAGCATTACAGGCCTGATCTTTTGCGCATTCTCAGCCATTTATTTCCTCCAGGGCCTGGATATTTTCTTCCAGGGAAAGCCTTGGCGCCTCTGCCCATAGACCTTCCAGGTCGTAAAACGAACGTACAGGTTCATAGAATAGATGAACAATTATATCATCAAAATCGAGAAGAACCCACTTGCCTTCGTCTGCGCCCTCTATGTTTCGGCATTTGATCTTGAGTCTGCTGAGATCTCTTCTCATCTTACTGGCCATACCTTGGACGTGTCTGGTGGAACGGCCTTGGGCAATGATGAAAAAATCGGCCACGGGAGAGATACCCCGCATGTCAAGGATACATATGTCTTCCCCCTTGTTGTTACGGATCTGTGCAAAGATCTTCTTTACGATTTCCAGGGCCGGATCGGCCTGGGCGTCGAGTAGGCCTTCACTTTTGATGGAAATGTATAGATTGTTTGTAGCCATATACCTCCTTACCTTTTCGGGCACGAGAAACCTGACGGAAAGTCCTGTCCTTGCCCTTTTTCTTATGTCTGTAGAAGAGATTTCTATCCAGGTCGTCCTTACCAGCCTGATCCTGCCTCCAGCAGCGGAGACAAAGAGCCCTTTGCCCCCAGGGTCCTTTTGGTATTCTGGAAATAGCCTCTTTAGTCCATCTTCGAGGTCTCCCATTTCACAAGGTGGTCTGGTGATGACGACAAGTTCTGCAAGCAGGGGTAGCCTGGCATATTCCTTCCATGTATCTATCTCAAGGAATGCGTCGCTGCCCACAATGAAAAACAGGTCCAGGTGCTGTCCCTTGGCCTTTCTGATATCTGTCAGGGTATCTACTGAATACGATGGGCCTGGCCTCTTTCCTTCTATATCACTTGCCTTGAAGCTATCTACATCTTCCACGGCAAGCTCCACCATCTTCAGCCTATGATGGAATGAGGTCAGGGTATTGGTATCCTTATGGGGGGGCCTGAACGCCGGCATGAACCAGATTTCATCAAGACACAGCCATTCACGGACCTCTTCCGCAGCCCTCAGATGGCCCAAGTGTATAGGATCAAGGGTGCCACCGAATAGCCCGATCCTCTTCTTTCTATTCCCTGATTTGTCCGTCACCAAATGCTATGAATTTCGTGGTCGTCAGTTCTTCAAGCCCCATGGGCCCATATGCATGGAGTTTTGAGGTGCTGATACCGATCTCTGCTCCAAGCCCCAGCTGACCTCCGTCATTGAAGCGCGTGGAGGCGTTTACGAGCACCAAGGACGCATCCACCTCATCCAGGAACCTCCTGGCCCGCTGGTAGTCTTTGGTGATTATGGCCTCGGTGTGGTTGGAGCCGTATCTATCTATATAGTCAAGGGCCTCCTCCATTGAATCTACTACCTTTACGGCAAGGATGAGATCCAGGAACTCCTGCCCCCAGTCATCTTCAGAGGCCGGTTTTGCATAATCAAGGAGCCTTGTCGTTTCAGGACAACCCCGTATTTCAACACCTGCATTTTTGAACTCTTCACCTATGGTGGGAAGGAATTGGGATGAAATGTCCTTGTGCACCAACATACCTTCCATGGCATTGCATACCCCGGGCCGTTGTACTTTTGCGTTGAAGCAGATTTTTCTGGCCATATCCAGATCGGCCCCTTTGTCAACATAGCAGTGGCAGACCCCTTTGTAATGCTTGAGCACTGGTATCTGGGAATTTTGCACAACAAACCTTATGAGCCCTTCCCCCCCTCTTGGAATTATAAGATCTATCTCCTCTTCCCTGGAAAGCATTTCTGTTACGGCAGACCTGTCGGTGGTGGGGATTACCTGCACTGCATCAGGGGGTACGCCAAATTCCTTAAGGCTGTCCTGCAATATGGATGCAAGGGCGAGATTTGAGTTGATGGCATCCGAGCCGCCTTTTAAGATTACTGCATTGCCTGCCTTTAGACAGAGCCCTGCAGCATCGATAGTGACATTGGGTCTTGATTCATAGATCATCCCGATTACGCCCAGGGGGATCCTGACCCGTCCTACCATCAATCCGTTGGGCCTCTTCCACATCTTGGTTACTTCACCTACGGGATCAGCGAGGGCGGCAACCTCCTTCAGCCCCTGGGCCATGGATTCGATCACCTTGTCAGATAATTCGAGTCTGTCCAAGAAGGCATTAGAAAGCCCCTTTGTCTTGCCTTTTTCCAGGTCCTTTTTGTTTTCATCCTGGAGCCTGCTCCTGTTGTCAATGATCCTCTCTGCTGTGGAAAGAAGTACCCTGTTCTTGATATCCGTTTTTAAATTGGCCACCTTTCTGGCAGCAGCCCTTGCCCTTTTTGCCATGTCGGCAATAAGTCTGCCTGTTTCAGCCATATTTCTCTGCTCCTTTTCTATAAGTCACTGCTGTTGTCCAGTATAGTACCTTCCACCACGAGGTGCCCGAAACCCGGAATGGTAAGAGTACAACCGTTACAAATAAAAAAGGGGAACCCCCTTGGGGTTCTCCCCTAATTTAATCCCTTCACATGGGAATTGCCAGTTACTAAATGATTATCGTCAACCAGATATCTTTTATTCTACTGATACTTCTATCTTTCTTGGTTTCACCTCTTCACTCTTGGGTAGAAAGATCCTCAAGACCCCAGCATTCATGCTTGCTTCGATCTTTGATACATCCACATCTGGTCCAAGGGTAAAGGCCCTTTCAAACGCCTTACCATTGAATTCTACATAGAGTGGGCTGATGTCTTTCGGGACTATGTCCCCGATTTCACCCTTGATGGTGAGAAGATTTTTGTCCACGTGGACATCGAGATTTTCCTTTGGTACCCCAGGCATATCTGCCAAGAGTAATATCCCTTCTTCTGTCTCGTATATATCTACTGGCGGAGTCATTACGACAGGTTGCCTTTTCTGCTCTTGGGCAGGCCTGGTCTCTGTCTTGACTGCCATTTCATTGCCCTTTACATCTGCCATCTTTATCTACCTCCTTTTCATTTCAAACTTTTAGCTTACGGCAACTTCGATTTTCTTGGCCTTTTCTTCCTCTTTTTTCTTGATAGAGATATTAAGTATCCCATTTGAATACTTTGCCTCTATCTGGGACGTATCCAAGCCCTCAGGCAAGGCTATCACCCTTCTGAATTTGCCGCTGAATCGCTCTTTTCTGTAATATCCTTTGACCTTTGAGTCTTCACCTATCTCTTTGGATGTGTCGCGGCCTGCAGAAATGGTCAACATATTTTTCTCAATGGTGAGATCGATATTTTCTGGGTCTAGGCCAGGGGCAAAAAGATAGATGAGAACCCTATCCGGTGTCTCTCCTATGTTCACAGCCGGGATGGGCACCCTGGTTCCTGAAAGACCAGGAGTAGTAAAATAATTTTCATTGAATATCCTCTCCATTTCCCGGTTGAGTCTGTCAAAATCCTGCCATATAGGATCACTCAGGGAAAACCAAGGTCTAAGCATAATATGTATCCTCCTTTATTACTTTTCGAGATTCGTGAGTGTTTTAAGATAAATAGGCTTATACTTGTCTTTACGGTAAGCACTCTCTTTAACGAGTCAAGCCTGACACGAGAAAAAGGGCATATTTTTTGACATAAAAAACCTCTGCTGAAAGCAAATTCAGCAGAGGACAAATAATGGATTGCGAAACAGGAGGGGGTTTAGCGTTCTATCCGACCGGCTATAAAATCCTCGGTTCTCTTGAATGCCATGTCGTCTGTCATCTGCTCAGGGGGATGCTTCATAAAATACGCAGATGGAGAAAGGAGCGGACCTCCAATCTTTCGGTCAATGGCCAGCTTGCAGCATCGGATGGAATCTATGGCTACTCCTGCTGAGTTAGGTGAATCCTCGACAGACAGCCTGAGCTCCAAATTCATTGGGACATCCCCGAAGAGCTTGCCTTCCATGCGGATAAAGGCGAGCTTGTTGTCTTTTTGCCAGGGCACATAGTCGCTGGGGCCTATGTGTATGTTTTCGGGGTCCAATGGTTGGGGAAGAACTGATTGAACCGCCTCTGTTTTGGAAAGTTTTTTGGATTTTAGCCTGTGGCGATTCAACATGTTGAGAAAATCTGTATTACCCCCGGTATTGAGTTGATAGGTCCTTTCAAGTTTCACCCCCCGTCTCTTGAACAGGTTTGCCAGGATCCTGTGGGTAATAGTGGCACCAAGCTGGGACTTGATGTCGTCACCGACGATAGGGATGTTTTTGTCCTGGAATTTTTTGGCCCATTCTGGATCACTACATATGAATACAGGCATGTTATTGATGTAGCCAAGACCTGCCTCGAGTGCACATTCGGCATAAAACCTGACTGCCTGTTCCGACCCCACGGGGAGATAATTCACAAAGACTTCGGCCCCAGAACCTTTCAATATTTCTATGACCTCTTCCTTGGTTGGCTCTGGTGTATCAGACAGGACAAAGGTCCTTTCTGGAGGATAGTTTGCCATGTGTTCAGAAAAGCCGTCCAGTATTTTGCCCATCCTGACCTTGACCCCTGTCAAGGGGATATCCTTGCAGAATACTGTGGTACAATTCGGAAGGGCAAATATTGCCTCGGACACATCCTGGCCCACCTTTCGCTTGTCTATGTCAAAAGCCGCTGCGACTTCTATATCTCCAGGCCTGTAACCCCCTATATCCCAATGCATAAGGCCAATAGCCTGTTCTGGCGACTTGGCACGGTAATAATTAATCCCTTGCCATAATGAAGAAAAGCAGTTACCAACTCCGGCTACGGCGATCCTGATTTTAGACATCTGTCCCTGATCCTCCCCTGAAACACTTAAATCTGGCGTACCCCTCAGCCGTCTATTGTTTCTTCCTGGTCCTGAATCTCTATCTCGAGTTCAAAGAAACTCGTGCCGCAATCATAACACTTTACATCAAGTAGATCTTCACGGGTAAGGGAAACATAGATTTCATCACAGCCGCAGTCACACTTACCCTGAATAGACTCCTTGATAACCTGTTCGATCTGTGGCTGAAATTCCGCTGGTATATCTGGATCAAAAATGATTTTCACTAATTTCCTCCAGAGCCCAAATCGATCACTGGACCTGATTCATTCAAAAAACTAATCGTCCAATGTAACAATTTATTGTTCGAATTGCAAAGGCTTTTACCTTTGTTTTTACAAGGAAAATATTATAACATAGCCAAACCATTTGGGTTTTTTTAATGGCTATATGTTGTTGCTGGGCAAGAGGCAATGATGAAAATCGAAAAAGCAGCTACTCTACAGCGCGTAGCCGCCTTTTCGGGAAAGGTGTTTGTAGGTTGGCGTTCAGCCAACCTGTTTTTTTGGGGAGATTCTGCCCTCTATTTCCCTCTATGGGGATTGGAAGCTGATGCCGAGGTCTCAAGGAGGTCCTTGTGGAGCTTGACAGGGTATTTCTTCTCAAGTTTTGATATGATTTCTTCTCTTATCTTGCGCTGTTTTTCCCTGGTCAGTTTTTGTCTTATCCTTTGTTGGACGTCCTTGAACGACTCTTGTTTGCTGGGCTTTTTGTCTTCCAGCTTTATCAAGTGATATCCGAATGTGGTCTTCACTGGCTGACTTATCTGCCCTACCTTCAGGGCAAAGGCTGCCTTCTCGAATTCAGGCACCATCCTGCCTTTTTGGAAATAACCAAGGTCTCCTCCCCTGCCTTTTGAACCAGGATCATCGGAATACTCTTTGGCCAGCTTGGCGAAATCTTCTCCTTTGAGGGCTTTGGCCCTGATCATCTCTGCCTTTTTCTTGGCTTCTGCCCAGGCCTTTTTGTCTGCATTTGGTGGCACCTTGACCAGGATGTGGCGTGCCCTGACCTGTGCTGGTTCAACGAATTCGGATTTGTGTTTTTCATAATAATCCTTGATTTCCTTGTCGGTGACATTGACCTTGGCCTCGATGTTCTCCCTCATGAACTCCTGGGCAAGGAGGGCATTGGTCATGTCCTGGATGCGTTTCTTGACGGCTGGTTTGTCCTGTAGACCCTGTTTCCTGGCCTCTTTTGCCATGAGGCTCAGTTGAACCCAGCGTTCCAAGAGCTGTTCCTTGAGCTGGGGATTCCTGGCCACAGCCATCTGTAGCTGGGGTGGCAGGGAGGCTATCTGTTCGTTGAATTCCTTCAGTGTCAATTTATAGCCACCCACCTCTGCAAGTATCTTGTCGGTGCCTTTGTCGTTTTTTGCTTCAACTGTCGGACAGTTTGCACATAGCAGACAGAAAGTAGCAAATCCTGCCAAAAAAATGGAATTAATTCTGTTTTTCATCAATTTCTCCTTTTATTGAATAGATGTGGGACTTAGCTGATAATTGTTCTGGACTTGTAAAGACCGGGCTTGACAGCTTTGTTGGGACAGATCAAAGAGCCTGGCCCAAGGAAGACCCCTGGATTGGTGACAGAGTTGCATCCTGTTTGCACCTTATCACCCAGGACTGCGCCAATCTTACGACGGCCTGTGTCAAGGCTTTCTCCGCTGTTTGTCCTGATCCTGACCGATCCAGGTCCAAATTTCAAATTAGCAAGTTTTGTGCCTGCGCCGAGGTTTACATCATTTCCCAGGATGCTGTCTCCAATGTATGCAAAATGTCCAGCCTTTGCATTGTCCATAAAGATGGAATGTTTGACCTCTGTGGTATGCCCTACGACGCAGTCGGAACATACGAGACAATCTGCCCTGAGATATGCACCTTGACGAATTTCACTATTTTCGCCAATGATTATAGGCCCTTTTAGTAAGGCACCCGGTTCTATAATAGAACCTGTTCCTATCTCAACCCGATAATCCAAAAATACGCTTCCAGCACATATTATAGCAGCTTCCGGCACCTTTTCCCCTTCTATCCAGACCTGGACCTTGCCCTTGGTGTCGTCGTTGCAAACGGTTTCAAAGCCCTCATTCAGCCAGCCGCCTGGAAGGAGGGCAATGGGGCTGTCTACCGGGACTCCCATCTGTATATTTTCCGGGAGATTGGGTTTGATGGTGTCCCTGATAAATGGTTTGAGCCTGTCCAGAACAGTCCATATGGGCTCGTTATGGGGGAAAAGGGGGGCAAGCCTTTCTGGGATCCTATTGAAGAATTGATTCCATGTGAGATCTATCATCATGCATCTGCCCCCTGCTTCCTGGCATAGTCTTTTAACAACCTTATGGCTACTTCTATGTCATAGAGATGGATAGGGGGGGCTCCTTTTCGGCCTTCCTTCTTGTAAAGATCGGCTGCCTGGTTGATGGCTGTCCACGGCACCCATCCGTGTTCCTCCCAGAGGGTCTCATCTGTCTGATCCCAGAGTCTGAATTCTATATCCTCTTTGTTCAATCTCACATACATCCTGAGTTTTTTGTTTTCCAGAACCGGATAATAATATAGGCCTCTGTCGTCTTTCACGGCATCACCAATTTTTTGTTTTTTTTATGCCAACAGGTGTCGAATCTACGAATTATCACCCTGTATATCCATAAAGTAAAACTAATCCCAAGGCTAAAAGGGGTCAACTTCTTGTTTGGCTCATCCCTTGGCCAAGGCGGCAGCGAAAAAACCATCCATGCCCTGCTGGCCTGGAAGGCTCCTGAAATAGCCCTTTGGAGTGATCATGCCTTGGACAGTTCCAGGCAGTATTGTATATGGATCTATCAGGGAAAAGTCAGTGTTTTTTTCGACAAATCTCTCAATCCTCTCTTCGCCTTCTTCTTTTTCCAGGCTGCAGACCGAGTAGACCAATATGCCTCCTTTGGCCAGGAGCCCTCCAGCCTTATCAAGGAGATCCGACTGAATGGTTACCAGATCGGTCAACATGGCAGGCGTTCTATTCCATTTTATATCAGGGTGTCTCCTGATAACGCCTGTGCCAGAACAAGGCGCATCCACGAGTATCCTGTGAAATCTTTGTCCACCTGCTGACATCATCTCTTTCGATTTGGCTGGAGAAAGGATCTTGATAGCTTTTGTTCCAAGTCTCGATGCGTTTTCAGCGAGTTTTCTTAGGCGTTTTCGGCTGCTATCCGAGCAGATGAGCTGTCCCTGATTTTTCATTAAGGCAGCTATGTGTGTGGATTTTCCTCCAACCCCAGCGCAGAGGTCCAACACATACTGGCCTGGTTCAGGGTTGAGCATCAGGGAGACGATTTGTGACGCCTCGTCTTGGACCTGAAAAAGACCTCTGTCAAATCCAGGAAGTTCCTGGATCCTGCCCCTGTAGTCTTTCAAGATCAATGCGTCAGGACTTATGGTTCCTCTTTTCGTCTCGATTCCAGAGCGTAGCAGCAGGGAGCTCAGTTCCTTTCGGGTGCTCCTGAGGGTATTGGCCCTAATGGTGACTGGTGGATGGATATTATTGTTGACGCAGATGGAAAGGCAGTCTGTTTTACCCCAATTTTCATTCCATCTCTTGACCATCCAATAAGGATGGGAGGAAAAGACAGACAAACAATTGAGGAATCTTTTTTGACATCTGTCTTCATAGAATGTCTCTTGTGTAGGAACGACTTTGGTAGAAGAGCTGATCTTTCGCAGCACAGCATTTATAAGACCTTTTGCCCAAGAGATTCTAAGGGCCTTTGCTGCCTTGACTGCCTCATTCACTGCGGCAAAATAGGGGACACGGCTAAGGAAGATTATCTGGTAGGAGCCTGTCAACAGTAACATCCTGACTGGTAGGGGTAGGCTAGCCAATTTGTGCACGTGTCTTTCAATGTGCCATTCCAGGAGTCTGCGCCATCTGACTGTACCAAAGACAATCTCCCAAAGGAGAGCCCTGTCGGAAGAGGCGAGGTGGCATCCTCTGAGTTGGGCATCCATTAGTTCTTCAAGTGGAGGTCTCATGCCAGGTTCTTGGGAGAACCAAGTAGTCAGGACCTGGACCGCCATTGTCCTTGGCCCAAGATGGCGTTTTTGTCTTGATCTTCGTATTACTGCCTTATCGTTCGTCAAAACGGCTTGCTGGATTAGCTAAAAATAGAACCTGCTGGTATTCTTCTGCCCCTGAGAAATGCCTCTATATCAAGTCTTTTCTTGCCTGGCCATTGGACCTGTCTGATGCCTATGACTCCGTTGCCACAGGCCACTTTCAGGCCTTGAGCAGAGGCCTCGAGAACTGTACCAGGTTTTGTTTCAGGGGCTTCATCGTTCAGAACCTGGGGGCTGTAAAGCCTGATGCGCTGTTCTCCGAACAGGGTATAGGCCCCTGGTTTCGGGTCAAATGCCCGGATTGTGCCATGAATCCTCCGGGCAGACTGGTTCCAGTTGATATGGTATTGTTCCTTCTTGATTGGAGGTGCGTAGGTTATGCCCCCTTCAGGTTGTGCTTCTTCCTTGAGCTCACCTTTTTTTAGTTTTTCAAGGGCCTCTTCAAGGAGTTTGGCCCCAAGCTCTGACATCCGATCTGCCAGTTGCCCAAAGGTCTCGTCTTCCCCAATGGGGATTGCCCTTTTCAATAGCATTGGGCCTGTGTCCATTCCGGCATCCATCTTCATGATGGTAATGCCTGTTTCCTTCTCTCCATTTATCAATGCCCACTGGATAGGTGCAGCTCCTCGATATTTCGGCAGAAGAGAACCATGAATGTTGATAGGCATTATCTTGGGGATATCAAGGAGGGCCTGGGGGAGTATCTGGCCGAATGCGGCCACAACAATGAGATCCGGTTGGAGGGCCTCGAGCTGTTCCAGGAATTCGGGCTCCCTGACCTTGGGCGGTTGTAAAACCTTGAGGCCTGCCTCAAGGGCAGTCTCCTTCACAGGGGTAGGGAGGAGCTTCCTGCCTCGTCCCCTTGGTCGGTCGGGTTGGGATACCACGGCCAATATCTCATCAGGTCCGTTGATTAGGGTTTTAAGGGGGCGCACGGCAAACTCTGGTGTGCCCATGAACACTATCCTGAATCTTGTAGCCGGGCTCATTTCTTCACTTCCTCTTCCTCCAATGGTCGTATTTTTGCCCATTTTTTACGAAACAGGCTCTTTTTCAGTGGACTGAGCCTATCAACGAAGCAGATGCCTTGGAGGTGGTCTATTTCATGTTGAAGGCACCTGGACAAAAGTCCTTCGCCTTCGAGCCTTATCTCTCGTCCATGTCTGTCATATGCCTTGACTTCAACCCTGGCTGGCCTGGTTATCTTGGCAGAATAGTTGGGCACGCTCAGGCAGCCTTCTTCATGGGTAGCCGTACCCTCGGTTTCGGTAATCACCGGATTGAGAAGGACGACTGGATGAGGGCCTTCTTCAGAAGGGGTGACATCCATGACCATCACCTGAATGGGGGCACCTACCTGATTGGCTGCAAGCCCTACACCTTCCGCCTTGTACATCTTGGCAATCATTTTGTCGATGAAGCTTTGGAGCTGTCCATTGATCTCCCTGACGGGTTCGGCCTTGGTGCTGAGTATCTCATGTGGATATATCAAGATTTTCATGGTCGCCTGTCTTGTTTATTCTGTTCCCGAGATCTTTTCACTGTGGTAACAGGAGATATTGTATTAATAAAAGAAACATAAACCTTGCCCATGCCTCCTGCAAGTTTGGCGCCGATTCTCCTGCTTATTAAATATGGATGGGCATGGTAAGTATCTGGACAGTAGCTGGGATTGTCATGGAAGGTGGTCTGGGGAAATATGGTGTTGGGATCAGAGACAAGATCCTCAAGAAAGCAGCTGTAGATTTTCGCTTTCTTCTTTCCAGGGGGTATCCAAGGGGGTCAGCCCTTGGTTTCGTGGGCAATCACTATCAACTCAGTTCCTTGGAGAGGAACATCCTCTTTAGGGCGGTCTTTACCAGGCAGGTTGCGGCCCATCGGCGTTCAAAGCTGGTCAAGATAGGTGAAATCACGGGTCAGAGGCTTGTGATCGATGGTTACAATTGCATAATAACCCTGGAGAATGCCTTGAAAGGTATCCCCCTGGTAGCGGCAGATGATGGTTTTGTGAGGGACATGGGTTTGGTCTTTAGGCGATTTAGGCAAAGTGAGCGCACGAAACAGGCCTGGGGTCTAATTTCCAAGGTCTTTTCCCACTATCCCCCTTCCTCTGTATATATATTGTTGGATGTCCCTTATTCAGGAAGCGGTCGATTGGGTGCTACCTTGAACAGGTGGATGGCAGAAGCGAAAATAAGGGGGCGTGCCACCACTGCCATGAGAAACGAGAAGGCCATTGGGGCCATGGAGGGTATAAAGGTGAGCGCCGATTCGGTCATAATAGACTACTCGGATAGGGTATTTGATCTGGCAGGTCATATAATAAGAAGGCTGTTGAAAAAGAGGCCCATGAGGTTTTGATGCTATATGGCTTTCGTACTTGAACCCTTTCTATCTTTCTATGGCCTTTTCTTCAAGGGCCTCGATGGGCCTTTTCAGGTATCTCAGTATCAAAAGGCCTGGCAGGGCTGCCATAAACGTGAAGAAAAAAAACAGTGGCCAGCCCAATTCATCCACCAACATTCCCGAAGGAGGACCAACGAACACCCTGCCCATTGCAGCCAAGGCCGAGAGTATTGCATATTGGGTCGCACTGAACCTATGATTGCAAAGGGCCATTAGAAAGGCGACAAACGCTGCTGTGCCCATACCGCCACATATGTTTTCCAGCCCAACGGCCCCTATCATGATGGGATAGTTCTTGCCCGCCAGGGCCAGGGTCATGAAGGCCAGATTGGAGACGGCCTGGAGGATGCCAAAGAGCATGAGCGAACCATAAAGCCCCATCCTGGTCATGAGTCCGCCTCCAACCATTGCACCAAGGATTGTTGCAACGAGTCCTAAACCTTTGTTTATGGTGCCAACGTCCGTTGGTGAAAATCCTGCTCCCCTGATGAGAAAGGCCGTGGTGAGTGTGCCTGCAAAGGCGTCCCCAATCTTGTAAAGTACTATGAGCAGGAGAAAAGAGATCATGGCCTTTCTCTCAAACAGGTCTCTGATGGGTTCTACGACCGCCTCCCTCATGTCCTTGGGAGGCCTCCCGGAGAGGGCTGGCTCTGGGGCAATGAAGGTAAAGATGGTCGCCCCTGTCATGACCCCTGCCATGAGCAGGTAGGTGGTCTGCCAGCCCATGTGATCTGCCAGAATGAGTGCCAATGCACCCGATACCAGCATGGCTATCCGATATCCTGTGACCGTAAGTCCTACTCCAAGGCCTCGTTCCCGCTCCTCGAGGCTGTCTGTTCTGTAGGCGTCTATGACAATGTCCTGGGAGGCAGAGAAAAATGCCAGAAGGAGGGCTGCCAGCCCCATGGGTCCGGCCTGGTTCGAGGGATCGATGGTTGCCATTGAACAGGTTATGGCGATCAAGAAGGCCTGGCAAAGGATTATCCAGCCCCTCCGTCTTCCGAATACAGGGATATTGAATCTGTCCATGACAGGAGACCAGACGAATTTGAGGGTGTAGGGGATCCCTACCATTGAAAACAGACCTATGGTCTTGATGTCTACGCCAGCTACTGTGAGCCATGCCTGGAGGGTACCGCTGGAAAGTGCCAAGGGCAGACCCGAGGCAAAGCCCATGGGAAACATCAGGGCAAGGGGCCTGGATATGTTTATCTGTTTTATGTGCATAGAGCTCTTGTCACTGTTGGTCTCAAGTATACGGCCTGGAAAGCGTTTTCTCCGCGTCTATTCTAGAATGGTAAAGAATACCTTGCCCGTGCCTGCATGAACATATTATTATTAAAAAAATCCCTCTGGCATTCCAGAATGTCCCGACAGCTGAAAGCTGGCATATCTTTGGTCAAATGGGTTCCTGGTTGCCGGAATCAAAAACGGTTTTTCATGGATCACTTATGTGACCAACAAGGAGCTTTGTCATGTCTGATTGCCTTTTCTGCAAGATGGTGAAAGGAGAGATCAAACCAGATGTAGTATATGAAGATGAACACGTGCTGGCCTTCAGGGACATCAACCCTCAAGGTCCTGTTCATGTCTTGATCATCCCCAAGGAGCATATACCAACCTTGAATGAGCTTGAAGAAGAGCATGCCGAACTCATGGGCAGGATGTTCCTGGTTGCGAAAAAGATAGCCGAGATGGAGAACATGGCTGAGGATGGCTATCGGACAGTCATAAACTGCAATCGTCATGGAGGTCAGGAGGTCTATCATATACATCTTCATATAATAGGTGGCAGGCAGATGAGCTGGCCCCCAGGCTAAATCGGGTTGCTGCCCAGATATCCATTAAGTAGAGTATTCCTTCACTGAAGCCATTTCTGCCTCTATTGACGCCAACAATGGGCAAGTTTATAGTGCTCCTGCCTCAAGAAAAGAGGTAAAAAAGCATATTAAATCCTAAAAAACACCTGCGTGCATGCAGGTACTGAGGGGAATTTGATGAAGGCATTAATTGCCCTTGAAGATGGGCGGATCTTTGAGGGCCGCTCCTTTACCGGCCATGGGGAGACCTATGGTGAATTGGTGTTCAACACGAGCATGACAGGCTATCAGGAGATCCTTACAGATCCTTCCTATAGCGGTCAGATAGTAACCATGACCTATCCGCTTATTGGCAATTATGGTGTAAATCCTGAGGATGAAGAGTCTTTGGGGATACACATGAGTGGATTCGTCGTAAGGGAATATGAGCAGGACTACAGTAATTGGCGGGCAACAGGAGACCTTGCCGGATATCTGAGAAGACAAGGGATACTTGGTATTGAACAGGTGGATACAAGGGCGGTGACAAGGCATATCAGGTTGGCTGGTGCCATGAGGGCTGTCATGTCCACCCAGGACCTCGATCCCAACAGCCTCGTCAAGAAGGCCAAATCCATTCCTGGGCTTGTGGATAGGGATCTTGCCACAGAGGTGTCTTGTAGACAACCCTATGTCTGGGAAGGTGGCAAGATCCTTCGGCTCGATGACCTTTCACCAGACCGTCTATCCAGGCTAAGGTCGTGGGAGAAGTCCAGGTTCAGGGTGGCAATAATAGACTGTGGTCTAAAATTCAACCAACTTCGGCTCCTGAGCGATAGGGGATGTCAATGTGTCGTCTTTCCAGCAAGGGCCGAGGCAGAGCAGCTAATTGCCTGTAAGCCAGACGGGGTCTTTCTGTCAAACGGGCCCGGAGATCCGGCAGCAGTTTCTCATGTGATAGATACTGTCAAGGCCATACTGGGTAAGAAACCCATATTGGGCATCTGCCTGGGGCACCAGATACTATCTCTTGCCCTGAACGGTTCGACTTTCAAGCTCAAGTTCGGACACCGGGGGGGGAACCAGCCCGTTAAGGACCTTGATACTGGCCGGATAGAGATAACTGCACAAAATCATGGTTTCGCAGTGGATGAGTCTTCCCTGCCTTCAAACGTGGAGGTCTCCCATATCAACCTAAACGATCAGACTGTCGAGGGTATCCGCCATAGGGAGCTGCCGGCCTTTTCCGTCCAATACCATCCGGAATCTGCTCCAGGTCCCCATGATTCTCGCTATCTTTTTGACCGTTTTGTCTCCATGATGGCCAATTAAAAAAAATTCATAGTTCAGAGTCCATAAATGCCAAAAAGAACAGATCTCAAAAAGATTCTCATCATAGGCTCAGGCCCTATTGTCATAGGCCAGGCATGTGAATTCGACTATTCAGGCACCCAGGCCTGCAAGGCCTTGAAGGAAGAGGGCTTTGAGGTTGTGTTGGTAAATTCCAATCCTGCAACCATAATGACTGACCCGGAGATTGCGGATAGGACCTATGTAGAACCCATCACCCCAGAGGTCGTCATCAAGATCCTCGAAAAGGAGCGTCCAGATGCGATCCTGCCGACACTGGGTGGGCAGACCGGGCTGAATACTGCTGTAGAGGTGGCCGAATCTGGTATCCTGGAACGGCTGGGCGTAGAGATGATAGGGGCAAGTCGAGAGGTAATCCACAAGGCCGAAGACAGGGAAAAGTTCAGGCAGGCAATGGAAAACATAGGTCTTAGGATACCAAGGAGTGCCATTGTCAGGTCCCAGGAGGAGGCTGTGGCAGCTGCCGCAGATATCGGTTTTCCTGTGATAGTCCGTCCTTCTTTTACCCTCGGGGGCAGTGGAGGTGGTATAGCCTACAATATGGATGAACTTAAGGCCATCTGTAAACAGGGACTTGATCTCAGCATGATCCACGAGGTAATGCTCGAAGAGTCGGTTATAGGCTGGAAGGAATTCGAGCTCGAGGTCATGAGGGACAAAAAGGACAATGTGGTAATAGTTTGTAGCATTGAAAACCTGGATCCCATGGGCGTACATACAGGTGACAGTATCACGGTCGCTCCAGCACAGACCCTTACCGACAGAGAATACCAGTTCTTGAGGGATGCCTCTCTCGCCATAATAAGGGAGATCGGTGTCGAGACTGGAGGCTCCAATATCCAGTTTGCCGTGAATCCGGATAATGGGGAAGTGGTGGTTATAGAGATGAACCCACGGGTGTCTCGTTCCTCTGCTTTGGCGTCCAAGGCAACAGGTTTCCCCATAGCAAAGATTGCAGCAAAGTTGGCTGTTGGATATACCTTGGATGAGATACCAAACGATATTACCCGTGAGACTATGGCCTCTTTCGAGCCAACGATAGATTATTGTGTGGTAAAGATACCTCGTTGGACCTTTGAAAAGTTTCAAGAGGCCCAGGACTATCTGACGACCTCCATGAAAAGTGTGGGCGAGGCTATGGCCATAGGCAGGACGTTTCGGGAGGCACTTCAAAAGGGGCTTCGTTCTCTTGAGATAGGACGTTTTGGTCTGGGGTTCGATGGAAAGGATCCGTGGGACAAATCGGGTTCTCTACCTCACATCGAAGAGGTGGAAAACAAGTTAAGGATACCAAATTCCCAGAGGATCTTCTACATCCCCCTTGCCCTCGAGATGGGATTGTCCATAAAGGAGGTATGCGGGCTGACTGGCATAGATCCTTGGTTCATCTATCAGATAGACCGAATAAGGAGGGAGGGTAACCATATAAGGCAAAAGGGGCCCATTGCTCTGGAAGATATCTGGTCTATCAAGAGGGAGGGCTTCTCGGATGCCCAGATAGCCTATCTGATTGGCTATAGCCAAGAGGAGGTTAGAGGGCTTCGTGCCCAAAAGGGCATAAGGCCGGTTTACAAGCTGGTGGATACCTGTGCTGCTGAGTTCGAGGCCTTTACTCCTTATTACTATTCGACTTACGAGTCCGAGGACGAGGCCAGACCGAGCAGGAACAAAAAGGTCATGATCCTCGGTGGTGGGCCAAATAGGATAGGTCAGGGGATAGAGTTTGACTATTGTTGCGTACACGCCTCTTTTGCCCTTAGAGAAGAGGGCATAGAGAGCATAATGGTAAACTCCAACCCCGAGACGGTTTCTACCGATTACGACACCTCGGACAAGCTCTATTTCGAGCCTCTGACCCTTGAAGACGTGCTTCATATAGTGGAGAAGGAAAAACCTGATGGGCTCATAGTCCAGTTTGGCGGGCAGACGCCATTGAACCTGGCCGTACCCCTGGAGAAGGCAGGTGCCAAGATACTTGGCACAAGTCCTCAGAGCATCGATCGGGCAGAGGACAGGAAGAGTTTTCAAGAGATGTTGAACAAGCTTGGCCTGGTGCAGCCAGCGAACGGTACGGCCTTCAATCTGGCTGAAGCCTTGGAGGTGGCAGAGTACATAGGCTATCCCGTGGTTGTGCGGCCCTCCTATGTATTGGGTGGTAGGGCCATGAGGATCGTGTATAACGAGGAAGGCCTCAAAGAATTCATGCAGGAGGCGGTGGATGTCTCTGAAGGCCATCCTGTGCTCATTGACAAATTTTTGGAGGATGCCATAGAGGTGGACGTGGATGCCATCTCGGATGGAGAGACAACGGTCATAGGCGGGATCATGGAGCATGTAGAAGAGGCGGGTATCCATTCCGGGGACTCTGCCTGTGTCCTTCCTCCCTATAGGCTTGGCGAAGACATGCTCGAGGAGATAAAGCAGGCCACAAAGGCGATGGCCAAGGAGCTTCAAGTAGTGGGGCTCATGAATGTTCAATATGCCGTCAAGGAAAACGAACTTTATGTCCTGGAGGTGAATCCCAGGGCCTCAAGGACAGTGCCGTTCGTTAGCAAGGCTACAGGTATCCCCCTCGCAAAGCTGGCTACCAAGGTAATGGTTGGCAGGAGGCTCAAGGATCTGGGATTCACCAAGGAGCCAGAGCCAAAACACGTGTCTGTGAAGGAATCGGTCTTTCCATTCAGGAAATTTCCGGGTGTGGATATCATCCTCGGGCCGGAGATGAAATCCACTGGTGAGGTCATGGGCATAGATAAAAATGTAGGCATGGCCTTTGCCAAGAGCCAATTTGCCTCTGGACTGAGTCTTCCCCTTGGCGGCACGGCGTTTCTCAGTATCAGAAAGGGAGATAAGGAGGGCATTCTCGGCACTGCTCAGGCCCTGGAGAGGGAGGGCTTCAGGATCTTGGCCACCACTGGTACGGCGGATTTCTTGAGGGAGCACGGTGTGGAGTGTCAGACCGTGTTGAAGGTCTCAGAAGGGCGTCCCAATATAGTAGATCTTATGAAAAACAGAGAGATAGACCTTGTGATCAATACTCCGAGCGGGAAGAAACGTACCCTGTCCGATGCCTATCACCTCAGGCGTACAGCCTTGGAGCTCGAGATTCCCTATTTCACCACGGTTGCTGGGGCCAAGGCTGCTGTCAAGGCCATTCTCGCCTTGAAACAGCAGGATATGGACGTGAAACCCCTGCAAGAATACTATTCAAATATAAAATGACTCATAACCAGACCGAAATCGAGATCTTGGATTGTAATGATTTTTGGATGCAAAGACGCCTTGCAGGAGGCCCCAGGGAGGAATGTGGGGTTTTCGGGATCTATGGCCATGAAGATGCTGCAAACCTGACCTATTTTGGCCTTTATGCCTTGCAACACAGGGGGCAGGAAAGTGCGGGCATAGTTTCATCCGATGGGAAGAACGTCCATGAGTACAAGGCAATGGGGCTTGTGAGTGAGGTCTTCCATGAATCTCGGCTCAAGGACTTGAAGGGTCACCTTGCCGTAGGGCATGTACGTTATTCCACTACGGGTTCTTCGGTCCTTCAGAATGCCCAGCCCTTTTGTGTGAACCATGCGGGATGCACACTGGCCGTTGCACACAATGGCAATTTGGTCAATGCCCACGAGATAAGGAGGGAGCTTGAGGCCTGTGGTTCCATCTTCCAGACTACAATGGATAGTGAGATAATAATACACCTGCTGGCCAAGTCGTGGAGGAAAGGTATAGACGAGGCCATCTACCAGACCATGAATCTGATCAAGGGCGCCTATTCTGTGCTTATGCTCACTGAAAAGGCCCTGATCGGTTTTCGTGATCCCTTGGGTTTCAGGCCATTGTGTATAGGGCGAATGAGCAACGGGGCATACGTGTTGGCCTCGGAGACATGCGCCCTTGATCTCATACAGGCCAGATATATAAGGGACGTGGAGCGGGGTGAGGTGGTCATCATCGATGAAAATGGACTTCGTTCCTTTGCTGCCATACAGGCAAAGAAGAGGGCCAACTGCATATTCGAA
The DNA here is from genome assembly GCA_026986785.1 of Deltaproteobacteria bacterium. Classification (GTDB taxonomy): domain Bacteria; phylum Desulfobacterota; class Dissulfuribacteria; order Dissulfuribacterales; family QOAL01; genus QOAL01. Next base: position 8,943 of record JALSNW010000022.1, on the reverse strand, counting down.
TTCATTTACTTTGCCAGGCCGGACAGCAATATCTTTGGTAGAAATGTCTATACCTTCAGAAAGGCCTTGGGGGCAGCCCTCGTAAAAGAGATCACCATTGATGCAGATTTTGTCATGCCCTTTCCCGATTCTGGAAACTATGCGGCAGTGGGCTATGCCCAGGCAGCAGGTATCCCTTTGGAATTGGCAGTGATAAGAAATCACTATGTTGGCAGAACCTTTATTCAGCCGAGTCAATCCATGAGAGATTTTGGCGTGCGGATAAAACTGAATCCTGTCAAGGAGACCATACGATCCAAGCGGGTCGTAATCATGGAGGATTCTATTATCAGGGGTACCACCAGCCGAACCAGGATAAAGGCCATAAGGGATGCCGGGGCCAAGGAGATATCCATGCTGGTGAGTTGTCCTCCCACCAGATATCCCTGTTTTTATGGCATTGATTTTTCAACCAAGGGAGAATTGATTGCTGCCAAGCAGAGCGTCGAAGACATAAGGCGTTTTCTGGGCCTCGATGCCCTCCATTATCTGAGCTTGGAGGCAATGGTAGAGGCCTCTGGGGCCAGCACAGATCGTTTTTGCATGGCATGTTTCAATGGGGAATACCCAACTGGAATAAATGATCACATAGGGAAGTTCAGTCTTGAGTGACAGTCAGATCCATATAATCGAGGCAGGCAGAGAAGCTATCTCCATAGAGATAGAGGGCCTTGAAAGGTTAAGAGACAGGCTGGATGCCGACTTTGAACGGGCAGTTCGGTTGATCCTCGATACCAAGGGCAGGGTAATCGTGACCGGGATAGGGAAATCGGGGCTCGTTGGCAGAAAGATTGCCGCAACTCTGGCCAGCACTGGTACCCCGGCGCTCTTTCTTCATCCTGTAGAGGCCATGCATGGGGACCTCGGTATGGTCATGGCAGGGGATGTGATTATTGCCATCTCCAACAGTGGAGAGACCCAAGAGCTGAACGCCCTTATCCCTGTCTTCAAAGAGCGAAAGATCCCTATTATAGCCTTTACGGGTAACAAGGATTCCACTCTGGCCAGGGCGGGCACTTGCGTAGTGGACACCGGTGTGGACAGAGAGGCCTGCTCCCTTGGGCTTGCGCCAACGGCAAGTACGACGACCGCCCTTGCCGCAGGGGATGCCCTGGCTATCGTATTGCTCAAGCTAAGGCACTTCAGTGAAAGAGATTTCAGGCGCAACCATCCCCTGGGTACCCTTGGAGAGAGACTGAAGGTCTCTGTGCGTCAGGTGATGCTCACAGGTGAAGATATACCAATAGTCAGGCTGGGCTCTTCCATGTCCCAGGTGATCGAAGAGATTGACCAGAAGAGGCTCGGGGCTGCACTTGTACTCGATGGCGACGAGGCCCTGGTTGGTATTGTGACAGACGGGGATCTCAGAAGGGCCATGCTTCGGTATCCTGATCTTCGAAACAAGGCTGTCGAGGAGATAATGACCAAAAATCCCAAGACGGTGATGCCAGATGCAATGGCTGCGGATGCCTTGGCCGTTATGGAACACCATCTGATTACTGTCTTGCCTGTGATTGGGACAAATGGCAGGTTGGCAGGTATTGTGCATTTACATGACCTGCTTGGTAAGGGACAGTTCAAATTCGTCATATGATCGGGCCTTGATTTCTCTGTTTATTCAGTGTTTGTATATGATCAGGGTTTACCCCAATCTCGATTTTTTTATGCTGGATGGGCAGGTTGCTCATAAACCTCGTCAAGGAGAAGAAGGATGGCAAGAGGACTCAATAAGGTACTGTTGATTGGAAGGCTTGGCTCAGATCCTGAAATTAGATATACCCAGGATGGAACCCCTGTGGCAAATTTCAGCCTGGCCACAGATTCTCCCGTCAAGAAGGGAGATCAATGGGATTCAGAGACAGAATGGCATCGAGTAGTGGCCTGGAGAAGGCTTGCCGAGGTATGTAACGAGTATCTGTCAAAGGGAAGGCTTGTATATGTTGAAGGACGTCTGAGGACCAGGTCATGGGAAGATCGTGATGGCAACAAGCGTTGGACAACGGAAATCATCGCAAGGGACATACAGATACTTGACTCCAGGGCGGCGGGCACAGATAGTGCCGAGGACATTCAGCCTCAAGAACCCCCAATAGAAGACGACGTGCCCTTTTAAGCCAGATCTGGAGCTCTCTAATTCTGCTGGAAAGGTATCAAGGGCCGGACATGCTTGGATCTTCCAATGCCTTGACAAGGCAGCAGATTTGGTGAGAATTGTCAGCCCGTTAAGGAATTGTTTTTCAGGCGTTTGATATACCTATAATACGGGTCTATAGGTATGACCAATCAGTTTACCCGTTCTTGTGCAAAGTAGGTGCAATCGGTCACCGGTATATTGAGCAGGGCTGCTATTTGGCAGATCTGCCGAGAGCTACACTGTTGGCAGATGGATATGCTCGATAGGGTAAAATCAAATTTTAGATCCGATGCCGTAGGTTTTATCCTTCGGATTTTTTTTGGGCGTTGTATGTTTTTACAAACAGTCTTTGCCAGGTTCATTTCTCTGTTTCTCCTGAAGTTTCAGATGGTTAAATCCATAATGCCTGAATGTCGAAACCGCGCCTTTTTTGATCTTTCGTATATAAATGCAACTTCTTTGCCAGGTTGAGCATTATAGGTCCATGTCGTTTTTCTTGATCATGGGGACTTATGTGTCTCAGGGGTTGGTGGATGGCCTGATGCCCTGATGGAAAAGATTTTCCATGTCTATGGAAGTTTTTTTCCGTTTTTTGTGCTATTGGGGAAAGGTGCATGGCTGTATTCGTGTTTTTATGGTAGAATCTGCCTGTTTTACAGGCATAATTATTGATAGATATATGTTAGTGCCGGGCTTTTCGTAGAGGAGGAGAAAAAAGGTTCCATAATGCCCGATTGCGACCATTTGTGTGCTGTCTTAGGCCCTGGACTATGTGTCTCCAATGCATGGACGTCCAGGGCCGGCATTGAAGTGGGGGAGGAAAATATGCCTGGTCGAGTCCTACTGCTCAGGTTTCAGACAAGTCTCAATAGCGAAATCCCTTTTGGCACCTCTGCAGGGATCTTGCTGCTATGGTTCATGTCTTTTCTCGACTACTATTTCACGGTTTATGAGATAGCCAATGGGGCGGTAGAGCTCAATCCTTTTCTCGCCCCCTTTTTTAACAATCATCAATACTTGGAGGCCCTTACAGTCAAGCTGATCCTCACTTTTCCTGGTATCTGCGCGTTGTCTTTTTTCTACAAGAGACCTGTTGTAAGATTTGCTCTTTTCGTAGTTCTGGTTGTATATACGATACTTCTTGTTTATCATATCCTGAATCTAATCATGTAAGAAGAGTCGTCTTCTCTGGGAAAAGTAGGGATATGAAGAGAATCAATGTCAGGCCAGGGCATCGTTTTCCCCTGGGGGCTACCTGTGAGGCTGATGGTGTCAATTTCAGTATGTTTTCCAGACATGCCACTCAGGTAGAGCTTCTTTTGTATGAGTCAATGGACTCCTTGGTGCCGTTCGAGATATTGAAACTCGATCCTGAAAACAATAGGGAATTTTTTTTCTGGAACATCTTTGTCCAGGGTGTTGAGCCAGGAATGGCCTACACCTGGCGTGCAGATGGCCCTGATGACACGGCCATATCTGGATTCAGGTTCAACCGGGAAAGAGAGCTCCTTGATCCCTGTGCACGCATAGTATTCGATCGTTTCTGGCAAAGGGAACAGGCCAAGGTTGATGTGAAGGCCAAGCCCATAAGGGCCGTGGTGCCAGCAAGACTTGATGAATACGATTGGGAAGGGGTGAATATGCCTGAGCATCTCCCCAATAGATCCATAATATATGAAATGCATGTCAGGGGTTTTACTCGGCATCCTTCATCTGGGGTCTCGCAGCCAGGGACATTTTCCGGGATAATAGAGAAGATCCCTTATCTCAAGGATCTGGGAATAACCCATGTTGAATTGCTCCCTATCATGGCCTTTGACGAGCAAGATGTGCCCCTTGGCGTCAGGGAACTTGGTCTGAAGAATTACTGGGGCTACAGTCCACACAGTTATTTTGCCCTTCATCCAGCCTATTTCGTATCCCCGTGCAGCGCCCACTGCCTGAATGAATTCCGTGATATGGTCAAGGAACTCCATAGGGCAGGTATAGGTATAATAATGGACGTGGTATTCAATCATACTGCAGAAGGAGGGGAAGATGGCCCTGTCATAAATTTCAAGGGGCTTTCAAATAGGGAATTTTATCACCTCGATCCGGCAGACCGGAGAAAATACAGGGACTTTACTGGATGCGGCAATACCGTAAATTGTAACCACCCACAGGTCACATTCTTTATTGTGGAGTGCCTTGAATATTGGATCAACAATTTCCAGATAGATGGTTTCCGTTTCGATCTGGCAAGCGTGATGGCCAGAGGAGAAGATGGACAGCCGATGCATCACGCCCCTGTGATATGGAGCCTCGAATTTTGCCATGGCATTTCAAGGGCGGCCTTGATTGCAGAGGCCTGGGATGCAGGTGGATTGTACCAAGTTGGGGGGTTCCCTGGATATAGATGGCAGGAATGGAATGGCCGGTACAGGGATGTGATCAGGAGGTTTGTCAGGGGAGACAAGGGCCTGGTAGGTGAGGTGGCCACCAGGCTTACTGGTAGCAGTGACCTCTATCAGCCAAGTGGAAGACATCCTTTTAACAGCATAAATTTCATCACCTGTCACGATGGTTTCACCCTCAACGATCTCGTTAGCTATTCCAGGAAACATAACGATGCAAACGGAGAGGAAAATCGGGACGGTGCCGATGAAAATTTCAGTTTCAACTATGGAATAGAGGGGGAGACCAAGGACAAAAAAATCCAGCGTCTCAGGTTGAGGCAGGCCAAGAATTTCATTTCCCTGCTGTTTTTGTCCCAGGGAGTGCCCATGCTTTTGTCAGGAGACGAGGCCCTACGGACGCAGAAAGGCAATAACAACTGTTGGTGCCAGGACAACGAATTGAGTTGGCTCGACTGGGAGCTGATGGAAAGAAATGCAGAGATGCTGCGCTTTACCAGGGAGATGATAGCCTTTAGAAAACGGCATCCTTGCCTTATGAGGAGGCATTTCCTCACAGGGAAAAGAGATGAGGGGATGGAGTTCGCCGATATTACGTGGCATGGGACAAGATTGGAGCAGCCTCCCTGGGAAGATTCCGAGGCTCGTTTCCTTGCATTCACCCTTGCTGGCAAGGGGGAGGCTGAGGAAGACCTCCATGTAATGATCAACATGGAGGAAAGTCAGGAGCTGGAGATGGAACTGCCAAGGCTGGAAGCAGGCCAATGGTATATTGCCATAGATACTTTCAAGCCAATTCCCCACGATATCGTTAGACCCTTCATGCAAAAGATCTATCCCGAGTCAAGATATAGGGTAAAGCCCAGAAGCGTGGTGGTCTTGGAGAGAAGAAAAGGCCTTTCTTGAACTTGGATTTGTAGCGAGCTCTTTCTCCAAGTAGTCTGTATCAGATCTCTTTGCCATAGGAGCCCATGTGTATATTCCTTTTTTGATGGCAGATGATATCCCTTCACGCAAGAGCATCTCAAAGATGAGGATTGTTTTCTGAATGCTTGGCAGCAACGCATTGCAATGGGTGTAATATCAATCTTTAGGGTAGCCAAAGGGTTATGATGAAAGATTTCTCCATAAGGATATCTGCATACCTGTTCATCCTTTTTTGTATCATCGGTGGTTTTGGGGCTGGTCTCTGTGAGGGAGCGGACCTGAACGCCACCATAGTAAATGGCGACGCAGAGGTATACAAAAGGCTTCTGAGCCAGATCTCCCTTGCAAAGAAAAAAGATGAGCGGATCATCATGCAGGAGATGTTGGTAAAGAAACTCATCGATCTTTCAGGCAATACGACCCAGAGGGAGATTGTTATAAATGTACCTGCAAACCCGGATCAATATGGCAGGCTATTTCTTCAATATCTTGATTGGTCTTCAGAGAGGTCGGCACTATCCCAAAATATTCAGGAGGCTGGAGAGCGCCTGAAGGTCCTGAAGAGACAGATAGCCCTATTGCCAAAGGATGATAAAGACCTCTTGAGTTTGGAACTGCAATACGCCTTTTACAAAAAAGGGTTAAAGATCTACAGAAAGAGGGCAAAGGCACTATATGAGGCCATGCAAAAGGTGCCGGAGATATTTGTCAAAGCACTGAAAACCATGGATTTTGCCAGGGAAAATATCGCCTCTCACCAAAAGAGCCTGGATGAGGATCTGGAAAAGATCGAACTTAGTATATACAAGCTGAAGATCGAGCGGGATCGTTTGAGCCTCTTGGGGCGCCAGGGTGCCGTGGACAAGAGTGAGGCTGCCATATCTGCCCTTGAGGAGAAACGCCAGGGGCTTCTCAGGCAGAAGCTGGAATGGGCCTTCCTGGATTATAGCCATCTGCTCAAGATCAAGGACAAAAAGGTATTTGCAAAGGGTCAGGCCATTTTGGACATTGCAAAATCGGTGAAAGACGGTGCTTCCTTGGAACAGGATCTATCTGCCCTGCTGGCACGAATGGATAGCCTGGTCTTGGGCAAGGCCAGGACTATTCATGGCCTCACCCTCGAAGAGTTCAAGGACCTGGCCAACCATTTTTGGAAGAGTATAAACACGTCCTTCGTGACCATCGGTCAGACCCCAGTAAGTATCCTGAAGATAGTGGTGTTTTGCCTTGTAATCATTGCAGGATTCTTGGTGGGCCGTTTTTATAAGGTCAATATAAAGCAACTCTCCTTGAAGAATCGTTCCTTGACCCCTTCCACCCTGACCCTCATCTCAAACCTTGGTTATTATATCATTATTATCTCAAGTTTTTTCCTTGCCTTGAATGTATTGGGTATTGATTTGTCTTCCATAGCCTTGGTTGCAGGGGCCCTGTCTGTAGGTATTGGCTTTGGTCTGCAAAACATGGTCTCCAATTTCGTCTCTGGAGTGATTCTTCTCTTTGAAAGGAGTATCAAGATCGGGGATTTTATAGAACTGGATTCCTCTCTGAGGGGGAGGGTCAGGGATATCCGTATGCGTTCCATCACCATTACCACCAATTCCAATATTGACGTCATTGTCCCCAATCAGGACCTGATACAGAATAGGGTGATCAATTGGACCATGAACGACGACATCAGGCGTTTTGAGATCCCTTTTGGCGTGGCCTATGGAACAGATCCCCAAAGGGTGATGGAATTGGTAACAGAGGCAGTCGAAAATTCTGAAATCTCGCACATCTATTCATCATATAGGCGTAAGACCAGGGTAATCATGACCGACATGGGGGACAGCAGTCTGGACTTCATGCTATTCGTATGGATCAAAGGGGCTGACATCTTGCGTCCAAGGACTACTGCCTCGAGGTTTCTCGTCTTGATCTATGATACTCTGGAGAAAAATGATATCGAGATCCCATTCCCCCAGCGCGATCTGCACATCAGGTCATTGGAAACAGATATACCTGTGAGTCTGAAAATGCAGGATAGGTGTTCGAATGACATGGCAGATTCCCAAGAGGCTGAGCAAACAATCAACAAGGGTGATATTTCACGATTGGAGAAGGGATAGGATAGGTGGTGGCGGAAGCGCATGGGAATCGAACCCACCTACGGGGCTTCTCACCCCGTACACCGGATTTGAAGTCCGGGAGGGCCACCAGTGCCCTTTCCGCTTCCGCGAGTATCTCCCTTAAGGGACCTCTAACATAACATAATTGAAGAAAAAATACAGCACTTCAGATATCTTGAGCCCTATTCCACTGGTTCTGGCCCCTGTGTGGAAGTCGGTTTGGAGCTGTCTTTTTTCTCCTGTTCTCGTTCTTTTTTCAAGGTTTCCTGGAGTACCCTTTTTTGTCCCACGATATTTTCACGCTGATACCTGTGGCCAAAATTGCCAATGGGCCGCTGAAAGGTGAACCAAGCCGGATATTCCACAAGCTGTTGACGTGCGGTGTCCTCGCTGTCAGATGGAATCGTAAAGGGCAAGGTAATTACATAGAATACAGAGCCTATTATGGTGGAAACAAGTCCCAATGGCCTTACGAGTACCCCATCAGCCATGACTGCTACTGGATCTGGAGACGTGCGATATTTGTCCGGTACTGCCAAGGCGTTGATGGTGCCGAGGCAGAAAAAGGATACTGCCAAAAAAAGGATAGTTTTGTTCATGGTATTTTTCTTCATGGCAAGATGGATCTCCTATTTTAATATAGCTTTTGACGGCTGAAGTATTGATGATTAGAGGGTAAATAAATAAGGGCTAACATGCAAGAAAATTGATCGGATCCATTTCCAGAGCAGTAGATAGAATGCTGTCTAATGCCATTGGGCAGGGTTTGTTCCCTGGAGCAGCATTATCTGTTTGGCACAAGGGTGATATTGTTTACAGGCATTATGCTGGGAAAAGGACCTTTGTGCCTTGGGCGAGGGATATAGATGCCTGTTCCATTTTTGATCTTGCCTCCCTTACAAAGCCCCTGGTGACAGCTCTGGCCTATATGTTACTAAGGGATAGGGCAATGGTCTGTCTGGAAGACAATATCTCGACTTTTTTCAAAGATGTTTGCGGAGACATAAGCGATATCAGCCTGGAGCTCTTGCTCTGCCACGCTTCTGGATTGCCTGCCCACAAAAGGCTGTTTGAGAATAGGCGTTTGGCCGCTCTTCCATCTGGCCCGGAACGTATAGATGCTGCATGTGGCCTTATACTGTGTATGCCCCTCATATATGCACCTGGGACCATCTCTGTCTATAGTGACCTGGGATATATCCTCTTGGGCAGGATTGTCGAGAAGATTACGGGAAGAGGGCTATTTGAGTTTGTTTCGGATGAGATATTTTATCCCATTGGTTTGGACGGTCTATATTGGCAAAATAGCTCCGATCTACCCATCCAGGCATCCGTGCCC
>JALSNW010000021.1 GCA_026986785.1 Deltaproteobacteria bacterium | reverse complement strand
AAGACCAAGGTTCACCCTGGTAGAATCATAATAGATCAGATCACCTATCTCTCCTTGTGAAACAAGCTCCTTTATCTTTCTCACAGCCCCTGTATAGATGAAGGTATGATCGAGCATCAATCTCTTGTTTTTTTGGGTTGCAAGTTCTATCAACTTCTCTGCCTGCTCCACCTTTTCCACCATTGGTTTTTCAAGCCATACGTGCCTTCCAGTTTCGATTGCCCTTTGTGCCAAACTAAAATGAGTGGAGACAGGAGTCGCAATAGCCACGGCATCCAAACGATTATCCTTGAAAAAATCATCCACGTTGTCCAAAAAGTCTATGTATGGATAGATTTTTGCCGCTGCCTTCAGCCTGTCATGCGAAAAATCACAGATGGATAAAAGTTGGGTATTTGGGTTGTTGTGGAAATTTCTTGCCAGGTTCGGCCCCCAGTAACCATAGCCTATCAAACCTATTCTAATCATACTACCCCCTGTTCGGAGTCTAAAAAGCCCAAGAGATAATTGCCATAACCACTCTTTTTCAACTCCTGAGCCAAGGAAACAAGCTGTTTGGAATCAATAAATTTCATACGCCATGCCACCTCTTCCGGACATCCTATCTTTAATCCCTGACGCTCCTCCATTATTTGTACGAACCGACCGGCATCCAAAAGAGAAGCGTGGGTGCCGGTGTCAAGCCACGCAAAACCTCTGCCCAACTGCTCCACAAACAACTCACCTCTTTTCAGGTATTCATTATTTACATCTGTGATTTCAAGCTCTCCCCTATCCGAAGGACTAAGGGCTTGAGCTATCTCTACAGCCCTGCTATCGTAGAAATACAGACCGGTTACTGCCCAATTGGACCTGGGCCTTTTAGGTTTTTCCACTATGTTTTTGACCTTGCCATCTTCGCCTATTTCTACCACCCCATATCTTTGAGGATCCTTGACGTGATAACAAAAGACTGTTGCTCCCCTTATTCTATGCACTGCCCTTGACAATTTTTCCGGGAGATCATGGCCAAAAAAGAGGTTGTCTCCTAGAATGAGTGCAACATTGGATTTTCCTATAAAATCGGCTCCGATTGTAAGAGCTTGGGCTATCCCGCCTGGGTGCGGCTGCTCCTTATAACTGATAGAGATACCCCATTTGGCCCCATCACCCAATAACCTTTCGAAGAGGGGCAAATCATTAGGAGTTGAAATAAGGAGATACTCCCTTATTCCGGCAAGCATAAGGGTGGTAAAAGGGTAATAGACCATTGGCTTGTCATATACTGGCATGAGCTGTTTGCTCACGCCAAGTGTCAAAGGATAGAGCCTTGTGCCAAATCCACCCGCAAGAATTATTCCTTTAAATTTTGCCATTTTTTGAAAGCGTGTAAAAACTCTTTATGGAATCAGCTACATATTCTACCTGGGCCTCTGTCATCTCTGGATAAATTGGAAGGGAAAGAAGTTTTTCAGCAACCTGTTCTGCCACAGGGAAATCCCCCTTCTTATAACCAAGATGTTCGTATGCCTTCTGAAGGTGTAGAGGCACTGGATAGTGAAGCCCTGTCTCAATGCCCTTTGCATAAAGGTACTGCCTGAGTTCATCCCTCTTTTCTGCCAAAACGACATAGAGATGATACACACACCTGGTGGCATAGGTGGCTTCCTGGGGAAGCCTTATGAAAGGTATGTCTGAAAGGAGCCTCTGGTAACAGGCAGCTATTCCTATGCGGGCATCATTCCAATCCTTCAATTGCTTGAGCTTTATTCTAAGAATACCTGCCTGAATGGCATCGAGTCTTCCATTATACCCCTCGATCTCATGGATGTATTTTTCCTTTTGGCCGTGGTTTCTTAGCATCCGTACACTACCGGCCAATTCCGCATTATCTGTCACCACAGCTCCCCCTTCACCGCAGGCTCCGAGGTTTTTTCCCGGGTAAAAGCTGAAGCAGCCTGCATCTGCCATGGAACCGCATGAATTACCCTTATATAAGGCGCCGTGTGCCTGGCAGGCATCTTCGATGACAGAAAGATTGAATTTTCTGGCAAGCTCCATGATCGGATCCATGTCTGCTGCCTGGCCATAAAGGTGCACTGGCAAAATGGCCCTTGTCTTGTCCGTTACGACGCCCTCCAACTGGGAGACATCCATATTGTACGTAACAGGGTCTATGTCCACGAAAACCGGCCTTGCCCCTACTTGCGTTATGGCCTCTGTTGTAGCAATAAAAGTGTTAGGTACGGTTATCACTTCATCCCCAGCCCCAATCCCCACTGCAATTAGCGCAAAACGTAGGGCATCTGTACCAGAGGAAACCCCCACACAATGGCTCGTATTGCAAAATTCTGCAAATTCTTCCTCAAACTTGGCCACATTTTCCCCACCGATAAAGGCAGCCTCGTCAAGGGCATGCGAAATCATCGAGAGTATCTCAGATTTAAATACTTTATGCTGCTTAGCCAGCGCAACGAACGGAACTTTCATATCATCCCTCCTCAACCCAACAAACCCCCAACCAACTCAACAAACCCAACCAACTCAACAAGCCCAACAAACCCAATGAACCCAATAAACCCTATAAACCCAACAAGCCCAACAAACCCAATAAACCCGCCAACTCCAGACATGCTACCGCCATTTGGGTGAAATTGTTCTTCCCGTTTAATGTTTCTGCCTTGAATAAAGAAGGTATGCTACCAGCTTTTACCAAATATAGGCCTTGGCTTTGCCATTATAAGCAGAATAGCAGGCCAGGATGTTTCATTCCTTCAAAAAGTTAAATGGGAAAACTGGTCGAACCCTTGAAAGATAGAGTCCAAATAAATTCTTGTCAATAAAGAGCAGGTCTATGCGCCGGTGCTCTTTTTCTAAGTTTATCGGTATTTGATCATAGAGTCATTAGGCATTTTATTGGGTAATATGTTAGCCTTTGCATTTTGCACGAAAAATGTCCTGTGTGAAAAAAAATCACGGAAAAACTTTTCCGTTGTGGGAAATCTTTTTCCATTTTTTTGCCGTAATCTTTTTAGAGCACGTCTTTTTTCCATTTTTTTGCCATGAATATTTTATCTCTACGGCATATCTATTGCTTTAAAGATATCTGATGAAAAATATGCATAAAGATTTTTAGAAAACATAGGAGGAGTATTATGAAAAAATTGTTATTGGGAATCTTTTTGATGGGATTTGTTTTTGTCTTTGTTCAAGGGGCTGCTCAAGCCACCCTTTACAGTTTTGGTGACTCCAACAATTATTGGGGTGATAATCAAAGATGGGCTAATGGGGAATCATGGACCGATACTTATAATACAGCTCACAATGACACGGATGTGATCGGCACGCCGGAATTAACAGGTGGTACGATAGAAACAGACTCTTCTGGCGCATTGGAAAAGATTAAAATTGCCTATGATAGTGTAAGTTCTTCTTCTTCCTATGCTGCCGGTGATCTTTTTTTGGATACGGATGGTGATTTTTTCTGGGATTATTTTGTGGATGTGACAGCAACCTCCGGTGCCACGCTTTACAAGGTAAATAATGGCGTTAGCGTTTCTGCAAAAAAGGGACAAAACGATAACTATTATGATTTATCAACTGGCGTTTTTAAATCCGACCCCGAAACGTGGTATCGAAATTATCACCCCGTCCATGCCAGTGATGCACTTATAACTGCCTCTACAGAAATTGGCTCGTTACAAAATTTTACTGATTTTGTACCTAATAGCGCGCCTCCTACCAACTATGTAGTTTTTGATTTCGATCTTGCTAACACAATTAACAACGTAGATTGGAGCAACGCCATAATAGGTTTTGCGCCTACCTGTGCAAATGACGTCATATATCAACATGTCCCCGAACCGGCCACGGTCCTCTTGATCGGTTTTGGCCTGGTAGGTCTTGGGCTTTGCTCAAGCAGCAAGATGAGAAAGGGTTGATTGATAAACTACTATTGATATAGAGGAAAGGCGGCTTTCAAGCCGCCTTTCTTGATTGTTTATGCCATGGATCTTTTGTAAAATTAATTTCATTTACCATAATGATATCTTTTCTTGTAATAGGTATATTTCCTCGGAGTCACCTCGAATCCATTAAAGACCATTCCTAAGATTTTCCCCCTTTCCAATCTGTTTAATGCCTCATCAACGGCGTTTTTGTCTGAAATGCCGTATCGGACTACCATTACGATGGCATCCACCTGCTGGGCAAGTACCAAGGTTTCTGCTGCCAGGTTGACCGGCGGAGAATCTATTACGACAAATCTGTCTTCATACCTTTGCCTTACCTCTTTAACGAGATACTTCATCTTTTCCGAGGTCATGATTTCAGCCGGGTTTCTTACCAGGGATCCTGCCTGGAGAATGGTCATCTTGTCGATGTTGCACTTTATGAGGTATTCAGACAGGGGTGAATCTGACTCCAGGTAATCCGTAAGACCCTTTACCTTGCTAAGCCCCAGCATATTGTGGACATTGGGCCTTCTAACATCTGCATCAATTAGCATGACATAGGGATCAAGGCTCTGGGCTATGCTAACTGCCAAGTTACATGCCACCATGGTCTTGCCTTCTTGTTCCAAGGCAGAGGTGATAAGTACTGATTTTATCCCCTTCCCATCGGCAGGGTGCATGATATTGCCCCGGAGCACCTTGAAATGTTCGGCAGCAAGGGACTCCGGGTTGTGATAGACCACCACCCTGAAATCCACAGGTCCCTGTTTCAGCATCCTTGTCGTCGTTGTCGCAGGCTCGTTACCCTGGCTTGAAACAGGGGAGGGGGTGTCACCCTCGTGTTCTGCCGCTGCCTTCTCAGCGTAATTTTTTTTGTCAACCGGTGCGTTCTGGGCTTGGCCTGCGGCTGTCCCAAGATTTTGTGCATCTAATTTTTTCAGTGCCTCTTCTATTTTTCCCATAGTTCTCCTGAAAATAATATAGTGAGATCCGTGATAAGTTTTTGTCTTTCAGCATTGGAAAGGCTTACGAACCAGAAGATGGCAAGTATTGCCCCCAAAATCAGGAAGGCCAAGCCAGCTCTCAGGAGATGACGCCCTGTTTTTGTTTCCCTATCGTTCTTCTTGAGCCTATCTTTTTCTACCCTGTTGAGCTCTGCATTGCCAAACCCGATCTCGGCCGCACACTCCCTGATGATTTTATCGTCGATCACCTTGGTTTCCTTGACAAAACCGGTCAACATGGCACGGTCTGCAAGGAGGTTTATTACTCGTGGAACACCCTTTGAATACCTGTAGATAGCCGAAATTGCCCCTTCGGAGAATACACCTACATCCTTTGAACCCGCCCTGGAGAGGCGGACCTTTATGTATTCTCTGGTCTCTTCTTTGCTTAAGGGCTTGAGCCTGTATCTCAGGGTGATTCTCTGTTTCAGTGCCCTGAACCCTGGATGGTCCAAGGTCTTTTCAAATTCGGGCTGTCCTACCAGAATGATGTTTAGGAGCTTTGAATGCGGGGTTTCGAGGTTGGAAAGAAGCCTGATCTCCTCAAGTAGTTTTTCTGGCAGGCAATGGGCCTCATCTATGATAAGTACGACATTTTCCCCGTTTTTGTCGAGTCGTTCCAAGAACTCCGTAAAGTTGATGAGAAACTTGGCCTTGTTGTCACCATTTCCAAGTTTGAATGCCCGGGATAGGAGGAAAAAGAATTCCTCGGTCTTGAGTTTGGGATTGGAGATGAAGGCGGTCTTCACCTCCTGGGGGATTTCCGAAAGCAGGGCGTTTATCAAGGTGGTCTTGCCAGTACCCACCTCACCGGTGATAACGATGAATCCCTTTTTTTGTATGAGCCCATATCGAAGGTTGGCCAGGCCTTCCCTGTGGACCTCACTCAGGTAGAGAAAATCAGGATCCGGGGAAAGGGAGAAGGGCTCTTCCTTGAGGTTATAAAACCTTAGATACATCTTCAAATGAGGCCTGAAAAGGCCCCGGGGCCTTTCAAGAGTATAATGGCCAGAAGTGAAAATACAACGGTATAACCTGCCAAAGAGGTGCCCAATAAAAGCATTTCCTTGCGCCTTCGTGCTCTTTGCTCCTGTTCAGTAAGTAACAAGGGAATACATGCCAGGACCGGCAGGTTGAATGCCTTTGTTACATCATCCGGGTCATAGAAATAAGGACTCAACAGGTCCAGGGCGAACGCCAGGCCTATCGCCCCTCCAAAGGCAAGGACTACTACCATGGGCAGGAGCTTTTTTAGCTTGGGCTTAACAGGCCTCTCCGGCACCTTGGCAGGATCCACTATGCGAAACTGGGCACCCTGTTGACGCCTTTCAAGGGCCGCTGCCTGTTCGGCCTCAAGCTTTCTTTGAAGCAGGCTATCGTAAGTCTGTTTAAGGTTTTCATAGTCTCTTGTGAGATCTATTAATTCCTGTTCCCTCTTGGGGGCATTTTCTATCCGTTGCTGGTACTTGGCAATTTGCTCTTTCAGGTGCTTTCTCTCTTCTTTCATCTGGCTAATATCGAGTTCGGCGCTTTTTAACTGGAATTTTAAGGCATCGAGGGCAGGGTTCCCAGTAAGCCTTCCTACCTTTTCCTGCGTTTTTTCCTGGCCTGAGAGCTTTTCACGCTCTTCTATCGCCTTTTCAAGGGCAATGACATCAGGATGTCTGGCCGTATAGCGCGATCTCAGGATCTTCAGCCTTTCTCGCATCTCAGGGAGAGACAGTGCGTTGATTGATGATGTAGCATGCCCATCTTTCGACTCGGTGGAGGCAGCTGCCCTCATGGCTATTCCTTCATCTGCAAGTTGCTGTCTCAAAAGCATTGCCCTGTCTTCTGCCCTCCTGATATTTTCTTCAAGGCTTTGTAGTTGCTGTTGGAGTGCGGTAAGGGTGGCAACATTGCCAGCTGTCTGTTCAGGAAGCTCTCCCATGTGGGCAAGCTTGTAATTTTTAAGCGCCTCTTCCCTTTTTTTGAGCTGGACATATATATTTTTGAGCTGAGAGTCTAAGAACTTGGCCGTATTTTCCGACTGGGTCGTCCGAAGCTCGAGATTCTGCTCGACAAACCTGTTTGCAAGGGCATTTGCCACCTGGGCCACCTTTTCTGGATTGCTCCCCTCGTAAATCAGGTTGAAAGATAGAAATCTCGATTTTCTATCCCTTTTTTTCCCTGCCAGCTTTGCCTCCTCTATCTGGATAGCCTTTTTCATCTCTTCTACTACCGTTTGCATGGGATATTTATTTCTCATTTCCGGATAGAGATCAAATTTCTTTATCAATTTTTCCAAGTAGGTTCGGCTGGTAACCTCTTGTAGGATGGACCTGATTCGGTCTTCAGTACTGCCTGTTACAGTGGAATGAACATAAGTCTCAGGTACTTTTTGAGGCACTGTAACAATCAGGGTAGAGGCCTGATAAACCAGAGGCGAAAAAAGGCAGAACAAAAAACCTGCCATCAATATCACCATGGCTGTAAATGTGATAAGCCACCTGCGTCGAATTATTACTTGTATATATTGATATATATTAAATTGAGGTTGTTGCTCTGGAATATCTTGTATCTGAGTCATGGTTGCCTTTTGATTTTCCCCCGTGTCTCATCCAGTCATAGAATGCAGTCAAGTTGAACAGAAAAACATGGTCATTATAACCGAGTTCGTACTGTCTAAGTGATGTTTCAGATTGATCATTGTACGTATAACTTAATTTACACTGAAGCCATTTTTTAATGAGATATGTTAGACTGCAGGATGCATAATAGGTCTCCACGCGGTGATCTTTCTCTAAAAGGGCCGTTGCTGTATCAGGTGAATTCTCATATGTGTATCCAATGCCTGCAACACCGTTTAATCTATAAGAAAATTCGTAATTCATATCGATGCGAATGCTCCTGTAGGGGGTATATCCCCTGTTGTTATAATCATTGAATTCAAGCCTTACTCCCGATTCTGCCGTCATCTTGGCACTCCAATGCTCTCTCTCATATTGCATCTCGAGATGGCCCATGAAGCCGTCGTTTTTTGAGGTGTCGAAGTTATATTTTATATCTTCTGGGCTTTTTAGGTCCATTTCATCCATGGACCTATGGTAGTAGCCTGCCATTATAGAGAAAGATAAGGAGGGACTGATGGACCTTTCAAGGCCTGCCTGGGTCTGATGGATCTTATAATCAGGAGCAAGATGCCCAAAACTTCTTACATTGTCAAAGATGTAGTCTATTCTAAATAGAGTTTTTGGGCTCCATCGATGTAGATAACCTAAGTCGACATGGTCGACTCTCTTGGATGGTTCTATTTTGTAATCTATTCTTTGCCACTGATAAGAAAGAGAAAGGCCATTTCTTACGTTCAGCCAATACTCAATTTCTGCTCCTGGACCATATTCCACCGAGTCGTCGTTGCCAACATAATTGTAACGCTCGAAACTTCGATTCGAATCGTTAAGATATATCAATCTGTTGTCATAATAGAATATTTTAACACTGTCTTCAGGGCCAAATCCATAGACTAAGCCCATTTCAGAATCATTGGTGATATTTTTCTCCCTGCCGTAGTTAACGGCAGTAGATTCTTGATTAAGAGATTGAGCTTCTTGATTGTAATCAAAATGGTCTTGGATATAGAAAAAGAGGTGTTCATCCAGGTCTTGGACAAGATCCAGACGAGCCGTATGCCTAAGATAACTTTCACCTCCATTTTTCACAAACAGCGAGTAGGTAGGTGAATAGTCTATGGACAGGACTCTGTACTTCGTCTGATTCGTCAGCCCAATGGTGGTTCCAAGATTCGTCCTGAAATCCGACCTGCTCTTTCTGCCCTTGACACCTTGGGGATCCAAGAAAATGTTGGAGTCGTAAATCTGTTCCACACTCCCCTTGACGTGAGGACTCCAATCGGCCCTACACTTGGATGTGAATGGACAAGCAAAGACTAAAGAAAGGTATAGGAAAAGGGACAACCTTTTTACCAGTATCCCATCAAGGTACGACAATTGTATCACCTGGTTTCAGATATATGTTTTGCTCGAGGTGTTTGCCTTTTGATACCTCGTCATAGTCGAATTCGAGCTTTATCTGTTTGCCATCTTTCTTTCTCAGGATTACTATATCGTCCCCCTTTGCCCATTCGGCCAGGCCCCCGGCCTCTGCTATTGCCTGGAGGACCGTGGTCTCTGAGGTAAGGGGATATTTCCCCGGTGTATTGACCTTGCCCAATACATATATGTTTTTGCTATTGACCTCCTGTACACCCACGGTCACCACTGGAGAAGAAATGAATTTTGACAGCCCTTTCTCCAGGGCGGATTTGAGCTCAAGGGGAGTGAGCCCTTCAGCATCGACATCATTCAACAAGGGAAAGGTGATCTTGCCATCCGGCCTGACCGTGAATTGCCCGGAAAGGGTTGGTTCCCTCCAGACCTGAATGGTCAAGACATCGCCTGCCCCTATCTTGTAGGTAGAATCTGTCTCGCCTTTTGTGAC
Source organism: Deltaproteobacteria bacterium (assembly GCA_026986785.1). Lineage (GTDB taxonomy): Bacteria > Desulfobacterota > Dissulfuribacteria > Dissulfuribacterales > QOAL01 > QOAL01. The sequence continues at coordinate 29,367 of JALSNW010000021.1, read as the reverse complement.
CTTATGCCCCTGGAGAGAGTTAGAAGATGGGCTGGAAAATCCAGGTCCAGGCATTAGAAAACAAATGAAAAACACAAAGATACATGCACAAGATACCATTCGAGTCATGGCTTTCCTCAAAAATCCCTTATATCTCTTTTTCAATCTGTTCAAGATAGCCTTCCCACTCAAAGGGGAGGGATGCCTTTTTCTTGTTGTTGCAGTCCTTGCAGGCTGGGACCAGGTTGGCCCTATTGCTTTTCCCGCCTCTGGCCAGCGGGATCAGGTGGTCCATGGTTAGATTGTTTGGGCCGACGATTTTACCACAGTAGTGGCATCTTCCAGACGCACATTTTCGTCGCCACCACCTCGTTTTCCTGAGCTTCCTGGCCTTGTTCCGTTCAAGCCTAATCTCTTCTTCGGAAGTTTGATGAAAAATTATAATTTATCTACCCTAATTAGTTTTAGATGAGAGATGACGCGATTTTTTATAAAAATTACCATAAAAAGCAAAACATACCGATGATTGATATAGATTATTATCTTTTTTCACGGTTTGCGCAACACAATAAATAGCCGCATATAAGGCCTAGGCCGTTTTCCCCTGATGCGGCCTTTAGGTATGGATGAATGGACGAAAACCCGAAGAAAATATACCATAGATATCTTGGTCAACAAGACACCTCGTTGGTGATGAGTGATGATGCAAGCCCCTCGAGACAAGCCTCGTAGGATAAAGGGCCAGATCCTGGTCGCCAGGGCACGGGATGCATGGGTGCCTGCATGGCCCCAGAAGATAAGGGCTGTATTGGCCCTATGCGGAGATCGCTATGTCAGTGCCAAAAGGATTTCACAGGTCATCTTGGAGGATTATGGGCTGACCTTCAGGCTCTTCAGGCTGATGAACTCAGCTTTTTTTTCCGTCCATAGAAAGGACCTTGTCTCTGTAAGATATATGGTCGTTCTTCTCGGGCTTGAAAATCTGGCCAAGGCTGTATCCAAGGCCCATGTCATAAGGCCTCCTCAACGGATAGTGCCTGCTCGGGATATTGGTCTTTTTGTCATTGCACGGGGGGTTTTCTCTTCGGCAATAGCCTCTGCACTGGCAGAAGAGCTCAAGATCAATCAGGAAAAGGCGACAGTGGTCTCTATGTTCAGGAACATGGGAGAGGTCATTTCGGCAATCGTGATACCAGATATATTTGTCTCAGCCACCAAGACTCCATCTGGAGTCATAGATGAAGTAAGATTCAAAAGGGCCTGTGGCGGCTATGATCCAGAGGGCCTGGGGCTCGAGTTGGCAAGATATTGGAACATGCCGGAGCTGCTCCAGCTTGCCATTTGTCCAGCAAGGTTTAATTTGAAGATGAGAGGGGTTAATGAGCAACGGTTGTTGTTGCTTGCGGATCTGGCCAGGGAATTGATCTTGGCCGGTCTGTTGAAGGGGCAAGGCACGAGGAGACTTGATCTTGCAAAGATGGCCATCATGGATGAATGCGGGATCGAGGACAAGATATTGGATAACATCCTATTCGATGCGGTTCGAAACTTTCCCAAAAGGCATGGTTTTTTTTATAGGCTTCTTCGTTCTCAAGGCCTCTTCAACCATATCTTTCCTGGAGTTGCCCTATAGGCTATGCCTTTATGGGCTGAGATAAATGGACAAACGGCAGAGAAAGAAATTCGATAAACTCCTTTTCAATATGTTGGCAAGGAATCCTGCGGAGTTCAGGCTCGTTGGGGATGGCCAGGGGTGGATCCCAATAAGGGATTTACACAAGGCCCTTTTGGAAGAGGGGCTCTTCAAGGGTATGACTCCGGCAGGGATCCAACAACACGTCCTTCTCTTCAGGCCAAAAGGTCTACAGGTATCTGATGGGAAGATAAGGGCCTTGCCCGAATACGTAGAGCCGGGGATATTTGAGTATCGTTCGTCTATGCCACCCCACACGCTGTTTATGCCCATCAGGCCAAGGGCGGTGTTCCATGTAGAAAACCACGGGCTGACAGCACCAAAGGAAAAGGGCTGGCTCATACTCTTTTCATCGAGGAAGGATGCCCTATTGTATGGAAAGAGGTTTCATAACCAGCCAGTCTTATGTAAGATAAGGGCAGAAGAGGCAAATAGGGATGGAGTGGGATTTCGATATGCAGGCGGTGGCCTATACCTTTCCAAGAGGATTGAAAGACAATGGTTGATCCTTCCCCAGGTCAAGGAAGGTCTTGGTAGAGAATCCAAAGATGCCGAGCTGAGTGGGGGGAGATCTCCTGCCGAAAAGGGCACTCTCAAGGCACCAGCTATGGAAGGGCTCAAGAATTCTGGGACATTTTTCCCATCTGTTGAATCCTTTGAAGCACTTTTCCAAAAAAATGCTAATGCAAGATCAAGAAAACGATTCAGGAAAAAATCAAGGTACATTGATAGAAAAAAGAAAAGAAGATAAGCCCGTTTTTTTTCGAGGGATCTCGGTATCATTGGCTGTTTTGTTGGTGTTTGGTACCGTTTTGTCCTCCTGCCCTGCCAGCGCCATGATATCCATCCCGGAAGAAAGGGAAATGGGGCAAAAGCTCATCAAGACCGTCTTGCCCCAAGTGAAGCTGGTCAATGATCCGGAGGTGGAAGAATTTGTTGAACGCATAGGCCAAAATATACTAAACGTCATACCGGCCAAGTTTTTTCATTACAAATTCTTCGTAATCGAAGATCCGGCACTAAATGCCTTTGCCATGCCTGGAGGGTTGGTGTTCGTACATTCTGGCCTCATCGAGGCAATAGATTCGGAAGACGAGTTGGCCTGCGTCTTGGCCCACGAGTTTGGCCACGTCCAAGGGCGACACATTGCACGGCGTATGGAGAATATGAAATACGTCAACATAGGCACTGCCGTATTGGCTATCGCAGGACTGTTCCTGGGTGGGGGGGAGGCAGGTTCTGCGCTCCTTACTGGATCTATGGCCCTCAATCAATCCATTGGTCTGCAATACTCGAGGGCGGATGAGCAAGAGGCTGATCGAAGGGCCTATCAGTGGCTATGTAAGGCCGGTTATGATCCCAGAGGGTTGGTGACTACCCTTGAAAAGATGATGAAGAACAACTGGCTCGGCTCATCATCCATTCCCAAATACCTTTTGACCCATCCTGCACCAGAGGAGAGGATCACATACATAGAAGATCTGTGGAAGACCCACCCTTGTTACGAACGGCATAAGGAGGATCTTTTCACCCTCCACAGGATCCAGACCAAGTTGAGGGTTTTTTCCACGTCTGCAGATGAGGCCATAGAATATTACAGGGGTATCCTGAAGAAAGATCCTGAAAATCTCATGGCGACCTATGGTTATGCCCTCAGTCTCGACAAGGCAAGACGATTCAACGAGGCCCTGGAGGTCTTTGCCAGGTTGGGAAAATTGGCACCCAGCCCTATTTCTTTCCAATTGGATGAGGCCAAGACCCTTTTCCATTCTGGGAAATACCACAAGACCATTGATCTGCTGAAGGCGTATTTGCAAAAGCGTCCAAGGGATGTCTCTGCAAAATATTTCTTGGCCAGGGCACTTCTTGAGACAGGACATGCACGAAAGGCCTTGCACCTTTTCCAGGGCCTCATGCCCCAGTGGGAGGATATGCCTGAATTTCTCTTGCAGGTGGGTAGGTGTTATGCAGCCTTGAACCGGCCAGGATTTGCCCATTATTACCTTTTCAGGTATTACAGTCTCATGGGGAACATACAGGTTGCCCAATATCACAAGAAAAAGGCCCTTGCCTCCCTGCCCAAAGACAGCGAGGCCTACAGGCGCCTCAGCAAGGAAAAGGAGAGATCTTGACCTGTTTTATTGCCGCATGAGACAGGCGGGACAAAAAAGCCTTGGTTAAACAGAATCCAACAGATGGTGATTTCAGGGGTAGGCTCGCTGCCTTTTTCACCATTGCTATCTTTGTGCTTGTCCTTGATCAGATCACCAAAAATCTGGTATTGTCCAATTTTGCCCTTCACGAAAGCCTGAATGTTATTCCTGGTTTTTTCAATGTGACCTATGTGAGAAATACTGGTGCAGCCTTTGGGCTCCTGGCAGGCCAGGAGAAATGGAGACACCTGTTTTTTCAGATGGTCAGTCTCCTTGCCCTGGGGGCTATTGTCTATCTGTTCTGGACAAGCAAGCGAGACAGGTTGGCCTTGTGGGGTTCGGCCTTGGTCTTTGGTGGGGCTGCCGGGAACCTCGTCGACAGGATCAGGTTCGGCTATGTAGTGGACTTCATGGATTTTTTTCTGGGAAGCTATCATTGGCCCGCATTCAATGTGGCTGACAGTAGCATTACAGTAGGTGCATTTCTCCTGGCCATCAAATTTCTTTGGGACAAATAAAAAAATCGCAAAATTTTTTTGCTTAGGATCTTGCATTTTCAAAATCCGTACTTATATTAGCACTCGCAATCAATGAGTGCTAACAAAGACGGATGGCCATCCTACAAAAAGATTCCATAAAATCCATAAATTAAAAAAGGAGAAAAAGGCTATGAAGATACGTCCACTTCATGACAGGATTCTGGTTCAGCGTCTTGAAGAAGAAGAGAAGACCAAGGGAGGGATCATAATCCCGGATACTGCCAAAGAGAAGCCCATAGAAGGTAAGGTGGTGGCAGTTGGAAATGGTAAGATCATGGAAAATGGAGAGGTCAAGCCTCTGGATGTGAAGGAAGGAGACAGGGTTCTTTACGGCAAGTATGCTGGTACAGAGGTGAAGATTGGAGGAGAGGAATATCTGATCATGAGGGAGGATGATGTCCTGGGAATAATAGAGGATTAAAGGGACGACAAACTTTTCATTTTTGTTTAAACGATCCCATAGAGGTTTGTTCTAAATACAAACAAAAAAACACAAATTCCAAGAAGATGGAGGAGTAGATAAAGATGGCAGCCAAAGATATCAAATACAGTGAAAAGGCCAGGGAGTCCATACTCACTGGTGTAAATGCGCTTGCAAATGCGGTAAAGGTTACCCTTGGACCCAAGGGACGTAACGTGATCATAGAAAAATCCTTTGGATCTCCTGTGATTACAAAAGACGGCGTAACCGTTGCGAAGGAGATAGAACTGGAAGACAAGTTTGCAAACATGGGCGCGCAGATGGTCAAGGAGGTTGCTTCCAAGACCAGTGATGTGGCAGGTGATGGTACTACTACAGCTACCATCTTGGCCCAGGCAATCTATACCGAGGGCTCAAAGCTCGTGGCAGCAGGTATCAACCCCATGGCCCTCAAGAGGGGAATCGACAAGGCTGTCGACGCAGTGGTGGAAAAGCTGAGAAGCATAAGCAAACCCACCAAGGATCAAAAGGAAATTGCACAGGTGGGAACCATATCCGCCAACAATGATCCCACCATAGGAAATATCATCGCCGAGGCCATGGACAAGGTGGGCAAGGAAGGTGTCATCACTGTCGAAGAGGCCAAGTCCATGGAGACCTCTCTTGACGTGGTCGAGGGTATGCAGTTCGATCGCGGTTATCTGTCTCCATATTTTGTAACCGATCCTGAAAAGATGGAGTGTGTACTGGAAAATCCTTATATCCTCATCCACGAGAAGAAGATCAGCAACATGAAGGATCTCCTTCCCATCTTGGAGCAGATCGCAAAGATGGGACGTCCTCTCATGATCATTGCTGAAGATGTGGATGGTGAGGCCCTTGCAACCCTGGTTGTGAACAAGCTCAGGGGAACCCTTCAGGCGTGCGCTGTCAAGGCCCCTGGTTTTGGCGACAGGAGAAAGGCCATGCTCGAGGATATCGCAATCCTCACAGGCGGCACCATGATAGCAGAAGACCTTGGAATCAAGCTGGAGAACATCTCTATCAACGATCTTGGTACTGCCAAACGAATTGTAGTGGACAAGGATACCACCACAATCGTCGATGGTGCTGGCTCCAAGGAAAAGATCGAGGGCCGTGTAAAGCAGATACGCGCCCAGATCGAAGAGACCACTTCAGACTACGACCGTGAAAAGCTCCAGGAGCGTCTTGCAAAGCTCATCGGAGGTGTTGCAGTAATCCATGTCGGTGCTGCTACCGAGACCGAGATGAAGGAAAAGAAGGCCAGGGTAGAAGATGCCCTCAATGCTACCAGGGCTGCTGTTGAAGAGGGTATCGTACCTGGTGGTGGGACTGCCCTCATCAGGTGCCTTGACGCACTGGACAGCCTGAAGACTGACGACGAAGACGAACAGCACGGCATCAATATCATAAGGGTGGCCATGGAAGAGCCCCTTCGCCAGATTGCCTACAATGCAGGCCATGAAGGCTCTATCGTTGTAGAAAAGGTGAAGGGCCTCAAAGAGAGTGAGGGCTTCAATGCAGCAACTGGTGAATTCGAGGACCTGCTTGCTGCAGGTATCATCGATCCAACCAAGGTGACCAGGAGCGCACTCCAGAACGCAGCCAGTGTCTCCGGTCTCCTTCTCACCACCGAGGCAATGGTAGCCGAGGTGCCAAAGAAGGAGGAAGAAGGCGCAGGAATGGGCGGCGGCATGGGAATGCCTCCAGGTGGAATGATGTAAACGGTTCTATAAACCTGGATTATTCCGCTCGCAAGATCGCCGACATAGACGATAGAACTTGGGCCCTGCCTGGTATTGTACCAGGCAGGGTTTTTTTTGTTTTGCACCGAGGCCGATATGATATAGAGAACATCTGTTTTTTATTCAGAGTTGGAGGCAACGGTCTTGAAAAATGTGTTTTCTGTCCTTTTCTTCGTAGGTTGACATGCTTTCATTGGTTCACGGCAGTGTTGTCATCGGTATCAATGCATTCTTGGTGGAGATAGAGGTGGACGTCTCTCCTGGCCTTCCAGGTTTCCATCTGGTTGGCCTTCCAGAGAATGCCGTAAGGGAGAGCAGGGAAAGGGTGAGGGCCGCCATCAAAAACTGTGGCTATGCCTTTCCATCCCAGCGTATAACTGCAAATCTTGCCCCTGCCGACATAAAGAAGGAGGGCACTGGCCTGGATCTGCCCTTGGCCCTTGCAATCCTCATCGTTTCCGGGACCATCCCCAAAGAGGCGGTGGATGGTCTGGTTTTTTGTGGAGAGTTGTCCTTGGATGGTAGTATAAGGCCCGCCAAGGGGGTGTTGCCAATAGGCCTTGTAGTAAGGGAACTGGACAAAGCGGGCTTGGTGGTACCAAGGGAAAATGCCAAGGAGGCGGCTGTGGTACAAGGGCTCAACGTCTATCCAGCAGGGCACTTGTCCCAAGTCGTTGAGTTTTTGCGCGGGCAGAGCCGTATCCCCAAAAGTTGTGTTGACCTGGATAGGCTTTTTGCCTGTGAACACGGTGATGGCCCTGATTTCAGTGATGTCATAGGCCAGGAGACTGCGAAACGTGCCCTCGAGGTGGCTGCGGCCGGTGGCCACAATATATCCATGGTAGGCCCCCCGGGTTCAGGAAAGACCATGCTTGCAAGGCGTCTGCCATCGATCCTTCCGCCCCTGACCTTTGAAGAGGCCCTGGAGACAACTTGTATCTATAGTGTGGCAGGTCTACTTTCAAAAGACACCCCGCTCATAACCAGACGCCCTTTTTGCTCTCCCCATCATACCATATCTGATGCAGGAATAATTGGTGGAGGCACGATTCCAAGGCCAGGCCAGGTCAGCCTTGCCCATAACGGGGTGTTGTTCTTGGACGAGCTTCCCGAGTTCAAGAAGAACTGCCTTGAAAGCCTGCGCCAGCCAATGGAGGATGGCTATGTAACGATCTGTCGTGCTTCAATGACCTTGGTCTTCCCATCGCGATTCACCCTTGTGGCAGCTCAAAATCCTTGTCCCTGTGGCCATTTTGGGCAGGAAGGTCAGGTCTGTTCATGTACGCCTGCCCAGATTTACAGGTATAGGACAAAGATTTCAGGCCCCCTGTTGGATCGGATAGATATCCAGATAGAGGTGCCGGCCGTGCCATATGGACAGCTATCAAGTGGCAGGAAGGGAGAAGGGTCGGAAATCATCAGAGAGAGGGTGGTCAATGCCAGGAAGATCCAGGAGAAGAGATTTGAAGATAGTGGCATATACTCGAATGCCCAGATGTCTGCCAGGGAGATAGATAGATATTGCCCCTTGGATCATGGTTGCAGAAAGTTTTTGGAAGAGGTGTCTGCCAAACTCAGGCTCAGTGCCAGGGCCTATCACCGGGTCATAAAGATAGCCAGGACGATAGCCGATCTTTCAGGAGGGGACTCTATTGGGTTGGATCATCTTGCAGAGGCGATCCAGTACAGGAGTCTTGATCGGGAAAAGTTGGGATTCTGAGGGGGATCGGGTTTATGGATTCGTTGGGTTGAATTTTTTGATATCTCTAGTATATCCTCGTAGAAAAGCGGTTTAATCCTGTGTGACCGAACAATTGAATGCCCCAGCCGATCCCCCCAACCCAATAAATCCAACAAACTCAACAGATCCAATAACCCTAATAGGCACTGTACACCTTGACATAGAGGCTGCATCCAATCTCTATGAACTGCTAAGGCCCTTGAGACCTGCCTGTATCGCAGTGGAGATAAGTGCTTTTTCCGTAAGGTATCGCTGGAGAATGGAGGGGAGATGGTTAAAGAGACTGGCGGTATTATCTGAGAGGTTGCCTGCTGCAAGCCGTGACCATGTCAAGCTGAGGCTTTTGAGGAGGCAGCTTTCCATGCCATTTGAATGGGTGGTAGCTGAAAGATATGCATCCGAGAACAATATATTGATCATTCCAGTGGATTCTGGTGAGATTTCACGGAGGGAGCTTCCCTGTTGGAACAGCAAACTGTTGTCAGAGGAGAATCTCCGGTTCTTGGTCTCAACGGAGGATGAATCTCTGGAGGCACATTTTTCAGATCATTATTCAAAGGCCCATAGGTTGTTGAGGCAGCCTGAAAGGATCTCCATGGCCTATTATCAATTGGTTTTTGATGAAAGTTGGTGTAAAAGGGAAGAGCTCCTTGTGCGCCGTGTCAGCAATCTTTCCATACGTTTCAGGCCACTTGTCTACATAGGTGGTTGGATGCACTTGATAAACTTGCCCTTGCAGGTAACATTGGCATCACGGCTAGAAAAGCACAGGATTAAAAGGTTTCTGGTCACCAGGAACAAGGCCTTCAAATTGTGAAAAGGAGTCGATGGCTGGGATGCTTGATCTCAAATTTATTCGTGAAAACTTTGAAGTTGTCAAACGTGCCCTCGAGGTTCGCCACAGTGATGTGTCTCTGGATGAATTTCTGGAACTGGACAGGAGGAGAAGGGCCCTGATCCAGGAAGCCGATGAGTTGAGAAACAAGAGAAATCGGGTCTCCCAGGAGATTGGCAGGTTGAAAAAGGCTGGCGAGGATACCTCTGAAATGATTAGTGAGATGAAGCAGGTAGGGGCCAAGATAAAGGCATTGGAAGAGGAGCTCTCCACCATAGACAAGAGGCTCAAGGATATCCTTTTGTCCCTGCCAAACATCCCCCATGAATCCGTGCCTGTTGGCAGAGACGAGGATGATAATGTCACGGTCAAGAGATGGGGTGACATCCCTGAATTTGATTTCGATCCGCTACCCCACTGGGATATAGGGGTTAAGACAGGGATTCTCGATTTCGAGCGTGCCGCAAAGCTTACTGGTTCTCGTTTTACTGTGTATTTTGGTCTGGGGGCCATGCTGGAACGGGCACTCATCAATTTCATGCTGGACCTGCACAGGCAGAGGCATGGATATCTGGAGGTGCTCCCACCTGTTATAGTAAACAGTGCTTCCCTCTATGGGACAGGCCAATTACCTAAGTTCGAAGAAGACCTATTCAAGCTCAACTATCGGGACTATTATCTCATACCCACCGCCGAGGTGCCTGTTACAAACCTCCACAGGGATGAGATACTGTCAGAAGACGAGCTTCCCAAATACTATGTTGCCTATACGCCCTGTTTTCGTTCAGAGGCAGGTTCTCATGGTCGGGACGTGCGTGGTATAGTGCGCCAGCACCAGTTCAACAAGGTGGAGCTCGTAAAGTTTGTGACCCCTGAGACCTCCTACGAGGAGCTTGATTCCTTGCTGCTCGATGCGGAGGATGTACTCCAGGCCCTTGAAATTCCCTACAGGGTTATTGTGCTTTGTACAGGGGATCTAGGCTTCAGTGCTGCCAAGACATTCGACATAGAGGTATGGCTGCCTGGCCAGAACCGATTTTGTGAGATCTCTTCTTGTAGTAACTTCGAGGCATTTCAGGCACGTCGGGCAAATATTCGCTACAGGCCCAAGGGGAAAAAGAAGACGAGGCTGCTCCATACCCTGAATGGTTCTGGCTTGGCAGTGGGCAGGACAGTGGTTGCCATACTTGAAAATTTTCAACAGCCAGATGGTAGCGTGGTAATCCCCAAGGTGCTAAGACCTTATATGGCAGGCAAGGAGATAATCCCTGCCTGAACCACATGGATGTCCTCCTCGAGATTTCAGGCCTGGAAAGAGCTGACTCTTTTAATAATCCCTGCTTTTTTTTCGATAAATAGCAAGAGAAACCTTAAAAATTCTCCTATTCATCTAAGAAGGAGCAGGATCTATGAAAAAGAAGATTATTTGGATAGCCTTTTTCCTCCTCGCTGGCATACGTGTGGCAATTGGTGCCAGTTACACCCTCGCTGTCCAGCCGTGTTGGCCCCCGGAGAAGGCACTCGTAATGTTCAGCCCCCTGGCCAACTACCTAAGCCTCGCCATCAACAAGCCATTCAAATTGGTTGTGTATGACAATGCAGCACAATTTCACAGGGATATATCAAAGGCAGATCTGGTGATCCAAGATGCCTATTCTGCATACAGGCACAAAGGTTTTGCACCCTTTATACCAGTGGCAATAGCAATAAATAAAGACGGTAAGACCACGGATAGAGGGGCCATAATTGTTAGAAAAGACAGCCCCTTTCATAAGATTTCAGATCTAAGGGGCAGACGATTCCTATTTGGCTCCATCCATAACACCCAGAAGTTTTTCTGTGCCTGGATCCTTTTCAAGGAAAACGGGATCGATCCCCTGAAAGATCTTTCCGAGATTGCCCCAGGTGGAGATTGAGTGTCCAATGCTATGGCCGTGGCCGTAGGAGATTATGATGCAGGTGCTGTGTGCGGTGATTTTTTCCATGAGGAAAGGAACATAAAGCTATTCAAGCAACTCAGGGTACTTTCCTATACCGATCCAGCCCCAGGGTGGTTACTTACTCTTAAAAAAGGTTTCCCAGAGAAGGAAAAGGCAATACTGGTCAAGGCCCTTTTGAACCTTTCTCCAGGAAATAGCCTGAGCAAGAAGGTCCTTTCCCCCTCGCCATGGCATGGATTTGTCAAACCCTCGGGAGATGAGCTTGGCCTGATAGGAGAAAAGATCAGAAAATACAAGATACCAGAGTCTTTTTAAGTGTCTCTAAAGAAACAGATTACAATAGTATTCTTTGTCCTGGTGACTTGTGTGATAGTCACCACCATGCTTATTATTCGTTACTATTCTGAAAGACTGTTTTTGGAGGAGTTTAGGAAAGAGGCCTTGGTCCTCGCAAATACCCTGGCTTCTCAGTCGAAACGTGCATTATTGACCCGCCATTTTTCTTCCCTCATGTTCCAGATCCAGGCCATGGCAGAGCAGGACAATATCCTCTACGTGATGGTCTGTTCCCTTGATGGAAAGATCCAGGCCCATAATGATTTTGATATGTTGGGAAAGATAGTTAGGGACGAGGGGTTTTGGCAGGCCAGGGCAGGCCATGTCTTTGTGAAGGAGAGACAAAGAGAGGACAATTGGTTCTACCAGATAGCCGTGCCTGTAAAACTGCAAGGCCAGGTCTACGGTGTTGCAGAGATAGGGTATGACCTGACACCGCTTCAAAACACCTTCAGGCTTTATAACTACTTCATCCTTATAATATCTTCCCTGGGGATAATCATAGGCCCGTTGATCTGCTTGCGGATCGCAGACAGGATAACTGCCCCCATATTGAGGCTTCAGAACGCAGCACAGGATTTTGCAGGAGGAAAGTTTGACGTCTCGGTGCCAGTTGAATCCTCGATCGAGGAAGTGGCACAACTGGGCCGCACCTTCAACAAGATGACCTCTGTCATAAAGAGGACCATCTTCAACCTCAAGAGTTCGTATCTCTTTGTCAACAAGATAGTAACCACTATCTCGGACATCTTGTTGGTGGTGGATGAAGATGGAAATATCATCAAGCTGAATGCAGCAGCAGTTAGGGCCATAGGGGCAGAGACCACCTATGAGATCAGAAACAGGTGGAGGTTACAGGATCTATTCGTGTGTCATGGGCTGGAGTTCCCCCTTTCCAGACATAGAGAGTTGAGCAGCCAAGAGTGCACATTGTTAGCCAGGGAAGGTGAGATACCAGTTCTTGTGAGCCTGCGTTTTCTCATAAACAAAAACGGTAGAGATCTCTTTGTGTTCACAGGTGGTGTGATCAAAGAGATCAAGATGAAAGAGGAACAGCTCAGGCGGGAACACCAGAGGCTCTCTGCTATCTTGCAATCACTCAGAGAGGGTGTAATCGTGGTGGATGACAGGGGTATCATAACCCTGGTCAACAGGGAGGTCGAGAAGATGACTGGTCTCAAGGAAGAACAAACCATTGGCAGGCTGGTCAAAGACATCTTGAATCTCGTGGATGAGGAGACGAGCAGGCCCATAGATATGGACCTGGAAGACATGGAAGAGCTTGAAAAGAAGAGCGTGGTGCTGAAGAGCGTAAGTGGTGAAGACAGGGTGGTGCTTCTCAATTCTGCACCCATCACATTGGAGGATCAGATAAAGGGGTTGGTAATAGTCATCTATGATATCTCCGAGAAGATCCGCCTTGAAAGGGAGATAATAAAGGCCCAAAAGATAGAGGCACTGGGTCTATTGGCAGGGGGGATTGCTCATGATTTCAACAACATGCTCATGGGTATCCAGGGTTATATAAATCTTACCCAGATCTCCTGTAGCCGGGGTGAGAAGCAGAACGTAGAAAACTTTCTGGTAAAGGCAGAAAAGGCGGTGGATCAGGCCAGGGATCTGGCCCAGCAATTACTGGTCTTTACCAAGGGGGGCACGCCTGTAAAGACTGCACTTCTCCTTCAGGACATGATCAAGGAGATTGCCAGCTTCGTGGTGCGGGGTAGTTCCATCAAGATGGTCTTTGAGATAGATGACGATCTATGGCCAATCGAGGCCGATCCCTCCCAGATAAGTCAGGTACTCAACAACCTGTTGATAAATGCCGTTCAGGCCATGCCAGAAGGCGGCAACATAACCCTTCGGGCCAGGAATATCATCCTGGAGTCAGGGCATATTACCCTTAAACCGGGCAAATATATCCAAATACAGGTTCAAGATCAGGGTTGCGGGATCCCCAGGTCCCTGCTCCCCTCTATCTTCGATCCATATTTTACTACTAAGACCGAAGGAAATGGATTAGGCTTGGCAGTAGTCCATTCTATCATCAAGAAGCACGGGGGCCATATAGCTGTGGCATCCAGGCCAGGGGAGGGGACACTATTCACCATACATCTACCCGCGACAGAAAAGGAACCAGAACATATGGACCAAACGATGCCCTCCACGGTTATGGAGAAAGGCGGGCGCATACTCATCCTCGACGATGAGGACCTTATAAGGGAAGTACTAAGCGCAATGCTCCAGAACCTGGGCTTTGAGACAACGGCAGTGGCTGTCGGGGAAGACATGCTCCGCATCTACAGGGAGGCCATGGAAAAGGGAGATCCATTCATCATGGTCATAACCGACCTAACCCTGCCTGGACAAAAAAGTGGTCTCGTCTATGCCGAGGAGCTGAGAAAGCTCGATCCAGATGCAGTCATCGTGGCGGTCAGCGGATATGCAAATGACCCGGTCATGGCCAATCCAGGAAAGTTTGGCTTCAAGGGTGCCATCTCCAAGCCCTTTAAGCTTGGAATACTCCAGCAAGCCCTGGCAGATATCCTATCCAGACAGGATAGGCACTGAGTCTGCCTGATGAGGGCAGAGGCTGATCAAAAAAAATTGATGATCAGCCCCGTACCAAGATGATCTTTCAGTGCATCCAGTATAAAGACCTTTTCCCTTTCTGAAAGGGCCTTTTCGATCCCGTAGACAGTTGAAACGATATCTTGATTGGCCAGTTCAGCGTCTTTTTTATTGTTTGAATGTAATAGCCTTTTGCAGAATTTTGATTCATGCCACTTCACCTCTTCATGTAGCAAGGAGGTCTTTATATATGGCTGTGGGCCGCAGCCACAGCTACTCGTTTGAAGCACGATATATTTGCCTTCTCGGATAAGAAGGCATGTGTCTACTATGATCATGTTCTGAAAGTTATAGTTGACTGGTACTATCTCATTGAAGCCAGCTTCTTTCAAGAACTTGGACTGGCACATGAACAGCCTGTGTTGAATATATACCTTTGGTAGCATCTTCTTATTCCGAATTATCCACTTCAACTGCCTGAAGAAAGTAATTTTTTTTGACTTATTGAGTGGTTAGCATGTATCTGTTCCTATTGTTCTTTTATCCAACAGCTGAAGTTCAATCCGTGATAGGTCATCAGTATTTGAAGCCGCAAAGGGGCTCGCAATTTTACCTAATCTGTTTTGTTTCCGGGTAGTTGCAATATAAACAATAAAGAGGCTATCACTGCAAGGCCGACTCCTGCCATTGCACCAAGGTCATGGATCGTAAATATGATCTGCCGCAGGTTCTCATCCTCTGAAAACATGAGGATACTGCCTGTCACTGCCTGCCAAAGCATGACCCCCATGCCGAGCCAGAAGATAATGGTCTTTCTGTCCTTCGTAGCCAGGAGCCATATCGCCAGTAGCAGGCCGAGGATTGCTGTCCCCTTGTGAAAGAGGGCCAATCCTTGCAAGGCCATCTGGCCAAGAAAGTGGCCAAAAACGACGACGAGTGCAGGGCCTGCCCCAGCTATGGTAACGATGAGTATCATGAGTTTGGTAGCCGGGGTATCAGATAGAGGCAGGTTCGGCCCCTTGACGCAGATTACAAGACCAAGGATGACAAAGGCTGTGAGTGTGAACCAATACATGACAGGTGCCATGTACTCCTGCCTTATGGCCCCGGCCAGGACTGCCTCCCTCGTATAATTGAGGAGCCGGTAGTTTGGTTCGTAGGATAGGTGTCCACTCTCATTCCACAGGCCAGTGAGGACAGGTCTGAAGAAAAAGCTCGAGTTCATGCTATGGCAGTCTGTGCAGCCCTTGGCCCCAAGGGCACTGGATGCCGGTTGGATGTCGTGGGAGAATTTGAAGACAGATCCATATGGGCTTGCCTCCCACGGAAATTTTTTGACAAGCTGCCAAGTCTGTCCATCGGCAGTAAATTCCCCGTCCCGCACAAAGACTACTCGGTCGTCCTTGTCTATGTGTTCCCCTTTTGCTTCCAGATAGTTTTGAACTGATGACAGAAGAGCCACGATCTCTTTCGTCCTGTTCACCTCGGGCACCCCGTCACCATTGTCGTCCCTTATCTCAGAAAGTTCGGGGAAATTGTTTATCGGGTCATTTTCATGGGCCTTCCACATCATGAAATAATCCTTCATGAACACCATGTCTATGCCTGGAACGCCCTTTCTCTTGATACCCACCCATAGACTGTGCACTCGGTTCACCGGCCATATCTTGCCTTTATACCAGGCCTTCTCAGGTATAAACAGGTAGTGTCTCTGGAAATCCATCTCTTCTTCGTGCACCTGTCCGTAATAGTTCCATGGCCTGGCATCAGGCCCGTAAAACTGCCATATCCTCTTTGGTGCTGGCCAGATGCCTGGTGCCTTGTTGAAAACAGTTGAATCTTGGATCAAGGCCGCTTTTGCCTGGCGCCATGGTACATGGCAGACCAAGCAGGAAAGCTTCTTGAAATGATGCGGGGGGATACCCCTGTGATGCATGAGAGTTGCCCCGAATTTACCGCTTTCGTGGCAGTCGGCACAGGTGCGTACCGTATTGTCCAGATTGTCGCTGACAAAACCGCCTGGATCGTCTCCCTTTCCTATCTCATGCATTTCCCTGCCTGAAATCCTGGGGTCTTTTGCCTGGGAACCTGCCCAATGACAGGTGACACAGCGTATATTTGAATTGCCAGGATGTCCTACTCCCTGGCCAATATAGCTCGCCCCCCTTTTTTTGAAATCGCTTTCCCCGTGGCAGTTCAGGCAGTTCTCAGATGGTATTTCAAGGACGATCTTGAGCCTTACATGCCCTGTCTTGTCAAATCTGGTGGGATCATATTCTACTGTCGGATTTTGGCCGTCCTTAATGGAGCCTTGCACCAAGGCCAGCCCTGCCCCTACTGTGGCAGCATATCGGAAATTGAGTGCCTTGATCTGAGATGCCCTGTCCTTGAACCTGTAACCTGGCATGTGGCAGATGAGACAGTCGGCCTCGAGTACGCCTGTTTTTGTCCACATGGCCTTGTAATAGTCACCGTCCAGGTCGTTCGTTCCACCTGATTGGTAGTTTTTCCTCTTCATGTAAATGTCATAACGATTCCCCGCCCGATCCGTCTCGAGTGGACCTCCACCAGGGTGGCAGGCCCCACAGGCAATTGCAAAATTGAAGGAGCTCATGTCTATCTGCTGGGAAGAAGAATTCATCTTTGCCGCCAACTGCGGGAAAAGGGGCGCAGGACTTCACCACCTGCCTCCGTATTGACCTGGCGAACTTACCCAGGGATAGCGCCTTTTCTGCCACAAGGGTATCTTTTCTCCCCTTCCTTGTCGAAAGTGAAAGGCACTTGTAATGCGTTTATAGTCATGACAGACACCGCATGTCTTTTCAGGGCTGTAAGGCCTATGGACGTTTTTGTCATGTATGGGATCTATGACCTCACCTGTATCATCCCTTAGGAAAAAAGGGGGGCATACGGAAAACGCCCTTCTAATGGCCTGTTCTTCCAGACTTCTCTTGGTTACCTCAGGGGTGAAATGTAATGTCTGGGCAACCAATTTGGATGGATTGATAAGAGATACAGAAAAAAGCACAACAGCTGAGATCAATGGTGAAATAGGGTGTCTGTGCATGTTTTTTTCACCTCAACTAAGATGGTTGGTCCTCAATACGGACCCTACCCACTGCCTTGCCCCTCTTGTTGAACCAGGTGCGGGCCTTTTGTCTCAATCCGTCAAAGAGGTCATAGAATATGGGGATATAGACAAGGGTCAGGAAGGTGGAGACCAGGAGCCCTCCTATGGCCACCACGGCCAGGGGAGAAAGCCGTTCAAGGCCGATTGCCCTCTGGGCGGCTATGGGAAGCATGCCCACTATGGTGCTGAAGGCTGTCATGAGGATGGGGCGGGTCCTTACCCTGACAGACTGCTCTATGGCATCCTTCAGTGCCATGCCTTTGGCCCTTGCATTTTCTATGAAGTCGATGAGCAAGATGGCATTATTGACCACCACGCCTGCCAGCAGGATCATGCCCATGTTGGCAGGCATGCAGGCATGGCGGCCTACGAGCACCAGCCCCCAGGCAGCCCCGATGGTGGAAAGGGGAATGGCCACCATTATGGTAATGGGGTTGATCCAGGAGCGGAATGTGGCCACAAGGGAGAAATAGAGCAGTATCACGGCAAGTCCCAGGGCCCTGGCCAGTCTCACTCCTGCCTCTTTCATGTTCTTCACCTCTCCCTCATGGCTTATCTCGTAACCAGGAGGCAGGCTGAGGCCTGATAGGGCCTTTTCTATCCTTTCCTGGAGATGGGTTATGGAGGCCGTGGCCCTGTAACCATATATGTCTATGACAGGTTGCAGCCCCTGGCGGGTGAACTTTGTCCTGGTATAGCGTTTTTCTATCCTGGCGAGTTCCTCGAGGGGCACAGGCCCATTTTTTGACTGTAGATACATGGACATCACGTCAGAGATCGAATCCCTGTCTTTTGTGGGATAACGCACCCTTACCAGGTATCCGTCCTCTCCTGGTACCCTGAGGGTCGAGGCAGGCGTGCCCTTCAATGCAGCAGAAAGCTGGCGGCTTATGTCAACAGGGCTTAGTCCAAACCTTCGTGCCTTTTCCACATGGATCTTGAGGAGCATCTCTGTCTTGTCCATGGTCCATGATCGGCTTACTGTCTTGAGGCCTCTTACATGCCACATCCTTTCTTCAACCTGGTCTCCAATCCTGTCCAGTACCTTTGGATCAGGTCCAGAGATCATCACATCTACTGGCGCTGCTATGGATGAAAGCGGGGTGGCCCCGAAATCGAATACATCTATGTTTCTGATCCCCGGGATGGTCCTGGCCTTTTCCCGGATCTCTTCTTCCATCTGCCATATGGTCTTGTCCCTGT
This sequence comes from Deltaproteobacteria bacterium, assembly GCA_026986785.1. Classification (GTDB taxonomy): domain Bacteria; phylum Desulfobacterota; class Dissulfuribacteria; order Dissulfuribacterales; family QOAL01; genus QOAL01. The sequence continues at coordinate 11,060 of JALSNW010000021.1, read as the reverse complement.
GAAACCGGTCCACGAAGTGGGCGGTGATAAGGCCCTGTTGTGGAATGCGCCCTGTGCCAAAGCTGATCACCCCTGGTTCCGAGCCGACAGTGGTGGAGATGGATTTTATCCCCTTCATCCCAAGGAGTATGGATTCTATTTTTCTCGCAGCGCGTTCTGTCTGTTCTATGGATGAATCCGCCTCTGTCTCAAAGGCGATCTTCACGATGCCTGTATCCATGGGCGGCATGAGATCCCTGCCTGCAAGGGGCATGACAACCCTGGCACTTATTATCAAAAGGGCCACGCCGGGTACTATGAACAGGAGTTTGTGCCTTATGGCAAAATGGGTGAGGCGTGCAAAGAAATCCCTTATGGGATCTATTACAAACCTGCCAAAAAGGGCCACCACGGCTTCAAGCCTGTTTGGGCCGGAATTGGCCCTGACCAGATAGGGGGCCAAAAGTGGTATGATGGTAACCGAGATGAGAAAGCTTGCCAGGAGGGCTATTGCCAACACCACTGTAAACTGCCTTAGTATCTTCTGGACATAACCACCAATGAACATGATGGGGATGAGGACGACCACAGTGGTATAGGTACCTGACCAGTCTGCCAGTAGGATCTCGTTCAGGCCATCCACCACGGCCCTGTATATGGGTTTTCCCAGCTGATGAAAGTGGCGTTCTATGTTTTCTATGACCACTATCGCATCGTCCAGGAGGAGGCCTACTGCCACGATCACAGCCGTGAGGGTGACTATGTTCAGCTCGTATCCCAACAGATACATGACGGCAAAGGTGAGGAAATAGGTAAAGGGTATGGATATGGCTGCAAGGAGTGATATCCTGACATTTGCCAGCATCAGGAATATGACCCCCACAGTCATTATGATGGCATCTCGCAAGGCATCCACCATGTTTGAGATGCTGGTCTCGATTATTGTCTTCTGGGTGTCGGCCACCTGGAAGTTGAGTTCTGGGTACTTGGCCCTTATCCCAGGCATGGCCTTTTCCACAGCCTTGATGGTAGTGGTTACATGGCCCTTCTCCGGCCTCAGGATATTAAGGCCAATGGCTGCCTGGCCGTTTCCCCTGTAGAGGCTCTGGCGCTCCTGGTAGCCCGTCTTGATTACTGCCACGTCTCCGAGATGGACGTCTCCTTCGCCGTCTCCTCCTACTACAATCCTGGCAAGTTTTGCTTTTTCCAGGGTCTCTCCCTGGGTCTTTATGAGGTATTGTCCCTTTTTCCTTAGGATCAAACCATCGGGTATATTGACGTTCTGGCCCCTCAAGGCCGCTATTACCTGCTCCAGGGAGAGGTTGTAGGCGTGAAGCCTTGTAGGGTCAACCTCCACCAGGAGCTCTGGGAAATACCCCCCGAAGACCTCTACGTTTGCCACGTCCTTTATGCGAAGGAAGTCCTCTCTTATCTCATTGTCTGCCAACTGGCGTATCTTTTCCAGGTCCAGGTGGGCAGAGGGCCTGGCAGTGATTGCAATGGTGAAGACAGGACTCGTGGCATCACTCACCCTGAAGATCTCAGGGGGCCTGATGTCAACAGGCAGGCGGGCCTCTATCCTCTTCAAGGTGTTTGCCACATCGGTTGCCGCTGCATCGAGCCCTTTTCTGTATTCGAACTCCACACTCACCGCGGCCATCTCGTCCTGGCTTACTGAACGCACCTTTCTGACAAGATCCACCGTGGAGAGCTCTTTTTCCATTATCCTGGTAACCTTGTCTTCCACGTCTGCAGCCGATGCCCCTGGCCAGGGAACTATCACCGAGATGACTGGATAATTTGCATCCGGAAAGAGGTTGAGCGGCATGGATTTGAAGGCTATGAAGCCCATTGCCGCTGCCAGGAGTATGAACGAGATTATGAGGTGCGGGTTGGCGAGAAATCTCTCTATGAGACCCTGGTGTTTTTTCTTGGATTCAGTTGCCACGGGCGTCTCCTGCTACATATACCCGTTGCCCCTGGTGGAGACGGAGAAGTGCGCTTTCCTGGGCGACCACCACCCACGTGCCAGGTTTCAATGCCTGGGAGCTGACAACTGCAAACTCGGGGCCTTTCCACAGGACATCCACCTTTGTTATGTGTATTCGACTCTGGTTGTCCACCAGATATATCCAGGTCCCATTGGTATTCTCCAGCAATGACCTGAATGGTAGCCTGAATCCACTGGCCTGGCCCGTCTCTATATCCACCATGATCGTGGAACCAGAGGGGAGACCAAAGGGCCTTTTTGAAATGTCTGCCTCTATCGCTGCCAGGCTCCCTTTTGTAACAGCAGGGTGCAATCTGGTAACAGTGACCTCAGGCAGTGTAGCCAGGTCGTTTCTGCCTGGCAACAGCCTCACCAATGCCCCCTTTTTTATCCGGCAAAGTTCTGACTGGGGCACTTTTGCCTCCAAATAGAAACCGGCCTTGGGGGCCTCCATGGAGACCACAGCCTTTGCTGGCACGGCCAGATCACCCGGGTCCTGGTATCTGCCAGTAATGACACCATCGAAGGGGGCTGCAAGCCTTGTATATGACAGGTCTGTTTTGGCACTCGCCAAGGATTTTTCAAGACTTACGAGCCTTGCCCTGGCAGCGTCCCTGGCACTTTTCGACCGGTCAAGGGCCTCTTTGCTGATGGCCTTTGCCCCAAAGAGTCGTTTGTCCCTCTGGTATATGGCCTCCTGGGTTTCATAGGCAGTGCGTGCTGCCAATACTTCTGCCTCCAGGCCGGAGACCCGGTCCCTTTCTGGCCTGTCATCCAGGGTGGCAAGGAGTTGTCCTTTTTTCACGCCATCTCCCTCCCTTACCAGCACGCTTGTCAGGTGGCCTGTGAGCCTTGGGGCTATTTCAGCACTCAGTTTGGGCCTTAAAACCGCGAGATAACGTCTCCACATCTTGAAACTTCCCTTTTCAGCACGGGCTGTCTCAACTGCAACAAGTGGCCTTTGAGGTGGAGGAACTGTTGACAGCTCCTTTTTCTTCAGCCTGATTATGAAGATACCTGCTGCCATGACAGCTATGATCACAGCTATGATTGCAACTTTTTTTGTCATCTTTTATTTTTCACCCATCCTATCTATTTTCCCCATTGCCAGCTTGAAATCCACAAGGGCCTTTTGAACAGCATATTTTGCCCCTATCTCGTTTGCCAAGGCCTGTTGCCAGGCCGCCTGGGCAAGGAGGGAATCCGTTATGCTGCCAGCGCCTGTTTCATAGCGCAGTTGTTCTATCCTGTAGGTTTCCTCTGCTGTACGGCTGGCCTTTTTCGCCACCAAGAGGCGGTGGCGTGCCTCTTTAAGCCTTGAGATGGCATCCAGTACCTGGGCCCTGACCTTGAGTTTCTCCTGGAGGAGCCTGGACCTTTGGGCAGAGAGCCTGCTTGCAGCCTCTCCCACCTGAGCAGATATCGTGCCACCAGAGAATATGTTCATGGAAAGGGCGACCCCTCCAGTCCAGACCTCTTCGTCTCCGTGGAGCCCACCTCCTGCATGCCTGGAATAGTCTCCAACGATATCCAGGTTTGGCAGGTGGTTACCCCTTGCATATCGAAGTTCTGCCTCCGCCTTCTTGACTGCTGCCTCCAATGCCAGCAGATCCGGCCGCTTGGACCATGCCTCCTCTACGAGTCTGTCTGGTTTTTCTGGAAGATGTGAGTCAAGGTCTACTTCAAGGCTGCCCTTGAGCTCTGGAAGCTGGTCTTTCTGCCAGCCCATGAGGAGTACCAGGGCGTGCCTGGCCCGTCTCTTTGCCTCTTGGGTAGTGATGAGATCCTGCTCCTGCTGGGCCACCTGGGTCTCCATGCGCATGAGATCCACTGGCGCAATCTTGCCCACCTTCAGTTTTTGGGCAGCATCCTGTCTCGCCTTTTTCAGGGCGGAAAGGGTCTCCTCCTGGGAGATGGCAAGCCCCTTGAGATAGAGGATCTGATTGAATACATTGGTTATGTTGGCAATGAGATCCTGGCGTGTAAAGGATAGGGTGTGTGAGGCCACAGCACTTGCAAAGCGTGACATTTCAAGCTGTGCCCTGAGTTTTCCGCCTTCATAGACAGGGATGACAAGGCTTAGACCAGCCCTGTACTGGTCCCTGCTGAAGGTGGGAGGCTTTCCACCAAATGCCTTTATTGGCACCACCACTACTGGATCACTTTTTCTGTCATAACCAGCATAGCCACTTATCTGGGGAAAGAATCTTCCCCTGGATGCCTTTATGCCAAATTTCGCTGCGTTCAAGTCACTTTGGGCAGCCTTAAGCATTGGGCTTTTCTCAAGGGCTATGGCAATTACATCATGGAGACCAAGCCCCTTGTCCGCTGTGGCAACCCCAGGAGAAACCAGGAGCAGGAGCAGCAGGGACGATAGCCAGGAGACAGGCCATAGGCGCAGGGTATGATTCATCTCAGCATCTTCTTTATCTCTTCAACACTGAAGAGTTTTCCAGAACCCTTTACCTTTCCGTCAACGACGACTCCCGGCGTGGACATGACGCCGTATGACATGATCTTTCCCATTTCAGTGACCTTGACTATTTCCGCATCGAGGCCGAGTTCTTCTGCGGCCTGTTTCGCATTTTCTTCCAGGGCCTTGCAACGGGCACAGCCTGGTCCGAGGATTTCTATTCTCATTTTTGATACCTCCTTGATTTATATTGTTTCATTTACCCTTTTACAGAGTCCACTACACGGCGGACATCAGCTAAACATCAGCGCCCCCTGGGATTTTGCTCTTTGCAACGGCAGCTTCCTCTCTTCTTCTCTGCCATTATTCGTTCCATCACAGTGGATCGGCCCATGTTTTTCTCTATATCCTCCAATATATCCTGCCTGGTGTAGCCGAAGCAGTAACAGATGGTTTCCGTGTTGTGACTTTCCATGTCCTCTCTCTGATTTTTCATCTATCGTTAAATCAACATGTTAAACACATATCCTACCATTATGATGCTGATGGAGACGATTCCCACGAATGTCATTATGAGCTGTTTCTTGAGGACCTGACTGAGTATCACCATCTCCGGAAAGGAAAGTGCGGTGACCGCCATCATGAAGGCAAGGGTGGTACCCAGGGGGAGTCCTTTGGCCATGAGGGCCTGTACTATGGGGATGACTCCTGCGGCATTGCTGTAGAGGGGGACTCCCAGGATGACGGCCACTGGAACGGCCACAGGGTTCGAAGGGCCGGCGTATCTGAGGAGAAAATCCTGGGGTACGTATCCGTGGACCAGTGCCCCAACCGCTATGCCACCAAGGACATAGAGCCAGATCTTTGAAAGGATATCTTTTACGTAACCCCTTGCATATTCGATCCTTTCTGCCCAATCCATGTCTGGAATCTCTGCCTGGCCCATCCTGATCTCCCATACGTAGTCCGCAACAAAGCGTTCCATGTTGAGTCTGCCGATCACCATGCCTGCAACCACTGCCACAAGAAGCCCGGTTCCCAAGTAAATGGCAGCTATTTCCCAGCCAAAGAGGCCAAAGAGCAGGATGAGGGCCACCTCATTAACCATTGGCGACGAGATCAGAAAACTAAATGTCACCCCAAGGGGTATGCCTGCCTCCACAAAGCCTATGAAGAGGGGACATGCGGAACAGGAACAAAAGGGTGTGACCACCCCCAGGAGTGCTGCCAAGACGTGGGCAACTATCACCTTCTTGTTGCTCAGGAACTTCCTGGTACGCTCAGGGGGGAAAAAGCTTCTGACAATAGCCACAACGAATATTATGGTGACCAGGAGAAAGAATATCTTGGTGGTATCCTCTACAAAGAAATGGATAGCCTCTGTCAAGTGATGGCCTGGAGACATCCCAAACCACTGGTATGTGACAAGATCAGCAAAGAGAGTGAATATCTTCAGCATGACATCAGCCTCCTAAAGACCAAGCTCTTTTTGCAGAATGGGGATGAGTTTTTCCATGATCTCTTGCCTCGCCTGTCTGAAGGCCTGGAGTCTTTCTTCCTCTGTGCCCTGGGCCTTGGCCGGGTCATTCATGCCAAAATGTATCTTTTTGGCTGGCCTTGGCCAGGATGGGCAGTTCTCCTTTGCGTCAGCACAGAGGGTGACAACGATGTCAAAATGGGTATTGGTGAATTCGTCTACGTGTTTGGAATAGGCGCGGCTGATGTCCATGCCCTGTTCCCATAGTGTCCGGATGGCAAGGGGATTGATGGGGTGGGGGTCTGTGCCGGCAGAAAAGCATTTCACCTCATCTCCTAAGATGGCATTGGCAATCCCTTCTGCCATCTGGCTCCTGCAGGCATTCTGGGTACAGAGAAAAAGGATCCTTTTCATGTCTATGCACCTTCTTGTGGGAGATCCTTGGCAATATTGTTACGGTCCAGCGCAGATAGCCTTTGGAGAAGATGCTTCATCTCAGGATCTGTCTCTGCCCTGGTGATAACGATACTTATGAGTTTGCGGCAGCATTCTTCCTGGGGAGAGAGGCGGTATAGAACCCAGTTTTTGTCCCGCCTGCCAGATACAAAGCCCTCCATCTCGAGCTGTTTGAGATGACGGGACACCGTGGGCTGGGACAAGTCCAGGGCAGAAGTGAGTTCGCAGACGCAGCACTCCCTTTTTGAGAGCATGACCAGGATCTTGATCCTGGTGGGATCGGATATGGCCTTGAGACGTCTGCTTATTTTGTTGATGGTTGGTGTATGCATGTTTAACTATATAGCTATATGACTATTTCCTGTCAAGAGAAAATATTTAATCCTTTACTATGAGTCCTTGTCGAGGATACAAGAAAAGAGGGGAGGGCTTATCTGAAGAAGGCCAATAGATACTTTAGGGCAGTAGATATGATTATGGCGGCAAGGAGCCACTTTATTGCCTTTGCAGGGACATGTTTTTGGCATCTGGCCCCCATGTACATGCCAGCAGTTCCTCCAATGCCAAAAAGAAAGCCCAGGAGCCAATCAGGCGCTACGGACATGGTCGGATAGTAGGCGGCAACCATCTGGTAAAAAAATACGCCAGCTACAGATGTAACGAAAGTACCCATTAGGGCAGCACCTGCCACTGTGTGGACAGGCAAGGCAAATACCGTGACAAAGAAAGGGGCAATGATGGAACCACCGCCTATGCCATAAACCCCGCCGATCACCCCTACGACCAGGCTCAATATGAATATGCCGAGACAGGACACGGAAAAGCTCTGGCCTTGGAAATCGTACTCAAGCCTATTGAGGCTGAAGTGGGTTACCTCTACATTGGGTGCAGTGTGTTGGTCTTTCATCTCACTGTCTTTACTCGGTGATATAGCTTGTTTCTCAGCTTCTTGATTTTTGCGTGCCCTTTCTCCAGCCTGCTTTTTTCTGTCTTTTGTCAGAAGGTCCTTTACCAGGCGAAATCCAATGTAAAAAAGCACTGCTGAGGCAAAGAGCTTGAATTTGGTAGGGTCTGGCAGGTATCTAACACGTATTATGGCCCCTATGAGCACACCAGGCAAGGTGCCCAGGATGACGATCCAGGTCAAGGGCCAAAGCATGCGTTTTTCTTTGTAGTAGCGGTACACACCACTGGGTATGGCCACTATGTTGAACAGTTGATTCGTGGCGCTTACAGACGGTGAGGCATATCCAAGAAAGGACATCTGGAATGGCAGTAGCAAAAATGCCCCGGATACACCGCCCATAGATGTAAAGAAGGATATGGAAAAGGCCACCAAGGGTGGGAGCCAAGGGGCAGTCTCTATCTGGGCAGTGGGAAAATACATTCAAATGTTCAAGGCCGCGGTAATTTTATTGATAAATAATAATTAAATATCAAACTTTTACATCCCTGCGGCCAATTTTTCAAGGGACATTGCCATAATATGTGGGGGATATGTCAGAATTTTATATAACAAATCCCCCTTTTCTGGTCACACGAAGGGGTTTCTATGGTAAGAAGGCTAGGCCCTTGATGGCCTGGATTTCTTTGTTCAGTCTCTATTGCCATGTCCTTTAGGCCCTGGTGCTCCTGGTGATAGCTCTTTATCCTATAATGGCTTATCGGGTTGCCTTTTTCTTGCTCTACCTGTTTGCTCTCCTTTTTCTGGGCACTCGGACCAGTGCCGTGGCTGACAGGAGGGCCTCAAGTAAACCCGGGTGAGCCCATTGAAAAAAAGAAGATTATAACCAAGAACAACAGGTCTTTTTTCATTTGGATCGCCTTTCACCATGGATAGCTTTTGGCCCAAATAGCTTGGGCCTATGAAGGTGATTTCATGATCCGTGCCCATTTCCATGTCCACAGGACGGGTTAAAGGAGACTGTTTATCCCCTTCTATGAAAAAAAATAAGCATGATCCCATAAAAAGACAATTCTCATGAACAAGGCGCCATTATTTGTCACAGTGGAGTCGTTGCCCTTGTCTATTCAGGCCTTTTGCTTCCTCCAAAGGTGGACTCACCAGGGGTTACCACACCTTTGGGCATGGGAGGGACTTTTTCACCGCCAAGGCTGTAACCGCCATCCAGGATGAGCCTCGTCCCGGTAACGAAGGAGGCATCGAAGACCAGGAAGTCAACAGCCTTTACAATGTCTTCCAGTCTACCCATGCGTCTTAGAAGGGTGTGTTCAAGGATGTCTTCTCTCTGTTCTCTCGTCAAGATGTCCCAACCCCTGGTCCCAGGGCCATGTCTTGTTTCGAAAAAACCAAGGACGAGTTCATTGACCCTCACCTCAGGTGCGCCCATTCTGGCCCATTGTTCGGTCAGCAGCCCCATTGCCCTGTTGGAGAGGCTGTAACAGTCATTGAAGACCAGGCCTGCTGGGCCTGTGCGGCCAATCATGCCAGAGATCGACGTTATGTTGATTACTGTTGCCCCTCTATTCCTTTTCAAGAATGGAAGTGCTGCATTGAAGAGATGCCACTTGGCAGTGACAGTTGTATGGAATTCCAGTTCCCACTGTTCAGGGGTGTATTGGCCATGTACCACTGGCCATCCGCCGCGTTCGATATTGTTGACGAGTATGTCGATGCGTCCAAATTCCTCGATAGCTGTCTTTACTGCCTTTTCGGCATGGTCTCTCCTCCTGAGATCTACCGAGACGGCCCTGTAGTCTGCCCCTGCCTGGTCCATCTTTCTCCTCATGCCTTCCAGATCGTCGAGCCAGTCGTAATATGTCAAAACCAGTCTAAGTCCCTTTTGGGCAAAGGAACTGGCTATCTCCAGTCCTATCCCCCTGATGGAGCCAGTAATGAGTGCCACCTGGCACCGCTGCCTGTTTTTCATGTGTTTGCCCTCAACTTCATTGTTATGGATTGGGTTTACGATTATACTAAGACTAAACAAGACCAATGAGGAATAAAATCATGTTTGCTCCAAAAGACGTAGAAAAACCCATAGTGCCCGTCAGACTGGATCTTGACAGCACCATCTGCTTTTCCTGTGACAGAGATCTTGCATGTTTTACAAGGTGTTGCCACAATAACAATACCTATCTCACTCCTTACGACGTCATTAGGATAAAAAAACGTCTCGATATGCCGTCAGACGAGCTTCTTCTCCGGTTTACCGTGCCTGGAAAGATCGAGGCCTCCGATCTTCCAGTTCCCATGGTAAAACTTGACCCGGAAAGGGACAATGCCTGCCCGTTTCTCGGAGAAGACGGATGTAGCATCTACGAGGACAGGCCAGTGGCCTGCCGTTATTATCCAGTGGCCGCAGGACTTTTTCACAATGCGGACATCTCTGACAACGAGCGCTTCTTCGCCTTGGTGAAGGAGGGCTACTGCCTTGGCCATGATCTTGGCACAGAGATGACCATAGCCGAATGGCGGGAAAAGCAAGGCATTCCTCCCTATGACGAATATAACAAGGGCTGGGTTGAGCTGATCCTTAGGAGAAAGAGCCTTGGACCTTTCGTCACTATCCCGGAAAAGACCCTGGACATGTTTTTCATGGCCAGCTACAACCTGGACGCCTTCAGGCGTTTCGTGCTCTACAGTCCCTTTTTGAACATCTATGAAATACCCGGGGACCGTCTTGAAAAGATCAGGGAAGACGATATAGAACTCCTGAACCTCGGCTATGACTGGCTGATGACCACGCTTTTCGGGGCAGGAAAACTGAAGATCATCGAACACATAGCCACTGCCGATTCCATCGAGGTGGATTAGAAATCCCTAGGGTGAGTTTATTGGTGAAAAATACCAAGAAGTTATAAAAGTCAGATAGTTCGATTGTGCTTTCACGATGGAGTGGATTTCGGGCCTCAAAGATATGAAAGCCAGGAGACAGCAACAGGCAGCTTCCTCCTGCTACTATTTCCATGGATTTCGTTCGGCGCTTAAATTTTTTGGTTCAATCTTTCAATGACTTCAATTAGTTGCCGTTCCTTGTTCTCTTTTGAAAAGGTTTCAAGTGATTAAGGGCATGAAATACAACAAATAAATCTGTTTAAAAGACTAAAAACATAATTCGTCGCGCATAAATCAGTGGAAAAAATACCGTGATTATCTCCATGCCCGATTTTACAGAGCTTTTGGAGAATATTGAAGATATAGAGAAGCATTAGCAGGGCGTAGGGATGAGCCAGTGATTTCTCACAAGGACTTAGTTTGAAGAGCTAAAACGAGATGGCCTCCTAATCTCCCAGGGGGTCACCAGCCAGGGCAGTTCTTGACATGATATGATAAACGATTGGTCCTCAGGTTAAGAGCATCCTTGGAATACGCTATTAGTCTGATCACCTCGGCAGCAAACAGGATATCTGCATCTTTGAATTTTCCCTGCTGTTCCATGTAGATTTCTATGCCAACGTATATTTGGCTGTCTGATCGCCATAGCTGCTTGGGTATGATGGTATGGCAGATGGCCTGCATGGAGGTCAAGGATCAGGTCATGTCTGTTTTTGACCTGCTGGTAGATCTGGAGATATATCTCTTTGTGGAAGGCATCATAGAAGAACTTTCTGTCCCTGAATGTGTGGGGCTGGCCAAGTCCTTCCTCTATCTCTATGACTTTAAGGTTGGGTATAACCTTGGAGCGCAGCACTATTTTGGCCACCTCCCTTCCAAAGGGCAGTTCTGCCTTGTGCACGCCAATGATGAGAACCGGTGCGTTTTGCCCCCTTAGTCCAGCCAT
>JALSNW010000020.1 GCA_026986785.1 Deltaproteobacteria bacterium | reverse complement strand
GCCAAATATAGAGGGCAGCCCATGCCTGAGAAGTAGCTTTATCTCTTTTAGTAATGCATTCTTGGACTTGCCAGGTGGGTCCAGGCGGTAGTAACGAATTGCTTGGAAATTCTGGGCAAAAGCATAGCAGAAGGGACTTGGCTCCTTGTCAAAATTAGAGATATCATAAGGCCAGTATTCCTCAGGAGGACATCCGAAAAGGACCAAGGCGCCCATGGTGCTCCTGAGAAAGGCCCCTGTATCCCCGGTCCAATGCAAGAGATTCCTGGTGGCCTTGTACAGAAAAAGCCTTGAGGCGTCTATGTACTTGCCAAATGCCCTCTTTTCATAATATTCCAGAAGCCCCACGGCAGCATTTGCAGTACACGAACCAATATGGCCCTGGTCCTCCACCTGGGAGCACCACTTCCTCAGATCGACTGAAGATGGACCTGCCTTTTTTGAGGCCTGAGCAGTTATCCCAAGCTTTTGCACAATGGGCTTTATCTCCTCATGCTCCATTGTGTAGTCCCTGAAATCAGGATAATCCCTTAACCATCCAAGACCATATTTCCCATCGATTGCCATACCCATTTTCTTCTCCATAGTTGCCAGGTTTTGATATGTCCACAAGGAAGAGACAACCCCTGAAGACACGTCTGAATCGCCCTGAAATGCCTTCTTACAAAGGGCAACATCGAGATGCCTTCCACATAAACGACAAGGGCTATGAATATAGATATTGTTAATATTTTAACATAAAAACAAGATGGATGACAAAGAAATCCAAGGGCCATATCATGGGCACAGGCCTCTTGCGATCCCAAAAACAATCTTCAGCCCAAGGCGCCTATGATAGATTCCACATAGGGAAGCACTATCCCATACTTGACTCTTTCTATTACAATTAATTATGTTGACTTGAATAGGCTGACTTTGATTTTGCCTTGAGATCATCCAGGGAAAGGGAGAAAAAGGACATGGACATCACCAAAATCCGAAATTTTGCGATCATATCCCAGAGCGGAAGCGGAAAGACATCTCTGGCAGAGGCACTTCTTTTTACTGCAAAAGCTACGAAAAAGCTGGGCAGGGTCGATGATGGCACATCTGTGCTGGACTTTGAGCCTGAAGAAGTAAAAAGAAAGATAAGCATAAGCACTGCCTTTCATGTATTGAACTGGAAAAAACATTCACTTTTCCTCATGGATACCCCGGGTGAAGACAATTTTCTCCATGAGACCATGATGGCATTGAGGGTGGCAGACAACTGCCTCTTCGTGGCAGATGCAGTAGACCCGGTAAAACCCCAAACCAGAAAGATCTGGTCCATGATTGCCGAAACCTCTTTGCCCACCATCATGTTTCTGAACAAGATGGACAGGGAACGGGCCGAGTTCAACAAGGCCCTCGATGCCCTTAGGGATGCACTCGATTTGAGACTCGTGCCAGTGACCTTGCCCATTGGTAGCCAGGAAGATTTCAAGGGGATAGTAGATCTCATCCAGATGAAGGCCTTTGAGTTCTCGGCAGATGGGAAAAAGACCGCAGTCGATATCCCCAGTTCCATGATGGACGAGGTGGAAGAACAGAGAAGCAATCTCATTGAATACGCTGCCGAATCAGACGAAGAGCTTCTGGAAAAATTCCTGGAGGGTGAAGAACTCTCTCCAGAGGAGATCATTTCGGGCCTCAAGCAGGGGATAATCGATGGAGGATTCGTACCGGTTGCCTGTGGGTCGGCGGTCAAAAACATCGGTGCCGCCACGGTCCTCGACATCATAGTCCAGTTTTTGCCCTCTCCTGACGAAAAAGGACCTGCCTCTGGGACAGATCCCGACTCAGGAGATGAGATACAGAGGGATCCCAAGCCAGATGCACCATTTTCAGGGCTCGTCTTCAAGACCCTTACAGATCCATACGCAGGCAGGCTTTCAATAATGCGTATCTTTTCAGGAACCCTCAAACCTGATGGGACGATCCTCAATGCCAACAAGAAAGAAAAGGAAAAGTACGGACAGGTATTCTTTCTCAATGGCAAGGAACAAGAGTCAGTAAAGGAGGCACTGCCTGGCTCCATAGTGGCCATTGCAAAATTGAAGGTCACCCAGACTGGCGATACCCTTTGCGACCCAGCAGCACCAATCGTGTACCCCTTTGTCGAGTTTCCAAGCCCTGTGATCACTTATACCCTCAAGCCCAAGAGCCGCGGGGATGAAGAAAAGATCACAAATGCCCTGGCAAGGCTCAGGGAAGAAGACCCGACCATCACTGTCTCCAGAAACTCCGAGACAAATGAGCTGCTCATCTCAGGCCTGGGCCAGATCCATATAGATGCCACCATCGAAAAGATGAAACGCAAATTTGGTGTGAGTGTAGATCTTACAACACCCAAGATAGCCTATAGGGAAACCATCAAGGCGCCCAAGAAAGGGGTAATCTACCGCCACAAGAAACAGACTGGCGGGGCTGGACAGTTTGCAGAGGTCCATTTTGACATAACTCCTCTACCCAGGGGTGAAGGTTATGAATTCGAGGAGGCCCTGGTTGGAATGAATGTGCCCAGAAACTTCGTCCCAGCCGTAGAAAAGGGCATACAGGAGGCAATGCAATCAGGCCCACTTGCTGGATATCCAGTCACTGATATCAAGATACGTTTCTATGATGGAAAGTCCCATGAGGTCGATTCGAGTGAAATGGCATTCAAGATAGCGGCCATCCAGTGTTTCAAGAAGGGGGTGCTCGAGGCAAAGCCCACCCTTCTCGAGCCAATCGTCAAGATCACCGTAACAGTGCCAGAGGACTCGGTAGGTGACATAATAGGAGATCTCAACAGTAGGCGGGGCAAGGTGATGGGAATGGAGCCAGGAGAGGGGGTTCAAACAGTCACTGCCATGGTTCCCTTGTCAGAGGTACAAAAATACGTGCTGGATCTAAATGCAATGACTGCTGGTCAGGGGACATTTACGGTGGAGCCATCCCACTATGAAGAGGTGCCACCAAACCTTGCGGAAAAGATAATTGCAGAGGCCAAGCAAGAAGAGGAAAAATAGGTTGTTCAAGGCCAGGGTCTTGACAATTAGTGATAGTGCGTCTTCTGGCAAGAGAAAAGATGCCTCTGGAGCTGCTGTACAAGAACTATTGGCTCTGACAGGCAGATTCCAGGTGGAATGTGGGGCAGTGGTACCAGACGAGACAGATGCTATATCTGCCATACTTGAAAGATGGGCCGATTCCGGCGCGTGTGATCTGATAGTGACAACTGGAGGCACTGGGCTTTCACCAAGGGATGTCACCCCAGAGGCCACCTTGAATATCATAGAACGTGAGATCCCAGGGATGGCAGAGGCCATGAGAATGGAAGGCCTCAAAAACACCCCAAGGGCCATGCTATCGAGAGCAGTCTGCGGTGTGCGAAACAGGACCTTGATAGTCAATCTGCCTGGCAGTCCTGGTGGAGTCAGAGACGGGCTCAGTACAATAATCGAGATCCTGCCCCACGCCATAGAAAAAATACAGGGCGATCCCACTCCTTGTAGTGGTTGATGGCATACAGATTGATGGCAGTAGCATTTAGTCGAATCAAAAGAAACAGTTACGACATTTCGTAACACTATGACATAGCGGTTTAACGAGGTTTTGAACGTATCATGGAAATAGGGATAGTCGGCCTGCCAGGTAGTGGCAAGACCACCATTTTCAATGCCCTGACAGGCAGCGAGGCAGAAACTTCAGCATATTCAGGTGGGAAAAAGGCCCCAAATATCGCCCAGGTCAAAGTACCAGACCAAAGGCTCCAGGTCTTGACTGAAATGTACAGCCCCAAGAAGACCACCCATGCCATAATCCAATATATAGATATAGGAGGTGGCATAAGGACCAAGGAGAAAAAAGAGTCCCTGGACGAGATACTCAGGCTTCTAAGGCCAAGTGACGCCTTGGTTCATGTGGTACGCTGCTTTGAACTTGCCGGTCAGGCCCCTTCACCCCAGGCAGATCTGGATGAATTCGAGTCCGAGTTGATCCTCACCGATCTATTGATCGTGGAAAAGAGGTTGGAAAGGCTTGAAAAAGAGGTCAAAAAGGGGAAGAAGGGGGACCCAAAAGAACTCGAACTCCTCCAAAAGGCCCAAGAGATCCTGGACAGTGGCAAGGCATTGAGGAGCGATAACCAGATCACCTCGGCACCAGAATTGAAAGGATATGCATTCCTGTCTGCCAAGCCCTGTATCGTGGTATTGAACATGGGTGAGGAAGATGATACAGGCCAGTTGACCCTCGAATTGCCCGAAGGTGTACCAGCCATTGAGCTGAAGGGGAGCTTAGAGATGGAGTTGGCTCAACTCGAGGAAGAAGAGGCGGCAATGTTCAGACAGGACATGGCCCTTCCAGAACCTGCCACCTATCGCCTGATCCAGGAATCTTACCAGCTCCTTGGGCTAATCTCTTTCTTCACTGTTGGAGAGGACGAGGTAAAGGCATGGACCATCAAGAAGGGCACCCATGCCCAGAAGGCTGCTGGTGTCATCCACTCTGACATCCAAAAAGGCTTTATAAGGGCTGAGGTAGTGGCATTCGAAGATCTGGCAAAGGCAGGTGATTACCACGCTGCCCAAAAGGCAGGCAAGGTCCGGCTGGAAGGCAAGGAATATATTGTCCAGGATGGAGATGTGATAAATTTCAGATTTAACATCTGAAATCAAGGCCTTTGCCCTTCCATTCCAGCTCTGTTTCTATTATATTCCTCTAAAGATAAGAGGGGCTGAATTTTCCGAAATTTTCAATAACATCCATCTGGGGTCGAACTGTTATCAAGGTCACATGTCTGACAAAAAGGGTACCAAAGGCGTAACCAGGTTTGGGGTCTCCATTCCAGAAGAGCTCATCGAGGCCTTCGATCAATACATCAAGAGAAGGTCGTACAAGAACCGCTCCGAGGCCATCAGGGATCTCATAAGAGAAAAACTTATAGAACAGGAATGGGAACTCGAGGGTGAAGAAAAGGAAGTAGTAGGCACTATCACCTATGTATTTGACCACCACAAGCGAGAACTTCTGGATTCCATAATCCAGATACAACATGCCTTCTCCCATTCTGTCATCGCCTCCCAGCATGTCCACCTTGACCACGACAATTGCCTGGAGGTAGCCATTGTCAAGGGCAAGCCCAGCACCCTTAGAGGCGTAGCATACAAATTGAAGGCCCTGAAGGGCATCAAGCACTGCCGCTTTACCATGACAACCACTGGTTCTTCACTGAAATAAAGCAGCAATAACATGTTTTTCCATGATATCTCCTGAGAAAAACTCATTTTGTTCGAGAACAAGACTTGAGGTGCTGCAAGAGTGCACCACCTGCCCACACACTTTTTTCAAAGACCGACGGTAGGAGTTAATTACTGATGGGCAACCACTTACAGGAGACATAGGATAAGGAGTCTATTGGAACATGCCAGAACAGCAGGAACTTTTTGGAGAAAAGGTAGACGTCTGTGACATATCATTGGAGCTGAAGCGCTCCTATCTCGATTACGCCATGAGCGTGATCATAGGCCGGGCACTTCCAGACGTGAGAGACGGCCTTAAACCAGTGCATAGACGCATACTCTATGCAATGCACGAACTGAGAAACGATTACAACAAGCCGTATAAGAAATCTGCGCGCATAGTTGGTGATGTTATAGGTAAATATCATCCCCATGGGGACACGGCCGTCTATGATGCCATTGTCAGGATGGCCCAGGATTTTTCCATGGGCTATCCACTCATCGATGGCCAGGGCAATTTTGGTTCCATTGACGGGGATGCCCCTGCGGCCATGCGTTATACAGAGATTAGGCTCACCAAACTTGCCCATGAACTCCTCCAGGATCTCGACAAGGAGACAGTGGATTTTGTCCCAAACTATGACAATTCTCTCTTGGAACCCTCGGTCTTCCCGTCCAAGATCCCAAACCTGCTCATAAATGGCTCATCGGGCATAGCAGTAGGCATGGCAACGAATATCCCCCCACACAACCTTGGTGAGGTAATAGAGGCGCTGATCGCCTTGATAAAGAACCCAAACATCACGGTTGCCGAACTGATGGAATATGTCCAGGGCCCGGATTTCCCCACTGCAGCCTATATCTGCGGCAAAAAAGGTATAAAGGAGGCCTATGAGACAGGACGGGGCATCGTAAAGATGAGGGCCCGGGCCACTGTGGAACAGATAGCCAGGGGCAACAAAGAACAGATTATAATCACTGAGATACCTTACCAGGTGAACAAGGCAAAACTCGTTGAACGCATTGCCTCCCTGGTGAAGGACAAAAAGGTAGAGGGCATCCATGCTGTCAGGGACGAATCCGACAGAAGGGGCATGAGGATAGTAGTAGAGCTCAAAAAGGACGGTATCGCCCAAGTAATCTTGAACCACCTCTACAAACACACTGCCATGGAGAGCAGTTTTGGGATCATCCTCTTGGCCATTGTCAATGGCAAGCCCGAGCTACTCAATCTGAAGGAACTGTTGTCCCATTTTCTACAGCACAGGAAAACCGTTATCATCAGGAGGACCACCTACCTGCTCAGGAAGGCCCAGGAACGGGCCCATATCCTGGAAGGCCTCAAGATAGCCATAGACAACCTGGATGAAGTAGTAGCCCTGATCAGGGCATCCAAGACCCCGGCTGAGGCCAGGCAGGGGCTCATGGACAGGTTTGAACTCTCCAGGATCCAGGCCCAGGCCATCCTGGACATGAAACTGCAGAGACTTACCGGGCTCGAGTTGGAAAAAATCATAGAGGAATACAAGAAGGTCCTCGAAGAGATAAAGGAATACAAGGAGATCCTGGCAAGCGAACAAAAGGTCTTGGACATAATAGAGACTGAACTCCAGGAAATCAGGGATGAGTATGCAATAGAAAGGCGCACGGAACTCATTGCTGAGCCAAAAGAGATAAACATAGAGGATCTGATCGCAGAAGAGGACATGGTGGTCACCCTCTCCCACAGGGGCTACATCAAGAGAAATCCCCTGAGCCTCTATAGAAGCCAGAAAAGAGGTGGTAAGGGTGTTACAGGCCTCTCCAGCAAGCAGGAAGACTTTGTGGAAAAGCTCTTCGTGGCATCCACCCACGACTATTTCCTGTGTTTCAGCAATACAGGGAGGCTCTATTGGCTCAAGGTCCATGAGATCCCGGAGGCAGGACGTACCTCCAGGGGTAAGGCCTTGATAAACCTGCTCCCCATAGACAGGAAGGCCAACGAATGTATTGCAGCCGTCGTACCTGTCAGGGAGTTTGACCCAGATAAGTTTGTAGTCATGGCCACAAAAAAGGGGATCATAAAAAAGACGTCCCTCAAGGACTTTTCCCATCCGCGTCCCAAGGGCATAATTGCCGCAACCATAAAGGAAGAGGATGAGCTTGTGACAGCCTCGATCACCGATGGCTCTGCAGACATATTCCTTGCCACGAGAAATGGGAAAAGCATAAGATTCCATGAAACAGATGTGCGTCCCATGGGTAGGATTGCTGCAGGAGTCAGGGGCATCAGACTCTCGAATGACGATAGCATGGTGGCCATGGTGGTCATAACAGATCACGATGGCACCCTGCTCACGGTCACGGAAAATGGTTATGGGAAACGCACCCCCATCTCGGAATACAGGGTGCAAACCCGCGGGGGTAAAGGAATAATCAATATAAAGGTAACGGAAAAGGTGGGAAAGGTCGTTGGGGTAGAACTCGTTTACGAAAACGATGAAATCATGTTGGTTGGTGCAAGTGGTAATATCATCCGCATGAGTGTAAAAGACATACGCATAATAGGCAGATCCACCCAGGGAGTGAAGCTCATACGCATACAGGATGGAGACTACCTGGCAGCCATAGCAAAACTTGCCTCCAGTGAACAGCAATGATGAAAAGTGCAGCAGTCCTTGGAGCAGGAAGCTGGGGTACAGCCCTGGCACGACTCCTTGCAAATAAAGGTGCAGACACCAGTTTGTGGGCAAGAAAAAAGGAGACCGCCCAGGAGATAATACAAAAGGGTGAAAACAGCCTGTATCTACCCGGCTTTGCCCTGCCCCCTTCTCTCACAGTAACCCATGACCTGGAAGAGGCCATCACTGGCAAAGAGATTGTGCTTTTTGCCGTGCCTTCCCATGGCATGAGAGAGACAGCCCTACTGGTATCAGAGATCATTGCCAGCCATGCCACGGATGCAATACCCCATGTCTTTGTCTCCGCTGCAAAAGGGATAGAGAATGAAACCCTCATGACAATGACCGAGGTCTTGAGTGAGTGCCTTCCCAAGGGCCTGGGCCTTGAATTTGCAGTGCTTTCAGGCCCAAGCTTTGCAAAAGAAGTTGCAGCCAAGATGCCTACGGCTGTCACAATGGCCGCATTCAATGAGGAGATCGCCCGCCTTTTAACAGGGCTTTTCAGTACGGAATTCTTCAGGGTCTATAGCACCCTCGATGTAACCGGGGTACAGCTTGGCGGGGCAGTAAAAAACGTAATGGCGATTGCCGCAGGCATATCAGACGGCTTGGGCTTTGGCACAAACACCAGGGCTGCCCTCATTACCAGAGGCCTGGCAGAGATGTCGAGGCTGGGGCTTAAGCTGCATGCCAACCCCTTGACCTTTGCCGGCCTGGCAGGGCTTGGAGATTTGGTCCTTACCTGTACTGGAGATTTGAGCAGAAACAGACAGGTAGGGCTCCAATTGGGCCAGGGTAAGAGCATGGAAGAGATCCTCGTGTCCATGAGCCAGGTGGCAGAGGGCGTACGTACCTCCAAGTCACTCTACAGACTGGCCAAGAGGCACGATGTGGAAATGCCCATAACAGAAGAGGTCTACAAGGTGATCCATAAAGGACTTGATCCACGACAAGCGGTTCGCTCCTTACTCGATAGGCCGCCAAAGCCTGAACTACATGGGGTAATATAAGGATTTCCCTTTCAGGACAATCAGTGAAACGAGTAAAACGAGCCAAGGCACCTGGTTCCATTCGTACATACAGGGCATTTATGAAAAGAGGCCATCTGCGCTCTTTCAGGGTGCGCCATAAGGAGACAGACCTATTCATCCAGGCCCAGGAAGACATATCAGAGCAGGTATCGAACTGGGTGGTAGAGGCCAGGACCTCCATCGAGGCCTATGCAAGAAGACATGAAGGTTTCTTGGAATCTTATTCTCCACTGCCAGAAGATCCCCTTGCGCCGCCCATTGTAAAGGAGATGTTACGTGCCGGGATTTTGGCTGGCACAGGCCCCATGGCAGCAGTGGCAGGGGCCATAGCCCAATTCATCTGTAAACAGGCTGCCTCCATCCTATCTGGTGAAATCATTGTCGAAAATGGAGGGGATACCTACTTCAGGGCATTCGATCCCATAACTGTCGCCATACATGCCGCCCATTCCCCCCTAAGTGGAAAGATAGGTATTCGCCCCTTGACAAGTTACGAATTTCTATCCATTTGTACCTCTTCTGGCACAGTTGGACATTCCAGGAGCTTTGGCACTGCAGACGCAGTGAGTGTGGTCTCAGAAAACGGCGCACTGGCAGACGCAGTCGCCACTGCAGTAGGTAATATGATCAAGGAAAAAAAGGATATCACATGGGCAGTTCAGCGCTTTCAGGAGTTTCCAGGTGTCCTGGCAGGCGTGATCATAAAGGGAGATCAGATCGGTGCCTGGGGGGAGATAGAACTGTTGCCATTATGAGTGTCCATGACAAGTCTTCAGACATTTGAGGCCACAATATGCCTATAACTTCCCGAATCTACTTTGTTGAGGGGCACTTGAGGTACCAAGGTAGATTATATGTACCCTCATCTCCATATCTTCGACAAGCCTGTAAGCTGTATGATCCAGGATTATCGGCCCGCTGGTATCTTTAGAACAAATATGGTTAAATAGCTCCTGTAATCCAACCCTGCCCTTGCAAAGGGGATCTGCAAATGGACAATGAATTCATGGAAGTAATCATACTCGGTTCTGGCACTTGCGTGCCTTCCCTCAGGAGGGCGGGCCCTGGCCAATGCCTGAGGGCAAATGGCATAACCATACTGATCGACTCTGCTGCCGGTACGCTTCGGCAGCTCCTCAAGGCCGGCATCAGACAAGACCAGGTGGATCTTGTCCTCTATACACATTTTCACCCAGACCATACCGGGGAACTCGTACCATTCATCTTTGCCTCCAAATACGGACCGGGTTTCCAGAGGACAAGGCCCGTCTTCGTATGGGCTGCCCAAGGGCTGAAAGACCTATTGCAGGGCCTTGTATCTGCCTGGGGGGAATGGGCACAGCCTGCAGAGAACAGTATCTTATTCGAAGAAATCCCCATAAACATAAAGACGAGCCAGCAGTTTCCTCCACTAACCATCAGTACCATCCACACACGACACACGCCTCAAAGCCTGGCCTACAGGATTGATAGTCCTGGAGACAAAAGCGTGGTTTTTTCAGGAGATACGGATTTCTGTGAAGAAATAATAGAGATATCCAAAGACGCTGACATGTTGGTGTTGGAATGCGCTGCTCCTGAAGGCAAAAAAGTCCAGGGACACATGACGCCCTCAGAGGCAGGAATCATTGCGCAAGAGGCCGGGGTCAAAAGGCTGGTACTCACACACTTTTACCCTGAATGCGACAAGAGTGATATCCTAACGCCATGCGCTAACAAATATAGCGGCCCTGTTCTCCTTGCAGAAGACATGATGAGAATAATAGTTTAACCCAGATCACACAACGAGCTTGCCGAAGATGCAGGACTTATCATCCCAGATTATGCAGCTCGCAAGTTTGCCAAAGATGCGAGGCGGAGAACACGCAGACGTACTTTGGTACTTCAAGTGTCCGACAACAAAGGAGATTCGGTAAAATCGCGAGGCCCTTGCGGCTTCAAATACCTGAGATTCAATGACCGAAAAAGATTCACCTTTTGGGTGAAAACAATTACGTAAAAAGATGAGAATAACCATTTAATTATTCAAATAAAATCCTTTTCTCAGGCATTTGAACTGCATAATCTGGGATCATGGCTTGGACTTCTCTTTTGGATGAAAAACCCAGTGGCATCAGATGGATACTAACATGCAATCATTCACAGGGATTGTTTTTTTGCAGGTGCTCGAGTGTATAATCCGGGTTTAAATACCAGCTTGACCTTTGCAACAATGGTATGATATTAACTGCCTTTACTATGGAGAGCCGGCATAGCTCAGCTGGTAGAGCAGCTGATTCGTAATCAGCAGGTCAGCGGTTCGAGTCCGCTTGCCGGCTCCATTATTTTCAAGGAGTGCGGTACTTCGAGTACCCGACAACGTGGTCGTCACCTCCCTGAATTGCAAGAACAAGCCGTTTCATTATATCGTGAATTAGTAATTTCTCCGTGGAGAGCAATGTAGAGAATCCATGAAATGACAGCATACGTTTTGGCAATCATTGGTTCCATGAAAAATTAGAAGGATATCTTACTGGGAAATATCAAGAAATAAGGGCCGACAAGAGGGTGCAATCAAGCACCAATCCCCTGCATTCCTTGGTGGCAACTCACCCCATGCATACAAAACAAAAAAAGGAGGTAAACATGAAAAAGAGCTATCTTATGATCATAATGGTTACGGCTATGTTGTTTTCTACAGGAGCCGTGATGGCCGGAACGGTCCTCGACGAACAGTATGGCCCAGGCGGAGCCAAGGTGGAGCTTGTCAAGGCAAAGGTGAGAAACGGCGTTTTGACCCTCGGGATCCGTTATATTCACCCCGCTGAAGTTATGGTCCTTGAAGAGGGAAAGGACCGCATCGATATTAACCCGTATCTGAAGTCGAGAGAAATACCGATCAAGTTTAAAGTCAGTGACGTATTCTACCTCGTCAATGGAAAGAGATATTACGTATTGAAAGACAAACAGGGGAACTGGCTGGCATCTCCGGTGGTTGGTGATTATATTGCCGAGCCGGTCAATAAAGAAATATTGAAAAAACACCTGAAAAAGGAAAAAATTCCCGCCCTTATTCTTGATGGAGATCATCCTATAAAAATCCTCTGGTTCAAATTTCCCGCGCCGCCGGAGGGAACCGAGGAGATAGAGTTCCAGGTCCCGGAGGTCTCCCCGTTTGACGTGGAGATCAAGAAGTGAAAAAAAACCTTTGCACCATACTTATACCCTTCATAGCCTTTGTCTTCGTGCAAACCGTTGCAGCCGGGGAAT
>JALSNW010000019.1 GCA_026986785.1 Deltaproteobacteria bacterium | reverse complement strand
ACCAGACTGTATCTTTTGCTTTTCTGTTCAGAGGATTATTTTTGCAAATCTTTAAACCTACCCCTATCACACTTTTGGACATACGAAAAGGAGCCTTTTTATCCATTGATAAACCCAAATTATGCACTGCGTAAGAGGACAAAAATGGATCTTCTTTTTATATCAAGTAATTACCTCATTGCAACCTATTGCTGAACATTCACTTTTTGGTGCCGCAAAATTCATGCTGTTTTTGCCCTCTTTCGCAGCCCTTCGGGATTGGCGATTTTGCTCAATCTTCTTTGTTGCTCGGGGCTCGAAGTACCTAAGTACGTCTTTGCCCCTTGCGCCTCAAATCTTGAGCAAACTTGCCAATTGCATAATTTGGGATAAACTCTTTACATTTATGAAACACGTCCTGACCTTGCTTGTATCCTTAACGATCCTACTTTGCCCCGGATATGATGCCCTGGGAGCACACAAAGATCTCAAAATCCTAATAGTCCACTCTTATCACAAGACGATGCCCTGGGTCCGAGACTATACCAGGGGCATTAGGACCACCCTTACGAGGCACCACGATATCCATTGTATATTGAAACATTTCTACATGGATACCAAGATACACCCAGAAGGTGCCAAAGAGAAAGCACGCCAGGCCTACAAGATCTTCCAGGGCTGGAGGCCCGATATTGTAATCGCTTGTGATGACAATGCACAGAAATACTTTGTGGTGCCCTATCTTAAGGATAAAACAAGCACCCCTGTGGTATTTCTCGGGGTAAACGAGGACCCGGAAAGATATGGTTATCCTGCAAAGAACGTCACAGGCGTCCTGGAGAGAAACCATGTGGTCATGACCCTGGAGCTGCTCCAAAGACTCAAGCCAGATTGTAAACGAATAGCTGTATTGAATGATGCCAGTCCCACAGGCATGATCCTGACGAGAAGGATCAAAAAGGCACTGTCAGCCCTTCCTTCCACCCACCTCCAGGTAATTGGCTACTATAATACGAATTCGTTCGAGGAGTGGAAAAGGCTTGTGACAAATCTACAAGAAAGGGCAGATGGCCTATATTTTATCACCTATTTCACCTTCAGAGACAAGCAGGGCAGACATGTACCAGCCCTTGAGGCACTGAAATGGTTGCTGTTGAACAGCCGGCTGCCAGAGGCATCAAACACAATGGACACTGTCAGAAATGGAGCCCTGTGCTCCATAGCAATCGATGGGTTCATCTCCGGAGAAGACGCTGCATCAATATTGTTGGATATCTTTCATGGGACCAAGGTATCCCAGATCCCCTTGAAAAGGACTGAGCGTGGATTAAGGCTCATCAACAGAAGCAGGGCCCGGGTACTTGGGTTAAAGATACCTACTTTTTTGGTATCAGGCACCATCTTCTTCGACTCTCCATTCATAAACTCAAAAGGCCCATCGCCCAGACAGTGATAAAAAGAATGGGGCAAAAGACCTTCCATCTCAGCAGGGTTTTCCTTTCCATCGCACTTGCATTCTTGACGGCATTTGCACTCATAGCTGGAACTGCCACCATCAATCTGTATAAATCAAAAAAGATGATCCAGAGGCTAAGCCAGCTTGAACAGAATATCTTTTTCCCTTTGAGCAGGGCGGAAGAGGATATCTATTATGCCCTGATGGAACTCAAGAGCAAGGTATCAGGTAGCACTCCGGGCCGGCAGGATTTCTTCCAGAGCTGTCTTACCAATGCCCGTCTGAACCTCGCGGTAGCCCTTGAGGAGGCCCATCTGCTTGTCCAGGAAGACAGTGAGCTGACTATACCCATCAAGAAAACCCATGAAGCAGTTCGGGCCTTTGAAGAACAAGGTAACAAGGCCTTTAAAAAAAGCAACCTGGCCAGAAAACTCAGACATCAGATGAGCATACGCATAAACACCATTCTCCACAGGGTCCAGAATATTCAATATGACCTTGCCTCAAGGCTTCTCAAGATACCTGCCTCTGACCCCGACAGGCTTTTCCCTTCCCAGGGCATAAATGATATCTCCAGCCTGAAACTGCAACTTTTGGAGTTCAAGAACTGCGTAGACAAAAATCTCAGAAATGGCTCCCTTGATAATACCGGGGCTAAAGTCTGCGAAAACAAGTTACTGGATGCATCTTTTTTATTGGACTGCCTCCTACTTGAAATACCCTCCAATAGACATGCTCTCAAAGAGATGATCCATATATTGAACAGTCTCAAGCAAAATTACCAGGAGGTATTCCGGGCAGTGAATGCCTCCCATGAAAGCCTTGACAGGGCCAGAGCCTTGGCCAATGAGCTGTCAGGCAATCTCGAACTCTGTAGAAAGGCGTTGGCTACCTTCAATCGAAAGATTAACGAGATGGCCACAAAATCTGGACAAAGGATGACGAGATGGCTCTTCTTCTCGGTGATCTTCTACCTGGGCATCCTTGGAATTGCCGCCAGTTGGCTCAAGAAGCAGGTAATAGCCCCCCTTGAGACCCTGAACAGATCTCTCGCAGAGATAGGCAGTGGAAAGATGGTAAGCCGCCCCCTGGATTCGAAGGCTGAAGAGATCTCAAAAGTAGCCCGTCAGGTCTCAAGGATGGCTGAACAGCTGAAAAACAGGGAGGAAAAACTAATAGATGCCAAAAAAAAGTGGCAGTCTGCCTTCCAGGCCATTGGCGGGCCTGTAGTCCTCCTTTCCCCTGAGTTCAACATACTGGAATGTAACCATGAATTCCTGAAATTGGCAGGGGCCAGCAGATTTGAAGACGTCATGGGACGAGCCTTTTCCGAATTTTTCTCTGAAGATGAACTGGATGGTTGTTGTACCAGAGAGGACCAACTGGAAGAGTTGAAGAAGGGATTGAGATTTGAAAAAAACTTGAAGGGCAGGCCGTTTTATCTAAGTGCTTCGCCAGTATTGGACAGCAATGGAGAACTTTCTGGAATAATCGTGGTTGCAACAGATCTTACAGAAATGAAGCGCCTGGAGGAACGTCTGAGGCGTGCCCAGAAAATGGAGGCCCTTGGCACCCTTGCAGGAGGCGTAGCCCACGATCTCAACAACATCCTGACCGGCATTGTGACCTACCCGGATATACTACTCATGCAACTACCAGAAGATAGCCCCCTGGCCAAGCCAGTTAGGATAATACAGCAGTCGGGCCAGAGGGCAGCCGACGTTGTCCAAGATCTATTGACCTTAGCCAGGAGGGCAATCGGTACGAGGGAACCTCTCAACCTCAATGGGATCATCAGAGATTATCTGGACAGCCCAGAATGCCAGAAACTACTGTTGGAAAATCCAGATATAAAAGTAGAGACGAGACTAAGCCATGACCTCATGAACATGAAAGGCTCTCCCACCCACTTGTCCAAAACCGTGATGAACCTGTTTACCAACGCAATTGAGGCCATGCCTTCTGGCGGCAAGCTCTACATATCCACAGAAAATTGTTATTTGGACGAACCAGTGGCGGGCTATGACCATATCGATCCTGGCGATTACATCAAATTACTGATCCGCGATACCGGAGAGGGCATCTCGGAAAACGACCTCCCCCACATATTCGAGCCATTCTATACCAAAAAGGTCATGGGGAGAAGTGGATCGGGTCTGGGAATGGCAGTGGTCTGGGGAACGGTCAAGGACCACAATGGTTATATAGACATCCAGACCGAGGTGGGCAAAGGGACATCTCTTTCAATATATTTCCCAGTAACGAGATCAGCACCTGAGCAGGAAACAGGGAACAGTGCGGATATCAATGAATTAAAGGGCAATGGGAAGATCCTTGTGGTAGACGATATGGACGAACAGAGAGAAATAGCCAGTAGCATCCTGAGGAGACTGGGTTACGATGTCGAAACGGTCCCCTGTGGTGAGAGCGCCATAGAGCTATGCAGGGAGAAGGAATTTGATCTATTGTTGCTGGACATGATCATGGACCCGGGGATAGACGGCCTCGAGACCTACGAGGCCATTGTCAAGATTCGACCTGGCCAAAAGGCTATCATCACCAGTGGATTCTCTGAGACAGATCGGGTGAAAAAGGCTTTGGATCTTGGTGCGGCCAGATATATCAGAAAGCCCTATACCTTTGATAAACTGGCTCGTGCAGTGAGAGACGCGTTGGATTCCATGATATCTTGAAACCCTATGACAAAAGAGGCTGCCACAGCACACTCCAGCCCAAAAGGTAAGTATCCAGCGTATCCAAGAAGGGGCATCTCAAATATCTTGAATTGACTTACAAAAGGGATGGAATAAATCCACTTGGCATAGCTAAAGAAATTCCACATCTCCCAAAAAAATCCACATATCAGCCCACTGGCGGATAAACGGCAGATTCCTACCCAAGTGCCATGATGGACTTCCCGGCAGACAGTCTCAATGCCCAGGATTGCCTGCGTGGCCGTAACAATTATAAGGGGCGCTATCCAGACGAGTGGGAATAAAAGATCAGGCATTATCCCCATGGCCATAAGCCCGCAACCTGCAAGCAATAGAGCCAAGCTGGCAGCTAATTTTGGCCTTTTGAGTCTCAATGGCAAAAAATTTTTATATGCATTGTCAAATCTGGGGAAAATCTTCAAAAGCTCATTGACCGACAACACAGCAGGAATCACTGTTGAAAAAGAAACAGATGCAGTGACTACATAGCGTAGAGGAGAGAAATCCTCGACACCCGTATAATACCAGTTCTGGACAAAACGGTTCAGATATTCGAAATACCACCAAAAAACAGTACTTAGAGGAAAAAGGGCGACAAATCTAAGCCCATGACGCTCTACAAGACTCGAGCCAGTGAGCCAGTGAGACATGCCATTTATAAAAAAAATAAAACTGAACCACAAGGGGATAAACGTATAGGGCTGAAATGGCCTAAACCATGAAAATCTTGTCCAAGCGAGCAGCCAAGATACCAAGCACAGGACAAAGGCACACTTGCCCCACCAAGGGAAGTCATGGAAGTCTTTTTCACACACTGCCCCAGGACCAGGGCCCACAGAAACAAATCTGCGAAGAAAAGGCCATAGAATAGCCATGATGAATGACAAGAACACCAGAAACAATGGCCATGATGGCCCTGCATGCCTAACGTACCTGGTGATAGGAGGAAATTCCAGATATTGTGCCACTGGTAGGCCCTTCCACAAGACACCTACTACAGGAAGAGCCACGAGCAACATTAGAGAAAAGATAAAGCAAACCAATATTCTCATCTTGAAAGGTCTGGGAGTAACAGAGTAGATTGGAATCCAAGTAGTGATACGCTCAATCCAGTAATGTCCAGTACATGAAATCAAATATAACACAAAAGGGGCAGTTGGCTATGTACCATAATACTCTTTCAAAAAAATTCTTCCAAAGGGCAAAAGACCTGATACCAGGTGGGGTAAACAGCCCGGTCAGGGCATGTCAGTCTGTGGGATGCGATCCCATATTCATCGAGAAAGGAGACCAATGCTACCTCTATGACCCAGATGGCAATTCCTATATAGATTATGTATGTTCATGGGGGCCCATGATCCTTGGCCACTGTCATCCCCATGTGGTTTCAGCCGTATCAGAAGCACTTGGCCAAGGAACCAGTTTTGGTGCACCGACCTGGCGTGAGGTCACATTGGCCCAGAAGATCGTGGAACATGTACCCTCCATCGAGAAGATCAGGCTGGTAAACTCGGGTACAGAAGCCACCATGAGTGCCATACGTCTTGCCAGGGGCTTTACTGGCAGGAAAAAGATATTGAAGTTCGATGGATGCTATCACGGGCATGCCGATTCCTTTCTCGTAAAAGCAGGTTCTGGAGTCGCCACGCTTGGAATTCCTGGCAGTCCTGGGGTCCCTGAGGAGATAGTGGCAAACACCATCTCCATACCTTTCAACGACAGGGATGCGTTTACAGAGGCCATTGATAAAGAAGGCAGAGAACTTGCTGCCGTGATCATGGAACCCGTACCTGCAAACATGGGAGTAATCCTTCCTGATGAAGGCTATCTGGAATTTGTCAGGGAGAAGACCAAACAAGAGGACATCCTGCTCATCTTCGACGAGGTCATAACAGGCTTCCGCCTTGGTCTTGGAGGTGCCCAGGAATTCTTTGGTGTGACACCAGACTTGACCTGCCTTGGAAAGATAATAGGCGGGGGCCTCCCAGTTGGCGCCTACGGTGGGAGGAAGGATATAATGGATCAGATTGCCCCTGCAGGCCCGGTTTACCAGGCGGGTACACTTTCCGGGAATCCCCTTGCTACTGCAGCAGGGATCGCTACCCTTGAAGTCCTGGAAAGACCAGGGACATATGAAAGCCTTGGAGAGAAAATGGACTATCTCGCAAATGGCCTATCCGAGATTGCCAGTAAACATGGGATAAGTTGTATCAATCAACGCGTAGGCTCCATGATGACAACATTTTTCGGCAGGAAAGCCCCGGTAAGGAACTTCCAAGATGCGATGCAGGCAGATACGGAAATGTATGGCCGGTTCTTTAGAAAGATGCTCAAAGAAGGCGTTTGGCTGGCACCTTCACAATTTGAAGCAGCATTCATCTCATTGGCACACGATTGGGAGACCCTGGAATTTACACTGGGGGCTGCTGAATCAGCATTCATCCATTTGGCCAACAGCTGACTATTTGCTATTGACACCTCACAAGCCTTATGATAAAAACTGGAACGCAAGTAAAGGTCCTCATACTGGTATGTTTTCATCAGAAAATGAGGATTGATTCATTCATGAACTGCAGAAAAACAGGACATTTAAAGGCTGTTTTTCTTGAATGTTTGATTTTAGGGATAGGGCATAAGGGGAGAATGTATAGCATTTCCGCGAAAGCAAGTTGCCTTGCAGGGAGAGAGGAACCAGTAAATCTTTCCATCCCAGGACTCGAATAGGTCTTGCATTGCAATGAGCCGGATATCCGTAGAGTTAATAATCAATCAATGGAGGAGGCAGTAAAGCCATGGAACATCCGTTACTCTTTTTACCAATCATATTAAATGCACTGGGGCTGCCAGCCTACGGCGTTCCTGGGCAAGGTAGTGCTTTGTCTCAGATCTTGGCGCCTCACATGCAATACAGCTACTTGGCCATGGTCATATGCATCCTTATAGCCAAGGCCGCCACCAGTAAACTGGAGATGGTGCCAAAGGGGATGCAGAATGTCATGGAGATGTATGTAGAAGGCCTTGAGGACTTTGTCACTGAACAGGTAGGCAGTAGAGATAGGGCCCTGATCATCTTTCCCATGGTTGCCACCTTCGGATTCCTCATATTCATCTCGAACTACATGGGATTGATTCCTGGATTCATGTCTCCAACGGCAAATCTCAACGTCACTCTTGGATGTACTCTCATTGCCATTGTTACATATCATGCATTGGGCATAAGATTTCATGGTATTAAGTACATCAAGCACTTCATGGGTCCAATCAAGGTGATGGCTCCATTCTTTCTTGTAGTGGAAACATTCAGTCACGCTGGACGTATAGCTTCGCTGTCCATTCGTCTTTTTGGTAACATGATGTCTAAAGAAATGCTCCTAGGACTTTTGTTCACAATGGCAGGGCCTTACCTGGCGCCTTTGCCAATCATGCTCCTGGGTGTCTTGGTTTGTTTGCTACAGGCTTTCATTTTCGTAGTACTGCCTGTAACATATTGTGCAGAGGCAATGGCAGAAGCACATTAAATTTTTTGTAAATTATAAAAAGGAGGAGTTTGATGAAAAGGAAAAGTTTAATTATTTCGGGACTGAGTCTGCTATTTGTTTTGGCAATGAGTGCAGTAGCACTCGCCGCCGGAGAGGGTGGAGCCAGTGCTAACACTCCACTGATCATGGCTGCTTCACTCGTAGCTGCTGGCCTGGCAGTAGGTGGTGCAGGTGGTGGATGTGGTGCTGGAATGGGACAGTGTGCACGTGGACTTCTGGAAAGTACAGCCAGGAACCCCGAACTTGCAGGTAAATTGACAGTTTCCATGTTCATTACCTTTGCTCTCATTGAGACATTTACTATTTACGCCCTTGTCATCGGTCTGATAGCACTGTACGCAAATCCATTTCTTGGATAAAAAAACGCAAATAAAAAAAGGCTGCCTGGCACACAGTTGTTGGGCAGCTTTTACAAAAAGCACTATTCAGCGGTGGATAGAAACACCGCTTTTTTTATTTAGCTAATGGACCCAGAAACCAAAGAACACCTCCACCAGCTTCTCCGGCAACTAAGCAGGGTCTCCTATATGGCCTCGGCCATGGTCTTTTCTACATTTGCTGGAGTATGGTTCGGGTATTGGTTAGACAAGGATGTCTTTCATGGCAAAACCCACCCCTGGATGACCATCATATTCTTCCTGTTTGGACTGGCTGGCGGTATTAGAAACCTGTATGTATTGGGAGACAGGATGAAAAAGGATGAAGAACGGCGCTCCCAGCAACAGGAGAGAAAAAACAAAGAATAAGAAATCATGCTGATCTGGCAGGGCCGTATAGATAAGGGATTAGGTAGGCGCTTCATAATAACGTGCTGGGCAATGCTCATGGTAGAATTGGCAGCTGCCAACATATGGTGGACTCCACAAGGAACCAAAGGCATCCTTCTTGGTGGGATTATAGCGAATCTTAATCTTATCGGTACATTTCGAGACACCAATAGGATAGTAAAATTCAAGACGGCATTGGTCTATTATATTGGTGTGTTGACAAGGTTGGTCTTGACTGGTCTGGTCATAGTAACCTTTTTAAAGAAGTTTCCTGGCTCATTTTCTATTCTTGGTATCTTCATAGGCCTATCTGTAGTACCAATCGCATTTTTTTTACTGGTTTTTCAGGCCATCCTCACAAGAAAGAGATTTGAAGAAACCCACCCCCCAGACATAGATGGCTCAGATTGAAGGCCAGTCTTTGGTAGGTGGCCCTTCACGCACCAATGTACCCCCCTCGGGTCCACTGCCAGGCCCTAATTCAATCAACCAAGAACAGCTACTGAGCAATAATAGATGATTTTCAACAACCACTACCGTATGACCTTTGTCCGCCAGCTCTGTCAGGAGATCCAGCAGTTTATAGATGTCGTTTTGGCTCAGGCCTCTCGTCACATTGTCTAATATGAAGATGGCCTTCTTTCCTTCACTTCTTTTTGTGATTACCGTAGCCAATTTTAAGCGCTGTCTCTCGCCACCCGACAGGCTCGATACATTCTGACCAAGCCTGAGATAGCCAAGGCCAGTCCGAGCCAAGGCCTCAAGCGGCCGTCGTATCGTTTTGATGTTTTTAAAAAAGATGATGGCATGCTCAACCGTCATATTCAGGACATCAGCAAGATTCATACCCCGGTATCTCAGGCCCAGCACATCATTGCCGAATCGCTTCCCTGAGCATGCATTACACTCGAATCTAACTACAGGTAGAAACTCGGGCTCAAAGATCAATTCTCCTGTACCCTTACACTTCTCACACCTTCCACCTTTCCTTGCCAAACTCAGATAGGCCGGGGTTATTCCCCTGGAACGAGCTGTCCTTGTACTGGCGAAAAGGGCTGCTATATGACGATAAACCTTCATATAGGTCGATATAACAGATGAAGAGGAGCCTACTGGCAAATTCTCATCCATGAACCAAACCCTTGCCAATCCATCCAACATGTCACTTCCTGCAGCTATCTTGTTCCTATCCCCACCTTTTTTGGCCTCGTCAATCCTGCATCTAATGTGTTGATAAATCCCCTTTGCCAGTAAGCTCTTCCCAGAACCAGATGGTCCAAATATTCCTGTTATCTGGCTTGATGGAACATTGACTCGGTCTATTTTCAGATTCCCCTTTGGCTTAATGGGAATCGAAAAGAAATCTCTATGGCTCTGGACAACAGGATCATACAGTGTTGGTGGTCTTGGATGTGGTTTCATGGGCACACATTGGCGCGCTTTCTCCTCAGAGTGAAGGTCCCAAAAGGCCCCAGGAGGCCCGGAGAAGGTCACCCTCCCCCCTAAATCACCAGCGCCAGGCCCCAGTTCTATGATGAGATCTGCACAGTCCTTCAATGAAGGCAGATCGTGTTCCACCATTACCACAGTATTGCCCAAGTCCTTAAGATCCATTATTAGCTTCAAGATCGCCTTTTTCTCTACTGCACCAAGACCAGATAGAGGTTCATCAAGTACATACAAAAGACCAGAAAGGGACCTGGCAAGGACAGATGCCAAATGTACCTTCTGCCTCTCCCCAGATGAAAGAAGGCGTAGAGGAATATCCAGCCGCAGATAGCCAAGCCCTAACTCCAAAAACCTGCCCAGTTGTGTCTCGAGGCCCTTGGCGGCATCAGAAGCTGCCTTGAGCTCTGGCCTGTTGCTGATCCGCCATTGGGAACTCCACAGTCTTGTCAATGTAACAAGATCTTCTATAGCCATTGCAAGAAGATCCCTCAAATAAAAGTCTCCTATTTTTTTCTCGAATCCACTATGGGCTATACCTTCATTGTCATCATGCTTATCCCCTGATTCGTTCAAGAGACATCCAAAACAGATTGGATGCTGGGAAAATTGTATCCTATTTTGACTGGACATATTTGTGGTAGAAGGTGAGATAAGATCTATCTCCACCAATCCGTCTCCAAATTCCAAGGCCTGTTTCAGTGAATCGTCCATTCTGTCCTCAATTTCGGGCCTTTTGATGATCCTGTCGATAATTATGGCCAGTTTTTTCCCTATGGACGACGAATTTTCGAGAATATCTTCAAGATAGGCCTGTTCTCCATCTATCTCGCATCTAATAAAGCCCTTGCCAATACATCTTTCCAACCACGGCCTGATCTGCTTTGTCTTCGAGAAGACAACGAGGGTCTTTATAATTATCTTCGTTCCATCTTCCGTGGCCATCAGCTCTCTGACCACCGACTCCCGTGGCCTCACGGGTAAGGCACTACCGCACCTTGAACAATGAAGACAACCCGCCAATTCTACGATATTGAGCAGTAATCTTTTGATTCCAGTAAAGGTGGCAATCGTAGAGTGAGGATTTCTACAGAAGTGAATTTGGGACAGTGCAATAGCAGCCAGTCCAGGGTAAATCTTCTTAACATCCGGACGGGGAAGGTTTTCGGCTTCACCACCAAGGACCTCCAGATACCTCCTTTTCATATCGTTGAATAGGACATCGAAGGCAAGGCTAGACTTACCCGAGCCCGAGTCTCCAGTAATCACAGTGAGTTTCCCAATAGGAATCTTGACCTCTACATCTTTAAGATTGTTTTCACAGGCACCAAGTATATGAATGAACCTTTCCATAATCTTTGAGACACTCCGGCCCTCTTTCTACCATTATCCCTGGAGAAGATTTTTTAATTATAGCTATCCCAATAGAAACATGGGCATTGACAAGATCTAACACAAGCTGGATCTATTCCAGTATTACCTTTTTTTATCCGAAAAGACATATAAGAACGTTTTTTGAGGTGTTTGACATGCGGTCATATCCCACACATGGACATGGTACAATAAAAAATCTTTTGGCCCATTATACCAACCCTTTACATCTATTGGGCGGGGTTATCTCCCTGGCCTATTCGACTCAAAACGGGCGGTATAGAAATTTTCTTCTTGGACTCGTACGCACCTACGATGCGGTTTATAGACAGGTGTTGAGGCAGGATCAAAATTAAAAAAGGCACTGCCAAGCAGTGCCTTCAATGGTCATAAACACTTAATCCTTTGTAAGGATGACAAGAATTATCCTATTTAACTAATTGAAGTACATAAGGGATTATCGGTTAAAATATCATGGCCAGACTTTGCTGAGCCATATTGGCTATGGTTGCAAGTCTTTCAGGCAATATCCCGAGATAGAGTACACCAAGGGCTGTTATAACCAATGCTATGACAGTAGGTGCAGCTACTTGGCCCCTGACAACATCCCTTATCTCCTCCTTCATATACATCATGTATATAACACGCAGGTAGTAATAGGCGCCAATAACACTTGTCAGTACACCAAGGGCTGCCAAGAGAAAATATCCTTCCTTGATGGCTGCTGAAAAGACGTAAAATTTTGCAATAAATCCTGCTGTAGGTGGAAGGCCAGCCATAGCCACCAAAAAGAGCCCCATGAGAAATCCCAGGGCCGGATATTTATATCCCAGCCCCCTGTAATCATCCAGAGTCTGTGCATTTCTCTCCTTGCCGTCAATGACATAAACCACGCCAAAGGCCCCAATATTCATCAACGTGTAGGCGAACAGATAGAACAATATACCCATACGCCCTTCCCCATTTGCAGCCAGTATTCCAAGTGCCATGTAACCTGCGTGGGCAATGGAGGAGTATGCCAGCATTCTCTTAACATTTTGTTGTGAAACCGCTATAAGGTTACCAAAAAACATGGTAAGTAGTGCCGTCCACCATACCACGGGCTTCCAATATGCACCGAGTGCAGCCAGGTTGACAGTACTGCTGAAGTCGGGCTGGCCGCTCTGACTGAGGATTGGAGAAAAGGAAACGAAGAGCAGCTTTATGAAGACACCAAATGCCGCGGCCTTGACCGCAGTGGCCATGAACCCGGTCACAACCGATGGACTGCCTTCGTAGACATCCGGCGTCCACATATGAAATGGTACCATTGCCATCTTGAAAAATAGTCCGGCCATGAGCATGACGAAGGCCAAAAGCACACCGGGATTATTATATAGGCCACCAGACAGGGCCTGTGCTATCTTGGTAATATTGATGGTGCCAGTCAGGCCATAAATCAAGGCCACCCCAAACAGAAAGATAGCTGAGCCAAAACTACCGAGGAGAAAATATTTCAGTGCCCCCTCTTGTGAATATTGATCGTTTTTCAAAAAGGCTGCCAGCGCATATATGGCCAATGACATCACCTCCAAGGTGATGAACATCATGAGCAGATCAACGGATTGTACAAGCCCAACGGCCCCTGCAACAGCATAGACTAAAAGGATATAATACTCGCCTTTGGTCACCTTGTTGTTCTGCAAGTATCCAATACTCATCAAGGCCGCAAGCAGACCGGAAATGACCATTACTATGGATACGAATATACTGAACTTGTCTGCGGAAAAGATCCCCATGAAGACTGTATTGTGCAAATCCCATTCACGGGACATCATGTGCGATGCAGTCAGCCCAAAAATGATCACCGTCAGCCAGCCAAGCCTCTTGCTCCGCACCTCTTCGTCCGTTTTCATCATGGCCATATCGGCACATATCAACACGAGACCGGCCAGGATCAAAATCAGCTGACCTCCTGTCACCTGCCACAGGTGAGACAAGTCAAATGCATAAGTTAAATCGTTCATACCTATTTACTCCTTGGCCAATGCAACTGTAACGCCAGGCAGCTCCATGTTAACAGCCTCCTGGACATGAGACGACGGGACTGATGACTCGATTTTTACCTGACTGATAAAATGATCCACTGAAGCATGCATCTTATTCAGGAAGAAATTGGGGTACAGACCTATCCAGAAAATCAAGACTACAAGGGGAGCCAGATAGGCTATTTCCCGAATGTTGAGATCCGGAAGGTTGAAATTCTTGGGGTTCGTAACCTCTCCGAAGAACACCCTTTGCACCATCCAAAGCATATACACTGCCCCGAGGATCACCCCAGATGCTGCAAGTACGGCAGCAAACTTGTTTACCTTGAAGGTACCAAGCAGTATCAAAAATTCTCCAATAAAACCATTGGTTGTAGGAAGCCCTATCGAGGACAGGGTAACTATCATGAAGATAGTCGAATATATGGGCATGATCCTGGCTATGCCGCCATATTCCTTGATGAGTCTGGTATGGCGCCTCTCATAGACCACCCCCACCAAGAGGAACAATGCACCAGTGGAGATACCATGATTGATCATCTGGAGAACAGAGCCCTCAACTCCTTGTCTTGTGAGCACATAAAGCCCCAACATGCAGTATCCAAGATGTGAAACCGAGGAATATGCAACCAGTTTCTTGATGTCGGGCTGAACCATTGCTACGAGTGCACCGTAGATTATGCCTATAACAGAAAGAGTAATAATCAGTGGTGTGAAATACGCCGATCCTGCAGGGAAAAGAGGCATGGCAAAGCGGAAGAAACCATATGTTCCCATCTTGAGCAGTATACCTGCAAGGATGACTGAGCCTGCCGTAGGTGCCTCAACGTGAGCATCCGGCAACCATGTATGCAAGGGGAACATGGGCACCTTGATGGCAAATGCCAGGGCGAAAGAGGCAAAGAACAGGATCTCGTAGGTCCTCGGGATGCTGGTACCATACAGCGACAACAGATTGAATGTCATCTGGCCTGTCTGCTGATGATGGAAATAGACCAAGCCGATAATACACACCAACATCAGTAACGAACCCACTGCTGTATATAAGAAGAACTTGATGGCTGCATAAATCCTTCTTTCACCACCCCAGACACCAATGATGAGATACATGGGGATGAGCATGATCTCCCAGAACACATAGAAGAGGAACATGTCCAGCGCAACAAATGTTCCCAACATTGCCGTTTCCAACACGAGCATGGAGATCTGAAACTCCTTGACCCTATTATCGATGGCCCGCCACGTGGAAAGTATGGTTAATGGGGTCAAAAACGTGGTCAAAAGTACAAGCCAGAAGGAAAGCCCATCCATTCCCATATGATAGTGGATTCCATAATTCGTGATCCATGGATGATCCTCCACGAATTGGAATCCTGCTATAGAGGGATCAAAGGCGAAATAGATCCTCAGAGATGCGATAAAGGTTATTATACTGACAACCAAGGCGATGCCCCTGATTATGTTCTTCCCCGTATCGCTCTTCTGAGACATTGCCAGTATGAAGGGCACCCCGAAAAGGGGTAGAAATGTTACGTATGTCAAAATGGGTGCATTCATGGAATCCCCTATCTCCTCTTATTATTCAAGATAACTTGCCCAAGGAAACTGCTGCCATTGCCTTCCAGGTCAATAGACATATATCGATTCTCTTACCGATACAGATAAAAGCAGATCATGCTAACAAGACCTATCAACATAAAGGCTCCATAGGTCTGAACATAGCCATTTTGTATCAGCCTGGATCCAGCCGAGACCCGCTTTACGAGCCAACCGGGTCCGTTCACCCCTATTCCATCTATCATAAAGGCGTCTACTACCTTCCACAGCAATACGGAAAAGTAATAGATGGGCCATACTATCATCAGTTCATATATCTCATCCACATAGTATTTGTTGTATATGAGTTGGTAATGAGGTGCGTACTCCTTGGCCAGCTTCTCTGGCAGGTCCTTTCCCCTGACCATGTATATGTAGTAAGCGAGACAGATACCTATGATGGCCACCACCACAGACATGGTCATAAGGCTCCATTCGAGCGGCTCTGCCACATGGTGTGGATGGGCGACACTGGCGACGATGTGATTGGAATGTTCAAATACTGGCTCAAGAAAATGCTCAAGCAAGTTTGGCGCACCACCAAGTTTTTCACCAATGAGTTCAGGGATACCAAACCATCCGCCTATGAGCGAGAATGTGGCCAAAATCATAAGTGGTATCGTCATCCTCAGGGGAGATTCGTGTACGTGGTGGGCCTGTTCCTCTGTCCCCCTGAACTCGCCATGGAAGGTCATGAATATGAGCCGAAACATGTAAAAGGCAGTGACACCCGCACCAACAGTACCGAGAAACCAGATGAACTTTCCTGCTATTGGGAAATAAGGAAAGGCAAAGGCCTTACCAAGGATCTCGTCCTTGCTGAAGAAACCTGCAAACGGTGGAAGCCCTGATATGGCGATGGTGGCAAAAAGCATGGTTATGTATGTAATAGGCATCTTTTTGGCCAGTCCACCCATATGTCTCATATCCTGATCTCCACTCATGGCATGTATGACCGATCCTGAACAGAGAAAGAGACAGGCCTTGAAGAATGCATGGGTCATGAGATGGAATATACCTGCCCAATAGGCTGTAACCCCAACACCAATGAACATGTATCCAAGCTGGCTCACGGTGGAATATGCGAGAACCTTCTTTATATCGTTTTGTAATATACCCATGGTAGCAGCAAAAAGGGCTGTAGCAGCAGCAATGAGAGAAACAACCAAAAGTGCGGTTGGTGCCAGGGTATAAAGTACATTGGTCCTTGCCACCATATACACACCCGCTGTAACCATGGTAGCAGCATGGATCAGGGCGGACACCGGCGTGGGGCCTGCCATGGCATCCGGTAACCACACATATAATGGAATCTGGGCCGACTTACCCGTTGCTCCAACGAATAGCAGTACACATATGGCTATCATCACTGGGGCATTCATGGCCAAGGCACCATGTTCGTACATCTCGACCGCCTTGGGGAAGACATCTAGATATGAAAGTGAACCAAAGGTCCAAAACATCAAGAACATGCCCAATACAAAGCCAAAGTCTCCTATCCTGTTGACTACAAAGGCCTTTTTACCTGCAATGGCATTGTCGTATCCCTGATACCAAAAGCCTATCAAAAGATAGGATGCAAGTCCAACACCTTCCCAACCCACGAACATCACGACGTAATTTGCCCCAAGAATAAGCATACACATGAAAAAGACGAACATATTTAGGTAGGCCATGTAGCGCCAATATGATTCGTCATCCCACATGTATCCAGTGCTATAGATATGTATCAAGAAGCTAATACCTGTAACAATCAGACACATTATCATTGACAATGGATCGATCATGAAGGCCAGGTTCACCTTGAAACTTCCAACAGCCATCCATTGCCACAGGGTCTGTGTCAATATCCTGTGCTCTGGCTCCATGCTGAGTAGATCCTTCCAGATGAAAAGGGCCACCAGAAAAGAGAAGCCAATAGTTGTGCAGGCTATGAAGGAGATCAGCCCCTTGCCAAATCTTTTCCCAAAAAGGCCATTAATCAGAAAACCTAACAAGGGGAACAGTGGTATTAAAAATATGTATTTCTCCATGACGATTCCCTTTTACTCTCCTTTATATCTCCTGACCTAATTCCTCGATTATCACTCACCATTTGAGCACGTTAAATTTATTGATATCAACAGAGCGCACATGCTTGAAAAGACAGATCAAAATAGCGAGCCCTACAGCCACTTCAGCAGCAGCCACAGCAAAAATGAAAAGTACCATCACCTGTCCGCCCATATCCGCCCTGGTTGCCGAGAAGGATACCAACATGAGATTTATGGAATTAAGCATTAGTTCCACGGACATGAACAGGATCAATGCATTCCGACGAGTGAGAAACCCAATGGTTCCCAGGCCGAAAAGTATACATGACAAGACTATATATTCGTTAACACCGGCCATTATCTCAATCCCCTCAAATGTTCTTCTTTGCCAGATAAATAGCTGCTACCAGGGCCACAAGGAGAAGTACCGAGGCCACTTCAAAATGCAACAAATATTCTTTAAAGAACAGAGAACCTATCATTCCTGGATGACCAAAACCATCAGGTAGGGTCTGTTGATGAATTAGATCTTTGACACCCTTGGTACCGATGGCCAAAAGGGCTATCAAATAGGCCCCAAGAAATGCCCCAAGAATGCGATAAGACATGTTCTTTTGTGATGTTTCCAGTTCCTCATCTGGAGTAATAAGCAGCATGATAACAAACACAACGAGAACCAGAATCGCCCCTGCATATATTGACACCTGAAAGATAGCTATTAGAGGTGCATGGAGATGCAGATACAGTGCTGACAGTGCAATAAATACAGTTAGAAGCCCAAGAGCACTTGGCAGGGCGTCCTTTGCCGTGATGGTAAATAGCCCTGCTCCCACGGCCATAATCGCAAATACAATGAAATAAAGGTCCATTATATCACCTGCTTTTCTCCTGATATTTATGACAACGACCTATTAGGCCTGTCCTCTCCCCTCCGGCCTATTTTGCCGGTTTCTTCCCTTTTTCATCTTTCTTGGCCTGTTTGGCCTCTTTCTTTGGCGCAGCCTTACCCTTTTCTCCTGCCGCTTTTTTGGCAGCTGCCTTTTTGGGAGGTGCTGGCGGGGCCTCCACAGGCACGGGTTTCTTTGGTGGTTTTAGCTTACCTTCAGCCTTGGCTTCATGGTAGTTGGCCAAGAGCTTGTCCTTGTTGTATATGCAGGACTCCATGTCGTATTCAGCCAACTCGTAGCCAGGACCAAGGACAAGGGCCCCCTTGGGACAAGCATTTTCACAATTTCCGCAAAAAATGCACCTGAGCATATCTATCTCAAAGGAGGCACAATAGGTCTTACCTGCGTATTTGTCTTCCTCTCCCTCAGCCCTCTTTCCCCGCTTTACAGTGATACATTTGGCAGGGCAGGCCCTGGCACACATACCGCATCCCACACAAAGCTCTTGCCCTTTGTCGTTCAACATGAGCATGTGAGCCCCGCGAAAGATAGGTGCTATTTCCCGCCTATCCTCTGGATACTGCCAGCAGGTAGGCACGGTATGAGGCCCCTTTCTAAAGGATGCCTTAATATTGAATACAAAATGCTTCCAGGTCAGACCGAGCCCCTTGGTAATCTCGACAAGGTAGACTCTTTCCCCCAATGTATATTCTTTTTTTACAACAGGTCGTCTGGGCATGTTATTCCGCTCCGACTAAATTGTTAACTGTACCAGCAGTGCTGTTACAAAGAGATTTACCAAACCGAGAGGGATAAGCGCCTTCCACCCCAAGCCCATAAGCTGATCATACCTAAAGCGTGGAACCGTCCACCTTACCCATACGAACAGAAAGAGAAAGAATGCCTGCTTAAGGAAGAAGACCATAAAAGATGCTATCCCGTAGGAAACCGGTCCAAGAAATTTACTCATGTCAACATAAGGCAGACTCCAGCCGCCAAAGAACAGACAAACCGTTATGGCTGCCAAGGTACCAAGATTGACGTACTCGCCGAATAGGTAGAGTCCAAGTCTCATGGAACCATATTCTGTATGGTACCCAGTTACCAGCTCGCTCTCACATTCTGGCAAATCAAAGGGGACCCTATTTGCTTCTGCATACGCTGCAACTAAAAAGATTATAAAACCAAGGGGTTGCTTGAAAATGCCCCAATTGGGCAGAAAGCCCAGGAATGTACCTTGTTGCAACAGGACCATCTCCCTCAGGCTAAATGTCCCATACAAGAGTACGATGGTCAGGAGGGCAAGCCCCATAG
Organism: Deltaproteobacteria bacterium; assembly: GCA_026986785.1. Taxonomy (GTDB): domain Bacteria; phylum Desulfobacterota; class Dissulfuribacteria; order Dissulfuribacterales; family QOAL01; genus QOAL01. The sequence continues at coordinate 101,295 of JALSNW010000019.1, read as the reverse complement.
GCACCTCATAGGATATCAGCTGCGCCGTGGCCCTCAATCCACCGAGGATCGAATACTTACTATTGGAGGCCCAGCCACCGATGACCATACCGTACACACCTATTGCCCCCAGGGCCAACACATAGAGAAACCCTATGTTCACGTCTGACACCTGCAGGATTATCTCCTTTCCGCCCAGGACTATCTTGTCTCCAAACGGTACGACTGCATAGGCTGAGAATGCAGGAAGAGCAAATAGTGGGGGCCCCAAGACGAACAAGATCTTCCTGGCCTTCTCTGGAATTATGTCTTCCTTGGTAAAGAGTTTTATACCATCTGCCAATGGTTGCAGCAGACCGAATGGACCTGCTCTGTTAGGTCCAAGCCTGTCCTGCATCATGGCCGATGCCCTACGCTCAACCCAGGTCATGACGACTGCTATTAGCAGTGCCCAAACCCAGATAAAAATGACTTTTATTAAATCAATCTGCCAATCTACCATGGATATAGCCCCCCTTACCTGTCGAGCTCACCGGCGATAACATTGATACTACTTAGACAGGCTATGAGATCCGAAATCATCTCGCCCTGAACCAGCTCTCCAAAGGCCTGATACACCATATAACACGGCGGCCTTATCTTAATTCTATAAGGCTTGTCTGTTCCATCACTCTTGATGAAGAATCCCAGCTCACCGTTGGGAGATTCTATGGCGTGATAGATCTGTCCTTCTGGAGGCTTTATTATCTTGGGCACCTTTTTCATGAGAGGCGCATCCTCTGGCAATTTCTGATACATGGCGTATGCCTGATCGATAATCTTGATGGATTCTTCCATCTCAAGCATACGTATCATGTATCTGTCGAATACGTCCCCGTGCTTGCCCGTTGGCACCTCAAAATCGAACTGGTCGTACATGAGATAAGGCTCGTCCTTCCTGAGATCCCGCTTGACACCGCATGCCCTGAGCATTGGCCCAGTAAATCCCCAGTTCAAGGCGTCATCTGCACAAAAGGCATTCACCCCTATGGTACGATCCATCCATATTCGATTGTGAGTCAAGAGTCTATCGGTTTCATCATTGGCCTTTCTGATGGTATCCCTCATCTTCGGCCATTTCTGATGAAACCTATCAGGAAGGTCTGCCTCGACGCCACCTATGGTGCCCATGGAATTTGTCAGGCGTGCACCATGATGCCATTCAAATATCTCATATATCTCTTCACGCTGAATGATGAGGTAAAAAAATGGGGTGAGCGCCCCCAGGTCAACCCCAAGGATACCTACCAAGACCTCATGATCAGCAATACGGGCCAGCTCCATCATGATGGTGCGTATCAACTGGGCCTTTTCAGGGACCTCTATGCCGAGCGCCTTTTCCACAGCCAACTCATAGGCCACATTATTACATATAGCAGAGCAATAATTGAGTCGGTCTGTCAATGGGAGAAACTGCTTGTATGTGAGATTTTCACCAAGCTTTTCAACACCCCTATGGAGATAGCCAATCTCAGGTTCGGCACTTATTATGGTTTCACCATCCGTCTTGGTGATCACCCTTAGAGTGCCATGCATTGCCGGATGTATTGGACCAATATTTAAGGTGACGTAATCCCCTACCTCAGCCGGACCAGTGGTGATACATACGGTTTCGATTTCCCTTGCCACTCTTTTCCTCCCATGTAGTCACAATACCAAGCACCATGTGCCATGAGCCACTATCGAGCTGACACCATTGATGCAGCATACCTGTGCAGGTTAAACAGTATCGTAATTGAGGTGCCTTTCCTCGCCCTTGCCTTCGAGAGGATAGTCCTTGCGAAGCGGATGGTCCTCGAACTCGTCCCACATAAGCAGACGGCGAAGATTTGGATGTCCCTTGAACCTGAAGCCGAACATGTCAAATGCCTCACGTTCCGGCCATGTTGCAGACCTCCATATGCCAGTAACACTCGGCACATCCATATCATCTTCAGGCACCCTTACCTTTACCTGGAGCCTTTCATTTGTGGAAAGAGAAAGGAGTAGATACATTACCTCGAATCTTGGAGGAGGTGGCTCTTTCTTCTTGGGCTCTTCCTCCTCTTCCTCTCCCGTTTTCTTCTTCGCCTTCTTGGCCTTTGCAGCATAAAGGTCCAGATTGTCTACCCCGAAGACGTCACTCAAGAAATCAAAACCAGCCTCTTTCTTGAGCTTGGACATCACCTCCAGAACCCGGTTCTTGGGGACCTCAACACACAGATCACCTCTGAACTCTGTAAGCTCGAGAAGATCCTCTTCAAGACATTCTTTTATACGCTCTTTGAGGCTCATTTTCCCGCCTCCAATGCTTCGACTACCTTTTGACGCTGCTTATAAAGAGGATGATCCGCCTCAATCTTGTCAATCAATTTCAGCAGCGCATAGAGAATTCCCTCGGGCCTGGGCGGACAGCCAGGTATATAGATATCAACCGGGATCACCGATCCGATCCCCTGTTGAGTCGAATAGGTCCTAAAGACACCACCAGTACAGGCACATGCACCCACGGCTATCACCCATTTTGGCTCTGCCATCTGGGCATAGATCCTCTTTAGCACTGGCACCATTTTCTTCGTAATAGTGCCAGCCTCTATGAGTACGTCACACTGCCTGGGGGTAAACGCAACACGCTCTGCGCCAAACCTGGCCATGTCGTATCCCGAGGCCAGAGCACACATGAGTTCGATACCACAACAAGCAGTACCATACGGAAATGGCCAAGGCGATCTACTCCTGCCCCAATTGATCAGTTGTTCGGCCTTGGTAAGCAGCCAGCCCTCTCCCTGAATAGCCTGAAAATTCATACTCCTGTCTCCACCATTACCATTCTATAGCGCCTTTCTTAATGGCATAAATCAGACCGACCAATAAAATGAAAACAAAGACAAAAACCTCGAAGAAGATCCCCCAACCGAGATGAGCAAGCTCCCGGTATTTGACAGCAAGGGGATAAAGAAGGACCGTTTCCAGATCGAAAACCAGAAAGAGAACGGCAACCAGGTAATACTTTACGGAATACCGCTTATGTCCGGGCTCCAGTAAAGGCACACCACATTCAAACGTGGTTGCCTTCTCAGGCCGTGGCCGATATGGACCAAGTAGTGCCGATGCTCCCAGCATTGCCAGTACAACCAGCAATGACATCCCAAGATACATGACGATGGTTTCAAAACCGCTCATCATGTCAGGCCTCCTCTCTTAGCCAGTGGGCTAAAATGAATGATGGTTCAAAACTACCACAATCCCACGACCTTAGCAAGCCCCAAATTATAACAGAGGTAGGGTGTTAATTTAACTGTGAAAAATATCACCAAAAAGGCGATATGTCAACTATAATGAATATTTATTCACTAATTACGTGCATTGAGACACGTTCAATTTATCACTATGTAACGTGCTAAGATCGCGCTTGTGAATTGTGTAATTTTTCAAAAAATACAGCAACTAAACAAGCACAAATATAACATGGAATAATCTATGTGAAAATATTTAAAATGAAAATTACTTGTACTGACGATGGAATAATAAATCAGTCCCCACCATGTTCATGGATCAGACCAGATGACAGGCCACCTTCCTCTGGCCATTCAGGGACCTCAGTTCCGGCTGCTGTTGCCGGCAGATTCTCTCAGAGATGGCACAACGCTCCCTGAAGGCACAGCCAGATGGGATTTTGTTCAGGGGAGGGACCGTACCGGGTATTGATGATAGCCTTCTTTGTTTTATCACTTCACCATAGGGCACAGATTCGAGAAGGCCCTTGGTATAAGGATGAAGAGGGCGGTCAAACAGGTCATGTACAGAGCCCTCTTCCACGATCCTGCCTGCGTACATCACCAGCACCCTTTGGGCTATGCGAGCCACGACCCCGAGATTGTGGGTGATAAGCAAAAGCCCCAGAGACATCTCGGCAGCCAACTCGTATAGCAAGTCGAGGATTTGGGCCTGTATGGTAACATCCAGGGCTGTGGTAGGTTCATCAGCAATCAGCAGGTCTGGACGGCAAGACAGGGCCATGGCAATCACCACCCTCTGGCGCAGCCCTCCAGAGAGCTGGTGGGGGTACTGATGATAAGTCAACTCAGGCTCTGGGATACCAACTCCTGACATGAGTTTCAGCACCTCCTGTTTGATCTCAGACTCACCCTTTCTGGTATGCACCAAAATGGGCTCGGAGATCTGAAAACCAACAGTGAGTACAGGATTTAAGGCGGTCATTGGTTCCTGGAAGACCATACCTATATTGTTGCCCCTCAGCCTCCTCATCTCGCCTGGAGAAAGCCCCAAAAGATCCCTGCCCTTGAATACTATCTGGCCTTCGGGTATCTCGAAACTGTCATCTGGCAACAGCCTGAGGATGCTAAATGCAGTAATACTCTTACCGCAACCTGATTCCCCCACGAGGCAAACCCGTTCAGAGCGACTGACAGAAAAAGAAACGCCCCTGACAGGATGCAAGGGGCGTGGTCTATTTTTGATCAGGACATTTAAGCCCTTGATATCAAGTAGCTGGGCCTGGTCTATCATTCACGATTTTTTATGAGAAGTGTAGCAGGGTCCAGAAACATGGGAGGGGCATTTTCATCCACATCTCCCTTGATGACGGTTATATTTATCTCCTTCTTAGAAGGCTTGAGACCTATGAGAAACTGAAAAAGATCCGACACGTCTTCCACTGTCTCCGGGAGGCTTCCGTGCTCTATATCATCCTCAGGCTGTACTTTCACAGCAAACCAGACTGGAAATCTTTGCTCCCTGGCGACAATTTTCAACTCTGTAAGGGCCTCCCTCACTCCTGTCCCAAAGGGAAGACCATCAATGATCACGAGCTGGGGGAAGAAAATACCTTGTTCCGTCAGGTCATTCAGCCTTTCCTCCAGCTTGGATACTGAAAAGTCGTCCACCCTGAACGTCATTATGAACCTGTGGGGCAGTATGGTTTCCCAAAGTTCCGAGGTGTTTTTCAGGTTATATTCATTGGCAATATTATGAAAAACCTCTTCATACCACAGGCAGACCTTCCTGACTGGTTGAGTCAGGCTTATATGGAGCACATTCCTACCTTTGAGAAGGTTATCCAGGGCCAGTTGAACCAAAAAAGCGGTCTTCCCCACCCCGGCCTTGGCCAGGACTGCTCCAAAAGCCCCTTCTTTGAGAGGCTCTTCTTCCTGTTTCCCGAGTATTCTCAAGGGGTTTCTAAGAATCAAGTCCTGTTTCAGCATTGATATCGACCTTTCTCTCAAATATATGATCTGGCTGCGTTGTGTACATGGCAATACATATTTTTTCAACGATTTTCTACTACCTAATACCATTATGGGGTCTTTAAGCAGCCTTCTTTTTTTCCTGTGCCTTTTTCACCAACTCTTCAGCAAGGGATTTTGGTACTTGACGATAGGTGGAGAACTCCATGGTGAACTGGGCCTTCCCCTGGGTAGATGACCTGAGATCTGTTGAATACCCAAACATCTCGGACAGCGGTACCTCGGCCTCTATCACACACATCTCACCCTCATCCTGGGTACCGAGAATCATGCCCCGCCTCTGATTCAAAGAACCCATAACAGCACCTTGGAACTCTGAAGGGGTCTCCACCGCCACCTTCATTATGGGTTCCAAGATCACGGGCTTGGCCTTTTTGAATCCTTCCTTGAAAGCCCCTCTTGCTGCTGCCTGAAATGCCGTATCCGAAGAATCCACAGAATGGGAGGCACCGTCGTTTATGACGACCCTTATGCCAGTAACAGGAAATCCGAGGAGAAGCCCCTTGGCAAGGGCGCTCCTAAAACCCTTTTCCACAGAAGATATAAATTCCGTAGGGATGGCCCCACCCACGATCTTGTTGACGAACTCGAACTCCTCTTCACAGGGCTCCATGTAGCCAGCCACTCGGCCATATTGTCCAGCACCACCTGTCTGCTTCTTATGGGTGTAGTTGAACTCTGCCCTCTGAGAGATGGTCTCACGGTATGCGACCTGAGGGGCCCCAGTATGAACGATGGCGCCGTATTCCCTTTTCATCCTTTCTATATAGACCTCAAGATGCAACTCTCCCATACCTGAGATAATGGTGTCTCCTGTCTCATGATCCACCCTGACCGTAAAGGTAGGATCTTCCTTGGTAAATCGAGAAAGGGCCTTTGACATGTTCTGCTGACTCTTGTTGTCCTCGGGGACAATGGCCAGGGAGATGACTGGCTCAGGTACGTGCATCGATGTCATGCTGTAACGGATTCCTGGGGCCGTGAATGTATCTCCAGAGGCACAATCTATACCAAAAAGTGCCCCAATGTAACCTGCGGGGATCTCCTGGATATCTTCCATCTGATCGGCATGCATCCTTACTACCCTACCTACTTTGACCTTCCTGCCAGTCCGGGAATTTACTATGAAATCACCCTTTCTTAGGGTTCCCTGATAAACGCGGATATAGGTGAGTTGTCCATATCTGCCTTCTTCAAGCTTGAATGCAAGGGCTACCAGGGGTACATCTGGATCAGGACTCAGAAGCACTTCCTGCTCGTCATTTTCCAGATCCAATGCCCTGTTCTCCACCTGACCAGGATAGGGCAGGTATCTGGTAACAGCGTCGAGTAAGGGCTGAACCCCCTTGTTCTTATAGGCAGAACCTATGAAAACCGGGGTGATCTCTCTCTTGAGCGTGCCTTTCCTTATGGCATCTATCAGGAGGTCTTCAGGGACTTCACCCTCGAGAGCGGCCTCCATCAGCTCTTCGGAAAACATGGAGGCTGCATCTATCAAGGCCTCCCGTCTTTCTTCCACTTCAGCCATGAGTTCTGCAGGGATCTCGGCCTCTCGGACCTTTTCCCCTTGCTGTCCTTCGAAATAGATGGCCTTCATCTTTACCAGGTCGACAACACCCTGAAAATTGTTTTCGAGTCCAATGGGGACCTGAAGGGCTACGGCATTATGATGAAGCTTTTCTCTGAGTTGGTCGATCACCCTATAAGGATTGGCTCCACTCCTATCACATTTATTTATAAAGGCCACACATGGCACCTTGTATCTGGCCATCTGCCTATCTACGGTTATAGACTGGGACTGGACACCACCAACAGAGCAAAGGACCAAAACACCTCCGTCGAGCACCCTCAAGGCCCTTTCTACTTCTATGGTAAAGTCCACATGGCCAGGGGTATCTATTATGTTGATTTCATGCCCGTTCCACTCGCAGTAAGTGGCAGCAGAGGTTATCGTGATGCCTCTCTCCTTTTCAAGCTCCATGAAATCCATGGTGGCACCCACACCATCTTTGCCCTTTACATCATGAATGGCATGAATTCTGTTGGTATAATAGAGTATCCTTTCTGTAAGGGTTGTCTTTCCAGCGTCAATATGAGCGCTGATTCCAATGTTTCTGACCTTTGTGGGATCTTTCTTCATTTTTCTTTCTACCTCTGAACAAAACAATCTCGTGCAATAGGCTCTTTCGAGAGAACCTGGCCTCTAAAGCTATGTAAAGACAATTGAATTTTAGCGCAGAAATAACTGACCTAAGGGATTCTTGCGTTTCGAAGCATTTAGAGGTTTGCCTATCTAACTGCTAAGACCTCCTTTGTCAAGCAGAAATATAGCCATTCTGCTCTCAAGAGGCCTCTTACATGGAAAAAAATTCCCTTTCAGGAGGATATTTTCAATGCCTGTAGAGAAAAATAGTTATTCTCTTGCATGAAGTCAATCACCCCCTGAACAACCTTTACTGGAGCTGTTGGATCAATCAGGTTCGCTGTTCCGATCTGGATTGCACAAGCACCTGCCATCAAAAATTCCAAGGCATCCACATGGGTAGTTATCCCACCAATACCTATGACCGGGATATCCACGCAACGTACCACCTGCCATACCATCCTCAGCGCCACGGGTTTAATAGCTGGCCCTGAAAGGCCTCCAAAGATATTGCCCAACACAGGCCTTCTCTGCTCTATGTCTATTGCCATACCAAGCAAGGTATTGATCAATGACACAGCAGTGGCACCAGCCTCTTGTACAGCTACGGCTATTGCACATATATCGGCAACATTTGGAGAAAGCTTGACTATTACTGGCAAATCAGTGGCAGCAACAACCCTCTTGGTTACCTCTGCTGCCTGCTGTGGGTCAGTGCCGAAGGCTACCCCTCCCTTTTTTACATTGGGGCAAGAGATATTGATCTCCAGCCCATGAATTCCTTTGTTGCCTGCCAGTCTCCTTGCCAATTCCTCGTATTCATCTGCACTGTTCCCGAGGATATTCACTATCGTAGTAATACCTCTTTCCCTTAGCCAGGGAAGTTTTTCCTTGATAAAGGCCTCGACACCAACATTTTCCAGACCAATGGCATTCAGAAGACCACAAGGGGTCTCGGCAAGACGCGGTGGAGGATTGCCTTGCCTCGGCTCAAGAGAGATACCCTTCACCACAATGGCCCCAAGATCTTCCAGATTTACGAAATCCTCTATCTCAGCACCATATCCACATGTCCCTGAGGCCAACAAAACAGGATTTTTCAGGTCCAGTGAACCGATACTTACCCTTAGATCCACCCTACCTCGTAGGCCTTTTACTTGTCCGTCCATGACTAAATCTGGTCCCAATCGATCAAGTTTGCAGGAAACACCGGGCCATCTTTACAAACATGGAGATAACCCTGCCTACCTGCCCTTATGGCACATCCCATACATAGACCAATCCCGCATGCCATATAGGCCTCCAGAGAGACCTGGCACTCTACCTGATAACTCTTGCTGAGTCCGGCTACGGCCCTCAGCATAGGGATGGGCCCGCATGAAAAGACTATGATCTGTCTCCTCGATTCTGCCTCCAACCTGCCAAGAAGCCTATTGAGCACCTCGGTTACAAGGCCTTTGTTTCCAAAACTTCCGTCTTCAGTGGCAACAAGCACGTCAAGACCTGTTAGAGAAAAGGCATCCAATCTCAAGAGAAAACCCTTTGTAAGGGCACCAAGGATAATCACCCCCTTTCCTCCCTTAAGCCTATCGGCAAGAAACAATAGGGGGGCAACACCAAGGCCTCCGCCAACAAGGACCGGGATCTTTGCCGGCCTGACCTCGAACCCCTTCCCAAGAGGCCCCAAGACACATAGAACACTTCCTCTACATACCTTTGCCAATAGCCTGGTGCCACGTCCCACAACCCGAAAAAGGATCTCTATATGCTCTTGCTGGGCATGGACTCTATGGATTGAAAAAGGACGCCTGAGAAGTGGATCAAATCCAGCCTCTTGCCGTGGTCTGATCATGACAAACTGCCCTGGGACAGCATATTCCGCTATTTCAGGGGCATGCAGTGTAAGGAGAAAGGTCTCTGGAGCTACCTCCCGGATGGACACGACCTTTGCAGTCATGTCAAAACGACCTGCCATATCCCCCCACCCTATATTGAGACATGGTTACACCACCCCTATCTAACAGGCATCGAGACATAACAGCTGTCTTCATCCGCTCAGCATCAAGGAAAACGACGTCGATGCAAAAAGGATTATACTGATCGCTGCATTCATCCTGAAAAAGGCTATATTCATGCGGGATAGATCATCAGGTGTGATTATCCTTCTCTGGATCATCAGAAGGATAAAAGTAGCAGCCATACCCAAAAAATATATCCAATTGAGCCCTGCAGCTAAACCTGTGGCCATGAACGCAAAAAAGGCAATCAGATGAAAAAGGGCCGAGATCCTGAAGGCCTTTCTAACCCCTACCTTGGCTGGTATGGAATGTAGTCCTCGTTTTCTATCAAACTCCACATCTTGGCATGCATACAGGATGTCAAAACCGGCAATCCAAAACATCACGCCAAGACTCAAGAGAATTGGCACAAAAGTAATGGAGTTTTGAACTGCTATCCAACCCGCCGTGGGTGTTATACCGATGCCAAGCCCGAGAAACAGGTGACAAAGATAGGTAAAACGCTTTGTGTATGAATAAAAGACCAAGATGGCCAGGATCGGGGCAGAGAGTTTAAAGGCCAAAGGCGTGAGATTATAACATGCAACGAAATAGACAATTCCTGCCACCACAACCATGGCCCATGCCTCGGCCTTTTTTATTGTCCCAGTAACAAGGGGCCTGTCCTGTGTCCTTGGATTCTCAGCATCGAATGTGAAATCCACTATCCTGTTCACCCCCATTGCCACGGTACGGGCTCCTGCCATGGCGAGCAGGATCCAAAGGCATACCTTCAGGGACAAAAAGCCCCTGGCAGCCAGGAATGCCCCTACATATGCAAAAGGCAATGCAAAAATAGTATGTTGAAACTTGATCATATCGAGAAAGGTCGTAATCTTTCCCGATATGCCCTTTATTCCCTGTCTGCTCCTGAGAGTCTCTGACAAAGGCCCCTCCCTATTCCACTCTTTTCATCCTATCTGCAGGATCTCGTTTATCTCGTCCCTATGTCTTTCAAACGCCTCATGGGCCAAGGCCTTCAACCTGCCCTCTATGTCGTCGGGTTTTGGAAGCTTTGGGACATTAGGCATCCTATCTTCTATTTCAGATATATCGGGGAAGGCAAGTTTTTTTTCCAACTCCCCCATCTTGGAAGAATCGATGTTCTTTCCCAATGCCTTTACGGTTGATTCATCCTCGAAATTCAAGTTTCGCAAGAATGACATGATCTCGTCCAGGGAATAGTTCCTCGTGAACTGGGCAATCTCCTCTTTTACCACTGCAAGTTCATCCAAGATATCTTCTCTCAAGTCATCGAACTCGAGATACTCCTCATAGAGTTTCCTATAGCTATCCATGACGAGATTGGTAAACTTCGAGCTCTTGAACCAGCCATGAGGTTCCATGCCCTGGAGGAGTCTCTTTCTTATATTTTCAGAATGGACTATGTGATCATCGAAAAACGGTAAGCCTTCCCAACCAAGTTCCTTGAGAAATCGTTCAATCAGGTCCTTGTCCATTAAAAGCGCATAGATTCTGATCATCGCCGGGCCGAGTTTGTCTTCATAGACCCTGACAAGATCTTCTATCATCCTGGTGACATTTTCACTGTCTTCTTCTATCAGTTTCCTGATACGGAAATAACGCTGGGCGATCTCTTTTCTTACCTGATAAGCCAGGGCCTTTTCTATGTCTGGACACATGGCATCCTCCCTCTTACCAATTTTAACTTGAAACAGGATAGCTGGCCAATATTTACATTGTCTCAGAGGTAACCCGTTCTCGAAAGCAATGGATACCCCCATTACCATACAGCCTTGCAAAATCTTCTCTATATGGAGGTTCTCATAGATATAAACTAAGAATTACCACGCCATACAGGCAAGTCCTTGACTTCAAACCCCAAGAATTCAGCGAGTCTACCAACAAAAAACACAGCCATCTCTTCCAGGCTGGATGGGTGAGAGTAAAAGGCAGGCATTGCCGGAAATACCGTGCCTCCGGCCTCACAAAAGGCCAAGAGATTCTTTAGGTGAATCCTGTTGAGTGGGGTTTCCCGTACTACAGCTACAACACTTCTTTGTTCCTTCAAGAAACAATCGGCACAACGGTGTATGAGATTCATGCTGACACCGTTTGCTATGGCCCCAAGGGTCCCCATTGTACACGGCAATACGACCATGGAGTGCCACCTACTCGAGCCGCTGGCAGGGGCAACGTCGAAACGGGATACATCATAGACTACCGTGCAGAACGACTTGATCCTCTCTACGCCTTCTTCTCCAAGTTCCAGTCTGCACACCTCGAGGCCAGTATGAGAAAACACCACATGTACATCCTGCCCAAGCTCATACATCAACTCCACAAACTTTAGGCTATAAATAGCACCACTTGCTCCTGTGACAGCCATGAGAATCGGTCTCATCACCTCTTGCTTCCCTTTTACTGTCATTGAAGCCCCAACCTCGACCAGATGGCATCAATCCGTGCCTTAACATCACTATCCATGGTGACATCCTTGGGCCATGTCCTACCAAATCCTTCTCCTCTACACTTCCTCGTACAATCTATACCTATTTTACCCCCGGTTTCCGGCCCCAAGGCTGTCTGGTTCAATCCATGTATTGGCCCTTCACTAAAACATATATCTCTCAATGGATCCATGTTATTGCCAAGACGCCACAGGACCTGAGCCAGATCTTGGACATCCACATCGGCATCAAACAGGCAGATGACCTTAAAAAACCTAAAACCTCCAAGGGCCCAAAGATCGTGGATAACCTTTCTGGCATGCCCTGGGAACTGCTTCTTTATGGATACGAAGGCCAGGTTATTGAATATGCCCTCGATAGGCAAATTGATGTCCACGATTCCAGGTATGGCCTTTCTTATCATTGGCAGAAAAAGCCTCTCGGTTGCCTTTGCCATGAAACAATCTTCCATAGGGGGAGGCCCAGGAACCGTGGCGGGGTAAAGGGCATCTCTTCTCATAGTAATGCATGAGATCCGAAAAACAGGATACTCGGCAGCCTGGGAATAGTATCCCGTATGGTTGCCAAAAGGGCCTTCAAGACATCTCTCATGGGGGCTGACAGTGCCTTCCAAGATCATCTGTGAACAAGCTGGCACTTCCAGATCCACTGTCCTGCACCTGACGAGTTCCACTGGCCTCTTCCTCAAAAATCCTGCAAACCGAACCTCATCGATCCCATCTGGCAGAGGGCATGTTGCAGCATATATCATTACCGGTTCTGGACCAATGGCTACAGCCACCTCCAGCACCTGGCCCTGTCGTTCTGCCTTCTGAAAGTGCCGAGCGCCCCCCTTGTCTGCATACCAATGCATGGCTGTCCTGTCCCTACCCAAAACCTGCATCCTGTACATACCCACGTTTCGTGTCCTGGTTTCTGGATCCTTTGTGAACACCAAAGGGAGGGTGATCGATGGTCCCGCATCCCCTGGCCAACACTTTAGGACAGGGATCCTGCCAAGATCTACCTCCTCTGCCTCGAAGATCAACTCCTGGCAGACTGCCCTGTCCTCAGGGATCAGTTCTGGATCTTCAAAGGGATTGGCAGCGTGTGCTTTCCTCCCTTTTTTTAGATGCCCTTTTTTGAGCTCTGCTTCCAAAAAATGCAAGACTTCATGGCCTAAATCGTCGAGCGATTCTGTTTCAAGGGCAAGTGCCATACGTTTAACAGATCCAAAGACATTGGTAAGGACAGGGATTCGAGGGCCTGAAATGGATTCAAACAACAGGGCAGGCCCGTGCCTCTGGCTCACCCTTCTGGTTATCTCGGCTATTTCAAGCTCGGATGAGAAGGTTTGGCTGATACGCTTTAGCTCACCTTCTTCCTCGAGCCGATTGACGAAAGCCTGCAGATCCCTATATGCCATTGCTACTCCTTGGTGTTTGGATAAAAAATAAATATAAACCGGGATATTTCTTTCAGCGACAAATAACTTTCACCATACCCATATTGACTGCTTCAAGATGCCATGTTATTAAAAAGATCCCTTCAGGGGCTGTAGCTCAGTTGGGAGAGCGCGTGAATGGCATTCACGAGGTCAGCGGTTCGATCCCGCTCAGCTCCACCACTCAGAATCCAAAGAGGCCTCGAGTTTTTCTACTTGAGGCCTCTTTATAGATCTATTTCCATTCTATCTGTTCTGTCTGGTCAAAAAAACAAAAGAAACCGCCCTACTCTTTACGCATTACATTCTTGCACAAGATGCCAGATAAGGGGGAGAGACAAAACTCCCCTTACTGCTTTATCCTCCTATCTGGCACTTGAGGCACCAGGACGACCATACTCTCATCCAAAGACAATCTTTCGAAATCATAATCAAATTATTTCACTTGGCATCTGCAGTACATAATCCTGACTCTTTGACTTTCAATACAACATCACCTATGGACATACTGCCTTTTCCTGAGTTATGGTATCACCTACAAAAAGAGGGTTGGGCTCTAATACGGGGTGGCATCCTTCTATATTTTTAATCTTTTTTGCTCGCGAGGTTTCTCACAACAATGGAGATCGAAAAAGAACTAAAGGCGGAAAGTGACCTTAAACCCCTTCCAGACCCCTCGAATCTGGGCTTTGGCATCCATTTTACAGATCACATGTTTCTCATGGACTATATAGATGGCCAAGGCTGGCATAAACCAAGGATCGTGCCCTATGGAGATTTCAATCTCGATCCGGCTGCCGTGGTCCTCCACTATGGCCAGGCTATATTCGAAGGCCTCAAGGCCTACAGGGGTAACGACGGTCGTATCAGGCTATTCAGGCCAATGGAGAACATGAAGAGGATGAACCGATCGGCGTGGCGCATGTGTATGCCCCAGATCGACGAAAGGACCACCTTGGATGCCATAAAAGAACTCGTCAGGGTTGAGTCAAGATGGGTCCCTGACCAACATGGCACGTCTTTGTACATCAGACCATTCTTGATAGCCACCGAGGCATTCTTGGGGGTGAGACCGGCACGAGAATACCTGTTCTCTGTCATTCTCTGCCCAGTGGGTGCCTACTATGCGGAAGGATTCAATCCTGTCAAGATATTCGTTACGGAAAAATTCGTCCGTGCTGCCAAAGGCGGCGTAGGGGAAGCAAAAACCGCAGGAAACTACGCAGCAAGCCTCATGGCATCAGAGGAGGCCAAGAAATTGGGCTTCACCCAGGTGCTATGGCTGGATGCAGCAGAGAGAAGATACGTGGAAGAAGTTGGTACCATGAACATCTTCTTCTTGATAGAAGACGTACTCGTCACTCCTGCCCTTTCAGGGAGCATACTTCCAGGCATCACCAGGGATTCTGTGATCCACTTGGCCAAATCCTGGGGTATAAAGGTGGAAGAGCGGCCCATTTCCATTGACGAGATCATTGAAAAATCAAAATCCGGCCTGCTCCAGGAATCATTTGGCTCCGGGACAGCGGCTGTGATATCTCCCGTTGGTTCCCTGTACTACATGGGCGATACCATTGAGATCAACCAGGGCAAAACAGGCCCCCTGGCAAAACGACTCTTCAATGAGATCACTGCCATACAATACGGAGACAAGGAAGACGAGTTCGGGTGGATAGAGACAATAGAATAATCAATGGATAACAAGGCTGCATGGTATCTGTATCAGCAGCCTTGGGCCAATTCCCTTCTGGCACTTTGACGATAACCCTCTACAAGCTCTTGGACAAGCTCTTCGACAGAGACGATCTTGTCCACCCTCCAGACATTCTCTCCACAAAAGACAAAACCTGCATTCAGATTGCCTCTTTGGGCATTTACCAGGGCCATGCTGATACAGTATGGGGTGTCTGGATAGCGGCAGGTCCTTATACATTTGTAGACACACTTTTTAGGATGTTTTTCACCCCTTGCCATCTTGTCGAGGAACGGGCCCTTTAAGGCCCTGCCAGGCATTCCAACAGGGCTTTTGATTATCAGGACATCATCCTTTGATGCCCTAAGATATGCCCTCTTGAATTCGTCAGATGCATCACACTCATGGGTGGCCACAAAACGGGTACCCATCTGCACCCCAGATGCCCCCATCTTGATAAACCTATATATATCTTCTCCTGTATATATACCACCGGCTGCAATAACAGGTATTGTGGCCCCGTATCTATCTTCAAAGGCCTTCACTGCCTCTATGACATCCCTTACCAGATTCTCTACCTGGAATTCAGGCTTGTCCAGATCTTCGGCCTTAAAGCCCAGATGCCCTCCTGCCTTTGGACCTTCTACCACAAAGGCATCAGGAAGCCTGTCATAATGCTCTTTCCATCTACGACATATCAATTGAGCTGCCCTGCCAGAAGAGACTATGGGTACCAAGGCGGTCTGGGAATCTTCAGGGACCATGGCTGGCAATTTCAGAGGCAGGCCTGCCCCGCTTATTATTATATCCGCCCCTGCCTTGGCAGCTATGGAGACCATCTCGTCATAATCTTGGAGGGCAACCATGATGTTCACCCCTATGGGGCCTCCGCCAGACATCTCCTTGGCCTTTTTGATCTGCTTTGCAAGGGCCCGATGTGTTGCACCCTGGGGATCCGAATAAAAATCTTTCTCTGTTATACCTATAAGAACAGCAGCAAGGACTCCAATCCCTCCTGCCCTGGCAACGGCGGATGCCAAGCCAGCCATGGAGATACCTACACCCATCCCCCCCTGGATAATTGGATACCGGGATTCCACATTACCTATTTTGAGAGATGGGGGATCGAAACTGTTGATCTTTGAAGTCATGCCAGCCTTTTAGTCCAGAGTTTCCTTCCAGTCAAGAGGCTTAAACCCGGATTATGCACACATCAAATGCATTAAGAAAGTTTTTCCATAAAAAACATTTGGATGGTTCGCATCAAGTCGCCCTGTCATAGCTATACCTAAAAAGGTGTAAAAGGATCCAGGAGAGATCTTCTGGCATTTGAGGCTTACAGTTTGCCAAATCTGTTGCCACTTGAACAAAGGGTCTTAAAATTCAACAGGCAGCTTTTGGACCTGTGACCTGGTAAAAACCGGCCCATCTTTACATACGTAAACAGGTCCCACATTGCAATGGCCACAGACTCCCAAGCCACATTTCATCCTGTTTTCCAAAGAAAGATAGACCTGATCATCGGTCCAGCCGACCTCCTCGAGTGGCGGCATGGTGAATTTTATCATTATCGGTGGGCCACAGATAAGGGCAGCAGCATTCTCTGGTGAGGGCTTTACCTGTCCGGCAATTGTGGGGACAAACCCCACGAGCCCTTTCCAGCCCGGGGCCTCTCTATCCACTGTGATGTGGACATCGAGGTCGTCTCGTTCCTGCCACTGCTTCAATTCCTCCTTGTAGAGAAGCATGCCAGGTGTCCTTGCACCATATACGACTGTGATGTTCCCATAATCCGCCCTGTGTTCAAGCATATAGATAAGTGTGGACCTGAGTGTGGTAAAGGCAAATCCGCCTGCGATTATCACTATATTCTTGCCCTTCAGCTCACTATCGACAGGAAACCCGTTACCAAGAGGCCCCCTCACTCCTATGGGATCGCCAACGTTCATCTTGTGAAGGGCGGTTGTAACGACCCCGGCCCTATTAACCGTAAAGAGGAGATGGCCTTTCTCAGTAGGGGAGGATGCTATACCTATGGGGATCTCTCCTTTGCCGGCAATGCTCAACATGGCAAACTGGCCGGGCACATGATGCCAACCAGCCCTGTCAGCATCATCCTCTAAAACCAACTTGAAGGTCTTAAGATTGCCATCCTCTGTTTCAATCACTATGTCATCTATCCTAGCAGGATAAGGCAGATAGGGATTCATCACTTTTTCTCTCTCTAAAAGATGTCAGACTGCAAGAAGTTCTTTCATTACCTGCCGTATATCTATATTGACAGGACAGTCCCGGACGCAGCGCCCACATCCTACGCAGGACAAAGGGCCAAAGCGCTCGGGAAAATATTTCAGTTTATGCATGAAGCGGTTCCTAACCCTCTTCACCTTCTCCCCACGGGGATTATGACCTGAGGCGTGGAGGGTGAACAGGGGGAACATACAAGAGTCCCAATAACGTATCCTTCGCCCCTTTCCCCTCAAGGTCTCGTCCTGGATATCAAAGCAATAACAGGTAGGACAGAGAAAAGTACAGGTACCACAATTGATACAGGAATCCGAAAGTTGCTGCCAGAATGGGGCATTATAAAGGGCCATCAGATCCTTCTGAACGAGCTGGGAGGCTGGTTCCATGGCTTCAGGCAGTGATGTCGGGGCATTATCTCTTATCTCCTGGACGGCCTGGCGTTCAGCCTCCGTGGCATCCCTGGCAGAAGAAGCCTTTTGCAAAAGGCTTTCACCTCTTTCGGTTACGGGCTCGAGAACAAATCCATCTTCCAACTCGAATACCAGGATATCCAAGCCTTCCGTCCCCACAGGAGAACCGCCAGTCCACGTACAGAAACAGGTGGAACAGCCATTGCGACATGCAAGACCCACGAGAATCACATTTTGTCTATTCTGCTGAAAATAGGGATCCTCTTTGTATGGCATGGAATTAAGGAGCACACTTCTGGCATCGCAGGGCCTGACTCCCACAACGAGCCTTGGCTTCTGTCTTTTTTCTGGCTCTCGCAACCGGAAGGAATCGTCCTGTTTGGGCCTTGCTGTGAACTCAAACAGTGTCTCTGGCTGGGGGAAGAAAAATGTCTTTATGGAACCCTTGGGTACCCCAGGTGCCATATCAGGGAGTTCTCCGCCTTCAAGCCTCTGCCAACTCACAATAGCCTTTTCATTTTTCTTGGGGCCAAAGATCTCAAACTGGCCAGACAATTCCTGGAGCCACTGTTGAAAACCTGCCCTTGGAAGCATAAGCGCCTTCACTTTTTTTCACCTTTTAGGGATTCGGTCAGGATAAAATCCTGGGGATCATCCTTTTTATACGTGGTAAGAGGAAGAGGCTCCTGGACACTCATGCCTGCCTCTATTCCATAGAGCTGAAGCACATCCTTTTGAAGCTTCTTGGTCAAGATCCTCATACGGATGCCCATAGGACATGCACTCTCACAAGAACCACAATCAGTACAGCGCCCAGCACAATGATATGCGCGAAGGATGTGGAATATGGCCGTATCTACAGAGTCTATACTCTTACCGACCCATTGCGGCCTGGAATCATCCACAAAGCAGGTGGGACAATAACACAACGGACAGGCATTTCTACAGGCATAGCACCTGATACATGATTGGATTTCGGAAGTAAACCACTTCCACCTCTCCTGTGCTGAAAGGGCCTCTATCTCCTCCACCTGACTAAACCTATCTGGGAGATCTCGTTCTCCTTTCAACTCGCCGATCATATCATCGAATATAACGGGATCGGGATGGACACAGCTCTTACAGTTATCCCTGACGACATCCCAGCGATTTATCTCTTCTTCAAAGCCAGGGCCAGCAACCACCAGGGTGTTGTCCCCTTCCTTTACAGCAGTTACGTCTCTATGAGCTATGAGGGCCTGGACCTTTTTTCTATCCACCATCCCCCTGCTTGAAATACCTATGATCACAAGACGTTCTCTCTCGACCTGGTTCTCTTGGATCTGTACCACCATATTTCTGGACCAACAGCCGGTTGCCACGACTCCAACCTTGGGAAGAGGGCCCTGTGGCGGTGGTTCATTGGGCCGCCTTGGTGGCTCAAAACTCTTCAGCAGCGCTGGTAGATAGTTGGCCAGATTTAGTACACAAAAGCTATTCCACTCAAGCCTGTCTGCATCCTCTGGTGTTCTGGCGACAAATGGCCTCATCACCATGGGAACAGACCCGGAAGCATAACCCAAGAAGGCTGCCACCCGACCTGATTCCAAAAGTTGGCGTGCCTTCTGTCTGAGCTCTTCGGTTATCTTTTCATTCATTGTGGACATGATCAAAATTCCTTTACCAGATGCCTTGCTGGCCCAAGACGTTTCACCCGCTCCGTGACTTCTGTGGCAACCTGTGCAAACTGCTCCCCTTCAGAGGCTGAAATCCATGAAAAATTCACCCGGTCAGACTCTATCCCTACAAACTCCAGAAATCTCTTGAGGATGGCAAAACGCCTCCTTGCATAATAATTACCACTTATATAGTGACAATCACCAGGATGACAACCTGATACCAGTACCCCATCTGCCCCAGATCTCAAGGCGTCCAGGATCATGTTGGCACTCACCCTACCAGAGCAGGGCACACGGACGATTCTGAGGGAAGGAGGATACTGATACCTACTTACCCCTGCCAGATCTGCCCCGGCGTAACTACACCAGTTACAGAGAAAGGCAATTATCTTCGGTTCCCATTCCCCTTGTTTCCTTTCTGTCTCATTCATAGCCCAGCCCTATCTAAAAATCTTCCATGGCCGCCTCTACAGCCGCCATCAACTGTTCATTGCCAATATTTTTCAAGGTAATGGCATCTGAGCGACAACCAGCCACACAGGCGCCACATCCCTTGCAAAGGCCTGTATCCACTACTGCCTTTCCTGTATTTGGATCCATATTGACCGCATGATAGGCACAGACTTGGGTACACACAGAACAGCCTGTACACTTCTGCAAATTGACCTGTGCGGTAATACTTTCAGCAGGAACTGCATCCCTGGAAAGGACCAAGCCAGCCCTGGAAGCTGCTGCCTTGGCCTGTGAGATTGTCTCCTCAACTGGCTTGGGATAATGACAGAGTCCAGCCAGATATACACCATCAGTGGCAAAATCCACTGGTCTGAGCTTCATATGGGCCTCAAGGAGAAAGCCTTCAGAGGTCATGGCACACTTGAAGAGCTTTGAAAGCTCTCCAACATCGTCCCTTGGCCGCACGGCAGAAGCGAGGACCAGGAGATCTGGATGAAGAGTTATGTCAGCGCCCACTATGGGGTCGCGCACCTCCAACTTGAGCCCACCACTGTCCTCAGAGACCCTTGGTAGGTTCTCGAGATCGTACCTGATGAATATTATACCCTTGGCCCTGGCTTTTTGATACAGGTGTTCCCTCTTGCCATAGGTGCGGATATCCCTATAGATCATGAAGATATCCATATCGGGATTCAGGTCCTTGAGATGTAGGGCCTGATCAATGGCATGGGTGCAACAAACCCTGCTGCAATATGGTCTTTCAGGCACCCTCGAGCCTACACAATGTATGAAGACCGCCTGATTGAGGCCACTAAGGCCTTGATCATCCTCTATAAACCTCTGATCGAGCTCGAGAAGTGTGTGAACATTGGGATTCTTGCCATAGAGATAGTTCCACTTACCCTCCCTTGGTTTGTACGATTCCGCCCCCACTGCCACTATGGCCACGCCGTGCTCCAGCTCAGTTCCATCTGAGAGCTTGGTCTTGAACTGACCAACTGAGCCTGAAACCTCCTCTATGGTGGTCTTTACTCGGACATTAATCTTGTCGTTGGCCTCTACCATCTGTACGAGTTCGTCCAGATAGGGCTGGACCTGTTGTCCTTGCCATGTCCGAAAAAATTTTCTTCCATGCCCACCGAGCCTGTCTTTTCTCTCAATAAGGGTCACGGGGAAGCCCTGATCTGCCAAAGAGAGTGCTGCCGTCATCCCTGCAATACCAGCACCTATTACCAAGGCGGATTTGGTCACTGGCACACTGTTGTAGGGAAGCGGCTCATCTCCCCGTACCTTCGCCACTGCCATCCTGACCAAGTCCTTCGCCTTCTGGGTAGCAGCTTCAGGATCGTGTTGATGCACCCAGGAATCCTGATCCCGGATATTTGCCATCTCGAAAAGGTACTTGTTGATCCCTGCCTCTCTAAGGGTTTCTTGGAACAAGGCCTCGTGGGTCCTGGGTGTACAAGATGCCACAACCACCCTGTTCAGCCGCTCTTTCTTTATGGTCTCAGCCATCTGATTGATGGTATCCTGAGAACAGGTGAACAGATTGTTCTGGGCAAATACGACGCCAGGCAAGGTCCAGGCATAGTCGGTAACGGCCTGAACATCCACGACACTTGCTATGTTTATACCACAGGAACAGACGAATACGCCTATACGAGGGGGTTCTGCATGGACATCCCTTTCTGGAGGAAACTCCTTTTTCTTGGTCTCTGTCCACCTTGAGACGTGAAGTAGACGTTCCGCCTCGAGGGCTGCTGCACTGGCCTCCACCACAGACTGAGGTATGTCTTTCGGCTCTGCCAGGGCCCCGCATACATAGATACCCTTCTTGCTGGTCTCAACAGGCCTGAAACATGTCGTTTCTGCAAAACTATCTGCGTCGACTTCTATCCCCATATCATGAAGCAATCTCATGACCTGAGGATCTGTCTCAAGGCCCACGGACAACACCACGAGGTCGAATTCGTCTTCTCTTATCTTGCCCTCTTCATCGGCATAGCGTACCCTGAGGTTATCTCCTGTAGCTGGACAAACTGTGTGCACCCTCGCCCTTTTGAACCTTATCCCTTCTGCCTTTGCCCTTTCGTAATATGCCTCGAAACCCTTGCCGTAGGTACGCATATCCATATAGAAAATCGTGGCATCTACGTCACCGCTGGCCGAATGCTCCCTGGAAATAACCGCCTGTTTTATGGCCTGCATACAACATATGGATGAGCAATAACCATGACATGCCCTATTTATATCCCTTGAACCTATACATTGAAGCCATGCAATCCTCTTGGGTTCCTGATGATCAGACGGCCTTTCCATGTGTCCCATGCAAGGCCCTGAAGGGCTCAACACCCTTTCGAACTCCATACTCGTGACCACATTCTTCAGCCTCTTGTATCCTGTGAAGTCAAGACTTTCTGGAGAATATGGCCTGAAGCCCAGGGCCAATATCACAGAACCTACCTCTAACTCGTATTCCTTGGGGGTGTCTTTGAAGTTTATTGCGCCCGCGGGGCAGACCTTTTCACAAAAACCGCATCTACCCGGCTTCTTGAGATATATGCAGTGTTCTGGATCTATGGCATATTTAAGGGGTACAGCTTGGGGATACCTCAAATAAATGGCCTTTCTCGTATCAAGTCCAAGATCAAATTCATCTGGGACCTTTTTGGGGCATTTTTCAGCACAACTACCACAGGCGATACACTTTTCCACATCCACATATCTCGGGTTCTGCCTGATCTTTACCTTGAAAGACCCTGGCTCTCCACTCAACGACAGTATCTCTGAAAGGGTGAGAAGATTTATATTTAGATGTCTGCCACACTCGACAAGCTTTGGTGAAAGTATACAGGCAGAACAGTCATTTGTAGGAAAGGTCTTGTCAAGTTGGGACATGCTGCCACCAATGGCAGAACTCCTTTCGACAAGATGTACATAAAAGCCACTGTCAGCCAGGTCCAGAGCAGCCTGGACACCAGCAATACCGCCCCCAACAACAAGAACAGAACCTCTTGGCGTAGTCATATCTAATCCTTCCCTGCCTGGACTCCACTGTCATCAATGACGAGAGCCTTCTCTAACCAGTTCCACAGATGGGTCGTCTTCCACTTGCCTCCATAAAAATCACATATATCGATCACTTGTGTATGACAATTATGACAAGGGGTTATCACCACATCTGCACCTGTGGCAGATAGTTGATCAAACTTTAGCTTGCCATACTTGCGCCGGTTTTCAACAAAGCCGGCCTGGAGCGATCCTCCCCCACCACCACAACAATAATTGTTGGACATCCTTGGCCAGACGTCTATGAAATTTTCCTCTCCAGCCACCTTTTTGATCACATAGCGGAGATCCTCAGCCACCACATCACCCAACCCCTGACGCACCAGCTTACAGGGGTCCTGAACAGTGAACTTCAAACCATCCTTGTTCCAGGCAGGATCAACCTTGAGCCTGCCCTCCCTGAGCCACTTGGCATAGAGGCTGATAATGCTGACGAATTCAAACTTGTGAGGGATATTGAAGCGGCGCAACCCTTCCAGGGTCGCAAAAAACATGTGGCCTCACTCGGTATTTATATAATATCGGCAGCCCAAGGAATCCACTACCTCTGCCTGTTTCCTGACGGTATATTCCCAGTCCTCGGGATCTCCAGTGAATAGGCAATAATTTGCCCCGTCCCACCACTCGGAGGAATAGGTCCAGTCAATCCCTGCAACATGAAGGATCTTCCAGAGGGGAACCATTTCCTCGGGCTCGACCGTAGGCTCTTTGGCATTTTGATTCAGATAGTAGGTCGCTCCCTTTTTGTCTATCGGTGCAGTGAGATCCTTCCACTGTGGTTCGTTTTCCCTGACCTCCTCCAGGACATCATTCACCACCCAGACGAAGTCTTCATTGGGGATGCCTGTACTGTTGTTCTGCCTCTGGAGATCACAAGAGCGCTGGAGATTTCGAGGTCGTTCCTCCCTGGGCCTCATCCCGCGAATCTCGTAGACTATCCTGCCCACATCAATGCCCATGGGACATGCATACTTACACCTTTGACACATTGTACAGGCATAGATCCAGTTGGTCTCCAGGATCTGTTCATCCTGGCCAAGGACCAGGAGTCTCAAGAACTTACGCGGATCCATGTCTTCCAGCCCCGTTGCAGGGCATCCGCTTGCACAAAGCCCACAGGTGAGACAATAGTTAATTTTCGCTTCAGGGACAGCCTCTTCTATCTTTTGTTTAACGGCTGCCCTGATCCTTTCGAGATCTATGTTTTTTTCCTGCATGCCTGGATTCCTCGATTTTGCCCCGCGGCTGTGAAATTCCCGCTATTTGCTTAAATGTCCTATCTCCCTCCGGCCTAAACTTTGATACTGTCAAGGACCAGCAGAGATACTACCCCAAAAGCATTATACACAGCTTTTATAACCCCCGCTGTACAACTGTTGAAGAAACAGAATTAATAACTAAATTTTCATGCATACTTTGTCAATTGAACCGCGACTCAGTTTGCTTTACTGGCCAGGCAAAAGATCGCTTTTCCTCTTTTTTTCTCTGTTTTTCTTAAATTTCCACCATTACCCAGGAGCTCGCATTCCAAAGATAAACAAAATGGGCTGTCTCCGTAAAGGATGACAGCCCATTAACAACCTCATGATTTACTGACTAACATCTCTATCTGATCGGTTTCAGTTGAACCCTTCTATTCAGTGCCCTGCCCTCGGGTGTATCATTTGGAGCTACAGGCCTTGTAAAGCCATAGCCCTTAACTGTCAGCCGATTGGCAGATATGCCGTGGGCTATGAGATAATTGGCTACTGCCTGGGCCCTTTTGAGGGAAAGTTTCATATTATATGTAGCAGATCCAATATTGTCCGTATGGCCCTGGATCTCTATCCTCATCCCAGGATTCTGTTTCAAGACAGTAATGACTTGGTCAAGATTTTTGTAATATTGAGGCTTGATATCCGCCTTGTTGAAATCGAAAAGGAGCCCCTTGACGATCCAACAGCCAACCTGGTTCACCTGAGCACCTTTTGGCGTATTGGGACATCTGTCCTTGGCATCGACCACCCCATCTCCGTCACTATCACAGGGTGGAGCAGGGGCAGGTTCACGGCATGCAGCAGGACATGGGACCGGCGGACAAAGAGATTTTGCCTTATCATATGCCGCCTTTGCAGGCCCCATTGCATCTTCACATCTGCAGCTCTTGTAGAGAGCCACTGCCTTTTTCTGGAGATTTTCTGCCTCTTTGTATTCTTCTGGACACTTCTTGTCGAGCTTTTTGGCCCTTGCATCATTCAAGACCGCCCTGGTTGCATGAAGCTGTTGGTCTACCTGTACAGCCGGACCAGCACACCCTGCAATCAAAAAAGATAATATCACTCCCATTAACATAAAAACTCTCATAAAAACCTCCTTCTGATTTTTGCTGAATTATGTCAGGATTTCAGGAAAGAAGTGCCTCTCTCCCCTCTGTTCCCCATTGTTTTCGTAACCAAGACATCCAATCAATGTATCCCAAGATTACCGAATATTGTGAAAGACACAAGTGATTTTTTGCGATTTCATCCAAAATTGTCAGCTTGACCCCAACTTTTGGAACCCTTATAGTCCATTTCATGAAAAAAAATAAAAGAAAAAAGAAAAAAAATATCAAAATTTCCAAGGAATTAATCCTCAGCGTCCTGAAGGAGGCGGGATATCCCCTGTTCATGAGAGAGATTATTCATCTGCTCCACACCCCCCCAGAGATGAGACAGATAGCAAAAAGGCTGGTGAAGGAACTGGTTAAAAAAGGGGAGATAACCCTTCTCAAAGGTAATCGTTACGGTCTGACCAAGCAGATGAAGCTCGTCACTGGCACATTGGTGGTCCACCCTGATGGATTTGGCTTCGTACAACCGAAACAGGCAGAACAACAAGACGTCTTCATTCCGCCAAGAAAACTGAAGGGCGCTGTTCATGGGGATCTGGTGACTGCAAGGATCGAGAGGGATTCGCCAAAGGGGCCGGAAGGCTCCATAATCCGCATCATGGAACGAAACCTCAAGGAGGTGGTTGGCATATTTCATTCCGGGAAGAACCTTGGGGTGGTAGTGCCAGAAAACGAACGAATCCACACGGAGATACTCATTCCAAATCCAAGAAAATACGGCCACATAGATGGCCAGGCAGTAATCGCCAGAATCCTGCATTTTTCACGGACAGGAAGCACGGCCGAGGGTGAGATCATAAAGGTCCTGGGAGACCCGGACGATATCACGGTGCAGGCCCAGATAGTCGTGAATAAATACCAGTTGCCCCACGAATTTTCTAAAAAGGCCATGGCCCAGGCACAAGAGATACCGGATAGAATAAGAGACCAGGATCTGTCAGGTAGGCGGGACCTAAGAAATCTCCCCATTGTCACCATCGATGGTGAAGATGCCAGGGATTTCGATGACGCCGTTCATGTAAAAAAGACGGCCAAGAGCTTCATCCTCACTGTGGCCATAGCCGATGTGAGCCACTATGTGACAAAGGATTCTCCCTTGGACATGGATGCTGTCCAGCGTGGTACCAGTGTCTATTTCCCCGACAGGGTCATCCCCATGTTGCCGGAAAAACTGTCGAATGGAATATGCAGCCTGGTTCCAGACGAGGAAAGGCTCGTGGTGGTGGCAAAGATCTACTTCGACCACTCGGGTAAGGTGAGGAAGTCTGTTTTTTTCAAGGCGGTCATCAAAAGCCACCAGAGATTCACCTACAAGACTGTCCAGAGGCTACTGGATGGCCAAGACGAAGAATTGCTAATAAAATACAAACCTTTTCTCAAGACCCTCCGGTACATGGAAGAGCTTGCCCTGGCACTGATGAAAAGGAGAAAAGAGAGGGGAAGCATTGATTTCGATCTCCCAGAGCCAGAAGTGATCCTTGGCCTTACAGGAGAGCTCGAAAGCATCGTGCACCGGGAACGGAGTATGGCTCACAGGCTCATTGAAGAATTCATGATAGCAGCCAACGAGGCAGTAGCCAGATTCCTGAACGATCGCTCCATCCCCACTCTCTACAGGATCCATGAACCACCGGAAAAGGACAAAATAGAAGATGTGGTGGAATTTCTGAGATCCCTTGGATACAACATAAAGGTGCCCCAAAAGATCACCCCTTTTTGGTGCCAGAAGGTCCTGGGCATGGTAGAGGGCAGACCTGAGGAATATGTGGTAAACTCCATGCTGTTGAGGACAATGAACCAGGCGATCTATTCTCCAGAGAACAAAGGACATTTCGGCCTCGCATCTCCCACGTATCTCCACTTCACATCCCCAATAAGACGTTATCCAGATCTCATTGTTCACCGGATACTCAAGGGAAATATGAGAAGGGTGAGAAAACGCCCCGTATATCGCAATGAAGAGCTGGGGGGGCTGGGCCAGAAACTCAGCCAGGAAGAGAGAACCGCCATGGAGGCCGAGCGCGAGATGCTCGACAGGCTAAAGGTGAGATACATGGAGGAAAAGATCGGAGAAATCTTCCATGGTATCATATCCTCAGTGACCTCCTTTGGCATGTTCGTCGAGCTCAAGGAGATTCTCATCTCAGGTCTCGTAAGGCTTGTGGACATGGCTGATGATTATTATGAATTTGACAATAAGAGGCATATATTGAGGGGGAGGAGAACGGGTAAAATCTACAAACTGGGCCAAGAGGTAACCCTCCGTCTCATATCAGTCAACAAGGCCAGGAGACATATAAACTTCGAGATAATCCAGGAAGAAACATGAGCGTTCCCAAAGATGTTCTAAAGCGCATACAAAAACTCAGGGAAGAGATCAACTATCACAATTACCGGTATTATGTGCTGGATTCTCCAGTGATAAGCGACGAGGATTATGATGCCCTGGTGCACGAGCTGAAAGAGCTTGAAGAGAGATATCCCGAGACCATTACCCCTGACTCCCCTACCCAGAGGGTTGGGGCACCACCATCTGACAAGTTCAGGACAGTCCCCCATTATGTCCCCATGCTCAGCCTGGATGATGCATTTTCTCCGGAAGAGGTGGAGGAATTCGATGCCCGGATAAAAAAATTCCTGGGCACCGACCAGGAGATAGAATACACCCTCGAGCCCAAAATGGACGGGCTTGCAGTGGAACTCGTATATGAAAAAGGGGTCTTCGTCCTGGGATCCACCAGGGGTGACGGATATACTGGGGAAGATGTGACGAATAACCTGCGCACCATACCTTCGATACCCTTGAGGCTCCTGTCAAGACATGAAAAGGTGCCTGAACTCCTGGAGGCCAGGGGAGAGGTGTACATGGAGAAGATGGCTTTCAAGCGCCTCAATGAAGAAAGAGAAAAGGAAGGCCTTCCACCATTTGCCAATCCCAGAAATGCTGCAGCCGGCTCTCTTAGGCAACTGGACCCCAAGGTGACAGCCCGCCGCCCCCTTCAGATCTACCTCTACGGCATAGGAAGGGTCAGGGGGCACTCCTTTGAAACCCAGTGGGACATCCTACAGACATTCAAGAAATGGGGATTGAGGGTAAACCCGCTGATCAAAAAGGTAACAGGCATAAAGAAGGCCATTGGCTACCATGAACATCTTGCGGAGATAAGACCTAAGCTCGACTATGAAATCGACGGCATGGTCATAAAGGTCAATGATCTTGCCCTGCAAGAAAGGCTTGGTACAAAGGCCAAGAGCCCGCGATGGGCCTTGGCCTATAAATTCGAGGCTGCTCAGAGCATCACCAGGATAAAGGATATAATATTGAGTGTAGGGCGTACTGGTGCAATAACACCCGTGGCAGTCATGGAGCCTGTTAGGGTAGGCGGGGTGACGGTGAGCAGGGCAACCCTTCACAATGAGGACGAAATAAAGAGAAAGGATATCAGGATTGGAGACTGGGTGATCGTGAGACGGGCTGGGGACGTGATCCCTGAAGTGGTCCGCCCCCTGAAAGAACGCCGCACTGGCAAGGAAAAACCCTTTGTCATGCCAAAGTTCTGCCCTGTATGTGGCTCGAGGCTTGTCAAAAAGCCTGGTGAAGCCATCTACCGCTGCCCCAACCCGGATTGCTTTCCAAGGCTTGCAAAACGCATTGCACATTTCGTGAGCAAGGGGGCCATGGATATAGAAGGCCTGGGCCCCAAGGTCGTTGAACAATTGATAACTGCTGGCATAATACGCGACGTGCCAGATCTCTATTCCATCAAGAAGGAAGACCTCTTATCTCTTGAGGGCTTTGCCGAAAAATCTGCGGAAAATCTACTGACAGCCATCGAAAAGAGCAAACGCACTAGCCTTGGCCGTTTCCTTTTTGCCTTGGGCATAAGGCACGTAGGTGAAGTCACGGCCCAGATGCTTGCAAGACATTTCAAGACCCTGGACCGTATCATGAATGCAACCAGGGAGGAACTCGAGGCCATAGAAGGCATAGGCCCTGAGGTGGCTGGAAGCATAGCCGAGTGGTTCTCTGATGACAAAAATCGCACCCTTATAAGACGTTTGCTGGATGCCGGCATTGAAATAGAGGGCACAGAGAAGAACAAGGAACTTCCCCTCCAGGGCAAGAGCTTTGTGTTCACTGGCTCCCTTAACAGATTCAAGAGAGAAGAGGCCAAAAAACTCGTCACCGCCCTGGGGGGCCAGGTACAATCCACGGTTGGGAAAAGGACCGATTTCGTAGTGGTTGGAGAAAATCCCGGCTCAAAGCTTGAAAAAGCCAAAAAACTTGGGGTAAAAACCATAACAGAAGAAGAATTTCTCAAACTCATAGGCCAAGGCTGACAAATTGGTACTGATTAAGGAGAACCATTCCCATGAAGAGGATCCATGCTAAGGTTTCAGGGATTGTTCAGGGGGTCTATTTCAGGGCATCCACCAGGGACACGGCCAGGGCCCTCGGGCTAAGAGGCTGGGTGAAAAATATGCCAGATGGCTCGGTGGAATTAGAGGCAGAAGGCCCGGAAGAAAAGATTTCTCAGCTTATAAAATGGCTAAATCAGGGGCCCCAATATGCCAGGGTGGAGAATGTAGAGGTTGAAGAGATACCTGTCACTGGTAAAGAATCCGACTTTCACGTAGACTTCTGATGCAATTCGAAACGCATGTTCTATAAAATTGCCTGGCGCCAAAGATGGTGGGCAATCTTGCCGATCTTCAAAAAAATGGCCCATTTCACAGAGGGCCGGGCATCCAAAATTAAAGGGCCGAAGCTATTTTGCCGAGATGATAGCTAACAATATCAGTCAAATCTGGCTGAAAGATCGATACAGAACCTATACAGGTGAATCAAATGGCGAAAAAAATCGGCCTTTTCTTAGTATTGCTGTGTTTCGGTTGTTTGGAAGTTGCTTCGGCAGATGAATATTCTGGAATGTGGTGGGACATAAGCAAACAAGGCCAAGGTTTGTCCATAGTACAAAACGGCGATGCCATATGTGGCGCCTGGTACCTCTATGATTCTTATGGCAATGACATGTGGCTGGTATTCAGCGGTGCCCTTGACAGCTCTCAAACCATGACAGCCGATCTACTACAATATAGCGGTCCTCCCCTTGGCTCATCATGGGAGCTCGGTAGATTGAAAAGCATTACCAAGGGACACATAACCATAACATTCAACAGCGCTGAAAACGCCTCCATGCATTACTCCCTCGAAGGACTGACAGGAGCGCTCAACCTCACACCGTTTGCTAATGATTCCGCCAGTTTTTACTGGGACCCCCAAAGGCCTGGACAGGGCATCGGGCTCTTTACAGAGGGCCCAAACGTCTATGCAGTGTGGTACCTGTATGATGAAACAGGCAACGATATGTGGGTCACAACCCCTGGTGATCTGTCATGGGCCACCATGAGTACGGAGCTTTATCAGTTCACCGGCCCAGCCCTGGGTTCTGACTGGGATACTGCATCGGTCGTTTCTACCAAGGTAGGGGATGCCAGCCTTTCTTTTCCAGATTCCACATCGATCACCCTGTCTTATTCCATACATGGCTCAAGTGGACAGATAGATGTGGTACCTTTTACCTGCTCTGCACCTTGACGTTTGAAACCTGGGCCTTCATCCCGTACAAAGGGCTAATTCATTCCAAGAAAGAGCTTTTTTACATCAACCCTTTTCTTTATCAGCCCCTGTTTAAACATGATCTCCTCTGTCTGGCCCCATGCCTCCTGATCTATAAATCCCACCTTGTGCTGCCCATGAGCAGTGATGAGGGGAGAGGTCGCCTTGATCTGCTTCATCAAGATGCGTTTTGACAGACCTTTTTCGTATCTCGACAGGATATCCACGGCCTCATCCAGGTTTTCTGGCCTTATGGCCTGCTGCCATCCTTCCAAGATACACTGTCTGAAAAGCTTGACCATCTGTCCATGACGTTTTTGAAACTTCCTGGACGTGATGAGAGAATTTGCCACAAAGCGTATGCCATATCTACCTGGGTCCAAAAAGCCTGCCTTCTCCCCCAACCTATCCATCTTCTCCGTGAGGGTAATCCCTTGCGTATTCCTGTAGCAGGGCCATAGATCCACTTCTCCCCTCCAGAAGGGTGTATAGTCGTAGGTTATGGCATAGAGATGCAATCTCGAAGGATCAAGACCCAACCTTCCTGCCAAGGCCATGAAAATGGCCTCGTCATTGCCACCATACGTTATGCCAACGGTGAGTCTGGCCAGGGATTCTGCTGGGCGTTCTGGATCAAAGGACACCCTTGATGCATTAAATATCCATTGCAATGGGTTTTCCTGAAAGATCTGTGCTATCACCAGACAATCAGCCCCCCTGGATACTGCCCTAATAACCTGATCGGCAGAGGCAACCCCAAAATCAGCACGCCCAAGCTCTATGTCCTCTATTGCATCATGTTCGGCCCCTCCTTCCTTTATGGTCACATCTAATCCCTTTGCAGCGAATAGTCCTTTGTCCCGTGCCCACAAATCACCTATTGTACTTGCATTGAATAGCCATTTCAGACGATATGAAACAGCCCTTTGCCCCATGGTAGATTTCTTAGATCTTGTTCCCTGATCAGAACAACCACAAAGGGAAAAGAGGCCGACAAGGATCAACCCCACAATGACAAGATGAATTTTGCCTTTATACATGTCTTTTACACAACTGCTACCGATGATGCGTAAGGCTCAAAAACAGAGAGCTACTCGACAGAAGGACTTCTACAACTTTGGAGGATTTGTTCATGGGCAATCTCTATCCATTTACTTGAATACGGGTGGAGAAGGCATGGACTTTAGTTTTTCTACTGGACTTTCCGCCTGTTTATAACCCGCTGGGATCTGAAAGGTGGATGACGGCAGATGCTTCTTCTTGACAGAGACTACTGTGAAGGCCTCTCTAACCACTTGACCATTGGTTTGGGGATGGTGGATCTCTTTCACTATCTCTCCGTATTTTTGGATCTTGAGTTCGAGTTTGCCAATCTGACGTGCCTCTGAACCAGCAAAAGGCATGCTTTCCATGGATATCTTGTTCATTGCCTTTTCAAAATCGTCTATCTTTGACTTATCCATCTCCTTGAGGATATCCTGCCTCAGTTCTTTTGAGACCCAATATTCAGAGATGGGATGCCCGTCTTTCAATATCACATATTTTTTTGCAGTATAACCAGCTATTTTCTCTGTCTTTCCAGTATCCTTCAATGCCAATCTGGAATGGGATCCAGACTGGATACCCATCATCTTCTCCAACATCGCCCTTTGTTCAGGAGGCAGAGACCTCAATCTGTCCTGGATCTGTTGCATCCCCTGTTGCATACTGGAGACCATCTCCTTGAGCGACATTACAGAATATTCCTTTTTATCTGGATTCACCATAATCATGGTTCCCTTGTCCAGATCCATGATGGTATATTCGCCATCTGTACTTACGGTCTTGACCTTGTTGGCCTGGAAATATGAGACCTGCTTCTGTCCCTTTTTCCCATATACCTGCTCAACAACGATACCAGCAGAAGTTGCCTGTACGGACACTAAGAACAACACAGTAAATAGCCCTGTAAATACAAAAAAAATCTTCCTATTCATTCGCATTTTGTCACTCCTGAATTATC
This sequence comes from Deltaproteobacteria bacterium, assembly GCA_026986785.1. GTDB lineage: Bacteria > Desulfobacterota > Dissulfuribacteria > Dissulfuribacterales > QOAL01 > QOAL01. Next base: position 68,453 of record JALSNW010000019.1, on the reverse strand, counting down.
TTTTTGATCTTATTAAAATCTATCTTTTCCCCAAAATCGTAAAGCACATCCTTCGATCTGAGATTAGAGCCCGAGACAATCACCACAACCCTGTTCAAGATTATTATCTGGAGCTTCCCACTGCCAGAGGCACTGTCCCACTCCTCTATTGCCTTCTCCCCATTTACCGTTACTATCCGGTTGTTGCCCATAAGTATGGGGTTAGCGAGGATCATGGCAAGGCCCAAGACCAGGGGGGAATCTACATCTACCTCGACCTTCACTCTTTGGTCACCAGGACCTCGATAGGTTCTTGAAACCGTGACACCTGCCCCCAAACCCAATCCAGAGCCTCTGCTGCCCTGAGACTGTTCGATACTCCAACCACTCGGTGGCCCAGGCAATACGAGCTTATACCTATCCACTTGTTTGTCCTTGATCAATCCAATGGCAAGCTGAAGCTCGGATACCGCCTGGGAATAGTTTCCCTTTTCATAGAGTTCTTCTGCCTTTTTCATACTGTTCAGTACGTCATCCGCATTGACGATAGAGGGTAACGTGAAAAAAAGAACGGCCAAAAGGGCTATAATCCTCATAAAATCCATCATTCTTTACTTTTTATTCTTTTCAAAAGGTGCTATAAAAAATATTTTCCCTTGCCTTAAAGGCAGATATTACTGATTACCCATACCCTTAGGGTCAGGCAACAAAAGGTTAACACAGATGAATTCTAATACAAGCAAACCCTTTGATTGTGTAGCTGAAACCTATAGCCGGTTTGACATAAACATAGTCAGGGGCCAAGGTGCCAGGCTTTGGGACGACAAAGGCAGACAATATATTGATTTTACGTCTGGGATAGCAGTTTGCAGCCTTGGACACTGCAATCCAAAAGTGGTAGAGGCGGTAAGAGAACAGGCTGGACAGCTCTTCCATATCTCCAATCTGTACTGGACTGAGCCTCAACTCAAGGTGGCCTCTACATTGGTGGAACATTCTTGCACCGATAGGGTCTTTTTCTGCAATTCAGGTGCAGAGGCAGTAGAGGCAGCTATAAAACTGGCACGAAGGCATGGACATGCCACCAGGGGACCAGACTGCTATGAGATAATCACCCTCGAGGGTTCTTTTCATGGACGCACCCTTGCAACCATTACGGCAACAGGCCAGCCCGTCTACCAACGTGGGTTCGAGCCCTTGCCTCCTGGTTTCACCCATGTCCCTCTGAACGATACAAGGGCATTGGAACTGGCAGCCAATAGGAGGAGGACTGCGGCTATTCTGGTGGAACCCATACAAGGAGAAGGCGGGGTACGCCCCCTTTCTGATGCCTTTCTCGAGGCCACCAGAGCAGTGGCAGATGATTTGGGAGCGGTATTGATATTTGATGAGATCCAGGTAGGCATGGGACGGACAGGTACACTCTTCGCTTATGAACAAACCCCGGTGGAACCAGATGTGATCTGCCTTGCCAAGGCCCTCGCCAACGGCATGCCCATCGGGGCCATGCTGGCCAAGGAGGAGATCATGAAATACCTTGGCCCGGGAAGTCATGCATCCACCTTTGGAGGCAATCCTGTTGCTTGTGCAGCAGCCGGAGCTGTCCTTGACCAATTCCTACAGACCGATATCCTCCAACAGGTGAAGCAAAAAGGGGAATATCTGAAAAAACGGCTCGTCGAACTGACACAAGACTGGAGGGAGGTAAGGGAGGTAAGAGGTAGAGGGCTTATCCAGGCAATCGAATTCCATAGCCCTAAACCAGATCTCGCTTCATGGCTCTTGGAGAAAGGCTTCTTGAGCATAGTTTCTCACGGGCTCATCCTCAGGCTCCTGCCACCATTTATAATAGGGAGAGAGGAAATAGATCAATTCATTGAAACGCTTGCCGAATACAAACATGGGCAAGATTCATAAGTCATAAGTTGGAGAGGGGAAAGATGAATCACCACCCAAGACATTACCTTGCCGTATCCGATCTTGAAAGAGACCAACTGCTCCAGATGATAAACAGGGCCATAGAACTGAAAAAGCGCCACAAACAGGGGATTCCCCATCGTCCCGCCGTGGGCAAAGTACTTGGAATGCTCTTCGAAAAGCCTTCCACCAGGACGAGAATATCCTTCGAGGCCGCAATGTTTCAACTTGGAGGAGATGTCTCCTTCATGCCTTCAAGAGACCTTCAGCTCAAAAGGGGAGAACCCCTCAAAGATACGGCTCGAGTGCTTTCAAGATATCTCGATTGCTTGGTGGTTCGAACTTTTGGCCAAGAGATAGTAAATGAATTGGCCGACTGGTCCGATATACCTGTAATCAACGGACTGACTGATCAACACCATCCATGCCAGATACTCTCGGATATCATGACAGTCATGGAATTCAAGGGGCATGACCTTCCTCGTTTGAAGGTTGCCTGGATTGGAGATGGGAACAATATGTCCCATTCCTGGATTCAGGCAGCTGCGCGGTTGGGTTTCCAGCTAACCATTGCCTGCCCGGAAGGATTCGAGCCTGATCAGGCCATCCTTGCCGAGGCCAGGGCCGAGGCCTCACTGCCGATAGAGGTGATACACGATCCAAGGCTCGCCGTTAAAGATGCCGATGTTATCAATACTGATGTATGGGCCAGCATGGGCCAGGATGACGAGGCTGAAAAAAGGAGACGAATCTTCCGGCCTTTTCAGGTAAACTCAGACCTGTTGGCTGATTGCGAAAAAGATGCGATAGTCCTGCATTGCCTTCCTGCCCACAGGGGAGAAGAAATCACAGAAGAGGTGATAGAGGGCAGACAATCTGTCGTTTGGGACCAGGCAGAAAACAAGATGCATCTTCACAAGGCAATCCTTGAATGGGCAATGAGATTACAGGATCAGGGATAGATTTTTTTACGTACAACTGAGGATAGCAGAGGAAATCATGGCAGAGATCAAAAAGATAGTGCTTGCTTATTCCGGGGGGCTCGATACGTCGGTGATACTTAAGTGGCTACAGGTCCATTATAAATGTCCAGTGGTGGCCTATGCGGCAGACATAGGCCAGGATGAAGATTGGAACGCCGTCCGGCAAAAGGCCATTGAAACAGGGGCATCGAGTGTCCATATCCTGGATCTCAAGGACGAATTTGCCTCAGATTTCATCTTCCCCATGCTCAGGGCAAATGCTATATACGAAGGCACTTATCTCCTGGGCACGTCTATCGCCAGGCCATTGATTGCCAAAGAACAGATCAAGATCGCTGCTGAAGAAGGTGCCGATACCGTCAGCCACGGTGCCACAGGAAAGGGTAACGATCAGGTACGCTTTGAGCTCACCTACATGGCCCTCAATCCTGAGATAAACATTATTGCACCTTGGCGCATATGGGACCTGAACTCCAGGGCCAAACTCATAGACTTTGCAAACGAACATGGCATCCCTGTTCCGGTCACAAAGAAAAAACCCTATAGCATGGATGCAAACATGCTTCATATAAGCTATGAAGGGGGCATATTGGAAGATCCCTGGGCAGAGCCCCCGGAAGACATGTTCACATGGACCAAAGACCTGGAAGATACACCTGACAGGCCAACCTATGTGGAAATCACATTTGAAAAAGGGGATGCAGTGGCATTGGATGACCAGCCCATGTCTCCTGCCCAGATATTGACTGCCCTAAACGAGATCGGGGCAGAAAATGGTGTTGGCCGGGTGGATCTCGTTGAGAACCGATTTGTCGGCATGAAATCCAGAGGGGTCTATGAGACACCTGGCGGCACCATCCTGAGGACAGCCCACATGGCAATGGAATCGATTACCCTGGACAGAGAGGTCGTGCACATCAGAGACGGCCTCGTCCCAAAATATGCCGAACTCATATATTATGGCTTCTGGTTTGCACCAGAAAGGCAGATGCTTCAGGTCATGATCGACAAGACCCAGGAAAACGTAAACGGCACAGTCAGACTCAAAATATACAAGGGCAATTGTATCGTGGTGGGCAGGAAGTCACCAAACTCCCTTTACAGACCTGATTTTGCAACCTTTGAAGAAGACAAGGTCTATAGCCAAAAAGATGCAGAAGGATTTATCAGGCTCCAGGGACTCAGGCTGAAGATAAAGGCCCTACTGGAAGAACAGTCTTAAAAAAGAGATCTGGATATGACGGTAAACGAACCGAAAACAGAAGAACGTAGGAGGAATCTGAGGGTTCCCTTCGAAACAGAACTTACAGTAACAAACCTTGGCAACGGTGCATCAATAAGGGCAGATCGGACCAGGGACATTTCCATGAAGGGGCTTTTCTGTGTATGCAAGAATCCCCTGCCCAAGGGCACACCAGTTGTTGCCCATATCGTACTTACCGGCACCAGCTCGGAGTTGAAACTGAGAATCGAGGGCCATGTTGTCAGGAGAGAAAAACAAGGCATGGCCATTTTTTTTGACACCATGGACATTGATGCCTTTATTCATCTGAAAAACATCTTATATTTCAATTCAGGCGATCCAGAAAGGATAGACAGAGAGATTTCCGAGAACTGACCACGTAATTTTTGGGAGAAGATATGAAACGAAAAGATGTAATATATTTTACCGAGATGTCGCCGTTTGCGGCCATCGGCTTGGCACTACTGGCCCTTGGGGCATTCTTCCTTACACTTCCTATTCTCATCGCAGCCCTTGTTGTCTTTGGCACTTTTGCTGCTTACATGGCATGGCGATTCACCAGTGCATTGAAAAAGGCCCAGGAAGAGATGTTGAGACAAGAACAAGAAATGCAGAAGACAGGTGGTTTTGAGAAGACGGACATCATCATAGATATCACCCCTGAGCCGAATGATAGACCCAGGATAGGAGATGGAAGGCACTGAACCAGTAGCCAAGAAGAAGACATTGACCCTCCCTCGGCCCGCCCTTGGCGATAATAGAAGCCATGAAAAAAGGCTCAGGGATTCACTATCCGGCCTTTATTCCCAGCCCCTGTCTCTCCCCTTAGAGACGGCAAAACGGCTGCCAAATGTACTGAAGACATCTGGCTTTGAAATCGATGTGGTTACTGTAAGCCATGATTGTGGCTGGGATATTGCAGATATTGCCCCCAAGCAGGGTATTGAAGGTGTCTATGGGCTTGGTATAGACCTTGGCAGCACATCCGTAGTTTTCTACCTGGTCGACCTGGAAAAGGGGAGGATCTCCAGGACGGTTTCCCTTGAAAACCCCCAAAGACGACATGGTGAAGACATCCTTGACAGAATCATCTTTGCGGGAAGAGGTGGCCTCGGCACCTTACAAAGAGAGGTGATAGAGCTCATCAATATGGCCACCTTGACGCTTTGTAAAGATGAAGGGATCACTCCTGCCTCCATCTATTATTCTACAATCGCTGGCAATACTACCATGTGCCACTTCCTTTTGGCCCTTGATCCCAGTCATATCTGTAAGGAGCCATATATACCAACGGTCAACACCTTTGATCTCCTAAGGCCGGATCAACTTGGGATCAACATCAACCCCCAGGGCTATATCTATGTGCTTCCCAATGTTGGAAGTTATTTTGGAGGCGATCTCTTGGCAGGCATACTCTCCTCAGAGATGTCCAAACGGGAAGAGATCTCTTTGCTGGTGGATGTTGGCACCAACGCCGAGGTTGTCCTTGGCAACAAGGACTGGCTCGTCGCCTGTGCTGGCGCAGCAGGCCCAGCCCTTGAAGGAGGAATACTCTCCTGCGGCATGAGAGCCAAGGAAGGTGCCATTGAACGGATAAAGATATCCCCCCAAGACCTGTCTATCCAATACAGTACAATAGGCAATATGCCTCCCAAGGGACTTTGTGGTTCTGCCATCATAGATCTCCTTGCCGAGATGTTCAAATCAGGCCTTGTTGACCCTACAGGGAAACTAATACCAGACAAGGACCCTGAAAGGATGAGGCAGATCCAAGGGGAGTGGGCTTATGTAGTGGCTGACAAAACCGAGACCAAGGATGGCAATCCTGTTTATATAACCCAGAGCGACATAAAAAACCTCATACGCTCCAAGGGTGCCATGTATACGATCCTGAACGTGGTCATACAAAGCGTTGGTATCGATTTTGACGACATAGAAAACTTTTTCGTGGCAGGTGCCTTTGGCAATTACATAGATCCTGAGCAGGCCATAACCATAGGCATGCTTCCTGACATCCCCCTTGAAAGATTCAAGGCACTTGGAAACTCTGCTGGTCAAGGTGCAGTAAAAGTATTGCTCGACAGACATGGCAGGAAAGAGCTTCAACAGATTTGCGAACGGATTACCTATCTCGAGATGAACGTGCGCGGAGACTTCATGAACCAGTTATCCGGGGCCCTATTCCTGCCACATACGGATATCTCCAGGTTCCCCACGGTAAAAAGGAAACTGGGACTTTGACAGGTAACCCCAAACATCTATTCGCCCCCAACAATCGTCTTGTCTAAGGCAAGACCCTACCTGTCTTCCATGCAGTATAGAGGATACATGCTATGAGCGAGAGCCCTATACCTATTGCAATAAAGCTCACAATGTACACAACCAACCTCATGAAGAAATTGGGAGGTCCCACCTTCATCTCTTCCAGTTCTTCAGGGGTCTTCCTTGTGATCTCTAACTGCCTCTCATTGAAATAGTCCTCTTCCGAGATTCTACCAGTGAATATGCTCTCGTCCACAGGAAACTTCATGGGCCGCAGGTGGGAATGAAAGAAATGAAAGATGAAGAGGAAAAATATGGCAAGCAGGGCCTCTTCAGAATGGAAAACAAGGGCTACATTCAAGGCCCATCCTGGAAGGAAACGGGTAGTCACCTCTGGAAAAGCCAACATCAGCCCAGAGCCTCCAATAACGATCATTCCCCAGAAAACAGCCCAATAATCAAACTTTTCCCAATAGCTCCACTTATCTCTCTCCGGCTCAGGACTCCCTCGCAAAAAACACTGAAATTCTGCCCAAGCTTCCTTGAAATCTTGAATTTTGGGGAAAAGAGAATCTTGAGAAAGGAGAAAACGGTAAAATCCCTTTACACCCTTTTCCCTGATCAATTTCAATAGATAATAGCCGTGAAGAAATACGGCAAGAAATAGAAAAGCTGCCATGGACCTATGGATGAGGTCTATGTCTTTGAATCCCCCCACCAGATCCACTATGCAGCGTGCCCAATACGTCTCCGAATAGCGTAGGGGAAGCCCGGAAAATGCCAAGCCCAATACGCTTACCAAAAGAATAAAGTGGGTGAGCCTGTGCCAAGCGGGGAACCTGAGATAATACACATAGCGCCTCCCCTTGGATTTTTCGATCCTGGCCTTGAGCATCCTTGGGAAACACCTCATCCAGGCCAGGGTATGGACAGTGGCCGAAAGCATGACCAGAATGAATAGCCACTTCATCATGATATAGGAATAATAAAGTATCGGATAACCGTCTCTATCGTGTACAGATGCATGGGGCCAGAAGGACATGAACATTGGACCTGTATTGCCGTGACATCTGCGGCATGCACTGGCACCTTTTTCCTTGGAAACAGGAGAAGAGGGATCAGAAGGCTCTAATATCTTATGCGAAGAATGGCAATCCCAACAGGTAGCACTTACACCCCCTTGTAATGCCAAAACCTGACCATGAAGGCTCTCTTTATAGCTCTCAAAGGGACCTGGATGACAGGAACCACAGGTCTTTGTAGTACTGATGATGAACTGATATTTCCCTACCTTATCTATCCTATGATAGCCATGACAAGTCTGACAACTTGGTGCTGAATCGGGATCGTCTTTATAGATCTCAAAGTGTATGCCCGCCTCGTATTCCTTTTCTTCATCCTTATGACATCGCCCGCATGTCTTGACGATGTTAGATTGGTTCACGGAAGATCTGGGATCAGAGATCGGCAATATATGATGTTTGCCATGACAATCATAGCAAGTAGCATTTTGCCTGCCCTGATGATCCTTTTTCGAATGTATACTGTGGTCATATTCATCAGCCTCAAATCCATGGCATTTGGCACAATCGGCAGGGCCTCCACCACCGGCTTTTTCATGACAGGCCTGGCAACCAAACCCTCTATGCACGGACACAGCCAGCAGCCTTGCACCCTGAGCAGGATTACCATGCAAAAGAGCCAGCAGCCAAACAGCCAAAATGACACTGCAAGTAACAGCATATTTGGAACGTGAGATAGTGAAAAAACGATCTATACAAAACATATCAGATTATAAAGTTAATAATATAACAAAAGCGTATAATTGCTAATTAATATTTCTACAAATATTCAGACTAATATAAGCAGAATGCTTAATACAAAATTATCAATAGTCAAGCATATAGTATACACAACAACTTAAAGAAAACTTTTGCATAACAAGTGTTTGTGAAATTAATCCAGATCATGTAACTCACAAGGGTTCTGAAGATGTAAGGAGTACCCGCAGGGGTACTTTGGACATTGAGACAAGTTGATCATTTGGGAATAGATGGAGAGGACAGAAAAAAGCTCAATAAAACAGCCGGCTTATCCAAACAGATGCCAATATACCTGCCACGTCTGCACACAGGGCTGCAGGCAATGCATGGCGGGTCTGCCTTATACCCACGCTTCCAAAGTAGACTGCAAGCACATAGAAGGTGGTCTCGGTCGAGCCCTGCATCACAGAAACGAGGTATGACAAGAAGCTATCAGGTGCCCTACTGACTATGTCGGACATGATTCCAAAGGCACCGGAACCTGACAAAGGACGCATCAAGGCCATGGCAAGGGCCTCGGGCGGCATACCGATAAACCCTGTGACAGGGGCAAGAAACTTGATGAATAGATCCATTGCACCACTTGCCCTTAACATGCCAATGGCAACAAATATGGCCACCATATAGGGGATGATCTTGACAGCAGTTTCAAACCCCTCCTTGGCTCCCTCTGTCATGCTCTCATAGACTGGAATCCCTCTAAAGAACCCAAAGATCAGAAAGAGACAGATCAGGACAGGAATGAGCCAACTGGAAATATTATTTATGACTTCAAGGCTGAAAAGGGCCCCAGGTGGATGGTGAACAAGCCTTGCAATCGAGGCAAGAACAAAGGCGGCAATGGCTGCCCAGACGAATAGCTTGGCAGTCAGCCCCATGGATACCCTGGAGGGTGAACCTTGACTGGTTGACAATTCCTCTTGGCCGGGGATCTGGTCTGAACTTTCAAAAACGACCTCTTGGCCGTGGAAAGGGGCCTGCCTTCCTTCAAAAAATTTTGCAGCCATGACTGCTACAAGGGTAGAAATGGTAGTTGCCAGTATGGAAGGGAGCAATATTGCCGCAGGGTGAGTGGCGCCGGCTGCTGCCCTGACTGTTATGACCCCAAGGGGCAATAGGGTCACACTGGAGGTATTGATTGCAAGAAACAGGCACATGGCATTGGTGGCCGTCCCCTTCCTGGTAGAGAGGCGATCGAGTTCCTTCATAGCCTTTATCCCCATGGGAGTAGCAGCATTTCCAAGGCCGAGGGCATTTGCAGCCATGTTCATGATCATGGCAGACATGGCTGGATGTCCAGGTGGCACATCTGGAAACAGCCTGACCATCACCGGTTTCAGACACCTTGCCATGAATCTCAATAATCCGCCATCTTCTGCCACTCTCATCAGCCCCAACCAAAGGGCCATGGGCCCGATGAGATTTATAGCCAAGGTAACAGCAGCCTTGGCTGCATCGAAAGAGGCCTTGGTGACCTGATCCATTGTGCCCTTGTATGCAGCAGTAACAGTGGCAATAAGGATCATACCGAGCCAGATGACGTTTATGGCGGCTGGCTTGTCTTCCATGAAATATTCATCTCCGCTTTCTCCATTGACTTAAGTCAATGCGGTTTCAGGCAAAAAGCCGATATTTTACAATCAGGTGTATCTCCATGGGAGAGCCTTGGAGATCACCGCGCATGACATCTTTGCCATGAATTTGACAAAAAACAAATTCCAATACCAAGGAGAATATAATGAAAGTCCTCAGAAAAATCATAGAAATAGACGAAGAGCTCTGCGATGGCTGCGGCCAATGTGTCCCAGCCTGTGAGGAAGGGGCCATAGAGATAGTAGATGGCAAGGCCAGGCTCGTAGCAGAAAAATATTGTGACGGCCTTGGCGCATGCATGGGTGATTGCCCCACAGGTGCCTTGAAGATAGTGGAAAGGGTGGCCGAAGACTTTGACGAAGAGGCAGTGAAACAATACCTGGACTCCAAGGCAGGAGGGAAATCTCATGAAGACATGGCATGTGCCTGTCCTTCCACCCAGATCAAAGATCTTTCTCCAGCAGAGCCCCCCCAAAAAAGCATCAAGCCAGGCCCTGGTCTGCAACCAGCCTTCCTACTTGGCCACTGGCCAATCCAGATCCGCCTCATCCCCCCTCATGCCCCATTTCTCAAAAATAGCGAGATAGTGGTGGCAGCCGATTGCGCTGCAGTGGCCTGCCCAGATTTTCATCAACGATTTGTCCAGGGCAACGTCATCATGCTTGGATGCCCAAAATTCGACGATGCCAATGATTATGTAAAAAGATTTCAGCAGATCTTTGAAAAAAATCCCATAGAGAGTCTTTCTACCGTAATCATGGAGGTCCCATGCTGTTCTGCCATGCTTGGCATACTCAAAAAGGCTGCAGAGAGGGCAGGCAGATCTTTTGATGTGAAAAAGACGATAATCGGCCTCAAGGGCAATATCCTCCAAGAGGATACGGAAAGGCTATGAGTAAAGGCCGGAGGGCGTGGTTTCAAAATCCCCTTCCTGAAGGCCATGATATCGAAGGGTGGCATATAGAAGCAGACCGTTCCAGATCTTCATGAAAGGACTTGGTGGATATGGTAGTCTCTTAAAAAAACAGGAGAAAAGACGTGTCCAAATTATTGGCCCTCGAGGCTATCTACAATTTCTATGAACAATTCGTAAAAGGTTTTTCCACAGTTTGTGAAAAAGGCTGCCATACATGCTGTACCACGAATGTGACTGTCACAAGTCTTGAGACCAACTACCTCCTCCAATCTGGCAACATGGACAAACAACTCCTTGCAAAGCTGGAAGAGGAACAACAAAAAGACCATTTTGTGCCAAGCACCACCATAAATACCACGGCAGCAATGTGTCTAGCCCAAAAAGCAATACCGGAAGAGACCAGCCCTATAACCTTTGAGCCCTGTCCCCTTCTGGATGAACAAGGTCTTTGTACAGTCTACGAACACCGACCCTTCTCTTGCAGGGCCATGTCATCCCAAACCCTTTGTCCCCAGGGCGGTCAGGCAGACATGCCCCCATTTCTGGTAACCATAAACCTGGCCATTTACCAGATCCTCGAACATATCGATAGCGAGGGCTGGTATGGCAATCTCCTGGATATGATCCCCCTGGGACTTGCTGAGAGGGGAAAGGTGCCCGATCTTGTTGCTGCGGCTGGAGGCAGGATCAAGACCAACAGGCAATTGCCCTGTTTTGTCGTACCTCCTGATGACACCATTCGCTTCAAGTCTTTCATGAGGAGGCTGGCAAAGGAAAAATGGGCAGATCATACCCTGGCAGAGCTGTTACCAGAGAAGTATAGCATACTGTCTTAGCAGAACAGATGGTGCAAAAAATGATAAGGCCGTCGTATACAGGCGGCCTTCCAAGGGGAGAACTCTTCGGAGAGAAACTACGTAGATCTAACCATAGGCATGGGTGCCAAGGATACAGGGGACCTTGTATTTTTCTTCCACGATCTTTTTGAATTCTTCAAAATCATGATTTTTACACATGGGGACTGCCTTGACCATGCAGTTACTGAGGTGAATAGCATCTACCTTCACATTTTTCATCACGCTGCCTATATTGTTGATAGTGGCCCTGCCTGGGCACGAACAACGAAGAAACCCCACCAGGACTGGATCATCGTATTTGGCAAATTCTCCATTCTTCTCGTTCACTGCATTGATACACTTGTATTCACCAGGGCAGCCATAGCCTGCATCCATGTAAGAACTGCATCCAATAACCAAGATGTTCATTGAAATACCTCCTTTCTTTTTTAATTATTGTTTTTGAAATTACATTTGTTCTGAAAAAATTCAAGGCCGAAACCTCGAACTACGAGTTGACTCACAAAGGCTTTTTAATGATAATGCCCTGTACCTGACTTGAGATTATAATATAAAAAGTCAGCCAAAACCAGGAATGAAAAGTGAACAGGTTCACTACCAGTGAAAAAAAATTTATGAGATCTGCCATTAGGCTCGCTGAAAAGGGCCTTGGCTTCACCTCCCCTAATCCAGCCGTTGGGGCAATAATAGTCAATGCTGGACAGGTGGTAGGTAGAGGCTATCACAAGAGGGCCGGTGATGCCCATGCAGAGGTAAATGCCATAAGGGATGCAGGACAACGGTGCAAAGGGGCTGAAATCTTCGTCACCTTGGAGCCCTGCAACCACACAGGCAAGACCCCTCCTTGTACCAAGGCAATACTGGAGGCGGGCCTAAGACGTGTCGTCATTGGTGCCCTTGACCCAAACCCCTCCGTCAAGGGAGGCGGAGCGGATTTTCTCAGGTCTCAAGGCATTCGAGTGGATATAGGGCTTCTCGAATCAGAGTGCAAACGCCTTCTTGCACCCTTTGCCAAGTCGATAAAACGAGGGATTCCCTGGATCAGGGCCAAGACGGCATGCAGTCTCGATGGCAGGATAGCCACCAGGACAGGACACTCCCAGTGGATTACAAATGACAAGGCAAGACAATACGGACAAGAACTCAGAAAAATGAGTGATGCCATTGTGGTAGGCAAAGGCACTGTGCTGGCTGACGACCCAAGCCTCACCTGGAGACCAAGGAGACCGTCTCCTGGACAAAAAAAATTGTTAAGGGTGATACTGGACAGCAGGCTGGAATGTCCAACCGATGCGAAACTTTTCAGCCCGTCCGACAGTTCTCCTACCATGGTGGTTTCGACCATGCCCGACGTAGAAAAACGACGTATACTGGAAAAAAAGGGGGTGGAGGTGGTTGAGCTCCCCCCAAACAGCATGGGCAGACCACATCCCGGCTCATTGCTGGAACTCCTTGGAAGAAAAGAAGTACAGTCTGTTCTCGTAGAAGGGGGGGCAGAGGTACTCGGCTGCTTTTACGACAACGATCTGGTGGACGAGGCATTTTTCTTCTTTGCCCCACTGATCATTGGTGGCACTGGCGCCAAGCCTGCCATAGGAGGCATGGGTACGGACGTGTTGACAAATGCCAAGAGGTTAAAAGGTGTAACCATAACCCACCTTGGTGACAACTGGCTCGTCAGGGGTATTATCTCAGATCTCGACAGCCTGTGGAGCAAATGACAGATGTTTACAGGGATAATTGAAGGTCTTGGTACCATTACCAATATCTCGCCTGCATCAAAAGGGCTACGTTTCAGGATAAGGCCTGATTTTGAAATAGAAAATCCCCAAACAGGTGAAAGCATCTCGGTCAATGGGGCATGCCTTACTGCAACAGCTTTTTCAGGGGACTCCTTCGCGGTAGACGTTTCCCCTGAAACCCTGTCAAGGACTACCCTTGGGCAATTCACAACAGGCACAAGGGTCAACCTGGAACGCGCCCTCAGGCTGAGTGACAGGCTCGGGGGACACATAGTGAGTGGACACGTAGATTGCATTGGGACCATTGATCAAAAACGACCCCAGGGAGAATTCACTGTATTTTCGTTTCTGCTCGACAGCAAACATGACCGCTATCTCATCGAAAAGGGCTCTGTTGCCATAGATGGAATAAGTCTTACAGTCAATTCGTGCAGAAAAGGCGGCTTTTCCGTTGCCATTATCCCTCATACGGCTAAGCTGACTACCTTGTCCTTTAAAAAGCCTGGAGACAAGGTAAATATTGAGTTGGACATTATTGGTAAGTATATTGAAAAACTCCTCTTTGCAACAGGATCGAGGACCTCGGACAAGGCCTCTGCCCCAGGTGTAGACAGAGATCTTTTGGCACGTCATGGCTTTTTGTAATACATGCCTCATGGCCAGCCAATTCTGCCAGTGCCAGTAAGAATTCGATATCTACACCGTTTATGATCAGGAATATGATAGACATTTTCAAATATTATCTGGAGTTCTAATAAACATGGCAAAATCCACTATTGAAGAAGCAATCGAAGATATCAAACAAGGGAAGATGGTAATCCTCGTGGATGATGAAGACAGGGAAAATGAAGGAGACCTCTGCCTCGCAGCAGAAAAGGTGACCCCCGAGGCCATCAACTTCATGGCCAAATATGGCAGAGGTCTGATATGCCTGGCCCTGACAGGAGAAATGGTCGATCGACTTGGCCTACCCATGATGGCATCCAAAAACACATCTAGATTTGGTACAGCCTTTACCGTCTCCATCGAGGCAAGACGAGGGGTCACCACTGGGATCTCGGCACACGACAGGGCCACCACCATCCAGACCGTCATGAAGGATGGCTGTGGTCCAGACGACATAGCCACCCCAGGGCATGTATTCCCTCTGAGGGCAAGAGACGGGGGCGTACTGGTCCGGGCTGGGCAGACAGAAGGCTCGGTGGATCTTGCCCGTCTTGCTGGTCTCAAGCCAGCCGGGGTTATATGTGAGATCATGAAAGACGACGGAACAATGGCAAGGATGCCCGATCTTGAGGTCTTTGCCAGGGAACACGGTCTCAAGATTGTCACTATTGCAGACCTGATAGAATACCGTCTCAGGACGGAGTGTTTTGTGAAAAGAGAGGTGGAGACAAGGCTGCCCTCCAGATTTGGTGGAGAATGGAAACTCATAGCATATACATCTGTCCTCGATACACACGAGCACTTGGCACTTATTCTTGGTGATCCTGTAATAAAACCAGAAGAGGAAATCCTGGTGAGAGTCCACTCTGAATGCCTGACAGGGGATGTGTTCGGCTCTCTTAGATGCGACTGCGGGCCTCAACTCCAGCGAGCCATGCTCCAAATCGGTCGAGAGGGGAGAGGGGTGCTCCTCTACATGAGGCAAGAGGGAAGAGGTATAGGCCTTCTGAACAAACTCAAGGCCTATCAACTCCAAGACCATGGCAGGGATACAGTAGAAGCCAACAAGGAACTGGGATTCAAACCAGATCTGAGAGATTACGGGGTTGGGGCACAGATATTGAGAGATCTGGGTATCAGGAAGATGCGCCTTATGACCAACAACCCAAAGAAGATTGTCGGACTCGAGGGCTATGGTCTCGAGGTAGTGGAGCGGGTACCCATAGAGATTCCCCCACAAGAGGAAAACATCAATTACCTAAAGTGCAAGGCCGAGAAAATGGGTCATCTTCTCCACATAGATTAAGGGGAGGGAGGATAATATCAAATGCCAAAAAACTTTGAAGGGAACCTAAATGCCGAAGGACTCAAGATAGGCATTATCGTTGCACGATTCAATGAATTCATATCGACCAAACTCCTGGGAGGCAGCCTTGACGCCTTGATAAGACATGGCGCACGGGATGAAGACATCGAGGTAGCCTGGGTGCCGGGTGCCTTTGAGATCCCATTGGTGGCAAAACGCATGGCTGCATCGGGTAAATACGACTGCGTAATCTGTTTGGGCTGCATCATCAGGGGCGCAACACCCCACTTTGATTATGTTGCGGCTGAATCGTCCAAGGGGATCGCACAGGTTGCAATGAAGGCCGATTGTCCAGTTGCCTTTGGCGTTCTCACCACTGAGACAATAGAACAGGCCATAGAAAGAGCCGGGACAAAGGCAGGTAACAAGGGCTGGGACGCCGCCCTTGCCGCTGTCGAGATGGCCAATCTCCTGAAAGAGATAGATGTCTAATGGCCAGCAGGCGCAAGGGACGCACCATTGCCCTCCAGATCCTCTATCAGGCAGACTGGACAAGGGATATGACGCCTGATGACGCCGCAGAATTGACTAAGCAGACCTTGCAAGAATATAAAAAGGACCTTGCACCCAACGGTGCCCACAACGACCAGGAATTGATCGGTTTTGTAGAATTGTTGGTCTCAGGGGTACTTGCCAGACGCAGACAGATCGACTCAATAATAAGCAGGTTCTCCAAGAGCTGGAAGCTGGAAAGGATGGCCGCAGTGGATAGAAACATCCTCCGCCTCGGGATCTTTGAACTGTGTTACCTTGACGAGATCCCGCCAAAGGTTGCAATAAACGAAGCAGTCGAGCTGGCAAAAAAATTTGGAGATGCAAACTCTGCAGGGTTTGTGAATGGCATCCTGGATTCTGTCTATCGGGAGGTATGCAAGGAAAAGCAGCAGTGACGGCATCTGTTAATGGCGATGACCAATAGGCTTTTTTTTCGAGAAAAAAGGGAAAATGAGATATAACTTCAAGGAAATTGAGGAAAAACAGCAAACGCTCTGGGATAAAAAGGGTATTTTCAGGCTCGATGACAAAAAAGCCAACAGGCCCTATTACTGTCTGGAGATGTTTCCCTATCCATCGGGCAGGATTCACATGGGACATGTGAGAAACTATTCGATAGGTGACGTGATCGCCCGTTTCAGACGGATGAGAGGCTTTGACGTCTTGCATCCCATGGGCTGGGACGCCTTTGGCCTACCAGCAGAAAACGCAGCCATCAAGCACGGAATTCACCCGGCAAAATGGACATACGAAAACATTGACTACATGAGGCAACAGCTCAGACGCATGGGCCTATCCTATGACTGGTCCAGAGAGATTGCCACCTGTGATCCCGATTATTATAGATGGGAACAACTCTTCTTCATCGAAATGCTGGAAAAGGGGCTGGTCTATAGAAAAAAATCAAAGGTAAACTGGTGTGAACAATGCCAGACTGTCCTGGCCAATGAACAGGTAGAAGACGGTAGATGCTGGCGCTGTGACAGTGAAGTAGAAGAAAGAGAGCTCGAGGGTTGGTTTTTCAGGATCACTGCCTATGCAGAAGAGCTGCTTGAGGGTTGTGAAAAGCTCAAGGGTTGGCCTGAAAAGGTCATCACTATGCAGAAAAACTGGATAGGCAAAAGCATTGGCGCAGAGATAGAATTCCCGGTCAAAGGCAAGAAGGACTGCATCAAGGTATTTACCACCAGAGCCGATACCCTGTTTGGCGTGACCTTCATGAGCCTATCCCCGGAACATCCCCTGGCCAAGAAACTTGCCGAGGGTACCAAACAGGAACAGGCAGTCCGGGAATTCATGGAACAGTACAAAAAACGTGTAAGATCGGGGAAATATCTCGATACGGAAAAAGAAGGCGTATTTACAGGCAGCTATGCCATTCATCCTGTAACAGGAGAAGAAATTCCCATCTTCATAGCCAATTTCGTGCTCATTGAATATGGCACAGGTGCGGTAATGGCCGTTCCTGCCCATGACCAGAGGGATTTCGAGTTTGCCAAGAAATATGACCTGCCTATCCGTGTCGTAATATCCCCCACTGACAAAAAGATCCATCCCGAAGACATGGACGAGGCCTGGGAAGGCCCAGGTGTACTCATAAACTCCGGCCCATTTGATGGCATGAATAACCAAGATGCCAAAAAGGCCATAGTCGACTTCCTGGAGAAAGAGGGCAAGGCAAGGCCCAAAATCACTTACAGGCTCAGGGATTGGGGTATATCGCGCCAGCGCTATTGGGGTGCCCCCATCCCTATCATCCATTGCCAGAAATGTGGAGCCGTACCAGTAAACAAGGAAGACCTCCCTGTAGAGCTACCCTTTGATGTGGAATTCGATCCCAAGGGCCGCTCCCCCCTGCCCAAGCTCAAGAGCTTTTATGAGGCCACCTGCCCCAAGTGTGGTGGACCTGCCAAAAGAGAAACAGATACCATGGACACCTTTGTAGAGTCGTCTTGGTATTTTGCACGGTATATCTGCCCAGATGAAGACAAATTGCCCCTCGACAGGCAAAGAGTGGACAGATGGCTGCCAGTGGACCAATACATAGGCGGGATAGAACATGCGATCTTGCACCTGCTCTATTCACGATTTTTTACCAAGGTGCTCAGGGACCTTGGATATCTGTCTGCGGATGAACCCTTTGAACGTCTGCTTACCCAAGGAATGGTACTCAAGGATGGATCCAAGATGTCCAAGTCGAAGGGCAATGTTGTGGACCCCAACACCATGATCGAGCGTTATGGTGCGGATACAGTACGTCTTTTCATACTCTTTGCTGCCCCTCCCGAGAGGGATCTGGAATGGAGTGACAGGGGAGTTGAAGGTGCCCATAGATTTCTCCAGAGGGTATGGCGCCTTGTGACCGACAATCTGGAGATGTTGAAAAAGATACCTCCAGAGGATGTCTCACGGCTATCCAAGGCTGCCGCCGAGTATCCAGAATTGAAGGCCCTCAGACAAAAAACCCACCAAACCATATCCAAGGTCACCCAGGATATAGAAGAGAGATATCACTTCAATACGGCCATCAGTGCCATAATGGAACTTACCAACGAGACATCCACGATCTTGCGTGATATAACAGAGGCAAAGACAAATATTGCACCAGGGGCCTACTGGCCAGTGATACTTGAGGCAGTTGAAACGATATTGCTGTTACTAAGCCCTGTAGTGCCGCACATGACAGCAGAGCTCTGGAGGTTACTCGGACGCAACAGGATAATAAGCCTTGAACCATGGCCCGAGGCAGATGAGAAGGCCGCCCAGGTGGAGGATGTCACCATAGTAGTCCAGGTCAATGGCAAAGTCAGGGGAAAAATCCAGGCACCTGCTGGCTCCAGTCAGGAAGAAGTAGAGGCCCTTGCCATGAAGGAGACAAATGTTAAACGTCATCTGGAAGGCAAAAGGATCAGAAAGCTCATCTACATAAGAGATAGGATATTGAATATTGTGGTATAAAACCGGATCCAAAAGATTTTTCGTCTCTATTATTGCAGTTTCCCTGCTTTTTTTGCTCTGTGTCTCATGTGGTTATCATAGGCAAGAGACAAGGGTTCAGCTACCCCATTGGATCCGGACCATCTATGTCGCCCCCATAAAGAACAACAGTAATGAACTCCGCCTTGGAACCTGGATCACAGATGAACTCCGGGAGGAGTTCCTCCGCGATAGCGGCCTCAAGCTTGTCCCAAGGGAAGAAGCAGATGTAATCCTCGAAGGCCTAGTCATCAGCGCCTATACCACAGGGCTGTCCTATGTACGCTATGATGTGGCAGTAGAAAGGCGCATAGGAGTGGAATGCTCTGTCAAGCTCACCGATGCCAAGACGGGAAAAGAGATCTGGCAAAGCGCCAATATTTACAGGGAGGAAGGCTTTTATGTGGCAAAAGACATTATGACCACAGAGGGACGGAAGGATAGTGCCCTAAAAAAGATAAGCCAGGACATCGCAGAGATAGTACATCACAGGATAACAGGGGTATTTTAGCTGGAATTTGTAGTCTCCAACCATGGCACAGATATGCCTGAAGATTACACAGGCCTTGTATAGACATCAATGTGAAATTCAAGGGCAGCTACAACGATTGCTTGATGCCCTGAAGGAGGCCATCAAGAATAACGTTGAAAATATCTTATTACTCATGACTCCCTGCCAAATCCCTGTTGCAACTTCTACTGTACCAACACATGGCTACACCTCTTTGTTGCTCACTGGACTCATACTACTAGCCCTGGTAAAATGGTAGTCTTATAAAGATCTTCTCCTGATCCCAATCCCCATTAGACCTGCAAGGCCTGTGGCCAAAAGCCATACCGATGCTGGAATTGGCACAGGATTCAGAGGCTGTATTCCTCCACCAAGGCCTATTATTTGGCCTGTATTATAAAAATCGGCCACAAGTTCCGCATGACCCTGGCCTGAATAACTGACTCCTTTCTCTGATGATATTCCTGTCTCCAAGGTCAATGTCACAGTGAAAATCTCTCCAACCTGTTCATCAGAAAAATCATAGTTTAGATAAAATATATCTCCATATGGAATGGAGGTCACTTTTTGGATCATACCAGTTACTCCATTGGAATGCTCAAAGGTATCATCTGCGATGATATAAAAATAGGCCGTGTATTCTCCAGAAAGGCCTGAGTTGGGATCAGAGACCAAGAGGCTGCCCTCATAAGAAAATTCTATCCAGGCCTTACCAGAATCTGTTATAGAAAACGGCTGGGAAAACTGAGAGAAAGAAAAGGTGCTGCCAGAAAACGTCTCATCATTGCCCATTACGAGGTGTGCCTGGCTACCAAGGCCCCAACCCTGAACCATTGATTCTGCATAATTGTTATCACTTCCCGCACGGGCATGATAAGGCCCATCATCCTGTAAGCCAAGACTATTTTCTGCATGACAACTCGACTCATATGAAGGTGCTATTATGGCTGCACCAACAGGAGTCACACCAACTGCAACCATTAAAGACAAAAAACACAATATCCCACAACCCCTTTTCATCCTATATCCCTCCTTATATCGTGCTAAAAGATACCATTTACAGGAGATATGAAGAAGCAGATCTCCAACCACCCAGACCTCGCACATATCTTTTCATCATGATATTTACATGTGAAATAATATTCTTTTAGAACAACTTTCTTCCCCTGTCAACATTTAGATGCTCCCAAAGACCGACTCCATGCTGGTTGGGAGGCATAAGTAGGCTGAAGCTGGCTCAAGCTCGCTACCTACGCCCCTCAGCATGTCCTTTTTTTGTGCAAAGAGGAGATGAGCCTTTTCCAAACAGGCCCGACAGAGAGGATCAACACCAATATCGCCCCGCTGGTTCTAAACCAAAGGGGTAACATCTCTGCCCCTTGACCAATGGTAGCAGAGGCAGATATGCCAAAGGCCAAATAAAAGCTGTCGAGCAGAAGTCCAGCCATTATGGCACAGCCACCAAGAGAAAGCAGGTATATCACAGTACCTCTCTTGCCAAGGATGCCAGTGATTACTGAAAGGGATGTCATATTCGTAGCCGGGCCTGTCAACAGGAAGACCAAGGCACTTCCAGGGCTTACGCCCTTCATCATGAGTGCGGCTGCAACTGGCGTTGAGGCAGTTGCACATATGTATATCGGTATCCCTGCTGCCAACATGACAAACATGGATCCGATCCCTCCACCCAGGTGGGATGCCAGCAAATCACTTGGGATGAGCGCAGAGATCAGCCCACCAAGGAATATGCCTAAAAGGAACCACCCTGCCAGATCTGCCCAGACATCCTTCAGGGCATAAAGCAGACCTGCCGATATCTTTTGGAGAAACGTATAGTGTACGGCCTCGTTTTCAGCCTCGCAATCTTGGCCCTGGCACGCTGTCTGGGCATGAGACGAACAGCACTGCCCCTTCTTGGTATCTATGTGCTCATCCCTCCCAAATACATTTTCCATTATCCCTGCAATAAAGGCTGAAAAAAAGGCGGCTACAGGCCTTGCCACAGTCATCACAGGATCAAGAAGGGCCCAGGTAACGGCAATGGAATCCGCACCTGATTCAGGGGTAGATATCAAGAAGGCAGTAACAGCCCCTTTGCTTGCTCCTTGTTTCTTTAGGGCTGCTGCCGCCGGCAGAGCACCGCAAGATCAAAGGGGCAATGGTATCCCAAAGAGGGCTGCCTTGGCAATAGAGGACATCCCCCCCCTTCCAAGATGCCTCG
Organism: Deltaproteobacteria bacterium; assembly: GCA_026986785.1. Lineage (GTDB taxonomy): Bacteria > Desulfobacterota > Dissulfuribacteria > Dissulfuribacterales > QOAL01 > QOAL01. The sequence goes on along the minus strand of JALSNW010000019.1, from coordinate 46,903 downwards.
AAACAGCAGATGGACTCAGAAATACCTTGAACAGGCCGGCAGCAAGGATTCCCAGGAGGATGTATATACCTGCAGACAGCAGGAGATTCCAGGATTGCAAAACGATGTCCATTAAAAGAGCCATATCTCAATCCTCACTAATAAGGTCACCATCCCCCTCCCGGCCTTAGTAGTACCCACATACCGGTTTTCATTTCTTACAACATAAGACTGAATATCCCAATATGGAAGAAGAAGATCTCCTTAGACAGGGACCTGCCACAAATGGATAGGACAACAACTTTTGCCAGCCCACTTGTTTGATGGGCCCTAATCAGGCAAACTCACCCCTTACTATCTCTCCCTCTATGAGATAGATGACCTCTTCTGCTATGTTGGTTGCCCTGTCGGCTATCCTTTCAAGGTGTCTGGCAAGGATATAGCAATCCACCAAGTATCGAGCTGCCTCTGGTTGTTTCTGTATCTCTTCGATGACCTTTTCGTAGTGTTTGGTACGCTGCTTGTCCACGTCATCGTCCAAGATGAATATCCTGTGCGCCAGATCGTTATCCTGGTTCGTGATGGCATCAAGGGAGAGCTTCAACATCATGAGCACGGCAGAAATCATCTCATCATAATCGGGTTTGTATCTCATGGGGATGTCTGCTCTGGATAGGTCCCCTACCCTCCTGGCTATACTGACTGCATAATCCCCGATACGCTCCAGCTCGCTGATGACCTTGATGATGGTGATGATGATCCTCAAGTCTCTTGCAACAGGCTGATAGAGAGCCAGGATCTTGAGGCATTCCTCTTCTATGTCTATCTCGAGCTCGTCGATCTCATAGTCGGAACTGGAAACAAATTTAATCAACTTTGGATCCCTGGTCTTTATTGTCTCACATGCCTTCATGACCCTGTCTTCTACCAAGGCCCCAAGGTTTAAAAACCTCTCGAACAGCTTGTCGAGCTGCTTATGAAACGTGTAGTGAAAACTTTGCATGAGTTATTCCCCTTTTCTTACCATTGCCCTAAAGGCCCCCTGTTCGGCCGAAAATGAGCCACTCCATATGAATCCTATCCAAACCGACCTGTAATATAATCTTCTGTCTCCTTTTTGACTGGGTTGGTAAACATCTTGTCTGTACTGTCATATTCTATGAGTTTTCCCAGATACATGAAGGCAGTAAAATCAGAAACCCTGGCTGCCTGCTGCATATTGTGTGTAACAATAATTATAGTGTAGTCACTGACCAATTCGTCAATAAGCTCCTCCACCTTGGCCGTAGAGATGGGATCCAGGGCTGAGCAAGGCTCGTCGAGCAAGACGATCTCCGGCTTTACGGCAATGGCCCTGGCTATGCACAGACGTTGCTGCTGGCCTCCAGATAGGGCTGTGCCAATCTGCCTGAGCTTATCCTTCACCTCTTTCCAGAGAGCGGCCTTTTGAAGCGCCCATTCCACCCTTTCATCCATTTCGGACCTGGAAAGATTCTCATAGAGTCTAACCCCAAAGGCGATATTGTCATATACGGACATGGGAAAGGGTGTAGGTTTTTGAAAGACCATGCCAACCTGGGCCCTCAAGAGATTGAGATCCTCCTTTGGAGAAAGGATGTTTCTACCATCCAACAGTATCTCTCCTGTAGCATATTGCCTCGGATATAGTTCATAGATCCTATTGAAGCACCTTATCAAGGTAGACTTGCCACACCCAGAAGGCCCTATCATGGCAGTAACCCTTTTTTCAGGTATATCCATGGTTATGGAATGAAGAGCATGAAACTTGCCATAATAGAAATCCAGGTCTCTTACCCTCATCTTGATCTCAAGAGAAGAAAGATCCCCGGCAGGAGTTGAGACATCACCCGTATGTTTTATGGAAGAAAATCCTTTTTCCAGGAGGGTCTTTTCTTTTTCCATTCCACTATTATCCATTGCCATATCGATCTGTCCTGTTTCTTGCCCCGCTCCATTGATCCTTGGCCATCTCTGCCTCGGCAATAAAGGGGATGTTGATGATTAACGATTCCTCAAGAAAGTTCTCACAAGTATGTTCAAGACCAACACGCTGAGAGTTATCAGAAAGGCACCCGCCCATGCCAGATTCTGCCAATCCTCATAAGGGCTCATTGCAAATTGGAATATGACTACTGGCAGGTTTGCAACTGGCTCGTTGAGACTGCTGCTCCAGAATTGGTTGTTCAAGGCCGTGAAAAGGAGCGGGGCTGTCTCTCCACTTATCCTTGCAATCGCCAAGAGGATACCAGTAAGGATACCTGCCTTTGCCGCCCTGTATACGATTGCTACCGTCATCTTCCACCTTGGGGCCCCTAAGGCACAGGCTGCCTCCCTCACAGTGTTGGGAACCATTTTCAACATGTCTTCTGTGGTACGAACTATAATGGGAAGGGCAATAAGGGCCAGGGCAAGCGACCCAGCCCAGCCTGAAAAATTGCCCATTGGCACTACCACAACCTCATAAATAAACACACCAATAATAATGGATGGGGCGCTTAGTAATACGTCGTTTACGAACCGGATGAGTGGCGCAATGCGGGATCTCATTGCATACTCTGACAGAAAGGTCCCGGCCATCACCCCTATGGGGGCACCAATCAACACACCCATGACTGTGATGATTACACTCCCTACGATGGCATTGGCCAGTCCACCAGCCTCACCTGGCGGCGGGGTGGGTTGTGTAAACACTGACAGGTCGAGATACTGAAAGCCATGGCTGAACAGGGTTACGAGGAGCCATACCAGCCAGAAAAGGCCAAAAAGGGTTGTCAACAAAGAGGCCGAAAGGACAAGGAAATTTAACTTGATCCTTCTCTTGTAGAGACGAATGTTTATATTTTGCAACTGGCTCATGTCCTTTGTCCCTCCTTGAGCGTCAAGCGAAGAAGAAAAAACTTGGCCACAGCAAGCACCACAAAGGTGATAAAAAATAGAATAAGCCCGAGGGCTATGAGAGAAGATGTATACATCTGACCTACAGCCTCTGTAAATTGATTTGCCAAGCTTGAAGAAATTGTATTTCCTGGCATGAGAAGCGAACTTTCAAGCCTATCTGCATTTCCAATTACAAAGGTCACGGCCATGGTCTCTCCCAGCGCCCTTCCAAGACCCAACATGACCCCACCCACAACACCTATCTTCGTATAGGGCAAGACGATCATCTTCACCACCTCCCAGGTAGTAGCACCGATGCCATATGCCGATTCCTTGAGCACGGCTGGTACCACCTCGAAAAGGTCCCGAAAGACTGAGGCCATAAAGGGTATCACCATGATTCCCAGGATTATCCCAGCAGTGAGCACGCCTATACCCAGGGGAGGGCCTGAAAAAAGATGCCCGAGAAACGGGATGCCTCCGAGGTATTCGGATATCCAGGGCTCGATGTGATCACCAAAAAAGGGGGCAAAAACAAAAAGGCCCCACATACCGTATATGATGCTGGGGATCGCAGCAAGGAGCTCGATAGCAGTGGAGACTGGACGTTTAAGCCATATCGGGCAGAGCTCGGTGATGAATATAGCTATACCAAAACTCACAGGCACCCCAATCAGCATGGCAATGATCGATGTGACAATCGTCCCATAGATGGCTACCAATGCCCCAAACTCTTCTGTGACAGGGTTCCACTTGTCGCTTATAAAAAAATGAAGGCCAAACTTCTTGAAAGCCGGCCATGCTCCAATGAACAGAGAGACCATCATGGCAAATATGATCAACAGGACGATCACTGCACATATCCTGGTACTGTTCGCAAAGATGAAATCGAGTATCTGGCCCGCGTTCCCTCGCCTGATGATCGTCATGTCCTTGGAATTTTGAGTCATTTCCATTTTTCCCTTGAATCTTCGATTTGACCAAGGCTGCACCCTGGAAACAAACCGGGCGCCCCCATTGGAGAGGGGGCACCGTATACCAATCAACTACGGCCAGATTGGATTGCCCTGTTCATCCTTTATCTCTTTTTCCCATGTCTTTTCTACCAATGACACCACTTTCATGGGCATTGGCACATAGTCCAAGTCTTCTGCCATCTTCTGACCGTTCTTATAACACCAGTCGAAAAACTTGAGGACAGCCTTGGCAACTTCTGGTTTTTTTTGCACTTTGTGCATGAGAATGAAACTAGCCCCGGTAATTGGCCAACTTTCGCTACCAGGTTGATTGGTCAGGACCATATAAAATCCTTCAGCCTTTTCCCAGTCTGCATTGGCTGCCGCAGCCTGGAAGGTCTGGCTATTGGGCTCTACATAATTACCATCCCTGTTCTTCAATTTCACATATGTAAGGTGGTTTTGCAGGGCATATGCATATTCCACGTAACCGATACTACCATCTATTCTCCTCACATAAGAAGCAACGCCCTCGTTGCCTTTGCCGCCTATTCCGACAGGCCAGGCAACTGCCTTTGCATTACCTACCCTGTCCTTCCATTCGCTGCTGACCTTGGAGAGATAATTCGTAAAGATCCAGGTAGTACCAGAACCATCGGAACGGTGTACCACCACGATATTCCTGGCAGGCAGGGCCATCCCAGGATTCTCCTTCTTTATACGCTCGTCATTCCATTTCTTGACCTTGCCAAGATAGATATCGGCCATTAGCTTATTGCTCAACTTTATCTGGCCTGCCTTGATACCTTTTAGATTTATTACCGGCACCACCCCACCCATTATCATCGGAAATTGGATGAGACCTGCCTCCTGGAGAGCTTTTGGCTTCAAGGGGGCATCCGATGCACCAAAATCTACTGTTTTTGCCTTGATCTGCTTGATGCCTCCACCAGAGCCAATGGACTGATAATTCATCTTTATCCCTGTCAACCTATAATAGGCAGATGCCCATTTGGCATAAACTGGATAGGGAAACGTAGCCCCTGCCCCAGAGATAGCCTTTACAGCCCCAGCATGTACACCACCTGGATTGAGCACGACCAGAGCCAAAAGGGCCAAACCCCAAACCATCAACCTGTCTCTTCTCATGACTAATACTCCTTGTTTGAATTGACTTTTCTAAGTGCTTCGGTCCCTGAAATTTGAGCTAATACTATCTGCCAAATGTTAGACAATTGTTAAGATTTCGTTAAGATTGAATTTCTTCGATAAGAACATATGGTTACAGACACTCCTTTCCCCTTGCCGGTATAGTCCTAACCCAATTTTAACCCACCACTAACAGCCTCCTAATAAAGAGATGCTAACTACCCTTGTATACATAGTGTCTCGGTCCCTGAATCAAACGATTACATAAACTTACCTATCTTACTACTTAGCAAACAAAGGAGAGAACTTATGGAAACAAGGGGTTGCAGGAGTATTACAGGGATAATGCTGTGCATTTTCCTTTTAGTGGCAATGACAGGGCCGGTCTTTGGCAGCCAATACGATCCCCTCTTGGAAGTGCTAATGAAAAAAGGGATAATTTCTGCCCAGGAAGCTGCAGAGATAGAGAAAGAGGCAAGACAACTCGAGGAACAAAAGACAAAACAGCTAACAAATGAGATAAAGGAAGACGCTGTACCCAAGGCATTGAAGGGATTGAAGTTCAGGATGCTTGCTTATCTCGACTATAGTGCTGGTGAAGCAGCCAGATCCCATGGTGGTCAGAAGAGTTATAACCGCTTTGCCATCAAACGTGGCTATTTCAGGGTAGACAAGAAGATAAATTCCTGGGCTGCGGCACATCTCACCTATGATGTCCACCAAGATGAGTACGGGGACTGGAAGACCAGATTGAAGTATCTCTATGCCCAGTTCAAACCCCATGACTTGGGGCTACTTACCAACATGAAATCGGAATTCGGTCTTGGCCACATCCCATGGCTCGATTTTGAAGAACATGTAAATCCCTATAGATGCCAGGGGACAATGGCCATTGAAAGGGCTGGTACCTTCAACTCGGCAGACCTTGGTATAAGCATAAGGGGCTATTTTGCAGGAGAGCTCGAAGACGCAAAGGCGAAGACGGGGAATCACCACTATGCAGGAAGATATGGGAGCTGGCACCTAGGTGTATACAATGGAAGTGGATATCATGCCAAGGAAGACAACGGCAACAAGGTTGTTGAGGGAAGGATCACCATCAGACCCTTGCCTGATCTGATTCCAGGACTGCAATTCAGTTACTTTGGCCTCTATGGAGAGGGGAACCACAGGGCTGAACAGAATGGAGATTATCCAGACTATCAGGTACATATGGGTTATGCCAGTTTTGAACACCCTCGCATAATTGCCACTGCCCAATATTTTGTGACAGAGGGCAACAAGGATGGGAAATGGCTGAAGCCCAATGGAGATGCCCTGTGGACTGAGAACTATTCCTTTTTCCTAAACGTAAAACCGCCTGTATACGGGATAAGCCCTTGGTTGGACAGGAAGCTCAATTTCTTCTTCCGCTACGACCACGTGGATAGGGACAAGGACAACAAGATAGCAAGTGATGCAACCTATGACATGTATATAGGCGGTGGGGCCCTGGAGCTTGTCCATGGCAACTATCTCCTCATGGACTACGAATATACAAACTATGGCGATGACTTCGGGAACAAGAAAAGTTCAGCACCATCACCAGACAATAGGCCTGGGAATGAACACAAGTTCCAAATGGTCTACCAGCTAAAATTCTAAATTGTCTGGGCTGGGCTGCATGAGACGTTTGCAGCCCAGCTTTTTCATTTCTTGTGTAATAATGCCGACTGCATGGACACCTTGATATTTGCCATCTTTTTGGCACTGTGCTTTCGAAAGATTTTCTGCTACCCTATGTCATGTACTGCCTGTTGACAAACATCTAAAATTTACAAATATATGGCATAGACATGAACCCAAATCATAAGGTTGGCAAGCAAGACCAACATGAGACGGTGGGGACGTATTCATAATTCTGGTATCTCGACTCGGTACCTGTACAGTGGATTCGGTTCCATGGCCAGTCTCTTTCAGTATTGATATCTTGATGTATAAGATTTGGGATGAACAGTTGCCTGCTATGGGTCCAAACCATACCTGCTGCTTAACAACTTATCTTTTGAATCGGGAGGGATAAGAAGGATTTGGCCAAACCATCAATTCTCATCATAGAAGACGACGAGGACATACAAAGACTGCTCAGTTACCAGTTCATAAAAAACGGCTATAGCGTAAGTTGTGCAGATACAGGCGAAGAAGGCCTTGCTGCCCTGGCCAGAGAGCATTTCGACTGTCTCATACTGGATATAATGCTTCCTGGTATGGACGGGCTCGAAGTATGTAAAAGGATCAGGCAAGGAACAGAACACCCTGCTATGCCCATTATCATGTTGACTGCCAAGGGAGAGGAACAAGACATCATTACAGGCCTCGACTCTGGTGCAGATGACTATGTTACCAAACCATTCAGCCCCAAAATCCTCCTGGCCAGGGTCAATGTCTTATTGAGACGTAGTCAAGAGGACAGGGAAACAGCCCCAAATGGGGGTATGGAAAAATACAAGTTTGGGGAAGGGCTCGAAATAGATTATGCAGGTTTTTGTGTCACCCTCGATGGACAACCGCTCTCATTGACCACAAGTGAGTTCAAGATATTGTCTCTTCTTTCCAGGAACCCAGGCAGGGTCTTTTCGAGACAGCAGATAATTGACGAGGTAATGGGCCACGGATACATGGTCACATCCAGAACAGTAGATGTACAGATACATGGCCTAAGAAAAAAACTGGGCTGTGCTGGGTCTCTTATCGAGACGGTAAGAGGAGTTGGTTATCGATTCAAAAGGGATGACTGATGAAATCCAGGCCCCTTTTCTGGTATATCTTTATTGGGACCGTTTTCATCACCCTTTCACTAATATGGGCACTAACCTTCTTTTTTTACACTGAATTAAAAGACTTCTATTTTCAAGAAGAACGCCAAAACCTTCTTAGAAGCGCCAAGATCCTCCATGAAGAGGCATCCCAATCATTTTGCTCTGGCAAAGACTCTGGCCTAGACAACTTATTTGAAAGAATAGGCCAAAGGACCTCTGTCAGGATCACCCTGCTAAACCCAAACGGGAAAGTAATAGCTGACTCCGAATCCATTGCCGGCCGGATAAATAGCCATAAAAATAGTCCAGAGATCAAAGAGGCCATCTCTGGCAAGGAGGGCTGGGCAATAAGATATAGCACCACGTTGGACAGAGACATGCTCTATGTGGCAATTCCCATCCGGTGCACAGCCCTTGGACCCACAGACCACCTATCCGGGGCCAAGGGTGTACTGAGGCTATCGGTTCCTCTGGCATCTTTGGAAGACAAGTTGTTTTCCTTTCAGGCCAAGATCTTCTTGGGGATTGTCTTGGCACTCCTTTTTGCCGTGGTAATCGCCTTTCTCGTTTCCAGATGGATAAGCTGGCCCCTCCAGGAGATCAAGACCATGGCCATGGAATTTGCAAAAGGCAATCTAGACCAACGTTTTGGCCAACGAGACCGGGGCCCCGTCTCCCAAGAGATACTAAGCCTGAAAAATTCACTTATCCACATGGCAAGGCAGCTACAAAAGCGTTTTGGGCAATTACAACAACAAAAGAATCAACTGGAGTTGGTATTTGCAAGCATGAAGGAGGCGGTAATAGTAGTAGACAGGGATGGAAAGATAAAGAGCATAAATAGCGCTGCCTCGAGCCTCTTCAATATTGGTCCTGACTATTACATTGGTATGTCAATCTTCTCGGCCATAAGAAACCTGGACATGCAAAGACACCTGAAACAGGTCTTTGCAACCTGGCAGGACAGGGAGGAAGAGATCGTCTTCAGTCTGGAGCAAGACTATTCCAAGAAAAGATATTTCTATGTACGCACTGTAGTGCTGAAAAATCAGCATGGAGTAGCCACAGGGGTGCTATTGGTGATGGATGATCTCACGAGGATGAAACGCCTGGAAAGTATCAGGCGCGACTTCGTATCAAATGTTTCCCACGAGTTGAAGACACCTATAACATCTATAAAAGGCTATGTGGAGACCTTGTTGGACGGGGCATTTCAAGATGCGGAACATGCCGACGAATTCCTCAGAGTCATAGCCAAGCAGGCCAAACATCTCGAGGCGATAGTGGAAGATCTGCTCTGTCTTTCCAGGATAGAGATAGAGGCAGATGGTCCCAGGATCTCCATGGAAAGTCAAGACATCTGTCCCATACTAAGGGCGGCCATAGATACGTGCAGACTAAGGGCCAAAGAAAAAGACATCACCATAGAGTGCGAGTGCAAAAGTCCCTTAAAGCTCGAAATAAATGCCCGCCTTCTCGAACAGGCCCTGACCAATCTCATAATAAACGCAGTGAAATATAGTCGTAGGGGCAAAAAAATCATCGTCATGGCAAAAAAGACAACTGCTCCCGGATCCACAAGCCAGGCAATAATAAGTGTCCAGGACTTTGGTGTTGGTATCTCATCAGAACATAGGGATAGGATATTCGAACGATTTTACAGGGTGGATAAGGCGAGGAGCAGAAAACTTGGAGGTACCGGCCTTGGCCTGGCCATAGTAAAACATATAGCACAATTGCACGGGGGCAGAGTTGGTCTGAAAAGCAGGCCTGGCAAGGGCAGCACCTTTTTCATCTATTTACCCATCAAGGGATGATATTTTATCTCCATTGTGAAAAACCATGGAAAAGACAACTGAGATATTTTTAATGTCAGTATAGATACGATGCTAATATTTTTGGTCTTAATTGACATTCAATCATTCATCTGACATAGTGAAAATAAGAATTATTTCTTTGCTAAAATTTTAATGTGCTGGGGCCAAGACATGTTTGAAAAATTGCTTCTGGCAGATGACCTGAAGATCCCCCCCCTTTCCCTGGTAAGATGCATCCCTAAAAAGGCACTTGGAGTCAAGGAGATGATTCTCTGCCATGCCATCAACCCACCTGAAAACTTCCAGCTACATCAAGACTATCTAAATGGGATCAAAAACAGGCTGGAAGACAGGGCTGATGAAATACGAAAACGTGGGTTCAATTGCAAGGTAGAAGTAGTACGTGGTACACCTGGAAGGGCTGTGCTCGAGGTTGCCGAGCAGTTCGATGTGAACATGGTGATAATTGGCTCCCATCACAGAGGCGGCCTCAGGGGTGCACTCATTGGAAGTGTCAGTTATGGCATTCTACACGAGGCAACTCGGCCGACTTTTCTTGTGCGCTTCAGTCCTGGAGACAACGAAGAGGCCACAGAGCCATCTTCGGATAGTTGCAACAGCCATATCCTCTTCCCAACCGATTTTTCAGAGACTGCAGAAGCTGCCTTCATGCTTCTCGAACGCATTGCAACGGTCACACATGCAAAGGTCACCCTGTTTCACGTACATGACAAAGCAAGGATCGACCCATATCTCAGGCACATGCTCCCAGAATTCGACAAAGAAGACAAGGCCAGGATGCAGCTCCTGAAGGAACATCTGGAGGCAAATGGTGCTGGTGAATGCCGGATCTTGGTCTCTTATGGCGTTCCTGCCCAGCGTATTTTGAACATGGCCAACAGTGGAGAGTTCAGCCTCATCATCATGGGCTCCCAGGGGAGGGGCTATATCCCTGAGATCTTTTTGGGCAGCACTGCCAATGCAATAGCCAGACATGCAGACCTGCCGATTATCTTCGTACCCCATATGCGTCGCAGAGGCGGCTGGTAACGATCAATTCCTCAAAATAGACCTGCTAAGTGCTTTTTTAGCCTTATCATGAACAAAAGGGCAATGCCAACACCCGTCAAGACAAAAGTAGAAGGCTCTGGCACTGGCGGAGGGTTACCTGGAGGATTGACTGGTGGATTGGATGGAGGATTCCAGGGGGAATAGTCGGGGGAACCACCTGGAGAAGAATTGGTTGTTCTTGCCACGAGACCACTACACGCCTTGCAAAAAGGACTATTACATCCCAATGCGTATCTGAACTCATCCATGGTGAACCTACCGAGTGTATCTTCATCGGACACATAGATCACAAGTTCATCGATATTGGGCCAGAAGACCCTGAGATCTTGCGGGCACAGCTCGTTAAGGATGAGATTGGTTGAGAAGGCAAGCATACCATCAAGGTAACCAGCTATTGTGATTTCCATCGAGCCAAGACAAGGGACAGAGAAGGAAGCCCCAAGCCATGTAAAGGTTTCGTCTCGTGAAATAGTAATTGCCTTGCCCACCTCGTTAGAAACGTCCATATCCAGGATAGATGCCCCTGTCCAATCTGGACAAGTAGAGCTTATCGATGGATCAGGACCTTGGATGGTATAGGCATGGCTCCAGTGAAAACCTCCATAATTATCGGATAAAGGGCCTGGGGCCTGACTGGAGACACCAAGATCATCAAAAGTCAAAACATTCATTGTATATTGTAGAGTGAAGGCATTATCTGCTGACATCAGCAGGAGGAGCCATATCATGATACTTAAGGAAAAAGGCTTTCTATTGCACTTGTTGTTTTTCATGATTATTTCCTCAACTGATGTCATTGACATGTTTTGATATCAAACCTAACTTTAGCTATCGCATAAGACATACCATTTAATTGGCCTGTTCGAGACAAAAATGCCGGATAAATAAGTTAAAAATAGACCTCAGGGAATCATGGAGAAAATTTATTCCATTTTTTCAATGGAAATATTTTTCCCATTGAGAAAAGCTTGTTCCATTTCAAAGGTTACAAATGGACAAACTTCGACAAGGAGTAGATCTTGGTTAACCAACAAATAGCACAAATATTTTACCGCATTGCAGATCTTCTTGAGATCAAAGGAGAAAATCCTTTTCGCATCCGTGCATACAGGAATGCTGCCCGCACCATAGAGAGCCTGGGCAGAAATCTACAGGAGATGGTTGAACAGGGAGAAGATCTTACAAAATTACCTGGTATTGGCAAAGACCTCGCTGGAAAAATAACAGAGATCATAGAAACAGGAACCCTGGCCAAGCTCCAAGAGCTTGAAGCACAAGTACCCCCTGGCCTGGTGGAGCTTTTGAAGGTAGAAGGTCTTGGTCCCAAGCGCATAAAGATATTGCATGATAAACTGGGTATCACGACCTTGGAGGAACTAAAAAATGCTGCTGCTCATGGCGAGATACATAGGCTTCCAGGCTTTGGGAAAAAACTGGAAGAACTGATCATGAAAGGGGTGGTGCTTGCCAAGAAAGAGGGGCGCAGATTTAGATGGGCACTTGCTGAATCCTATGTCTTGGAACTTTTGAATCATCTGGGAAAGGCACCGGGGCTTAAAAAAGCGGAGGTTGCTGGGAGCTTCAGGCGCAAAAAGGATACTGTTGGAGACCTGGATATACTAGTCACTGCAAGCCAACCTCATAGGGTCATAGAACACTTTGTCCGGTTTCCTGGGGTCAAGAATATCATCTCAAAGGGACAGACAAGATCAACCCTGATCCTCACCTCTGATCTCCAGGTCGATCTACGAGCCGTTGAGGCCGAAAGCTATGGCTCTGCCTTGCACTACTTCACTGGCTCCAAGGCACACAACATAGCCATTAGGTCCATTGCCCAAAAAGCCGGCCTGAAAATAAACGAATACGGGGTCTTCAAAGGAGATAAAAGGATAGCTGGACGAGAGGAAAAAGACATCTTCAGTGCTGTAGGATTGCCTTTCATAGAACCCGAGTTACGGGAGAATCGCGGTGAGATAGAGGCCGCTGCTACTGCCAAGCTGCCCCAGCTTATAACCCAAAAGGATATAAGGGGAGACCTCCACATGCATACCAAGTGGAGTGATGGGAAATACAGCATAGAGGACATGGCAAGGGCTGCTCTCCGCCTTGGCTATTCCTACATAGCCATTACTGATCACTCCAAGAGGATGGCCATTACCAAAGGACTTGACGATGAAAAACTCAGGCAGCAGGCAGAGGAGATAGAACGCGTAAGGGAAGAGGTCAAGGGCATCACCATCCTGAAGGGTATAGAGGTGGACATACTCGAAGACGGCAGCCTCGATCTTTCGGACGAGGCCCTGTCCAGCCTCGATATCGTGATAGCGGCGGTCCACAGCAAATTCAAGCTCTCGAGGACACAGCAGACCAGACGTATCATCAAGGCACTGGAAAACCCCTATGTCAATATATTGGCCCATCCCACAGGCAGACTTATTGGGGAGCGGGAAGGGTATCAAGTAGACATGGAACAAGTCATGAATAAGGCCCTGGAGAAAGGATGCTTTTTGGAATTGAATGCCCAGCCAGCCCGTCTGGATCTCAACGACGTACACCTCAAATTGGCAAAAGACATGGGACTTCGCGTGGCAGTCTCAACCGATTCCCACAATACTGACAGCCTGCTATTCATGCGTTATGGGATCAACCAGGCAAGGAGGGGCTGGATAGAACCAAAGGATGTTATAAATACCCAGCCCCTGGATGTATTGTTGAGACTACTGAGGCGCTGATCTCTAAAAAGAGTTCAAGCCTGTCAGCAAATATTTCAGACTGCAGTCTTAAGACGCCGCACTGCAGCCAGTATGACATCTCTTCTGGTAGGGGCCTTTACGTTCTCCCATTTCCTTTCATGGGGGGCACATTTTTGTATCAACAGATACGTATCCCTTTTTAGCCCCGTATAGTAAACATTTGGCCCGATATTGACCTCTTTTGACGTGAGCCTTACAGCCTTACCAGAAGCAACTATCTTGTGTACTTCTGAGGACTTGTCTGAAAGATCTCCAAATATCCTGGCCTTTGTTATACATGTCTTTACACATGCTGGTTGCTCACCAACTTCAAGCCTCTCCACGCAGAAGGTACATTTATCAGCCTTGGGATCATCCAGGTCCTCGTTAAGATACCTTGCCCCATAGGGACAGGCCTCCACACAAGATCCACAACCGATACACCTTGATTTGTCTATCAGCACTGCCCCTGTGAAAGGATGCTTGAAGGTGGCATGGACTGCCATCTTTTTTGTCTTGCCTGTCTTGGGATCCTTGAAGGTCCTCTCCTCAGGATCAACAGGGCAAACCGAAACACATTTTGGGTCATCACAGTGATTGCAAAGCCCGGGATAAAATGTATAGGAAAGGCCGTGAGGGGTCTTTTCGGGCCCAAGGCGGTGAACCCAGTTTCTCTTGTAGGCAACGGGGATCCCCCATTCGGCCCTGCAGGCAATCGCGCAGGCATGGCACCCCACACACCTCTTCAAATCTATTACCATGGCCAGCTGACTCATTTTCTGCCTCCTGTCTTAACTCTGTCTGCTTTTTTCAATTTAAATCTTGGAAGCTCCGGCGGTACTGGACAAAGATCAGGGACGTCTATGATCTTACTTCCCTTTATGATCCGCACAAAATTGGTCCTGTGACTCGATGCACCCATGAATGGATCATCTACGTATTCAGTTATTATGAACTGGTCACTGGCTCCCTTTTCGAATGCCTTGGTCAGCATCTTTGACCTGCTACCATAGCCGTGTGCCATGTAGACCACGTCTGCACGGATACCTGGTGTAACCTTGAGTTTGATGGGGAGTGATTTGTACCCATCCTGGTTCTCAAGGATCACCTCGTCTCCATCCTTTAGCCCCATCTTGCCAGCAGCCTCGTCGTTCAGCCACAACTGATTTTCTGGCCATTCGTTATGGAGCCATTTGTTGTTCATGGTCCTACTGAATGTATGTACAGGCACCCTACCGTAAATGAGTCTTGCATAACCCTTTGGCGGGGCAGGTGTGGGTATGAATTTGGGGATGGGATCCAGGTCCTCATCTGCAAATGCCTCAACGCTTAGGGCTATCTTCCCAGAGTCGGTCTTGAACTTCAGATCTTTTCTCTTCCTGTAAGGATGGGCCTTGAATTTGACAAGACCGCCTTTCTTGTTGAGTGAATCGATAGAAAGACCTGCTGGTTTTAGTTCTTCTTCTATTATGTCCTTTTCATCCTTTACCTGGAAACACTCGAGCCCCAATCTCTTTGCCAGTTGCCTGGCAATCCAATATGGAGACTTGACCTCAAACATGGGCTTGATCACAGGCTGTCTTATGGTGATATATGGTGTCAAAAGGTCATAGGTATAGACAGCGTCATATCTTTCCAGGTAGGTGGCTCCTGGCAGGACTATATCAGACCACATGGCTGTCTCAGTAGGCAGGATCTCTTCGCAGAAGATGAAATCCAGCTTCTTTATGGCCTCCATGGTCTTGTAGGGATCGGGTATTGTCTGCAGGATGTTGACACCATTGATCCCCCAAAGCTTGACTGGATAAGGATCCCCACTGAGGCTTGCCTCTATGATCTTGCTCGTTGGAGATCCAAACATGGAGGCAAATGGGTAATAGTCTTCCTGCAAGGATTCATCAGGGGTCTCTGGCTCTCCACCACATTCGGCGCATTCGGAATGCCCCTTTTTCACATGTGTAGGAAAATAGAGTCCACCAGGTACGCCAACGGCCCCGAAAAGGGCTGCCAGCATACCAAGTGCCTGATGTCTGCTGGTGTCACCCTTGCCATACCATGTGGCATGACGCCCAGGATGAATGGCCACGTGGGGCCTGGCCTCTGCCAACATGACGATGGCCTTCCTCATCTCCTCTGGCTTCAGGTCACATATTGGGGCTGCCCACTCTATAGTACATTTTTTTACAGCTTCCTTTACATCATTGAAGCCAGTACAGTGATTCTTGACAAAATCTTTGTCATAGAGCCCATTTTCGATAATGAAATTCATCCAGGCTAACAGAAGGGCCGTATCAGTACCTGGGCGGATCGGCAGATAGATGTGGGCCTTGCCTGCAGGTGCAGAAAATCTGGGGTCTACCACTACGAGCTTTGCCCCCTTGCTCAGCCCCTCCATATATTCACTGACATGGGACACGTGGACATTTTCCCCAATGTGGCTGGCCACCAACAAAATAGCCTTTGCGTTCTTCATGTCGATGTACTGCCTCGTGCCCGAGGTGACATAGCCCATGGTCTTTATAAAGGCCAGTGCGGCAGGACCTACACACTGAAAAAATGCTGGCTCGTTAGTGTAATTTTCAGTACCCAGGGCATTGAAAATCCCCCTCATAAATTCTGCCGAGGCCCCATGATCGAAAAATGCAAGGGCATGTGGCCCATACTTGTCCTTGACCTTGTTCATGTTATGGGCTATTTCATCCAGGGCCTCCTCCCAGGATATCCTGGCCCATTTTCCTTCCCCCCGCTTGCCTGTGCGCTTGAGTGGATACTTCAAACGATCTGGATCGTATACAAGCTGTACGCCTGAATTACCCCTTGCGCACACCCTCGTATCGTTTGCCGGGCTTTTGGGATTGCCTTCGATCTTTACAAGCCTCCCATTTTTCACCTTCCCCACTATGGGGCAGCGCCAGAAACACATCTCGCAGACACTTGGGATGTCTTTTGCCCCAAGGCTTCCTGGCAGTCCTTGTGCATTGCCGGTCGATGCGGCTGCCGGCCTGAACATGCCCTTACCCTGAAATTCAAGGGCTGCCAGGGCCGCACAGGCTGAAGCAGAAAGCTTCAGAAATCTACGTCGCTTCATCCAATAACCTCCTCGTTTAGTTTAGTGAGATAAAACAGGGTTAGCCTTGCCAGAAGGCTGTAATAGGGATGGGGATCAGCGGCCTGAACCCTCTGTTCAAAGAGCTGAAACCATTTCCTCAAGTGCTCCCCCAAAAATTCTGACAATAAGTCAAGTGCCTCTTTCTCCAAAAGAATGGCCACGAAAAGCAGTTCCATGGGCAGGGAGTCGGCAGGCTCCTCTTCACTGGCTGGTTCTATTCCTGCACGAAGGTAAAACGCCCTTGCCTGGCCATAACCGTCCTGCATCAGCAGCCCCTGACCTGATACATACACCGAGGCATATAGCGGGGCTGGGATGCCACCTGGGCTATTGATGAAAAGCCTGGTATAGGCCTCTTTGAGTTCGTCGGGGCTGAACAAAAGTCCACCCGTTTCTATGCCAGCATTTTCAGCCAGCTTTTCTACAGCCCTGAAAAACGTGGGAGAAAGATTCTCTTTGCATGGATAAGAAAAACCACTTGCCAAAAGGCGAAATATCAAGATGAAATCAGAAAGCAATGGTCATGAACCCTATCTTTGTTACGATCATTCTTATAGAATTCCTCATTATGAGTTTTATAGTAATTTTTTGCACAACATTTTATAGCAATACTAAATATAAGTTGCCTTTTCAAGAAAATTTTTGGCAATACATCTAAAAAAACCACTGAATCCGAAAAATAGGCCAATAAGACGCCCATAGGCAATCTTGAGCTATCTTGTTTATGCTTTCTACCACAGACGCATAATTAAAAGAGAAGTCTTTTACCCGACGGATGAAGAGCCCCCTGCAACCATTTTGCAAAGATTGGAGATACATCAAGCTGATCGAGGCAAAACCCTATGAACCAAGATATATTAGCATTATAATAAGTATAATACTATTAATACAACATCCTCTTATTCCGTGATGTTTACTTCCAAGGAAAATCAGACAGGGGGCCAAGACTACTCTTGTCCATGAACTAGGCCATACCCGTAACCCATCTAAGCACAGAGATATTTGATTTGCTTTAATCATGATGGCCTATTATATTTAGGAGTTTATGGATAAAAACACTCTATTATGAAGAAATCTTCCTGCCCCACGAGACCAGCATGGCCCAGTCACTTCATTTATTGTGGGATTTTCATCCCTTACAAAGACATTGCTTTGGAACAATAGAGATGAACCCAAAAAAAATCATCCTCTGCCCCGAATGTGATCTATTGCTTGAAATGTCATCTGTAGAAGAAGGTGAAAAACTCCTCTGTCCAAGGTGTGGAGCGATCTTAGGGGCACCTGTAAAGGATTCTGTGGAAAAAGTCCTGGCCCTTACCTCAGCAGGTCTGCTCATTTATGTACCAGCCATCTTCTTGCCACTTCTCACCTTTGACGCAGCAGGTATAGAAAGTAGCGGCAGCATAGCCGATAGTTTTTTGGCCCTAATAAATACCCATTTCTATTTTACAGGCCTGATGGTCTTTCTGACTGCGATCTTGATCCCCTTGGTAAAACTCGTAATGTTGTTTATCGTGGCAGCCTCACTCTATACTGGCCGTAGTTCCAGAAAGACTGCAGTGCTCTTCCGTTTGTATCACCATCTGGACGAATGGGGAATGCTAGAGGTCTATATGATCGGCATCTTGGTCACCATAATCAAGATGCTTCATATGGCACATGTCAACTATGATGTGGGATTCTATTGCTTTATAGGGCTGCTCGCAGCGACACTTGGATCAGCAGCCTTGATGGACAAGAAACTATTCTGGGATGAGATAGACAAACAGGCCCTGGCTCGGGAACAAAAAGAGGGAATATTGCCCTGCCGAAGACCTGAGCCAAACAACGGCCCTCCTGCACTGAGCACCCAAGGCAGACCATGAACAACAGACAAAACGATATCGCCTGCAATGTAGGACAAGGCCCCGTTACTGGAAAAGAGGCAGGCCTCATGATTTGCCATTATTGCCACAAGGTCGTCTCTTGCCATGACTATGATGAAGCCACCATCTGTCCCAGGTGCTGTGCCACGGTACACACGAGGAAACCAGGCAGCATAACCTATACATGGGCACTGGTGCTAACATCTCTCATCCTACTATTCCCTGCCAATCTTCTCCCTATCATGCAGGTGGACTATCTCGGCTCCCAAGAATACTCCACAATAATGGACGGCATCATATATTTTTTCAAGGAAGGCTCCTATGGGATCGGTATCGTCATTCTCACAGCCAGCGTCTTGGTGCCTGTATTCAAGATCGCCGGCATAATGCTGATTCTTCTGTCCATCCATTTCAGATGGAAGACATGGCTCAGGCACAAGACCATGATGTTCAGATTTATCGAATTCATAGGCAGATGGTCCATGCTGGATATCTTTGTGATAGCACTCCTGACAGTCCTGGTAAATTTTGGATTCTTTTCCACTATCTCGGCAGCATCCGCCGCCACATATTTCTGCGGCGTGGTCATCTCAACCATGTTGGCTGCCATAACATTTGATACCAGGCTCATCTGGGACACGTGCATCCCACCCAATAGAGAAGAGGAATAGCTCGAAGATGGAAAAACCAGTTACCAAAAAGAAAAAAGGGATTTCACCCATCTGGATACTACCGGCAATTGCCCTGGCAATAGGTCTATGGCTCCTCTATAGAGGGATAACTGAAAGGCCCATAACGGTGGTGGTGCACTTTCACAGTGCCGAAGGGATCACTGCCGGCAAGACCAAGGTCATGTATAAAGGCCTGCCTATAGGATTTGTCAAAGAGATCAACGTGGACAAGGGACTGGACTCGGTATCCGTTGTCTTGGCAATGAGCCCAAAGACGAAAGAGGGGCTGGTCCAAGACGTAAAATTCTGGATAGTCCGGCCAGAGATCACTGCAGGGAGGATCAGTGGACTCGAGACCCTTCTCTCAGGCTCCTATATAGCGGTTCAACCGGGGATATCAAAGGTGCCATGCCGTGAATTCTATGGGCTCGACGAACCACCTCCAGTACCAGAGACGGCCCCAGGCCTACACTTCAAGCTGAAAACCGATGCCCTGAACTCCATACAACGAGGCTCATATATATATTACAGGGATATAAAAGTAGGCTCTGTCCAAGATTATACCATGGAAGGCAGCGAGGGTATCATAATCAATGCCTATATAGAGCCAGAATATAGACATCTTGTCAAACCCGGATCCAGATTTTGGAATGCCAGCGGCATAACCCTTTCTGGTGGCCTGAGCGGCATAAAATTCCACATGGAATCCATAAGTACCCTCATAAATGGAGGCATTAGCTTTTATACGCCAGAGGTACTCATGGATGAGCCCCCTGCCGAAGATGGCCATGTATTCAAATTATACAAAGACTATGAAGCAGCAGAATACGGCATAAAGGTAACACTGAAAATGGAGACCGGGGAGGACATGGTGGAAGACCTGACAAAGGTGATCTACCGAGGTCTGGAGGTTGGTAGGATCAAAAAGATCACCCTCAACCGAAACGATAGAAAATACAAGGTTACAGCCCATCTTCTCCTGGACCCCATGGCAAAACCCATCCTGAAAAAGGGTACGAGATTTTGGATCATAAGGCCAAAGGTAGGGGTAAACGGCATCCAGAACCTGGGAGCCTTGGTCTCAGGCCCCTATATCACCTTCGTTCCTGGAGAGGGAGAACCCTGTTATGAGTTTGTAATACAGGGAAGCCACTCCAAGGAGATACTTAAAAATGGGACATTTTACAGGCTGGAATCCACAGACCTGAACTCCCTTGAACCAGGGGCCCCAATCCTCTTCAAGCATATCCAGGTGGGTGAGGTCGCCAGTTATGATCTAAATCCAGACAACAGTGTGGACCTCGTCTTTATCATCTACGATAGATATGTACGCCTCATGAACAGACACTGTGTATTCTGGAATTATTCCGGCATGAACCTGAGGGTAACACCTGCTGAAGTGAATCTGAAGACAGATTCCATAAGGGCGATCCTGGCCGGGGGGATAGCCTTTGATTACCCACATCAGCTATATGGAAAGAGACTAAAACCTGCCAAACCCGGGCAGCGATTCAAATTATTCAAAAATTTCCAGGAAGCAGTCAAACATGCACCTGGGCTGAAGCCAGCAGGTAAATTCGTAAAACTCGAGACAACTCAGCCTGTGTCGGTCTCTGAAGGAAGCCCTGTTTACTACAAGAAAGTAAAGGTGGGAGAGGTAACAGGTGTATCCCTCGAAGAGAAACACGACAAGATCATAGTCACTGTCTTTTTGGAAAAGAAATACCTTGCTCTCATCCACAAGACGACCCGTTTCTATCTTGCAAGTGGCATAAAGGTCAAGGGGAGTATCAGGACAGGCCTCGACATCCAGGCCTCTCCCTTGGCCTCTATAATGATGGGCGCCATCTCCTTCATCAATCCAGGGCACAAGAAATCAGGCCAGCGGATCAAGACAGGACAGGTGTTCAGGCTTTACAACAGTCTGGACGATGCCCTTGCAGCAGACTATGTAGCTGTGACGATACATTTTCCAAAAGGTCAAAAAATAAAAGTAAATTCAAAGATTCGGCATCAGGGCATTGAGATAGGCCACGTACAAGATATCGGATTTGAGAACCACATGGATTCCATATTGGTAAAGGCCCTTATAAAGAAATCCGCCTCATCCATCTTTACCACAGGGGCAAAGATCTGGGTCGTATATCCTGAGTTCAGCCTGTCAGGAATAAGAAACCTGGAAACAGCAATTACCGGGCCATATATAGCTGTTGAGGCTGGACCAGGCCCCAGATGCACCGACCTCCAAGGACTGGCAGCCCCACCTGCGGTCCCGGTCGTAAAAACAGGTTTGAACCTTATAGCCGAGGCCCAAAGCCTCGGTTCTCTGAAAAGGGGCTGTCCAGTGTATTATCGCAGGATAAAGGTGGGCACAGTCACTGGATATGAACTGGCCCCTGATGCCAGAATGGTTTGGGTCCATCTGAATATTTACGATGCCTTTGCTCCCCTTGTAAGGACCAACACCAGGTTTTGGAATGCAAGTGGCATAAGGGTCGACGCTGGGCTATTTTCAGGTATCGACGTCAAGACAGAGACGATTGAGGCAATCTTGGCAGGAGGTATAGCCTTTGCCACACCTGAGGGCGAGGACATGGGAAGAGCTGTCTCGCAAGGACATCACTTCAAACTCTATGAAAAGGCCAAAGACGAATGGCTTGAATGGGAACCTGCCATTGCATTGAAAAAATAAATGCCAAACCACTTTCTTCCTACCATGTCTCCGAATTGGAGACCTCTGTATATGTGGTCACATGTAAGGATGTGTCAAAACTCACTTCTCCTTGGCTGACCTTGCAGACATGGTACTTACCTTGTGCAGCAACACCAAGACAATCAGTATCAAAAACGGCTCAAAACGGATGAGCATACTATTGCAAAAATCCCAAAAAAGTTGGATGGCAAAAGGGGGATGAGAAACCAATTCCTTGCCATTGACAACAACACGAAATAATTGAAGACGGTAGAGAAAACACGCATAGATATAGGTTAGATGCCCCATCACAAGGGCAACCACAGCCTTGCTCCACGATCTCCAGGAAATATGCATCAACAAACTGGTCACTATCAGCATGGCCAAGGTTATAGGCAAATTGAATGTATAGCTATTGTCACTCAATAAGACGGCAGACTTGGCAGGATAGATCCCCAATGGGGTAACTACGTGTCTCGAAAATATCACCTGTACACCACCTCTTTCATATCGGCAAGAATGTAATTCGGCATCAAGGCTCATTGTGGCAAGCTTTGCTCCACTGCAGACAAGGGGACGAGTATAAAAATGTTTCAGATATACCCAGCCGACAAGTACAGGGAAATAGACTAAGCAAAAGAGCAAAACAGGCCTTATAATCGACCTGATCTTAAAGGGCTCAGCCATGTCGTGTACCCTTCAACCACACCATGAAAAGGCCCAAGGCGATTACGATCATGAGCCCTTGGGCAATATAGTAGTGCACATAATCAAACCACTGGGGCATCTTTACCACTGTAAAACCAAGGCCCACTATCCTTAAAAGATTCAACAACAGCAAGACGACAAAACCGTAGAGAAGACCCTTTAACCTATAGAGCCAATTAGAAGGATAGGCAATAACCGCACAGCCGTAAATAACTACTGCCTCAAGCCCATTGCAACCAAAGGATATCCTCAACGACCTACCTGGCAAATCCAATATGGCTGCTGTACTGGTTGCCTTTATTCCCAAAAAAGACAACAACTTGGCAGAAAGGAAGGCTGTTGTATCCGAATATATCCCATTTAAATCCAGGTAGTTTTGGAAAAAGCGAAGCCCCAGGAAAATCTCCATGATGGCAATGAGCGCCAGGTAAACCACCACAAACCTGACTATCACTCCCTTGCTCAGATTGGAATCGTCAACCATCACAACCAGCCGATATCACTTAAGTATTCCAGAAAGATAATCGAGCCATTTATCCATCCCCTGACCAGACTTGGGTGAAATGATCAAGACATCTATAGAGGGATTCAACCTCCTGGCCTCGGATATGGCCTCTTCCACAGAAAAATCAAAATAGGGCAAAAGATCTGCCTTTGAAATGACGAACAGATCCGAGCCAATAAATGCCCTGGGATATTTTGCCGGTTTATCAGAACCTTCTGGCACCGAAACCATGACGATCCTCTTATGCTCTCCGAGATAAAAGGCGGCCGGACATACCAGGTTGCCCACATTTTCTATGAAGATGATATCCAGCCTTCCTCCTGGCACAATATGTTCCAACTCATGGATTCCATGATGGACAAGGGATGCATCCAGATGACATGCCCCCCCTGTTGTGAGTTGGACCGCTGGGATCCCCTTGGCCCTTATCCTTTGGGCGTCTTTTTCGGTTTCTATGTCTCCTTCGATAACCCCAAAGGTCACAGAATCTTTCAAGGCATCTGCCGTGGCCTCCAGTAGAGTGGTCTTTCCTGCCCCTGGGCTGCTTATCATATTGATTGCCACAGCCCCCATACGTTCCACGTGATGCCTGTTCTGTTCCCCAATCTTTTCATTGGCCTCGAAAAGACTTTTGTTTACATCTATAACCTTTGGCTTTGTACCCATGCCTGTCTGGCAACCACATTTTTCACACATGTTATCACTCCATTTCTACCTGCAGCAGCAGGATGTCATCTCCACCAAAAGGGGCCAAGCCGTACATATCACATGATGGGCACTTGGCCCTGGAAAAGGTGCCGAAAAGCTCCATCTCCCCCTCTACCACACCCTGAACCTCTACTTCATGGCCACAATGAGGACACTTAAGCACTGGCGCAGGGGTCTTGATCACAAGCCTTGATTGAGAAAATAACTCGTCATCCCTCTTCAAGACCTCGAAAGCAAAGGAAAACGAATCCAAGACAACACCGGAAAAAGGGCCAATACTCAACCGTATACAGGTCACTCTATGTGCCTGGTGGTCTTGGGCAATCTCCCTAACCTGTTTCATAAGCCCTTGGACCAAGCTTACCTCATGCATTTTCTATGGGATATCCATCCTGTCTCAAATCGTTTACCACTAAACGAGAAATCTCTGCCACCCTTGATGCCACACAGGGAGATAGGGTGATTCCTGCCTCTATTATCTTTGGTACTACACAAAAAAAATCTATTTCCCCGGGCAAAGTGCCCCTAAATCTACATACCTCGAGGATCTCCAACACCCCTATCTGATGAGGAGACATGCACAAAGACAGCCCTTTTGCCATCATGCCTTCGTAGCTAAGGTGAACCAGGCTACCAGGTTCCTTGTCCAAGGCTATGACGTCTACAACTATGGCCTTGGCCACCTCCTCGAAAACAGGGGCCATATAGATCCCCGCTGTCCCGGCATCCACCAAGTCAATCTCACCAGGGAACCTGAAATTTTTCTCCAGATACCTTATGACATGGACACCAAAGCCCTCGTCCTTCATGAGGAGGTTCCCTATCCCTATTATGGCAGCGCCCTTTCTGTATCGCACCATTGCCTTAACCTCAACATATCCTGGGAAGAGGCTCTCCAGACAGCATGGAGATTATACGTCTTCCACCAATACTCGTGTTCATTGTCACCACAGGCCTGCCCACTCCCCCAAGCTCCTTGACACAACCGATAACAGCAGCATGTCTCCCCAGGGCCAAACCTGACAATGCATCCATTACCAGTTGACTATGGTCCTCCTCCACCACCACCACGCACTTACCCTCGTTTGCCAAATAGAGGGGATCGAGGCCAAGCAGCTCACACACGCCTGAGACCTCCTGCCTGATTGGCACTGCGTCTTGATCTATCTCGATGCATACGTTTGAGCTCATGGCAATCTCATTTAATACTGTGGCAAGCCCTCCCCTGGTTGGATCCCTGAAAAGGCGGATCTTATCAGATGGACATCTCTCCAATACTGCCGAGACGAGAGCGTGCAATGGAGCGGAATCGCTCTTTATCTCTGTACCGAAGGAGAGATTGGAACGCGCGGTGAGAATAGCTGCCCCGTGATCTCCTACAAATCCTGACACTATCACCACATCTCCTGGGCGAGCCCTGTGGGCACCAAGATACAATCCCTTTGGCACACGGCCTATGCCAGACGTATTTATGAATATCTTATCCCCCTTTCCCAGCGGGACGACCTTGGTATCTGCTGCGGCAATGGCCACCCCAGCCTCTATACAGGCCTGAGAAATCGACTCTGCAACCCTCTCGAGTTCAGAAAACATCAATCCCTCTTCCAAGATGAGCCCCATACTCAATGCCATTGGAGCAGCGCCTTGCATTGCAAGGTCATTTATTGTCCCGTGTACTGCAAGGGAGCCGATATCTCCACCTGGGAAAAAGATGGGATCCACCACATAACTATCTGTGGTGAATGCCAACCTCCCCTCCTGCACTGGCACCACAGCACTGTCTTCCAATCTCGAGAGGTAGTCGTTAGCCAGACGGCTCAGAAAAAACTCTTCTATGAGCCTCTTTGTTGCAAGTCCACCACTTCCGTGATCCAAAAGGACCCTGTCATCTTTCATCTGATTTTTTCCTCCAAGATACCTCCATATTTGTAATAGGCGGCACAGGTTCCCTCACTTGAGACCATACACGGACCAACTGGGTGCAGCGGCGTACACACATTGGAAAACAGGGGACAAGCCCCAGGAGTCTCGATACCCTTGATTATCCGACTACATCTGCAACCTTTTGGATCAGGGATATCGATTTCCTTCAGTTCAAAACGACACCGTGCGTCCAGTTCCCCAAATTCTTCCCGTAGGGCAAGCCCACTGGCATCTATAAATCCAAGCCCACGCCACCTGGAGCCAACCGGTTCGAATACTGCTTCTGTAACCCTTCTTGCCCGCTCATTACCCTGGGCAGACACTGCCCGCTCATAGGCATTTTCCACCTGGCACCTTCCGTCCACAACCTGTCTGACCAACATATAGACACCAAGTAGGATGTCCAGAGGCTCAAAACCTGCCACCACACACGGCAACCCGTATTTTTCTGAAATAGGCCCATAGGCCTGGGTGCCAATTATGGTGCTGACATGACCGGGGCAGAGCAGACCATCTATATCCAGATCTGGCTCTGCCATGAGGGCATCCAGAGCAGGGGGCATGAGCTTGTGGGTGGAATAGACACAGAAATTCCTTATCCTATTTTCCCTGGCCTGTAAAATCGTGGCTGCAACAGACGGTGTCGTGGTCTCAAATCCGATACCCAGGAAACAAATCGTCCCATTAGGCTGATCTTTTGCCAACATCAGGGCATCGACCGGGGAATAGACAACCTCCACCTGTCCACCTCGGGCCCGTGCCTCTGCAAGACTGCCTTTGCTACCAGGCACCCTTAACATATCTCCAAAAGTAGCCACAGCCACCCCTGGTATAAGGGACAGGTTGATCATCTGGTCGATCTGGCCCACAGGGGTAACACATACAGGACAGCCAGGGCCTGAAACAAGCTCTATCTCCTTTGGCAACAATGTCCTTATGCCATGGCGAAATATCGACATGGTATGGGTACCGCAGACCTCCATGAAACGCATGGGTCTTTGCGCCAGCCTTCTTATCTCCTCAATGAGAGATTGGACTGCCTGTTTGTCCATAAATCTGTCATTCCCCATCGTTCACCCCTGGGATATACTTGCCCATTTCGTCAAAAAGCCTAAGACTTTCATTGGCCTCACCTGGGCTGAGGGTATGAATGGCGAAACCTGCATGGACAATCACATAATCTCCAACCCTTGGGAAGCGATCGACTATGTCCAGTCTGATCTTCCGCATCATCCCTTCTGCCTCAACCGTTGCCACAGGGGGATTAAAAAAATCATCCTGTTCGCCTTCCAACTCGATAACCTTCATTGGAACTGCTAAGCACATTTTGATACCTCGTAATTCTTCGCCCCTATTAGGGCCTGGCCAAGACTTATGCCTCCATCATTGGCCGGGACCTGCTCATTGATATAGACCTTTAGCCCCATCTGCTCGAGGTAGGACAAAAGGCCCTCCACAAGTATCCTGTTTTGCATACATCCACCGCTCAAAACCACCTTGGAAATACCCCGCTCTTCCTTCAACTTCACGAGAACCCTGCTAAAGGCAGCTATCAGAAAGGCATGGAAAAGGATCGAGGTTTCGCCCCTATTCCTCCCATCTTTTTCATACTCCAGTATCCTCTCAAGACACATCCTCCAGTCTATCTCATAGGCCACCTCGTCTCCCTTGGCCCACAGATACCTTGAAGTTGCAAGGCTAGAAAATTCCCGGGTTTCAAGGATGGATCTGCCCATCAGGGCCTGTTCACACAGTGCCTCCAACATCATGGCCCCTTGGGCCTCATAACTATTTTCATAACAGAGCCCGATTAGTGCTGAGACTGCATCAAAAAGCCTGCCGCAACTGGAAGTCAGAGGGGTATTTACAGGCCTCTTTATCATCTGGGCCACAAATTCCATCTTATCCAGGGAAACATGAGGCCTAAACCGATCTGGCAGGTCATGAAAAGAATACCTGTAGGCATATAGTAGTGCCAATGATAGACGCCAGGGCTGTCTCGCTGCCATGTCTCCTCCAGGAAGAGGAAAAGGAGAAAGCCTGGCCAACCTTAGAAAACCATTTGGAGAACATTCGAGTATCTCACCTCCCCAAATGGTGTTGTCTGTACCGAAACCCGCACCATCGAGTACCAGGGCCAGGACCTTGCCGTCTATTCCATGTTCTGCCATCACCGAGGCTGCATGGGCGAAATGATGCTGTATCCTGTAGACAGGTAGTCCGGATTCCTCTGCAAACCTGGTACTCAGATAATCGGGATGGAGATCTGCTACCACATATCCAGGAGAGATCTCCAGGAGGGCCTTCATGTGTTCTATATTTTGCTGGAAGAATTCCAGTACGGACAGATTGGTAAGATTTCCGATGTGTTGGCTTACAAACGCCTCCCCTGTTCTAAAAAGGCAGAAGGTATTTTTTAACTCTGCCCCCACGGCCAGCCCTGGTGCCATATCGAAGGCCAATTCCACAGGAGCAGGGACGAAGCCCCTTGAACGGCGGACAAATAAAACCTTTTCTCCTACAATCCTTACGACAGAATCATCAATACCTGTATATATGTCCCTATCGTGCAACAAAAAACCGTCAACGAAGCCTTTCAAACGATGAAGGGCCTCCTGGTTATCTGTACAAAGAGGCTCTCCTCGGGGATTGCCACTTGTCATGATCAAGGCCTCGGGGCACTGGTTTCTGGCAAAAAGCAGGTGGTGAATCGGGGTATATGGCAACATGATACCCAATTCGTTCAATCCGGGGGCTATTCTATCCGACAGGCCCTCTTCTGCCCTTTTGGGGAGGATACAGATAGGGGCCCATGGGGAAGACAACATCTGGCCCGCCCTGGTAGAGACATGGCAGAGACGCTTGGCCGTGGCGAGGTCTTTCACCATTACTGCCAAGGGCTTGAAAGGCCTTTTCTTTCTGGCCCTCAAGGTCTCAACTGGCCCATCGAGTAAGGCGGTTGCCGCAATGTGAAAGCCCCCAAGGCCCTTTAAGGCTATGATCCCACCTCCTTTCAAGAGGGCCACAGCCCTATCGATAGGACGATCGCGATAGATGCCTGTGGCATCTTGCCAAAAGAGCCTGGGCCCGCAGTCATGGCAGGCATTTGGCTGGGCATGGAATCTCCTGTCGAGTGGATCCCTATATTCTGCAAGGCATCTTTCACACATGTCGAATACCTTCATGGAGGTATTTTGCCTGTCATAGGGAAGGGACCTGGTTATGGTATAGCGTGGCCCGCAATCGGTGCAATTCGTAAAGGCATAATCAAACCGGCGATTTTTTTTGTCCATGATCTCAGCCACACATTTGCTGCAGGTGGCTGTATCTGGAGAGACCCTTGTCCTGGCACTTCCTTCTCGAGAGCTTTCCTTGATCTGAAAATCCTCTTCATTAGTCTTGCTTGAAATGGCAGAGATCTCAAGGGACTGAATCCTGGCCAAAGGCGGGTGGCTGTGATGGATCTCTTCCAAGAAGGTATCTATTGCATCCTTTCTGCCTGTAATCTTGATTATGACCCCTGAAGAGGTATTGGCAATACTGCCCTTGAGAGACAACCTCGTAGCCAATCTGTATACAAAGGGCCTGAAACCAACTCCTTGCACGATCCCCTTGACCCTTATCTCCAAAGAATGCGATTCCATTGTCTTCTTGTAAGCACTAACCGCCCTCATACTCGTATGACATTTTTCAGAGGACATGTCTGTTTCTCTGCTTCCTGATGAAACCTCTCCCAATTGGCATCCACTGCAGAGGCAATTGTTGGGAAAATATTCTCTGGACCGATCTTCGTATATAATGATGAATTCTGTATAACCTCCAGAATCTGCTCCTTAAGACCACTGAAATAGACTTTGTATCCTGCTGCCCTTAGCCTGTCCACCAAAAGGGACAAGGCCTCTTCTCCTGATGCATCTATCAGATTTATACCATTACATTTGAAGATTATGGCCTTTAATTCCTTCATTTCATTGACGATCTTGAGCACTTCGTCCTCAAGGTAGCCGATATTTGCAAAAAAGAAGGGACCATCAAAACGGATCACTACCATGCGCCTACAAAGGGCGAGATGAAATTTTTGTGCATTCCTGTAATGGCCGTCACGCCACAGAGACAATACGGCAATGGATGGACGCATCAGGCGGTAAAAAAACACCCCTATACTCAACATCACTCCGGTGATGACCCCCTTGTCCAAATGTGGCGCAAAGACAAGGGTGACCACGAAGGTGACGATACTTATTATGCCGTCACTTTTGGATACCTTAAAGGTATGCTTGACACCTTGAATGTTTATCAAGCCCAAGACGGCCACCATGATCACGGCTGCCAACACACATTGAGGCAGGTGGTACAGCAAGGGTGTGAGATATAGCATTACGAGCACCACGACTGCACTGGTGAAGATGGCAGAAAGGCCTGTCCTGGCACCAGATTCAAAATTTACTGCCGACCTGGAAAACGATCCAGAAACAGCAAAACTCCCAGAAAAGGCCCCTGCAATATTGGCAAGTCCCTGCCCTATCAGCTCCTGATTGGCATCCAGTTTCTGGCCAGATCTCGCTGCCATGACCTTTGCAATGGAAATAGCCTCCATGAAGCCCACGAGGGAGATAACAAAGGCTGCACCAAAAAGCCTGTGGGCCACTTCATTATCCCAATAGGGCATTGAAAGGGCAGGTAGTCCCTTGGGTATGGCTCCTATGACCGCTCCCCCACCTGAAAGGATAATGGCTCTGGGGGATATGGGCTTGTTCTGGGCCCTAATTCTCCATACATGCCAATCGGTATCTGCACCATAAGGGACCTTATACCTGGGATAATATCTAACAGCCCCATTTGGCAGGTGCACAGCAACAAACTCATAGCTCATGAGCTTGGCCCTGAGGTTGACCAACCTATCCTTTGCATCAGCGATAAACTCGTCTATGACACCTGCCATAAGGTGTAAGGCAAGGATATTTTCAGAATATCCCCTTAAGGACTTCTTGTTCTGTATAACTTGCTTGGAAGGATGCTCCAAGGAGTCGAGGTTTATGTGCCTGCTGGGATGACAGCGGCTGCATGGCTGCTTAGTGCTATTTTTTAGATATTCAACCTGAGGTTGCAATTTTGACCGTGTCCGGGTGAAGGTATCTATGGTGATCAGTTCTTTATTGAAATTGTGTATCAACTCAGGAAGTTCCCTGCATTCTATCTGCTCCACACCAACCCTTCTATCCATGCCGTAATTCGTAGCCCAGGAGATCACTGTGGTTATCACCACGGCAATTAGCACATAGGGCAGACGTGGATTGCGCCATTTCAGATAGAGCATGCCAGCCAATGCCCCTGCCCCAAAGGCAATAGTAGGCCAATATACATAATCTAAGGCAGCCTCTATCACCCTCCACACTGTCTCGAAATGATGAGGTGCCTTCTCCACAGGTACACCCAGAAATTTCCCTAACTGGCTCGTGGCAATCACTATGGCAGCGGCATTAGTAAACCCCAGAAGTACCGGATGCGAAAGGAGATTCACTACCACGCCGAGTCTCAAAAGTCCAAGGGAGAACTGTATGATACCTATGAGAAGGGCCAAAAGGATTGCATAGGCTATATAGCCATGGCTTCCTGTTACAGCCATGGGTTCCAGAGCGGCCGCAGTCATCATGGACACCACAGCAACAGGCCCAGTGGACAGCTGACGGCTGGAGCCAAAAAGGGCAGCAACTATTGGGGGGAGAAATGAGGCGTAAAGTCCATAATAGGGAGGGAGACCAGCAAGTTGGGCATAGGCCATGGACTGGGGGATCAATACCAAGGCTACAGTGAAACCGCTGACAAGATCGTGGCGGAAGGCCTCCAAGTCGTAACCCGGGAACCATGATAGAAAAGGGAAAAATTTGGTCAAAGATTTTGTCATCTTATATCAACGAGGCCTCTGTTTAATTTTTAATTATTTTAATTGAAACAAATCACCCCAACAACGATTCTTGTTTTGACCCTTACATATCACGGCAGAAAGCCAGGGGCCCAGGCCCACAAAACCACATTCCTCGCCAATACGGCAGGTCTGACAAGGGAATAAAGACATAGCCCCAAAAAAGCCTATATTCTTCCTGCCAGATCTGCCGTGCAGTGTGTTTCGGTAGTTCAATAATGGCTATAGGCTACCTCTAAAAATTGCCCTTTTGCCCAACAATCATGTTGCACTCAAAAAATAATCCTTGAAATATCAATAAGATGTCTCCGATTATTTTTCTCATGCGCCTTGTTCTTGAACAAAATTCCCAATTCTTAGAAGCAGCCCATGGTAGCCGATATCCTTGGGGGTTATTTTTCAAATGGTATCTTTTCCAGTTCCTCCACTGGGCACTCCAGGTCAGCCGGCATCATCTTTGAACCGGAAAATGCCCCTGATATTATGGCGTCTGGAGCATTGAAGTCATTCCAGATGGCAATATAGAGATGCACTAATATGAAGAAAATAAAAAACCAGTTGAGCAAGTAGTGAATCAAACGTGCCTGTTGGGGAGTCCCAAACAACTCGTGCCCTATCTTTGCTATCGTTGGTGTCTCTGGATAGAGAAGGTAGAGGCCAGTCAATCCCATTACAACACCACAAATAAACAAGACAAAATATATGGTACCTGCAAGAATGGTATGTCCCATTCTACATTCATGCTCATCAGTCAGATAGAGATAAAACTTTATATTATAGACAAGTGACTTGAGATTTCTCTTGTTTATAGGTAAGAAGTCTGTTGGTCGTTCATACTGGTTACCTGCAAAAAAGAGGTAAAACCTCACGGCAAGCGCACAAATAAAGAAATATCCAGCAGCAAAATGCCAATAACGTAAGGTGGCCATGATATATAGAGGTTTAAACTCGGCCCATTTGGTCGTAATAGGTGGATAGTGTATGTAGATGCCTGTAAGTATCAAAATGAAAGTGCTAAAGGCAAGAGTCCAGTGGAACAACCGCAAGGTCCCGCTCCACACAAAGACCCTGTAATAGAGTCGCGGTTCTTTTCTGATCATGATCCTTCCTCCTTCTCAGAGCACCTTTACCTTGGAAAACTCCCTCTTGTCAGGATCCAGGAGATGGACTGCACATGCTATACATGGATCAAAGGAGTGAACGGTCCTGAGTACCTCTAACGGCTTCTCTGGCTTGGCAACAGGGTTACCCATCAAGGATGATTCGTAAGGTCCCATGAAATCCTTAGAACACCTTGGGCTGACATTCCAGGTGGATGGCACGACACATTGATAATTTTCTATCCTACCGTCCTGGATAACTATCCAGTGGGAAAGGGCCCCTCTTGGGGCCTCATGAAATCCAAAGCCCCTTATCTCGCCTTTTGGAAACTCAGGGGGGTTCTTGTAGGGATAGATCTCCAGATCTCCCATCCCTATATTCTTTGTCAGGAGTTCCAGGTGTTTCAGTGCATAATCTGCCACCATCGATGCCCTGATGGCACGGGCAAGATGACGACCTGGTGTGGACTGAAGGGCATTTATTCCTACCTTGGCACCAGCCAGGCCTGAGACCTTTCTCAGGGCCGAATCCACCCATTTCCTGGTGGTCTCGTGTCCGCTAACATACCCTATGAGTACTTGGGCGAGAGGCCCTACCTGCATTGGCTGACCGTTAAACCGTGGTGCCTTTGCCCAGGAATATTTCCCCTTTTCTTGGAAGTCGGTGTAATCAGGTATGGTCTCCTCGTTCCAGGGATGCCTTGTCCAATCCCCTTTATACCAAGAATGTACAACGGATTCTGCAACATTGTCCCTGAAGTATCTATCATCAAACGAGGTAATTGGCGTAAAATCCTTAAGGCTTTCACCAAAAATAGTCCCTCCTGGCAGATCAAAACGGCTCCCCTTGGAATCGAGAGGTAGATCTGGTACAGCGAGATAGTTCGTCACTCCTTTCCCATAGGCGAGCCAATCCTTGTAAAGGGCACCTATGGCAATAACGTCTGGCAGATATACCTGATGGACGAACTGCCTCACTTCTTGGAGCAACTGCTTGGCCTGCATCAATTTGTCCATGTTGAGGGTGGCAAGATTGTCAAGATTTATGGCCAAGGCGACCCCGCCTACGATTACAGTCTGGATGTGAGGATTTTTACCGCCAAAAATGGCTACTACCTGGTCGGCTTTCCTTTGATAGTCGAGGGCCTGGAGATAGTGAGAGACCGCCATCAGATTTGCCTCTGGGGGGAGCTTCATGGCAGGATGTCCCCAGTAACCATTGGTAAAAGGACCCAGTTGGCCACTTTCCACCAGGGCCTGGAGCTTGGCCTTTACAGCAGCAAAGCGATTTTTGCCATTGTAAGGCCACGGAGAAAGAGATTGGGCAAGCCTGGCCGTCTTGGCGGGATCGGCGTCGAGAGCCGACACCACATCCACCCAATCCAGCGCTGATAGCTGGTAGAAATGTACTATGTGGTCATGCATGGCATGGGCACACAATATGATATTTCGTATATACTGGGCATTTATTGGGATGCCTATGCCCAAGGCATTCTCAACAGCCCTCACAGACGCAATGGCATGAACAGTGGTACACACCCCACAAATCCTCTGGCAGAAAGCCCAGGCGTCCCTTGGATCCCTTCCTTTTAGGATTACCTCGATACCACGCCACATCTGGGGCGATGCCCAGGCATTGGTAACGCTGCCCCCATCGACCTCAACATCTATTCTCAAATGGCCTTCTATCCTGGTAATTGGATCAACAGTGATCTTGGTAGCCATTATTGCCTCCTATTTCTCTTCATCTTTATTCTCAGTGGAACACCTTATGGAAAAGAGCTTCTTACCTATACCTACTGCAGCATGGGCTGCAATCACTGCTGCAGCGCCACCTACTGCTACCTTTCCAATCTCCTCGGCCTGTTCTCTGATACCTCCTCCCACAGGGATATATATGCCAGGCAGATGCTTATAGATTGGTGTCATGGTATCCCAGAAGCCAGGCTCGGTGCACCCTATGCATCCATGGCCAACCCCGACAGGCCAGACACCTATATTGCAGAAGCGCTCCACCGAACAATTCGAATAGGTGACAGGGCCCTTACAGCCCACTTTATAGAGGCAGTAACCCTTCTTGTGACCAGGGTCTCCAAATCTCTCCACAAAACGTCCTTCATCGAAATGGGGCCTTCTTTCACAGTGGTCGTGGATCTTTCTCCCATAGGCGAACTTTGGTCTCCCCAGTTCATCCAGTTCAGGTGGACGCCCATATGTGAGAATCTGTACCACAGTGGCCAAAAAATTCTCTGGATTCGGGGGACAACCAGGGATATTTATGATTGGCCTGTCCTTGATGAGATCCTGCACGCCTACGGCCCCAGTGGGATTGGGCTTTGCCGCCTGGACCCCGCCAAAGGCCCCGCATGTCCCTATGGCTATAATGGCCTTGGCCTTGGGCGCTACATCTCCGAGTATCTCCATTGCAGTCTTCCCACCAATCTTGCAATAGATACCACTATCCTTTGTTGGGATACCTCCCTCTACGACACAAATGAATTTACCCGCATTCTTGGTTATGGCATTGTGCAGATTCTCTTCAGCCTGTTTTCCAGCAGCCGCCATGAGGGTTTCGTGGTAATCCAGGGAGATAAGATCCAATATCAGGGTTGCAATATCGGGCCGGGCTGCGCGTAGAAGAGCCTCTGAACATCCAGTACATTCTTGAAAATGTAGCCAGACCACAGGAGGCCTTTTTGGAGACATGGCAGCCTCCACCATCTTTGGCACCACGTCTGGAGACAGGCCCAAGGTGGCTGCCGCAATGGCACACCCTTTCAAAAAGGTCCTGCGGCTGACACCGCCGCCTGCAAAATCGTTAATATGATCTTTGGTAAACATCTTGACCCTCCTCTATTTGAAAAATTTTTCTAAAGAAAACGGGATAGTTATGACAACATCTCCATAGTGGCGATCTGCCAAAAGGCCGTTTTCCTCAGGGGTAAGATTAAACTCATAGGCATATCCAACTGTAAGCCAGCGGGTAATGGGAAAACGAACGCCCAAGGCCATGGTTGCAAAATTTCTGTGGACACTGCTGTTTTCACCTCCAAGGTTAATGATATCACAACCATTGAACGTGGCTATACTTGCCACGAGATCGTCTTCTTGGGGTGAGCTAAGGCTTTTGGCAACAGTCGTGCCAAGTCCTTCGTCTTCAACCTCCTGTCTTATATAACCAGACCTGCTTCCTGCCTTTATGGTGTAAAAATGATTGATTTCTATGAGAGGGTGAAACCAAGAAAATATTTCATAACTTGCGTGCCAGGAATCAAAAAAGACATAATCTTCTTCCGGGGCATTCAGCGGGATGGTAAAGCCCATAGCACCGGCCAATTCCAATCGTCCAATGCCTTTTAGAAACAACAGGGAAGGGGCGATATTGCCATCTCCATTTCCCTGGTATACCTGGTCGCTGCCATTGGCAAATTCATATATCAGCCTACCTGAGATTACGGTTTTTGTCTCTGGAGAATAAAAAAAGGAATATTGCACCCCTGCTGCCAGATCCACCCAACCGTCGGAATCAGAGAGGGTATTGTCAGGACGGATATTTATGTAGCCACTTTTGACAGCCAAGATAGACAGACGTCTATTGATGGAGATCCCTGCCTGTAACGCACCCCCCCTGACATGACCACCCAGGGGGAGATCCTCGATGCCCAGGCTCCGATCTATTACCGTATCTACCCTTGAGGGCAGATGTTGATAGATATAAACAGGCCTGATAAAGGTCTTGTTCAATGCCCCACCCACGGTATAGACCGGGTTGCTCATGGGCATGATAAATTGATCAAATTCGTCTGCCCATGAAAGGCCACAAGATAAGAAAAACACCCCCAGGACAACTATTGTCATAATAACATTACATTGTTTCAACGTCAATCCTCCTCTCATTCATTTGCCTGCACTTGTCATAAAACGCCCTGCCCTATAATATTTTTACCAACACAGCCACCGCCCAAACAACTCATTGAAATTCTTAAGGATATATGTTTCCTTTTTTGTAATGCAATCAAAGCCCAAAAACGTTATAATTAACAATACAAATATTTTCTATTGATAATAATGCAAAAAATGTTCCGATATCATGACATTACAAGTAGCCCCAAAAGGATGATTGTTGCCGGTGGATCTAATTGGAAAAAGCAGAGCCATCTTAGAGGCCAAAGAACTCATATCTAAGGTCGCCCCCCTGGAACTCCAGGTACTGGTGACAGGAGAAACAGGCACGGGAAAAGATCTTGCTGCCCGCATAATCCATGAAAAGAGCCCAAGGTCAAAGGGGCCCTTTGTCCCTGTCAATTGTGGAGCCATTCCAGATACTCTTGTGGAATCCTGTCTGTTTGGCCATGAAAAAGGGGCATTTACAGGGGCCACGGGCAGATCCAGGGGCTTCTTCGAAGAGGCCCACAAGGGAACACTCTTCCTGGACGAGATCTCGGAAGGCTCTCCCACACTCCAGACAGCCCTGCTCAGGGTGCTCCAGGAAGAGTGTTTTTTTAGGATAGGCTCAACGAGGACGTTAAAGGTCAACGTAAGGGTAGTGGCAGCCACCAACAAGGACCTGAAACTGGCGGTCAATGTTGGCACTTTTCGTGAAGATCTGTTTTTTCGACTGAGTGTATTTGAGATAAAATTGCCCCCCCTGAGAGACAGGGGCGATGACATCTTCCTATTGGCCTATCATCACCTTCAAAGGTCGAGCAAGAAATACAAGAAAGAGATAGGCGAACTTTCTGCCGAGGTCAAAGAACTTTTCAGGACATATCATTGGCCAGGCAATGTCAGGGAGCTTTTTCATGTGATAGAGAGAGGGATCGTGGTAGAAAATTCCAATGAACTAACGGTATCCTCTTTGCCAAGGTACATGAAGGATAAAGGAGAGGCCGAGCATGAAACTGAAAACCATTCTGATACCTGTCATAGAGAAGAAAGAAAGGCCCAATCGCAAGATGATCTCATATTTTCGCTGCCCATAAGCGAGGCGAGAAAACGCTTTGAAAGACAATATCTCGAGAGACTGCTGGTGAAAACCAGGGGCAACATGACCCTGGCAGCAGAGATCGCCGGAATCAGGAGACAGAATCTCTACAGAAAGGTCCAACAACTCCAGCTTGACCCATCTGCTTTTAGGGTAAGGGCCACCTCAAGAGGTAGGAAATCGGCATGAAAACCCCTGGAAATACTGGTCTAAAACAATCTGCCGCAGTAATAGGTGCCGGGGTAGCAGGTATTACAGCGGCCTTGGACCTTGCAGAACTTGGCATCCATGTCTACCTGGTAGAGAGCGGTGACGTAATAGGGGGACTCATGTCCCAACTGAGCAAGACCTTTCCCACAGGCGATTGCCCCACGTGAATCCTGTCACCATTGATGGCCCAGTTGGGAACCAGCCCAAACATAGAGATATTCACCAGATCTTCAGTGCTTGATGTTCGCCAAGAAGATAGTGATTTTTATTTAAGGATAAAGACGAATCCAAGGTATGTATCCCCTGAAAAATGTATTGGATGTGGCCTTTGCGAGAAAGTTTGTCCCATAAACGTTACAGATAAGTCCTATATTCATGACACATATAGAAAGGCCATCTATCTTCCATCGCCCAATGCCATACCCAGGGGTTATGTAATAGATGGGAAAAACTGCGCCTTTTTCACCAATGGCACGTGCAGGAAATGTGAAAAAATCTGCCCACGAGGGGCTATCGACCTGGATCAGGCAGCCCAGGAATTTGAAGTAAACACCCAAGCCGTTGTCCTTTCTCCAGGTGCCAAGCCCTTTGACCCAACCATCCTGCCTTCATACAGATACGGGCAGAGCAAGCATGTTATCACAGGGCTGGAGATGGAGGTTCTGTTAAGCCCATCCGGCATTGGTTGGGAAAGCCTAAAAAGGCAAAGACCTGAAAAAATAGCCTGGATACAATGCGTCGGATCCAGGCAAACCAATATCGTTGACCGCCCCTTTTGTTCCAGCATCTGCTGCATGGCTGCAATAAAACAGGCCTTGTCTATAAGACAGAACCTGTCTCCACCTCCTGAGACATCTATTTTCTATATTGATATCAGATCACACCAAAAGGGTGCTGAACGCTATCTGAGGCAGGCTATCCAAGCCGGGGTAAGACTTATACCAAGCAAGATCCATTGTCTTGAGGAGATAGACTCAGGTAGGCTCAAGATAATGGCATGGACAGGGGCAGGCTCAAAACTGGAAGAAATTTTTGACATGGTTGTCCTCTCCTGTGGCCTTGGCATGGATGGAGATTTGAACAGACTTTCTAACCTCTTTGGCATAAAAACCACTGGGTTCGGATTTAGTAGCGCCACAGGATTAGAGGTAACCAGGACCAACAAGCCTGGTATCTATACCTGTGGGACATATACGGACCCAAAATCCATCCAGGGGGCTGTCATTGAAGGCTCAGCGGCAGCGGCCTTACTGGGCAGTGATTTGAAAATCACCGCCCATAGACGTCATGGACACAGTGAAAAAAAGGCCAATGCCCCCAAGCTCGACTCTGGAATGGATAGGCCCAGAATCGGGGTGTTCATATGTGCATGTGGCCGAAACATAGGCCAGGTCATTGATATCAAGGCACTGCTGCATCAAGTAAAGACAATAAATGGAGTAATTGTGGCCAGACACATGCCCTTTGCATGTACACCGGATGCATTGCAAAGCCTGTCCACAACCATAAGAACAAAGAGACTGAACAGGATCGTCATTGCCGCTTGCAGCCCTAAATCACACGAGCAGCTGTTTAAAAAGGCAATGAAGGAGGCAGGGCTGAACAGTAATCTCTTGGAGATCGCCAATATCAGGGAGCAGGCTGCCTGGGTGCATTCCTCAGATCCCAAGGGGGCGACCAATCGTGCCATGGATCAGATCCAGATGTCTATAGCCAAGGCTGCCCTCCTGGCACCCATTGATATCCCCCGCTTCCCTGTGACAAAACATGCCCTGATAATCGGAGGGGGTATTTCAGGGCTAACTGCTGCAAGAATTCTATCCGAACGGGATATAACAGTCAGCTTATTGGAAAAAAGCCCCGTTTTGGGAGGCAACGCCAGGGCGCTTTTGAAATCGTGGCGCGGTGTT
This sequence comes from Deltaproteobacteria bacterium, assembly GCA_026986785.1. Lineage (GTDB taxonomy): Bacteria > Desulfobacterota > Dissulfuribacteria > Dissulfuribacterales > QOAL01 > QOAL01. Next base: position 7,195 of record JALSNW010000019.1, on the reverse strand, counting down.
GACATAAGTACATACCTTGACGACCTCATCAAGGAGGTTACATCCAAGAAAAATATCAATATCTTCATGGAAGCTGATCTCCTGGATACCCAGGGAGAGACGGGAAATCTTACCAGCTTTGTAAGATACGGCAGCCAGGGCATTGTAAAGGCCATTCATCACGGTGCTGTGATAGTGGCGAGTGGAGCCAAGGAGGCAAGGCCAATCGGCTTTGGCTATGGACGTCATCCCAATGTACTTACTCATCAAGAACTTGATGAGAGGATAATGCGTGGAGGCCTGGAATTCCTGGATGATGCCAAAACTGTGGTATTTATTCAATGTGTCGGTTCGTGTAACGATGAGCGTCCATACTGCAGTCGAGTCTGCTGCACCCACTCAGTAACCAGAGCACTTCTTTTAAAGGCATACAAAAAAGACCTGTCTATCTACATCCTTTATCGTCACATGAGGACCTATGGGCAGAGAGATGACTTCTACAACAGGGCAAGAGAAAAGGGCATAAAGGCCATTCGCTTCGAAGATGCCTCTCCTCCAGAGGTAAGATTTCTCACAAGGCTCGATCAAGATACTCGGCCACAAACCATAATAAACATCAACACCCATGATCCCCTAACAGGAGACATGATAGAGATAAACCCCGATTACCTCATACTGGCATCTGCCATTGAACCGGACATGGCCAATCAACAGGCCCTCTCCAATAAGCTGAAGGTCCCCCTGGACCAGGATGGATTTTTTCAAGAGGCCCATGCAAAACTTCGGCCTGTAGAGCTTAGAAGGGATGGCTTCTTTGTGGCTGGACTTGCCCATTACCCAAAAGAGGTGGAAGAATCCATAAGCCAGGCAGCAGCGGCGGCGGGTAAGGCTGCGGTATTTCTTTCAAAAGACAGCGTTAGCCCGGACAGAATCACCGCTGAGATCATCATCTCCAGATGCGATGGTTGTGCATTGTGCCTTGATGTCTGCCATGAAAAGGCCATCAAGCTCGTTGAATATGTAAACCTCGATGAAGTAAAAAAGATAGTGGAAATTGATCCATCCCTTTGCAGTGGATGCGGGGCATGTACTTCTTCATGCCCCCAATATGCCATAGGCATCCCAGGGTTTATGCCTGAACAGATCTTGGCCCAGATAAAAAGCCTTATCTCAACGAAACAAAATGAAAACTCTACCTAAGATCCTGACATTCTTGTGCCACTGGTGTGGTTATAATTGTGCAGATCTTGCTGGGACGTCCCACATAGAATACCCAGCATCCATCAGGACCATCGAGGTGATGTGCTCCTGCATGGTCCATCCAGATTGGGTTATAAAAGCCCTCATGGCCGGGATGGATGGGGTCATAATCCTTGGCTGCCATCCTGGCGAGTGCCATTACGGTACAGGTAATGAGCTTGCAGCAAAACGCTCAGAGATCATCTCTACCACACTGGAAGATCTGGGCGTGGAACAAAACAGATTTCACATCGACTGGGTCTCTGCAGCCGAGGCACAAAGATTTGCCCAAATCATCTCACAGGTGACAGATGTGATCAAGACACTCGGCCCCAACAGGCCAATAGCGATCACCTTCCCAACCATGGCTCAACCAGACAAAAACGACCCCAGGATTCCATTCATACATGTCTCAGACAGGACTAATTATTATTGGGATGGCATCATCTATAAAGACGAACCGTCGGCCCAAAAGGCCTTGTCAAGATATCTCGACATGGAGATGGAAGCGAAACTCGTACCAGCAAAACATTGCCTGCTCATTTATACCAGGCGTATCGTAACCTTGGATAAGCAATGAAAACTTATGGATTGAAGAGCATAATAGACATTGATAGTTCATCGGAAAGATTTGGCCAGATACTGCTCCGACCTGAACAACCAGAGGGGCTGAACCCCTATCGATGCATAGGATGCAATTCCTGTAGTTCTGTCTGTCCAGCCTCTGGTATCCTTGGCATGGATCCTCAAAAATTTATCCGTCTAATAATACTTGGCCAAGAAAAGGTCGTACTCAATTCAAAATGGCTTTGGCTATGTGCCCTTTGTCATAATTGTGTAAACGCTTGCCCACTAAACATAAACATCCCTCTCATCATAGACAGGGCCAGAAGACTCCAGCCACATAACGCCCTACCAAAATACCTACGGGCAGCAGTGGAGATCAATAATATTACTGGCAACAATCTGGGGAAGACGCCTTCGTGGTTCATGACGGTTGTACAGATGGCTCAAAAAAAACTGAACAACAGCCCTGGATTTGAACAGGTTACCATTCCCATTGACAAAAAAGGGGCCGGCACCATCCTCTTTCTGAATATGCAACTATTGGAACTAAACCCATATATCCTCCATAGTTACACCAAAATCTTTCATGCTGCCAGGGAGGACTGGACCCTTTCGAGCTTTGCCATTGACACATCTTGTCCTGCATTCTTGGCAGGAGACAAGATGGGTGAACAGCTATGGAGGGATCGAATCGTTACCATCTGCAAAGATCTTGGGATCCATACCTGCATAATCGATGACTGCGCCAATCCATTATCCTCATTCGGGGCCGGCAACAACATACCTACTGTAGATGAATTACCCTTTAAGGTGTTGAATTCGGCTGAACTCATCTTCAAGTACCTTGAACAGGGAAGACTGAATCTTCGGCCATCTATATTGAGATCAACTGTGACCTTCCACGACCCTTGCAATGTAAGCAGCCCCCAAGAGCTCTTTGAGTTTCCCAGGACACTTCTTGAATTCTTTGCAACCGACTTCGTGGAGCTGGGTCGTACCAAAAGAGATTCCATATGTTGTGGAGGCACTGTACTGGCTGCAGGAAATGAGGATGCCCTTGAATTTGGAAGATGGAAGGCGGAGCAGATCAGTCAAAGCGCGGCAGATCTTGTTGTTGTGTGTTGCCAGAGCTGCTATATCCAGATCCAAAAATTAGCCAGGTACTATAAACTCCCGTATAAATCAGCCCTACTCACCGAGATCGTCGCAAATGGCCTGAAGATAGATCCGATCCCCCCAAACACGAAATGAGCTGGCTTATCTCCAATACCTGTTTATCCCCCTCCCCGGTCCTATCCTTTTGATATATCGTTTCTCTTTTTTAATCTACAAAAGGCTAAAAATTTAAATCCGGGATTGTTAAGACGAATAAAAAGGCTATATTAAAGAAACTTTGTCTGGAGGTGTTTCACTCTCTTAGTCTGCCCTTTAAACCTGCAACAGGCACTTTTTAAAAACAATTAAATGAGCAGCGACAACCATCTATTGACAAAGCTCGATATCGCTATTGACAAGGCCCTTGATTGGTCTAAGAAAAATCAGGCCCCAGAAGGCTTTTGGATCGGACATATTGACACCAATTGCTGTATGGAGGCCGAATGGATTATGGCCATGCACTTCTTGGGGCTCTGCGACGATCCCAAGTTCCCCAGGATTGTGCAGGCCATATTGTCAGAACAGCGCCCAGACGGCTCCTGGGAGGTCTATTACCAGGCACCAACCGGTGATATCAATACAACAGTAGAGTGTTACACGGCCCTGAAAATTGCTGGCTATCCTGCAGATAGCGAACCGATGACCAAGGCGAGGGAATGGATACTGGCTCATGGTGGGCTTAGACATATTAGGGTCTTTACAAAATATTGGCTGGCCCTCTTGGGACAATGGCCTTGGGAATATACACCGAATCTTCCCCCTGAGATCATCTTTCTCCCACCCTGGGCCCCATTCAACATCTATCGGTTTTCATCATGGGCCAGGGCGACCATAGTACCCATTGCACTCCTCTGCTCCAGACGACCTGTCAGGCCTCTTCCTACCGATAAAAACATAGATGAACTCTTTCCCGACGGGAGAGACAAGTTCGATTTTCGGCCACTGAGAAAGGATCGGCTCTTTTCATGGGAAGGATTCTTCCTGGCAGCAGACAGGTTTCTCAACTGGTATGCCAAGTGGCCTTTTCAGCCGTTCAGGGAGACGGCCAGAAAATATTGCCTGGACTGGCTCATAAAACACCAGGATGAAGACGGTGGCTGGGGCGGCATCCAACCTCCGCTCATCTATTCCCTAATGGCACTCTATAATGAAGGTTATCTGCTTTGCCATCCCATGCTGCAAAAGGGCCTGAAGGCATTCGACAGACACTGGTCAAGGGAAAAGGAGACCGGTCTCTATATAAATGCCAGTGAATCCATAATCTGGGATACATTTCTTACCATGCTAGCCTTCTTGGACTGCGAAGTTGACCCCTTGGAGTCCACCAGCTTTCAGAAGGCACTGGAATGGATACTCGGCAAGTTCGTCGAGGCCCCTGGAGATTGGCAGGTCTACCTGAAAGAGGTACAACCAGGGGCATGGTCCTTTGAACGGGCCAATACCTGGTATCCTGACATAGATGACACCGCTGTGGGACTGATCGTGATTGCCAGGATCCTGCACAAATTTCCCCATCACTCTGATATGAAAAGGAAGTTGCGCCTGGCTATCGATTGGCTACTGGCCATGCAGTCTTCGAATGGTGGTTGGGCAGCATTTGATAAAGACAACAATAGCCTAATGGTGACCAAGATACCATTCTGTGACTTTGGGGAGGCCCTGGACCCACCAAGTGTGGATGTGACAGGACATGTCATAGAGGCCCTGGGCTTTCTCGGCAAGACAAAGGATGAGCCTGCAATAAAAAAGGCGATCGAGTATATAAAATCGGAACAAGAACCTGATGGAAGCTGGTTTGGCAGATGGGGGGTCAATTACATCTATGGCACTGGAGCAGTGCTGCCTGGACTAAAGGCAGTGGGAGAAGACATGGATGCTGACTATGTCCAGAAAGCCGCAAGATGGATAGCTGAGCATCAAAATAGTGATGGGGGCTGGGGGGAAAGCTGTGCCTCTTACATGGACAATTCCTTCAGGGGCCGTGGCATTAGCACAGCCTCACAGACCGGCTGGGCATTAATGGCACTCGTTGCGGCTGGAGGCAAGGCCTTTGAAAAAAACATAGTAAGGGGGATAGAATTTCTCGTCCAGACCCAAAGAGATGATGGTACCTGGGATGAACCCTGGTACACCGGCACTGGTTTCCCTGGTTATGGATGGGGTGACAGGGCAGATCTCGAGAAGGTAGCAGACAAGCTCCATCAAGGGCCAGAGCTTTCGCGGGGATTTATGTTGAATTACAACCTTTACAGACATTACTTCCCACTCATGGCCTTGGGCAGGGCCAGAAGATATCTTAAAAACAGATGACAAGAAGACTCACCGCAGAGATTCACAGGGAGTTGGCTGCCGTAGCCCAAAAAAAGGCACCTGCAGAACTTTGCATCAAAAACGGAAGGGTTATAGATCTTTTCACTGGCAAGATAGAAGAGCAGGACATAGCCATATCCAGAGGATTTATAGCTGCCCTGGGCACAGATTTTCAGGCAGAACGCTACATAGACTGTGCGGGGGCCTTTGTGGCACCTGGCTTTATTGATGCACATATACATATTGAAAGCACTTTGCTTTCCCCTCTGGAATTTTCCAAGGCAGTGATTCCAAGGGGCACAACAACAGTAATAGCTGACCCTCATGAGATAGCAAACTGTCTTGGCATGGAAGGTGTTGAATATATGCTCGAAGCCAGCAAGGACCTGCCGATCTCCATATACATCTGTGCACCCTCATGTGTGCCAGCTACACATCTTGAGACATCTGGTGCTGAATTAGGCCATAAGGAGATAGCACTTCTTCTGGAAAAGAAACGGATCATCGCCCTTGGAGAGATGATGAACTTCCCTGGCGTCATATGTTCAGACCCGGAAGTGGAGGCCAAACTGGAGGTGGCCAGAAAAAAGGCTGTAGTGATAGATGGCCACTGCCCTGGTCTCTCAGGCACTCGCCTTTGTGCATATATCTCTGCTGGGATTGATTCAGACCACGAATGTACCACTGCCCGGGAAGCAGAGGAAAAGCTCTCCAGGGGGATGTGGTTATTTCTCCGACAAGGTACAGCAGAAAAAAATCTTATTGATCTGTTGCCTGCAGTAACAAAAATTACCCAGGGACGCTGCTGTTTGGTGTCGGATGATCGCCATCCAGACGACCTCATGGACCTGGGACACTTGGATTATTCTCTCAGGACCGCTGTCAAGGCGGGCATGGACCCGATCACGGCCTTAAGGCTCGTGACCTTGAATCCAGCAATGAGATTTGGTCTGCAAAATACTGGTGCAATTGCACCTGGATATTTTGCAGACCTGGTACTTCTACACAATATAGAAAAATTTGAGGTGATAAAGACCATCTTTAATGGTATGACCGTTGCTGCCAATGGCAGATTTCTCCCTCGTATCCCAGCAAGCCACACACCTGTCCCCAAGGATTTCAACCTGGATCTGTCTCAATTGGATTTTTCCATAAAGGCACCTGGACAAAAGAAGACTTGTACTGTGGCAAGGATAATAGGTACGATAGAGGGACAAATCATCACAAAGCACTTGAAAATGGAGGTAAAGGTAAAGGATGGTCTGGTTCAGCCCGATCTCGAAAACGACATAATAAAACTCTTTGTCATAGAGCGACATCATGGTACAGGCAATATAGGTAAAGGCCTTGTGAAAGGGCTGGGTCTTAAAAGGGGGGCCATTGCAAGCTCAGTGGCCCACGATTCCCATAATCTTATAGTGGCTGGTGTCAATGATCAGGCAATCTTAAACGCAGTCAAGGCAGTTGCAGAAAGGGAAGGTGGATTATGCGTAGCTGATGAAGAAAAAGTAATCTCTATCCTCCCTCTACCTATAGCTGGTCTCATGTCAGACCGACCGCTGGATGAAGTACGCCTAATGGCCGATCGGACTATTAAGGCTGCAAAAGACCTGGGGGCCATTTCATCAAATCCCTTCATGACGATTAGCTTTCTGGCTCTACCAGTAATCCCAAGCCTAAAACTCACAGACAAAGGGCTCGTGGACGTGGAACGATTTTCATTTGTGCCCCTTTTCGTGTAACTAAATATAAATCCACTTGCTTAAAATTAGAAATACGGAAACAGCTACTTATCAAACTATTTAAGCATAAGCTGTTTTTGTATATATGCTCAAAAAGCTGTTGTCATAGGATTGACATCTTGCAGAAAAAAACTAAAATAGCCCTATGAGATATAGTAATTTGCTCAAGGAATCTATCCCTTTGGGGGTAATACTATCCTGTT
>JALSNW010000018.1 GCA_026986785.1 Deltaproteobacteria bacterium | reverse complement strand
ACACCCAGACCTCGGTAAGGGCCTTGATTCATGGCTTGAGTGATTGTAGTGCATCGGTCCTTTTAGGCTCGGGTAGATTTTTGAAGCTGTTGACCCAGGTGGTACCTCTTGTTACAAGCCTTGAGTTTCTTGTGCTAAAAGGAAAGGATCTCCCAGAAAGGCTGGGAAATGTTTCAGTTGAAGATCTCGATCATTTTTTATCACAGGAAGTGACAGACAGCCTGGCAATTCCTTGGCGATCCCCGTGTGATATTGCCCAGCTGATCTATACCTCTGGAACCACAGGCCCTCCCAAGGGGGTCATGTTAACCCACAATGCTCTTTGTGCCAATACATCTTCTATTTTGGAATATCTGCAACTTACTCCCGCTGATAGATGCATGGTGGTGCTACCCTTCTTTTATTCCTATGGCAATTCTATTATGCTCACTCATGTGGCAGCAGGCGCCAGTCTCAGTGTCAACCAAAATTTTCTGTATCCAAACGTGATCCTGGATCAGATGAGAGAGCATGAGGTCACGGGCCTTTCAGGAGTGCCCTCAACCTTTGCCATCCTTCTCCACAGGTCTGCCATAGAGAAGTACACTTTTCCTTCCCTGCGTTATATTACCCAGGCTGGAGCAGCCATGTCGCCAGCTACTGCTATGAAACTGAAAAAGGTATTCCCTGGGGTAGAAATATATATAATGTATGGTCAGACTGAGGCATCTGCCAGGCTCTCCTATCTGCCTCCCAAGGATCTGGATTGCAAACCAGACTCTGTAGGGATCCCAATCCCAGGGGTTGAACTTCTCCTGCTGGATGAAGAGGGGAGGGCTGTCGAACGGGGCAAGATTGGTGAAATAGTTGCAAGGGGTGAAAACATCATGTCTGGATACTGGAATCTTCCACAGGAGACCTCAAAGGTGCTTCGTAAGGAAGGTCTCTGGACAGGGGACTTGGCCTATCAGGACAAGGATGGCTATTTTTACATAGTCAGTCGCAAAAGCGATATCATAAAATCCGGTTCTCATCGTATCGGTCCAAAGGAAATAGAGGATGTTATAATGGAGCATCATGCAGTACAAGAGGTGGCTGTGGTAGGGGTACCAGATGCACTCTTGGACGAGAAGATAAAGGCTTGCGTGGTATTGAAACCCAATGTCATCTGTTCAGAAAGAGAGATAAAAAAACATTGCAAGGCCATACTCCCCGCCTACAAGGTACCCCATGTGATAAGCTTTTTAAGTGAACTACCAAAGACTGCTACTGGAAAGATCAAAAGATCGGAACTGAGATGATCTCAGGGGCATGATAGGTGGAAACAGCATGAAAAGATGCATGAAATGCATACTCCCGGAGACATTTCCTGGGATAAAATTTGATGAAGACGGTGTCTGCAGCTATTGCCACAAGTCATCGTATCGTACTAAAGGCACAAACAAAAAGAAATGGGAAGAGAAATTTCTCGCCTTGATAGAAGAGCACAGGAAAAAGAGAGCAAGTTCTGCAAGCTACGATGTTATAATGGCATATAGCGGTGGCAAAGATAGTACTTATACATTGGATATCTTTGTAAATCGTTACAATCTCAGGGTCCTTGCATACACTTTTGACAATGCCTTCATGTCCCCGGGTGCCTTTGTAAATATAAGGAACGTCTGTTCAAACCTCGGAGTAGACAGTTTGGTGATACATCCTTCTCCACCAATGCTAAAGAAGATATTCAGACATGCAGCCAAGAGCCCCATGTATTCACCAAAGACCCTTGAGCGTGCTAGCACCATTTGTACTTCCTGTATCGGTATGGTCAAGTCCTCCATGCTTCGGACTGCCCTGGAAAAGAATATCCCCTTTGTGGGCTTTGGCTGGTCCCCGGGCCAGGCCCCTCTCCAATCCTCCGTAATGAAGACAAATGCTTCTCTCATGAAGGCATCCCAGAAGGCAATATACAAACCACTTCACAAGATAGCCGGTGATGCAATAAATTCCCTTTTCGTAACAGGAGAACAATTCAATCATCCTGAGCGCTTTCCTTGGAACATCCATCCATTGGCATTTTTAGAATATGATGAACAAAAAATTGTCCAGCGAAACCAGGAAATAGGATGGAAAAAGCCAGATGATACGGATCCCAACTCCACTAACTGCCTTTTGAATGCCTATGCCAATAATATCCACAGACGAAAATATGGTTTCCATCCCTATGTATGGGAGATAGCCAATATGGTACGCCAAGGTGTAATGAGCCGGGAAGAGGGTCTCGCCAAGATAGAGCCCCAAGAATCTCCCAAGATGGTGGCACTCATCAAAAAGGAGCTAAATATCTGAGCAACTTTTCTCATCCTGTGTCCTAATTATGCTGCAAGTCATGTAGGAGATTTAACCTGAAATTATATGATATTGGTTACTGTTAGTTAGATTGAGTTCTGTTCAGTATACTCTTAATGCAAAAGGCCATCTTGTTAACTGTGGACCTGGAAGACTGGTTCCAGGTGGAAAACCTAAGAGGCTGTTTCCCTCATGCAGGCTGGGATGATTGCCAGCTCCGGGTGGAGAAATCTACACGTGCCCTGCTTGAACTGTTTAAAAAGCACGATGTCAAGGCCACCTTCTTTGTCCTTGGTTGGATTGCAAAACGCTGCCCTTCGCTCATTGAAGAAATAGATGTCCAAGGCCATGAGATTGCAAGCCACGGTTTTGGCCATGACCTTTGCACTGCCCTTTCTCCAGATGAACTCTCAAAGGATATCCAAAAAGGCAAGGAGATACTTGAAGCCATCACTGGCAAGCAGGTCCGTGGCTATCGTGCCCCAAATTTTTCCATCACAGACAGCCTGATTCTTGCCCTTGAAGAAATCGGATTTTTCTATGATTCAAGCTACAATGATTTTAGTGCCCACAGTCGGTATGGGGCACTTCCAGGCAGTTGGGCCGAGGTGGCACCGGGGCTTTTGAAAAATAAGAGCGGATTCTATGAGATCCCTGTTCGGAATCTGCCTGTCTTTGGCCAAAAAGTTCCTTGGGGTGGTGGGGGTTACTTTCGCCTCATCCCAGGCTGGATCTTCAATCGGGGAGTAAGGAGATTTCTAAGAGAAAATGATACCTATCTGTTTTACTGTCATCCCTGGGAGTTTGATCCGGGACAGCCAAAGGTGAGGTCATTGCGTTTCGATTACAGA
>JALSNW010000017.1 GCA_026986785.1 Deltaproteobacteria bacterium | reverse complement strand
TGGAGATGTTATAGAGACCATTGGGCAGCACATCTGTCCAAGCGACCTGATAGGCTGTGGTATGGCCTGTGTTCTGGATAGATACCCGATATGAGATGGTATCACCTGCGTCTGAGCCAGTAGCCCCTGCTGTTATCTGTTTCGCCATTTCCAGATCTGGCTCTCCCACGTGGACCTGTCGCGTGCTGACAACAGGGCCTACCGAAAGCATCTGTCCAGGGTTGTCAGGGTCTTCGTAACTGAGAGTGGCCTGATTTGCCAATACTTGCCCATCCTGATTCGTGCCTATGTTTTCTATTTCGGCCTGATATCGCACAATGATATCGCCTGAATCCTGAATGGTGACATTGCCAAAATCCAGCCTTATAAGCCCTGTACTGGAATCGTAAGAGAAAAAAGAGCCATTTTGCTCTGACAATGGGCTATTCCCTGCTGAAGCATCCTGAGGCATGTCCACTATCAGGGAACCGGCCACGAAGGAAAGGCCTGAGGGCAGCTGATCGGTTATGACAAGGCTGTTAGATGTACCAGAAGGCATCCCGGCCGTTATCTCAAAGTTGACCTTCTCACCGACTGCATACCAGTCCTGATAGTCTACGATCCTTTTGGAAAGGCTTGGCTCTGAGATAGTGACCTGTGCACTACTGGAACCCGCCAGGTCATTGACGTTGCCAGAACCATTTCTTTCCCCATTGCCAGCCCCTGGATCTCCAGGGGTGGCATCGCCTGTACCATGATCTCCCGGAAGGCTCGTCGTGGTGAAGGAGGCGGTATTGGTTATCTCTTCACCGTACTGGACCGAGGTGGTCAGCTGGGCGGTATAGATGACGCTTATACATTCTTCAGGATCCAGCCTGTCTATAGTGCCACTTAGGGTTCCACCAGAAAAAGACGCAGAGACATTCGCCCCTGTCGAACCAGTATCTATTTCCTGAATGGAGGGGTTTTCATACTTGTCTGGCAGTGGATCGGAAAAGGCCCAGTCAAAGGCAGGCGCTGCCGAATCCCCTGAGGCATTGTTACATATATCAAGGCTGAAAGTGATGGTATCTCCTCCGCTTGCAGTAGAAGGTGACACACCTTTTTGTATATGAGGCATGGGTTCGGCTGCAAGGAGATCCTGGGGCCGGGAGATAACTACATTCCTGTTTCCTGCAGCATCTTCGTAGATAAGGGCCCCTCTATCGGGTAAAGTAGTGCCAGCATTCGTAACAGCATTGTTCAAGACCAAGACCTTTAGTCTCAAGACATAAGATTCCAGGCTGTTATTGTCCGTATCCGTATTGTTGGCATCTCCAATGTCCAGGCGAATACCAGTGTTGCTGGCAGCATCATTGATGGTTATATAGCTGTCGGCTGACACCCAATCTCCTTCGGAGGCCCCATTCAGGGCATCGGTACAGATAGAACCTGAACAGGAAAGCGCAGACGACGTCTTCATTATCTGGGCAGAACCTGCTACATATTCACCCCAGTTCGTACCTGATACCTTGAGCAGCACGTCCTCCAAGGTGGCCTGTTTAGTGATACCTTCCGGCATGGTAAATGTGATATCAAAGGTCACTACCTCTCCAATGGCTACCCGGGAATCGGCGGTAGCAGATTCACTCGTATCGAAGATCTGTTTTCCCAGGCTCACCTTTGAAATATTGATGGTCTCAGTGCCATTTGCCGATCCTCCTCGTTCTCCACTGACACTTCCACTTTCCGAACTGTATGAGGTGGTGGCCGTATTCAAGTAAGGAGAACCAGTCACGATATCCTCTATAACGAATGTGATGAAGCTAAAACTGGCCGAATTTCCCGGACTTAGGCCAAAGCCAGATTGAGACGTGTAGGAGACAGTTGGGCTCGAATAATCAAAGGTGAAGTTTGAATCCGTTGTCCCTTCAGTAACATTGCCTAGATCAAATACATTGCCATCGAGATCATCGGTTACTGTTATATCAAAGGCAGGAGAAGTACCTGTATTCTGAACTGTCAGATCTATAGTGATCTGGTCCCCCGCATCTGCCTCGGACGGGGTGATGGTCTTTGTCACCTCAAGAAATGGTTCCCCAAGATAATTGGTGGCCGTGCCTGTTATTGGGGTGCCAGAATAGCCTGTAAAGGTCAGTTCCACACTGTTTTGCTTGGCCTGGAGGGAGGTTGTAGCGCTGTTGGCAGTATCATCCATAACTTGGGCCTGAAAGGTGACATAAAGGCTGTTGTTGGAGGAATCATTATCAGCAGTGACATTGGCGTCTCCGAGATCGATGGTAATGGTCTGTCCGGACACAGTAACATCTGGAGATTGGGAAAAGGAACCTTCAAAATCGTCTGTGTTCACGTCCAGGCTATCTGAAACATATTGAAGTCCAGCAGGAAGGGTATCCACCAAGGAGACACCAGGACAAATCCCCTCTGGGAGGGTGATATCCATCCTGTAAGTAACAATGTCCCCAATGGTCATGTTGGGGGCTATGGGGCCAGGACTAACAGAAGATACCGCCTTGCTCATATCGGGCAGTGCCATCGAGACAGTGGCATCGTCCTTTTTCTCTGGAAATTTTTCACTGCCACTCTGGGCTGCCCACTGGGTTGTGGCAGTACGGTCTATCGAATCGGTAGGCTGGGTATCAGCCTTGACTTTACAATGAAACGTGACAAGAGCCGTATCTGCCCCATAGGGCGCACCAAGACTACCATCATTCTCCTCCAGTGCATGGTCCAATACCAAGCCAGAACCAAAGAGGTCACCTGAATATCCAAGATCATCGCCATTTCCATTTTTTACAGTATCAAGGGTGCAGTCTTCCATATCCACGTCTGTGTCATCGGAAATGGTCACGTCATAGGCAGGAGCGCCTCCTCTATTCTCAACCGTAATGATGAAGGTGATAGTATCTCCTCCATCAGATTGACTAATGTCACCATCCACAGGCAACTGGCCTGGTGAAGGGGTTATAGTTGCATTGGCCTCTGGATTGTCGCTTTCATAGACCCCCTTGGTAATCTCGAGCGCGGGTTCAGCCAGTTCTATCTGGACTATACCATCGCTGTAGACCGACTCCGCATTCGTTGAACCATTGTGGGCCCGAACCATATTCGTGAGAAACATGCCGTCAGCAAAGGGGTCATCCTTTACAGTTACTGTGAAAAGGATATCAATGGTGGTAGGATCTGTATCATTGCTGTCGAAGTTTCCATAGTTGAAGGCCACACTGTTTTCCGAACTGCTTGTGTCTATGGCAGGGAAATCATTGCCTGAACCATCATCATAGAGTTGATGGAAGGTATCAGATGGGCCAAACTTGGCATGTCCTGCTGCCGGGCAGGAGTTATTTGCGGTATCGTCAAAGGTGCCGATCTCTGTGGCGTCAAATACTGGCAGTGGGAGATAGTCCTTCAAGACAAGATCCTCAACATCATTGGTTGGCATGGAAAAAACGAGCCTGTACGTCACAGTGTCTCCTGGACGGATCTTCAGAGGATCTGGCAGGGTGGTGTTACCATTTATGGCATAGATGGCCTTTGAGACATTACCATTTTCTATGTTGAAGCTATCGTGACTGGTATCTGTCTCGTCATAACCTGTTGGGCTTGAGTTATCCTCGACCGACAAGACATTCCCTGATACGGTTACGTTGTCGTTGAGTTCGTCCCCTTGATCGACAGACTGGTCTCCAGATGGAAAATCCTGATCGAATTCCTCCTTGATGACCGCCCGAAAAATGATGCGGCCCGTGGTAGGACCATGGTTGTAAGAGCTGCAATCAGGGGCGTTACCTGCCCCTGTACCAGAATCGGGTATGCAGCCTCCAGTAAGCCTCGAGTCTCCAAATCTTCTATTGAGTTCTGCAGCCACATCGAATGAAAGTGTCTCTGTACCATCTGCGTTTACGTCGTGGGTGTAATTGGAGGTATCGAATTCTGCACTGGAAGAATTTCCATCCATGTTTATTTCAAGAACTGGGGTGAAGGATGTATCGAAATCCTGACCGTCCGATATGACATCTGCAAGCCTGACATCATCAAATGAAAAATAGTCGGACACCTGAAAACTCAAGGTGTATTCTACTGTATCTCCAGGTGAAAATCCCTGGGCCCCTGTATCAGTCGAGATGAGGGTAGACTTCTGGACAGCAATGGAACGATCATTGAGGATGTGCTCCGGCCCTGCCGCATCTGCCACAGCATTGTCCTGGCCACCAGGATCCCGGCTGTCCACGGGTGTCCAGTCACCCAGGGCGCTGGCCTGGTTCTCAGAAAGGACATCGTCTCCTGTGTCAGGATCTATGACCCTTGCAGAATCAGCATCATTCAGAGGGATGAAATATTCGAACTCGCAATATGCATCCACAGAATCTGGATCAGCATCGGCAGTAACCGAGGAGATCCTTACATCCAGTCTGTTGTCAGGAGGATTGGAGGCAATATTAGAAGGTGGAGACGAGACAACACTATAGCTACCAGGAGATACGTCAATCAACTGCGTGAAGGCCATATTCGAGGGCAGGTTGTCTATTATATCGAGGTTGGAGATGGTCTGACCAGGGGCTATCCTAACATTTATCCGATAACGCCTGGGGAAGTTCGGGCCGGTTGCCGTTTCGGTCTCAGAACCACTATATACCTTTTCAAGCCTCAAAAGGGCAGGGCTGAGAGATGCTGCCTGGGCCCAGGCATCCGAAGAGGTATCGTTGTCGGACAGGATAGGGGGATCAATGGATGGATCGTCTTGAGGTGTTGCCCCAAACTGAAATCCTGCCCTGGCTCGTACATCCAGGGATGTGTCGAGATCGGCCTTGGGACTCACCTTTATTGGCAGATCTATGACTGCAGGAGGCTGGTCCGGAACAAAGGACCCAAAGGGCAATTGGACGCTCACAAGCTTGTCCCCTGTAGTCCCACACACCTGGATGGGATCACCAGAGGCGTCAACAGCAAAGGGGTGTTCCACACAGCCACTACCTGCACCATCGTCGGGGAAGGTCTGCACCACTGTTGTAACCGGCATCCCCAAGAATGTGGCATCTCCTCCTATATCCACTCCATCTGGTTCTTGAGTGCCAGCCGCCCCATCTGCCCCATTTACAGGTAACACCACGTCTACAAAGGGGCCATAACCAGTATCATTTGCATCTATATTGTCAAAGGTTATTTCTATTGTGGCATTCTCACCTATTAGTATGTTGTCAGGCACTTGAATGGTGGCCTGGGGTTGAGGTGCTGCCCAGGCCTTTGAAATGGCCACCCCGAAAAACAATAGTGCAGGGACCACAACAAAGAATATTTTAAAAACCGAAGTTGTCCTATTTGGATCCAAAAAAAATCTTCTTTCCATTGTCCAGGTCCATTTTCCATCTCCCCAAAAAAGATTTTGGCCCCTAAGGTCCTGCTTGGGATTTTTTTAAAACAGAAAGGGATAAAAAGCAATATTCTACCAATAATTAGCAACAAAAATAAGTAGAAACATTTCCTTACTGGATATCGCCTTTTAATTGGCCCAAAGGCATAAATATCCTAAAAAATTCATTCTTCTCCTGATCTATAAATACACTTCTAATCGCTTTTGATCTATCAAACCTCTTTCGACACAATTGTCGAGAAAACACAATGAATTGTCGCCCCGTCTTTTGCCAAGGGTCCTATACGCAACAGACAATTTGCTGTAATCACATCGCATTTTAGTTCAAGTCCACAATGGCACGACCATTGAATAGATAGAGGCAACCGGCCGGAGTAAAACAGGAAAATCAAGGAGGTTTTTATGAAAAACAAATCAATTGTAACATTTTATCTGGTGCTCATGCTCTTTCTGCTTGGCTCCCCAATGGCTTTTGCAGGCCACGGTAACGGTGCTATGGACGGAACAGGCCCCATGATGAACATCACCACAGGCACAGCGGTTGAGATCAGCGGTATGGTAATCAGTATTGGTATACCAGGGGCTGGTATGTCCATAGATACCGGAAACGAGATAGCAACAGTATATGGAATCGGCCCCCAGAGATACTGGGATGCCATGGGTGTTCCACGTCCAGAGGTAGGAGAAGAAGTAACGGTGAGTGGATATGAGGTCACTCTTTCTGATGGTACTACCAGGATCATTGCCACCAGCATCACCATCGATGGTCAGACAATCGACCTCAGAGATACGAATACAGGTGTCCCCTTGTGGCGTGGAGGCCCAAACAGGCCAAACTAACAGGCCCGAAAAGATGGGACTATCCTCTTGCTCGAAACCAAGATATGTTCCCAATGTCAACAAAATAGAACCAGGTTTTGTATATAGGGATATCCCGGTTACTTCCGGGGATATCCCTCATCCATAAAATCGCATGGCCTCGTCTGGCCACCAAACCACCACCTTATCATCCTTGCCTAACAGCAGGCCATCCCTTCCGAGCACAGTCACCAAGAAACCGATATCTACGTAGATTAGAACAGCCCCCCTATGAGCAGGATAGATCCCTTTCACCACCCCTTCAAACCTGTTTTGTGCAGGTATGTATTGCCTGCCTTTTTCATACAGGCTGATCTTACTCTCGTCTATGACCATGAATCTTGGGGAATCTACCAGTAGATGGGTTGGCGCAGTGACCTGGACAGACGCATTGCCTGGTAGGACCAGCACTCTCCCCCTGTCAGCCGATCCTCTCTCACCTGAAGACAGGACCTCTACTGTAAAAAAATTCCTTATCCCTGCAAATCTTGCTGCAAACTGGCACTTAGGACGCGTCTTGAATTCAGAGATTGGGGAGTCCTGTACTATTTTGCCTCCTTCCATTACCCCAACCCTTGTAGCCACAGCCATTGCCTCCTGAGGATCATGGGTTACATGCACAAAAGTCCTACCCCTTGCCTGGAGTTCCAGCAACAGCCCCAAGATATCCTGCTTCAATATCTCGTCGAGGCCAGCAAGAGGTTCATCGAGGATCAAACATTCTGGATCGAGGACGAGCATTCTCGCCAAGGCAACCCTCTGTCTTTCACCCCCTGAAAGGCCTCCTGGATCTCTGTCCAAAAGCCCCTCTGTACTCGTCTCCCTGGCAGTGGCCTCTACCCTTTCCCTTATAACCTCTGGTGTTAACGACCGTATCCTGAGACCATATGAGATATTTTCCCTGACCCTCAAATGGGGGAAGAGTGTATCCCCCTGACACAAATAGCCAATCTTCCTCTTTTGTATCGAAAGTCCATCTATTCTCCTGCCATTGAGATAGATACGGCCTGCATCTGCCTGCTGGAAACCTGCCAGGACCTCGAGAAAGAGGGTCTTACCAGCTCCTGAAGGGCCAAGGAGCACGAAATACTCACCCTGTTCCACCTGTAGGTTGATCTCACCCAAGCAGAAAGTACCCAGTTCCTTTTTCAGACCTTCAACCCTTAGCATCAATGTCTCTTTTCCGCCACTACACGTAATATCACAAAAACCACAAGACAGACCCCTATGAACACAATGGCCGCAGGCCTCGCATATCTCAATCCATAGGCACCAAAACGCTCGTATATGAGTACCGGGGCAGTTATAGGATGATAGGCCACAATAATCACAGCCCCGAACTCGCTCATACCCCTGCCGAACATGAGCACTGTTCCAGCTATCACAGCCCTCCATGCAAAAGGCAGGGTAATGGTGAAAAATGTCCTCAAAGACGAGGCACCAAGGTTCATAGCAGTCTTCTCCAGACGCACGTCCACTGCCTCAAACCCAGTCCTTGCGGAATTTATCAAAAAGGGCAAGCTCACAAAGGCCATTGCAGCCACGATACCAGCAGGCCCTCCAACCAGGCTTATACCTGCCTTTTCTGCTGCCTTGCCAAGCACTGTGTGCCTGGACAATATGGTAAGAAGTGCAATACCTGCTGCCGAATGGGGGATCATGAGGGGCAGATCTATTATTGCAGTGATGATCTTTTTCCCTGGAAAGTCCTTTCTTGCAAGGAGCCAGGCAAGGGGCACGGCACATACACCAAAGGCCAGGGTTGCTCCCATTGCCGTCCACAAGGATAACCAGATAGAGCCCTGGACCTCTGGATCTTGAATGGTTTCCATGAGCTCCAGAGCCGAGGACTGGAGAATCAGCCCCCCCAGGGGTGCAATGAGGAAGAGAAGGGCCAGGCCGCCGAGAAACACGAAGATCAAGGTCAGGATATCAGGACGTCTCATGACTATACAAATGAACAAGACTGATGTCTGGCGGCCATCATAGGTCAGGGACGGGGTTTGTTGTCTCGGCGTTCGATGTCGGCTGGGGGCTTGGCATATCTCTTTAATGGATATGGAATGTGTTCATAGGTCAGGGAGACAGATGGCACCACCGAAGGCTGACCGCATTCCTCCATTATCTTCATGCCCTTTCCCGGTTCCAAAAGGAATGATACAAATCTCATGGCAAGCACTGGCTCTGGTGCATTCCTCGGGATAGTAATGCCATAGACCATAGGGGCACCTTTTTTTACTATCCATGTACCAGGTCTCTTACCTGTTATTCTTACGCTCACCCTTGAATAAAGGGAAGAAAACCTGGGATTCTTGAGATTTATCTCATCTGGCAGGACAATGAACCCAAGCCCGTGCTGCTTTGCAACTGAACGGTATATGAAAAGATAATCTATCTGCCCCATTTCCAGGAGTGCCAGAAGATCTGTCTCCTTTGGCCTGAGGTTATCGATATCTTTACTAAGAAGCCTGGATGCAAGCCCTGGCCTCTTGTAGTAGAGCTCAGCCAGACGGCATGTCATGACTGTACGGTATCCACATGGATCAGTGTTGGGATCGGATCTGCCAATGGCCACATCGTGCCGCTGCATGATCTCATACCAGTTGCTCCTTGTCATCTTTTCTGAATACCTGGACCTTGGCCCGAATGCTATTACCATCTCATTGCTGGCAAAACGAATGTTCCAGGGTGCATACTTAGGGATCAGGAGCTGATTGATCACTGTGTAATCTGCAGAGGCCATGACATCGCAAGGCCTTTTCAGATCACTTATCTTCCTTGCACACGTCCTACTACCTGCTGGCTCTTGCTCCACCTTCACACCTGGATTTTCCCTTTCAAAGGCCTTTGCGATCCTGGAAAAGGGAACACTTAGGCTTCCTGCATGGAATATGATGAGCCTCTGGGCACATGGAGCAGTACCAGAAAACAATATCATAAAGCCCAAGACCACAGACAATACGATGGACAATCCCTTCATGACATATCTTCCTCGTGGGCATGAGAAGGGATCTTGATACTTATCTCTATCTCTCTTGCCCCTTCGGTATGCTTCAAGGAGCTGATAAAACCTGAAACGGTCCCAGCCAGACAGTCCTGAACAAACCCTTTAAGTGGGATCTTTCTCCCATTCACTACAAGAGAGGCCGAAGCCATTTGCCTGGCCTTGAGGATATATCGTTCCTCCAAAAACTCTGAGATCTCACGGATCTCTTCAGGTCTGAAAAGATGAAAACCCGCCACTGGTTTGTTCGTAACCACGGCTATCACCCCTGAGACGAGATCCGTCAAGTCCTGGCTGCTCTTTCCTCCTTCCACCACTATCTTGTCCACGTCTTCCGCATTCTTAAATCCCTCTCCTATGACAAGGTCTACGTCTGGAAAAAAACGATGGGCCATGGTGAGCAAGGCCAACCCCCTGTTCTTCCCCATGACCACCATCTGGTCTGGAGAGACGAAGGCCACCATGTCAGCCCCTGCTTTTGCCAACCTATCCGTATCAGAGTGGGGAGAATCAAATTCCACTCCAGTATGTTTGCTCGATTTTATCACTCCAATCCTATAGCCCTTGTCCTTTAATGCCTCTATCACCTTGCACAAAACGGTGGTCTTACCAGAATCATGCCAACCTATGAATGTAACCACTGGGGGCATAGCTGTCCTCCTGCCAAAAAAAGACGGCCTATTTTGGCCGTCCAGTAATAAATGTCGTTCAAGGGAGTATGAAAAAACCCGTCTCCATCAATGAATCTTGTACCTGCTATGCATTATCTCCACTTCTTCCCTAGGTTTGAAGCCGGTAATCATACTTCTGAGAGAACCCTTGATGGCGAACAGGGACATGTAAAGATGTATTATAAAAAATCCTACCAGGGCTGCTCCCAAAAAATTGTGTATAATGGCTGCCAACCTCAATGCCTCTGCCTCCACCCCAAAAGAAAACATCTGGTATCCTGTCCAGGCCATGAAGCCTCCACCTATGGTAGAAAGCCAAAACCACGCCTTCTGACCTGCATTGAATCTACCTGCTGGCACTGGTCTCTTGGCCTTGCTGAGATAGCCACCGAGGATCAAGAGCCATTTTACGTCATAGGGTGCAGGAAACATATCCCTGACCCAGATGAGAAACAGTACCGCAGCGTCGACAGTGAAGACAAGTGCAGACACAACATGGACATATCTCAGGGACCTGATTAGAGACCCGCCTCCAAACGTCTTGCCAAATACCACTGCAAGCCCGGTCAATACGAGAAGGCTAAAGAATATGGCTGCCACCCAGTGAACAAGCCGGGTAAAAGAGCTGAAATAGAATACCTCACCTCTTTCGTGGGAAAAATCCTTGGGGCCTATTGCTATGAAATGAATGAGAAACACCAAAGGCAGGCCTATAATGGTCCAGAAAAAGATAGCCCTGAAAAGAGCGGGCTGCCACTCTATGAAAAGACGACCATAATGGTTCCAATCACCAACTATGGTGCCTTTGAACTGAGAAAAGGCCGCAGTAATGGATTCATGGCCTGGACTGAATAGAAACTGATTCTGGCACAGTGCCATACCCGCTGCCGCAGCAATCGAGCACAGTAACAGAAAAAACACATATAAAACCAGAGATGATCTGTTCATGCCCCTGTCCTCATGTTCAAGTAATACTCAGCAGGGTCCGGGGAAAGAAGATGCCCCCCGGCCTCATCCCCCACAACTCCTTTACCCAATAGGGTCTATCGTCCCTTGTAGGCCTTGTCCCAGCCCCAAGCGCCTGCTCCACCACCCCGCTGAAAGGCCCGTTTTCTGTAGATATCCGAGATCACGTCTGCATCACCTGCAAGTAGTGCCTTTGTGGAACACATGGCAGCACATAACGGGGGCTTTCCTTCGGCAATACGATTCTGTCCATAGAGTTTTCTTTCCTTCTCACTAAATGTCTCAACAGGACCACCAGCACAGAAGGTACACTTGTCCATTGCCCCCCTTGCCCCAAATACTTGTCCAGATGGGAACTGAGGCGCCCCAAAGGGACATGCCATGAAGCAATAGCCACAACCTATACAGATATCCTTATTGACCAACACGATACCATCTTCTCTCTGGTATATGGCCTTTACCGGGCAGACAGCAATACAAGGTGCATCGGAACAGTGCATACACGATATAGACACAGACCTTTCGCCTGGACGCCCCTCGTTGATGGCAACCACTCTACGCCTATTTATGCCAACCGGGATATTGTTGCCCTGTTTGCAGGCTATGACACAACCATTGCAGTTTATACACCGCTCCACGTCACACAGGAATTTCATTCTTGCCATTTCATCTACCTCCCCTCACCTAAGCCGGCTTCACATTACACAGGCCATCTTTTGTGGCCTGGATCTGCGTGATGATGTCATAACCGTAATTGGTAACTATATTTGCCGGTTCTCCAACTGCGTAAGGGGCCAGGCCTTCAGGATACTTGTCGACCATGGATTTCCCCTCGAACTGACCTGCAAAGTGATAGGGGAGAAAGATGGTGTGCTCGTCAACCCTATCAGTCACCTTGGCCATGACCTTTATCCTGCCCCCTTCCGGGGATTCTATCCAGACCATCTGGCCATTTCTTATGCCAAGGTTGTTAGCAGTACGTTCATTGATCTCTGCATACACCTTGGGCTGAAGCTCAGACAGGTACTTGTTGCTCCTGGTTTCAGCGCCGCCGCCCATGTGTTCGACCATGCGCCCGGTGATTATGACAAAGGGAAATTTCTTTACCAGCTCCGGATCTTGCTCGCTCTTGAACCTGGTATAGACCCTATACTGGTCGGGCTTGTCTTCATAGGTTGGGTACTTGGCAATAAGATCTGGTCTTGGGGAGTGCACAGGTTCCCGGTGGACAGGGACCTGATCCGGGAAGGTCCATACGACACATCTGGCCCGGGCATTTCCAAACGGGGCCATACCTCGCTTGATGGCCTCCTTTATGGTTTTCTGGGACAGGTCTGTCTTCCAGTTCGTGCCAGGCACTATGTCTTTGAATTCCGGATAGCCACCCTTCACTTGGCTGCCAGGATTGGCAACCCCTTCTGCGGCCAAGAGATTTTCTGTCCTGCCGTCATAATATGTGATCTTGGTACCAAATCTGGCCCTGAAGGGCAACCCGCCCTTTGCAACAGGCTTGGAGATGTCATAAAGGATCGGGGTCCCGGGATGGGTTTCTGTCCAGCATGGCCAGGGCAGGCCATAATATTCTCCATCACAAGGTCCCCCCTTTGCCTGGAGCGTATCTATGTCAAAGGTATGCCAGTTGAGGGTATGCTTCTTGATCCTCTCTGGAAGGGCACCATTATAACCGATGGTAAGAGTACCCTTGCATATCTCCCTTGTGATATCCTCTGGTATCTTCTTGATATTTTTGTAGAATTTGTCGGCAAAGCCAAGTCGTTTCACCAGCTCTGCCATTATCTCATAATCGTCCTTGCTCTCATAGACAGGATCCACCACCTTGAAACGCCACTGGAACTGGCGCGATGTGGAAGTGAGGCTGCCAGAGGTCTCATACTGGCTGGAACAGGGAAGCAGATAGATGTTGTCCTTGTCTCCCCATTCGCACATGGCCGGGGCAAAGGGATCCACTATGACCACGAGCTCCAGCTTGTTCATGGCCTTTGCAGCTTTGAACATCTGAGAGTTGGAATTCCCTGCACAACCCCACTGAATGAGTGCCTTTATAGGGGTATACTGATTGATCTTGTCGTCTTGATTCACACCTTCATACCAGCGGGCCAGGGTAAAACCCTTTTTATTCATGTACTCCTTGCTGTGAAAGCGGGATTTTATCCATTCGTAATCCACATCCCATACCTGGCACCAGTGTTTCCAGGATCCGTCCTTTATCCCGTAATAACCCGGCAGAGAGTGGGACAATACGCACATATCCGTGGCACCTTGTACATTGTCGTGCCCCCTGAATATATTTGTGCCACCACCTGCCTTACCCATGTTCCCGAGCACGAGTTGCAGGATACAAAAGGCCCTGGTATTGCTGCTACCGATGGAATGCTGAGTCCCACCCATACACCAGACCACGGTTCCTGGCCTGTGAGTGGCCATGAGCTTTGCAATCCGCACCACTTCCGAGGCAGGCACCCCTGTTATGTCCTCCACAACCTCTGGCGTGTAGTGGCTCGCAACCTTGCACATCTCTGGGAACCCTGCCACCCTGGTCCTTACAAATTCTTTGTCGTACCAGTCACGTGAGACTATCTGATTGATCAGCCCCATGACAAAGGCAGTATCTGTCCCAGGGCGTATGCGCACATAGTCGGTAGCCTTGGCAGCAAGCCTTGTGAATCGTGGGTCAACCACGATTATTGGGGCATTGTTGACCTCTTTTGCATAGAGGACGTGCTGCATGGCCACAGGATGGGCCTCGGCTGCGTTTGAGCCTATCATGAAAACGAGCCTCGAGTGCCTGATATCGTTCAGGCTGTTTGTCATTGCACCATAACCCCATGTATTGGCGACACCTGCCACCGTGGTGGAGTGTCATATTCGGGCCTGGTGGTCTATGTTGTTGGACCCCCAAAAGGCTGCAAACTTCCTCTGTAGATAGGCCATCTCATTGGAGACCTTGGCACTACCGTTGAAATGGAGGGCGTCCGGCCCATCTTTTTTCCTTATGTCCAACAGCTTGGCGCTTATCTCATCCATGGCCTGATCCCAGGATATCTTCTGCCACTTGCCCCCCACTCTCTTCATGGGGGTCTTGAGTCTCTTTTCGCTGGTAACCATTTCAATGGCCCCAGCCCCTTTACAACAGTGCCCCCCCCTGGAGACAGGATGGTCTGTGGCAATTTCCTGACGTACCCATACGCCATTTTGTACCTCTGCAATTATACCGCAGCCAACCGAGCAATAAGTGCATATGGTCTTGATCTTCTTCGAGCCAGGATATGGCTCCTTCTTGGCCGCCTCTGCAGCGACTGTCTTGGTAAGCCTTGGGGCAAGGGCAGCCCCTGTCACGGCTGCCGCGGCTACTGACAATTTCAGGAAAGAACGCCTAGCCAACTTTGGATTGAGGGTTATCCGGCGTGACCTCTTACCGGCCTTGCCATTCTTGATAATCTTTTTTTGGGCCATCTCTGTTTACCCCCCTTGTCAATGTATCATCCCAAATTATGCACTTCGAACGCCTGAGGGAAACCACTTCTTTGAATTGTTGGGTGGTTAACATCCATCTGATCCCATTGTGTCCTCACCCAAAAAAGAAGCCCAATTAGAGACAAATCCTCAGACATTTGAATCCGCAAGGGGGCTGACAAGCCTACAGAATCTGCTTTTGTCGGGCAGTTGAAGTACCAAAACACATCTGTGTGCCCTTCGCCTCTCATCTTCGGCAAGCTTGTGAGCTGCATAATTCAGGATCATAACCTGTTCAAGAACGAAGTGTCTCGTAATATCTCTTGAAATCCTCCGTCTCCCTATACAAGACCTCGCCAGCACCTGATTGCTGGCTGTCTCCATCTGCCTGGACCTTTTGGCTGGTGGAAAAAAAACCAGCCAACACTGCAGAACCGATTGCCATCTTCTTGATAAAGGATCGGCGTACCTTGCCGATATTCCCGGATTGCATTTCGGGTCCTCCTTTCAATTCCGAGTGACTTGAAGAACAACTACCCAATTTTATTTCGTTAATACAACTGATTGTAGCCGTGAAGGCCCAAAAGTCAATGATCTTTCCATGGCAAGATATGCACTGAGAAAACGACTACATGCCTTGTAAAACGAAGCATAATCGTTTCTGTAGAGATTCTTCTCCACTGCCTCGGCCAGAGGGAAGAGAAAGCCGTTCAGGAATTCTGCC
Organism: Deltaproteobacteria bacterium; assembly: GCA_026986785.1. GTDB lineage: Bacteria > Desulfobacterota > Dissulfuribacteria > Dissulfuribacterales > QOAL01 > QOAL01. The sequence continues at coordinate 28,448 of JALSNW010000017.1, read as the reverse complement.
TCGAGTTCTGCTGCCCTGTGCCTGTCTTTTTTCTCCATAAGAATGAGCTCCTGATATATGTCGAGCATTATCACAAGTGAGTCCTCGGGGTCTGCCACTCCACCCCTCTTCTCTATACCTGCCTTTTTCAAGAAATCCCTGCAGGCCACCAAGGTATTGCCGAAATTGTGACCATCCCTGTAAAAAGATGCATTCAGGTTCAATTTGTGTTTACTGAAGGGGTTGACAAAAAGCTCGTAATATTCGTCTTGAAGTTGTTCAAGACCAGCTTCCTGGAGTCTGTTAGACAATTCACGGATGGCCTGATCCATCTCAATGGATATGGTTTCTTTAGACAGGGAATAGACCACACCTCGCCAAAGACTCAACCTGTTTGCATCAGGCTCCTTATGAAAAAAAGACTTTATCAAGTCCAAAAGGGCGATACGAATCTTTATCAATTGATAATCAGCACTTTCTGTCATTTCCCATCCCCCTCCTGTTCGAAAAAACGTCTCACCCGACAGTCTTCACAGTATTCAAAGAGTTCGATATCCAGGTCCTCACGGCCCGAAAGGATGGCCTTTACCTTCTCGAGGCTCTTTCTGGTGCCAAAAATCTTGCCACAATCCCTACATCTTGCAGGCTCTGCCTCAGCCAAGACCCTTCTTTCAAAAAATCTTCTTTCCAGCACAAGCCCTGGATTGAGCCTCAATGCCCCTTCAGGACAGACACTTGCACAGAGCCCGCACTGGACACATAGAGAGGGCTCAAAGCTCAAGACGAAAGAGGCCTCCTCTGCCCTCAGGGCCTCTTGCTTGCATTCGTTCAGGCACGCGAGACACTCGGTGCAAAGGCTGGTATCGCATACGAGATCGCCAAAGGAGTCAGAAAGTGGTGGCCCGATGACACCCCTGCCAGCCCCATGTTCCACGAGGAATAAAAGTATCCGCGAAAGATCCCTCCTCCTGCCATGAAAGGTCTTGGATGGTAACTGGAGATCCAATGCCTCTTTCCTGCTTTCCATGATTCCCACCGCATCATTGACGTGGGCAAGCCTTACTGGCTCCTTCACATCGAAAAGGAGCTCCATGACAGTGTTGACAAAGGAGACCTGGGCATCAAGGACATCAGGCACCTTTTGTCCCTGGCCCCTCAATAACAACACCTGGCATGCCCCCCTTGCCATGAACAACAACAGGTGCCACGCACAAAGGGCCCCTATCTCTGGATATTCCATGAAAAAGCTGTTCTCAAAGTATCTTGAACGATTCCTCCACCAAAAGGCATGAAGGGCATCTTCACTACCCACGACAATGGTTGAGCCCTTGATAATCTCCAATTGGGCCAAATAGGCAGAAAAGGCATTGTCATTGAACCTCTCGTACTGAATTGCCCCTGTTGGGCAGATGCTTACACAGGCCCCGCATTCCAGGCATCGTAGCTGGTCGATCTCCAGCCCGATCTCACCAACAAATACCGCTGATACAGGACAGACATCCAGGCACCTGGAACATCCTACCCCACGGCGGGGACTGAACTGACATAAGGACTGGTCTAGGGAGACCACCTCTTCTACCTGACGTGCACACATAGTTGATACCAGGTCATGGAAGCAGCCCTGGCTATAGACATGGGGCAGGTCCCCAGAGAGATCAACACCTGCATCCTCGAGGATAAGCAGGGCCGGGGTATTAAACTCCTGGATTTCCACTGTGTAAAGATCAATGGCATCATTGGGACATACAGAGACACAGGCCCCACAAGAGGTGCATTCGTCAAAATCCAGGAACAGGTTTTCTCTCAGGCAGTCCTCTGGACAAACAGGCCCACAAAGTGCACAATAGCTACACTTGTCTATGTCGAAAGGACTTTTGACAGAGCATAAGAGGGTAAGGCCTTGGCTGTTTTCTTGGATCTCGAACTTTGTGGCAGTGATGAAATCGGGATGATACCCCTTGGTCAGAATAGGGGTGATCTCCAACAACCCTCCCCATATATCCACAAACTCAGACAGCGCATCTACACTGCCCGAAAGGACGATCAACCTTGGATCCGGTTCCATCAAAAGGGTCCTATAGACCACGTGATCCTTCCAATAGAGCTCGGCCTTGGCTATCGACAGAAGGTCTTCATGGCAGAACCGGGCAAGGTCTCCATTCAACTGAAGGGCAGGGCAGACATGGACATCCACATCGTCCATGAGGCATTTAAAGCCACTCATCGATCGAACTCCTGGGATCTCGGGCAGCTCGACCAGACCAGGGTATAGCTTGACTGCCATCTTTTCCAGCGCAAATCCCCCTGGGGCTTTGCGCCGTAGTACGTACAAATCAAAACTTTTCATGTTTTTCCCCTATTGCCATTCTCGGGTTGCATGACAGTATATTACCTTCCACAAAGCTGATACTTGAATCTTGAGGCATTCCACATTTATAGTACCTTGATCTTTCAAGACAAGTTTTTATTGTCCAGGGCCTTTGATACATTGATCCCATATTACACAGCTCGTATTGTCCAGGCTATGGAGCAGGGCACTCGAACGTACTGGGATCCTTCAGGTGCCTGACGACCAAACAGATTCGGTAAGTTGCAAGCCCCTTGCAGCTTCAAACGCATAAGGATTTCACCTGAAATGGATATTCCTGTAACACTTCCCCTTCGAACCGTCGTACTTACGCCTGACAATAGCGTTCAGAAAGAAGAACTCCTTGCTGTAGAGATACCCTTCAAGGTCATGCTGAACGACAACGAGATAGGGGCATCCATGGTGTTGCCAACCGGGCTCGAGGAATTTGGCCCAGGTTTCCTGTTCGGCCAGGGCTATATCACTGCACCCGATGAAATCATCGAGGTATGGGTCTGCCCCGAAGGAAAGATCTCTGTGTATGCGGACGTTGCAGAGGAGTCCGGCCCTAAGGAGGTAATAATAACATCCGGCTGTGGAGGGACAGGCAAGATCTCGAAAGAGATGCTCGAGGGCGCCTTCAAGCCCCTGCATGAAACCTCCATAACATTCCCTGAGATCCGGGCATTCATATTGGAAGTCCTCAGAAAGTCCGAACTGGGACGGCAGACCCACTGCGTACATGGATGCGGCTTCTGGTCAGGGGGTAGACTTGTTGCCTTTTATGAAGATGTTGGCAGACACAATGCCGTAGACAAGATCATTGGGGCCATCCTCCTTGGGAGATTCTCCCCAAAGGGCGCAATCTATACCACGGGAAGGCTCACCTCGGACATGGTCCTGAAATGTGCCAGGATAGGCATCCCAATAGTCATGTCACGCACTGCCCCTTCATCCCTTGGCCTTGCCATTGCCAGAAGGGCAGGGGTCAGTCTTGCCGCCTATGCCCGCCCTGACAGGATAAACGTCTTCAATCGGCCAGACAGGATAATCCCTTGACAATGAAAAAGCAGGGGGCTCAAGCAGGCTGTTTCTTTAACCCTACCACAAAGAGCATGATGTTTATCACATAGTGTATGACAACACCTGCCACAAAAATGGCCAAGGCCTCGGACACTGTAGGCACGTAGAAAAAGAGCATGAACACCATGCAGCCAAGGACAGAATCCGCCTGGTCAACAAACATGAAAATGTAACCCTTCAGCCCTTTGACATTTTGCCCTGGAGGGATGCCGATTCTTCTTTTGACATAGCTGTTTGGCAGCTCAAAAACCACATAACCAAGGCCCCACAAAGCACCATAGAACCACTGCCATGCTGGAGGAATCTCCTCGTAGCAAATCAGAGACAGGCCCCGTACCCAGGGGGAAAGGGCATCAAGGCTCCCCAAACACCACATCCATAACCCTGTGAAAAAGACCATGCCCAAAAATCCCTTCCATGTCTTGTTTGCGCCAAAGAGCCTCTTCCCGTCCCTGTACACCATGCCGTTGTCCATTGGCTTTTTCAGGCAATCGAGCACAGGGAGTTTGACGAAAATCATGTTGCATACCCCTGCCAGGATCACTGGCAGTAGCGTATAACATATCCTGAACCAATAACTCATGGCTACTTGATCCTCCTGCCCACAGGCCCACCATAACGCACCAAGCTCTCTATCCCTTTTCTCGAATAATGGAGGATGTCTTCATCTATCCTGATTCTGCCAGGGCCAAAGAGAAGGACGATGGTAGATCCACCGAATTCAAAATAGCCCTTTTCCTGCCCCTTTCGGAAATTGGTCCCCTGACAATAGTGCTGATGAATCCTGCCAACTGTAATAGCCCCTATGTCAATATGGGCAACCTTGCCAAAATTCTCTGTCTCAAGTACAACAATGTCCCTGAGGTTGCCATGCAGGATCTTCAGCCTGTGCTGTAAAGCAAGGGGACTGATCGAGTGAAGATGCCCATCTACATGCACTACTGGACCGTGATAACCATTGTCGATATAACAAAACCTGTGATAGTCAAATGGGGCAAGACGTACCTTGACACATGTCCCACCCATCCATTCATCCACTTTGTGAACGCCACCAAGGAGATCACCCAGGGTAAAACTCAAACCCTTGATGGGCACGATGAGCTCTGTATCGATATACAACGTCATCATCCTCCCATCTGCTGGTGATATCAAAATGTCATGGGACATTTCTATGGGCCTTGCCCCTGGCTTCAATCTTCGCGTGAAGAAGTGATTGAAGTCTCTGAATCGTTCGAGAGGCTCTTCCAATTCACTGATATCTATATTGTATTTTTCTACAAAAGGGATGATTTGGCCCTTGCTCCCAGGTCTTTTCTTGAACCAGGCATAACCTCTTGAAAAACCCTTTTTGCTCAGCAAAAACCTGGTGATCAAACGCCCAGGCCCTGTACCATAGAACCAGTCCATGAACCACTTCTCATAGATCTGTTCCTGTTCTATAAGGCCTGTTTCCCTGTTGTATAGAAAAACCCTGTTGCGTGCCCCCATACAATCAGCCCCTACTCATGTCCTGAAAGACCACCTTATGAGCCAGAAAAGGATCAAAGATGCCCCTATGACCGGAAAGATCACATAAAAGATCCCTCCTGGTTTTTTCACCTTGACATCAAGCACGTAGAAAAAGGCGAGGAGAAACAGACTGGCCCTTATAAGCAGGCCTGCCATTTCATCGCTTAGAAAAACCCCGACAGTAAAGGCCAGTGGAAGCACAAGGGCAGAGTAGGTGACAGGAAGTCCTGTATAATAACCTGGCATGGCCTTGGACCTGGCTTGAAGGAGATTGAAATATGCCAAACGGGTTGTGGCGCTGAAACAATAAATGGAAAACAGGAAATAGTCCACGATGGATGTAAAACCAGTATGGAGGAGAAGTATCACGGGCACAAGACCAAAACTGATGGCATCCACGACTGAATCGAGGTGAAGGCCAAAGAGCTTTTCATCCTTCGTCCTCTTGAGCCTTCTCGCCACTACGCCGTCAAAAAGGTCGCACAATCCTGCCATGATGAAACAGACGATCGCAAGCTCTACAAGGCTGGCATAGGAGAATATACAGGCCCAGAGGCCGCTCATCAGGCCACACAGGGTAACGAAAAAAGGCGGGTTATATATGCCTATAAAATGCTGTCTTATTCCCATTACCATACTCCTACCATACAAAGAAGGCGCTCTGCCCCAAGGGCGATAAGGGGGATGAGGAAAAACAAGAAACCAGATACATAAAAGGGCCTCGCCTCTCTCGAACTGGGATGCAAAAGAAGCCGACCGCACCTGTACAAGATCAAAAGGGACATACATGAAAGGGCCGTGACAAAAAGCCCATCCCCTGTTCCCAGCATCCATACAACAAGGCCAAAACAGGCCGATAATAGAAAAAAAGTGCCTGCAAGAATGGCCGATCCCCTGGCACCTATGCTACCTGAGAAACTCGGCACACCCTCCATCCCCTCCTCTGGGCCATGGACACTGTGGGCATAGTCGTGGGCCACCACACCTATCCAGACGAATAGGGAGAGGGCCCAAAACTTCCCATCCAGGTGCCCCCCAAGAAGACCAGCATAAAGGGGTATCACAAAAAAGATCACATTGAGCAAAAGGGGTTGAAGGACAAAAGGCACCTTTTTTTTGAGATGGCGGAAGAAGATAAGATAATAGGCCATCACAAGGCACACAAGAGGAAAGGCTGGCTCCAGGCTGTTCAGGCAAAGGACTATCAACAAGAAAAAACCAGATGCCCATACCAACCTCTCTCCGTCTATCCTTCCAGAGACAAGGCCCCTTCCTGGGCTCTTTATTGCATCTATCTCCAGATCCGATATGTCATCCCATATTCGAAGTACGAGCAGGGCCAAAAAAATGGTGGTAAATCCACAGACAGCCGAAAAGAGATTGGGCATCGAAAGGCTTGCAGGGGCACCAAAAAGTACGAAGGACAGAGGTAGCGTGACCTTGAGGGGAAATCTGTCTTCTATAAAGGACTTAAGGGCATGCATCATTTCTGAGGGCCTGCCTGTTCCCCTTCAAGCACCTTTACCGTGCCAGCATTTCCATCCACCTCCACCAATTGTCCATCCTTCAAGATGCGGGTGGCACCTTTCATGTCCACAATGGCTGGTATGCCAAACTCTCGGGCAACGATGGCCCCGTGGGAGAGCATGCCTCCCTTCTCCAACACGAGACCGCCTGCAATAAAAAACAGAGGTGTCCAACCAGGATCGGTAGTACGGGTGACAAGGATATCGCCATCCTTGAGCCCATGACCAGAAGATGGATCGAGGACTATCCTCACCCGACCTATCCTCTTACCCCCTGACACCCCCATGCCTGTCAAGCCCATTGTGGGCCTGCCATCTTGGGCATAGCCATCTGCCATATAATACTCACCTTTTGGTGTGAGAAAAAATTCCGGTGGCTCCAATTCCTCATTCCGGCTCAGGGCCTCTTTTCGTATGTCCACAAGCCTGGGGACAGTTTCCGGGAATTGAAATTTGCCCTCCACCATGTCTCTGATCTCCGAAAGCTGGAGAAAGAAGACATCTTCCTCCTGTCTCAGATGACCTTTTTCCGCCAAATGCCGGCCAAGAAGTAAACTGATGCGCCTCATCTCACCGAAAAGAAGGCTCTGAAACAGCCTCCCCCTCTCCCTGAGCACCGTTGCATCTCTGGCTAAATAAAGGACCTTTCTGAACACCAAGCTCTTCCACCAAGGCAGGGCCTTGGTGTGTTCTTCAAAAGATATGCGCCAGCTTTCTCGTTTGTCCCTGTCCCAGTTGCCAGACGCTCCCTTGGCCCCCACATATCTCCTGACAAGATCCCAGTACAGATCGTGGCGTTCCTCAAAGGTGGGATGAACGAGCATGCAATCATGGTAGCAGCGGGCGCCAAAATCCTTCATGAAGGAATGAAGCAAGACTTGCTGTTGCCTGTTTAGGGCCTTTTCGAGCCCATTATAGTCCCTTGCCTCGAGTAAGCCCAAAAGACCTTCATCCTGTTCGATGAGTTTGGCCATTTGCCATATAAGGCGGGTAGGCTCTGTACTTTTCACCTCGATGCCTTGCATAAGCCTCGCCATTACAGGCACCGTATCCTGGTTGATCCAGTGTCCAATGAGCACTTCCAAGAGCCCGGTCATAACCATGACCTTTAGATCAGCACAAAATGGCCCTTGCCATGCCTCTTTCACTATAGCAAACAAATCCTCCATGATCTCCAGGGCCGCTGGCAGCCCTGACCTGTCTCCATCCCTTGACCTCCATCCTGCCCTCTTGTCATGAAAATGATCTTCCAAGACATCCATATACCGTCCTGCCATGGAGATGGCCAAGATGAGACGAGGCCAGAAAAGAAGCATGTCCATGCCCCTTGCCAAGGGACTGGCCCTCTTCGTGGCCTCTTTGGCAGGGCTAATCGATATGGTTGTCTTCTGGCCGATATAGGTATCCAGAAATCTTGCCAGCCACTTCCCCATGGGAAACAGGTACATGACTTGGTACCAACTATTCAAATTGTAATATATCCTTCCACAGTGGACACCGTTGAGGCTGGTGAGGATGTCCTGGATATCAGAAAGCCTGTCTGCCCAGCCAAAAAACTTCAGCGCACACTCCATGTAACAGGTATAAAAATAGTCCACTGCCGACCAGGCCAGAGGAGCAAGGACCATGGGGAAGTTCTCAGCCATGTTGGCATTGGTCCATGCAACCATGTCCGGGTTGGATATGCCTGTAATGGGCCTTGCCTGAAGAACATAGAGTCTCTTCTCATCACAACACCATTCCATGTCCACAGGCTGAGAAAAGATCCTCTCTGCCTCCAAGGCAAAACGCCTGAGTAAGATCAGATGGCCCTTAAGCCCTTGGGGCACACTCTGGCCAGTGATACCAGAACCTCGATCCAGATAGATGCGCCCAGGGACCACCTGACCTGATACCAACTTCTCTCCTAAGCCCTCAACCCACTCCACAACGAGTTGGTCCGTAGACCTGTTGAGGGGATTCATTGTGAAGAGTACACCAGAAAAGACAGGATTTATCTGTTCCTGTATGATCACCCCCATGGAAGGGACCTGCCTGGACATCCTCTTCTTCATATAGGCGCTCACAGCCTGACCATACCTGCTGGCCCAGCACCTCTTGACCGCATGGCTTATACCCTGTACTGTCACATCCAGAATTGTCTCAAACTGGCCTGCCATAGAGAAATCAAGCCCATCTTCTGCACAAGAAGACGACCTGACAGCAAAGAGCCCTCTTCTCCTGTCTGGACCTCTCAGCCGCTGCCGGATCTCCTTTTCAAGGCCGGCAGGAAACGAACCCTCCATAATGGTCTCCGGTAGAAGATGCACATCCTCCCACGATATATGGTTGTGGATGCAAAAATCCCTGAAGGCCTTTTCAGTCACTACCCAACCATCAGGTACGGGAAATCCCATGTTCATCATCTCGGCAAGCCTTGAGGCCTTGGCCCCAACCTGCTCAAGTGGCAAGCTCATTGACGATGAAAGTGCTACTATGGCAGGTATAGATGAAGTCACAACTATCACTCATCCAGCCTTTGGTTTGGAACCATGCCGACTGTTTTCTATGAAGGCTGTAAGATTTTTGTAGACCCGCTCCAAGAATCCGAGTTTCAATATGTTATGGCCCAAGAGATAGAGGTTCATCCTGACCAGGGCAAAAAACACTGCATTTAGATCCAGGACATCTAAAAAATGCCTCCTGGAGAATTCCTTTCCCAGGATGCCCTGCAGACGTCCCAAATAAAAGTCTGCATAGTTCAGATATTCCTCCCTGGGGCTACCTTCTTTGAGCACAAAGATGAGAAATTCCAGGAGATCATGTTGGGGGTTTTGAAAAAAGGCAAGTTCCCAGTCGTACAGCACCGTGGATGGCTGCCTGTTGCCCTTTCTGAGACATAGGTTTCTCGGATTGAAATCATTGTGTGTCAGGGTCTGGGGGAAAGAGAGCATCCTATCGATATTTTCCTCAAGATCATATAGAAAGGCTTGATATATCTCTTTTATGCGAGGGGAGATAAGCTCGGGATAGCGCATGGCATTAAATTGAGTAAGCTCTTTCAAAAGCTCTGATGCGCTACAGACAAAATCCTTGCCCAGCCTGTATATATTCATCTCCTTCAGGCCCTGGTACCTGTCAAAATAGACAGCATGGAGGGCCGCCATGTCTGAAAGAACAGTTTTTATACTTTCCCTGTTCCAGTTTCCCCCGCGGTGAATAGAGTCATAGTAGCGGCTGCCTGTAAGGTCTTCCATCAAGACTGCATAGATCTCCCGCCTGGGATTGGCCATTGTACCGTAGATCTTGGGACAATATGCAAGCACGCGGGGATCGATATCTTGATATATCTTCAACTCCCTGATGTGGCTGTCATCCAAGCAGAAGATGTGGGACTGGGATTCATACAGCCCTGGCAGCCGGTCTTCTCCTGTGAGCTTTGCAACCTTGAGACCTATCTCAGCAAGCTCTCTGCTGGATGCCTTGAGCTTCAGGAATACCGGTATCCGCCTTTCTCCATCCGATGTCTGTCCGGTCACCAAAAAGCGGTGTAGGCCATGCACACCCGATGACCTACTGGTAATAGTGGAAATTATTCCAGAACAGCTCTTCCGCGGCATCCTTTTAACTCGCTTGACAACTACTTTTGGCTGTTGGAACAGGTCTGAAAAGAATTTTTCATTGATCTCAGACCAAGAAATCCTGTTTGTCGGCCTATTTCTGCCCAGGCGTTCATGGGCACTGACAAAATCGTTCGTCACTATTGCTGCACCTGTGGAGATATCGAGGGCAAGACATGCTGCACCCACGATCTCTGCAAACCTGAAAAGCCTACCTTGTCCGTAGCATCCCATGAGCTCCAGGCACTCCCTCTGGACCGGCAGTTTTGTCCCTCCCCCCACTGTCCCTGCCACGATGGAAGGCAGTATTGCCGAGAACATGAGCCCGTCATCCCTTTTTCTCGCCTTGAAAATGCCACTGGAAGACTCGTGGACACAGGCTATATCCTGACCCGTGGCAGTAAAGATACCTGCAATCACGTTTGCGAAATTTATGTTTGATCCCATCATGCCCGTGTAGTGGGCGCTGAATTCTGCCTCTGACCAGACCCTCACAAACTGCTCTGGGCTAACCCGCAGGATCCTTCTGAGCACCTTACCTGGCACAAAACAGCCAGCAACCACTGCCAGCCCTCGACCTTCTATAAAATTCTGGAAGTTGGCCTTTTTGTCCCCGGACATATTGGCCTCTATGTTGTGCCACTGATAGCCGATAAAAGGATCGTCTCTTATACTGTCTGCTATCCATTCACAGGCAACCCAGGTACAAGCAGAGGTCATATTCTGTCCAGCTGCATCCCCTGTACTGAAGTAGAATCTCAAGTGGAGGGCATTCCCAAGGATCACTGGCAAAATCCGTTCGAGCCTGGCAACAGAAGAGACACTCTCGGCCTTTTCCCTGATCTCTTCCAGGTGTCCAAGAATCCATCTTTCCAGATTTACAGCCCCCTCCAGGTCTTGGCAGAAAAAGACAGGGGCCCTCACCATATGCTGCCTTGATACATGGACATGTATACCACCTGCAAGGCTACAGGCCTTTGCCCCCCTGCTTATAGAACTGACGAGTGCACCTTCAGTGGTTGCTATGGGCAGAGGCACATAGCCATCTATATAGGTACCTTTGACCAACAAAGGCCCTGCCAGCCCTATAGGGATCTGGACGGCCCCTATATAATTTTCGATGTTTCCGGCCAGGGATTCAGGCCGCAAAATGGACATATCGATGTACTCAAGGCGCGAACCCGATACTACTCTTGCCCAATCGAGCCTCTTTTGCACCGCCTTTTGAGTATAGTGCCCCTTTTTTGAAAACCTCGGTATCCTGCTCTGGTCAACCTTCCCATTGGCTGGCTGTGAGGGCGACAGCAGAAACTCCAAGGCCTGGGCAAGATCGGCCCTTTCTTGACTATTTCGGCATTGCACCTGGATTATGGAGGCTGCATCCTTTTGACATAGAGTCTCTATCCACAAGCGACTTACGACAGGACACCCATCCTGATCCCCCAGAGTCAGATTGCAGACCACCATACCAACCTCTGCATGGACGGAAGAATCTAGCTGGATCTCAAGCCCATTGTCCCAGAAGGCGAGGATAGATCCAGTAAATATCTCACTATCTAACATAAACGACACACTTGGTCGCCTCTGTTTATGGAAAAGCCTTTTTTCAGACATTAACATCCTCTCCAGACAACTTCCTGGTCTTCATGGGGATATCATTTTCTGGAATTTCGACACTATGATACAAAAAGACAAAATTGCCCTATTCAATTGTTACTACGGGTTTGAAAAAATCACCTCTTGCCAGGCGGGGGTTTTCTAAAACCTAAAACAAGTATTAAGTACCCAAAAGCAGATGGGCTGACATTAAAATGCCCCAAACCATTATGTCTGAAATCTTATACATATGAGATAATACCCATAAGTTCCCTTTTTATCAAACATCCAATTTTATCTGTTAACAGTAGCAGAATTGGGAGCAGAATTGGGGACAGGCAAATTATGTAATTCAGACAAATTATTCGGCCATCTTCGCAATAATACCCGAATATCCATATTTGAAATCTCTAAACGGTCTACTCTATGGTGGCATGACACCAGTCAAACGCCAAAAGGGGTAGAAATCTATAAGTGTAGAGCTAAATTTTTAGACATTATGACAAGAAGAATGTTTATGTCTGATATCGCGTGATTACGACAGGATATGACAGTTCTCTTTGCTGAGTATGTCAACTATTCTGTCAACCGCTTAAGAGAATAAATCCCGGAAAGGCCAGAAATGGGCACGGGTCTTTTTTCTCTGCGGCAGGTAAAATAATCCCTGAAACGTTGATAACAGGTAGATACAAAGTCCTTGGTGCCTATGACTGCACTATCTGTAAAGTACCTGGTTCGACAAAGAAGACGATTAGAGATACCAAGCCCTTTATTAGAAGTCTCTTTAGAACAGGCCAGCCCTGCCTTTTCATATACATAATTTATGTATCTGGCTAAACGGCCATCTTGATCCAGACCCTCTTGGTCAAGAAGACCAAAATCCAGTGAAAGAAAATCGCCTTTATTGTTGGATTGCATGTGATAGCCAATAGAATTCCACCTGTAGTCCTCAGGCCTTTTGCACAATCCAGCACGTACTGGATTCAGGTCTATATAAGCAAGGCAATTGATAAGGGTATGTCCATCTTCCACTATCACACTCTTGAATCTTTCCCCCCAGAAAAAGCCCTTTCTACCATGTCTTTTATTGTAAAATCTGGAAAACCTTTGCTTAATCTCCCTAACATATTCAGAAAGACTGGACCATTTGTCCCTAAAAAATCCTATCTTTTCTTTTGTGAGTTTTACCTGTACATCAGGTCCATAGTAAATCTGATAACGCCTTAAGACCTCGCTATCGTCGATCATATCCCCTGGAAGCATACGGGCAAGCAGGTGGAAATGGTTACCCATGATGCAAAACCCAAGGACATTTACAAAATAGACCCTGCTAATATGCTTCATAAGTGCCAGGAGGTATTCCTTTTCTACATCCCCCAGAACATATCCATCCAGGGCAGTTTTTGACATCACGTGATATGCGGTTGGCTCCCCTGTAATGAGCATCCTTGGAATGCGCGGCATGGCTTTGTTATCCTTAATTACGTGTCTATCTCCAATATATATAATCGGATGAATAGGGGAATGGACTTGAATTATTTGCCTGTCCCTAATTTATAGATAGGATAGGGTTAAATGCTAATGTGGTAGGCGGTTGCTGAGCCATTTTCATCGAGTTTTACAAGCTCGATACTGGCCTCTTTCAGCATCTGCCTCGAGAGATCATCTGGATAACCGTCTTGATAATAGATCTTTTTGATCCCAGCGTTTATGAGCATCTTGGTGCATATGGAGCAGGGCAGATTGGTACAGTAGAGCACTGCCCCCTGTACAGCAATACCGTGATAGGCGGCCTGGATCAGGACGTTTTGTTCTGCGTGAAGGGCTCGGCACAACTCATGTCTCTGACCACTTTTCACACCGAGCCTCTCCCTGAGACAGCCAATTTCCAGACAATGTTTGAGCCCGGCAGGAGCCCCATTGTACCCGGTACAGAGTATCCTTTTGTCCTTTACCAATATTGCCCCAACCTTGCGCCTGAGACAGGTCGATCTCTGGGCTACGAGCCTTGTAATAGACATGAAATACTGATCCCAGGATGGCCTTCCTTGAGATTCAGGAGCACGATATTGCTCTGTAGGGCTTTTCACTTTTCCAGGCTCATTCACACTCCTCCATGGTAGATTTGTAACGGTTGAGCCGATGCTCATAGAGAGGAAAGGCCTTACATATCTTCTCTATCTCCTTCCTGATCTTCACCACGGTTTGAGCGTCTCCAGGATGCAATAGTAGATCTGCGATAAACTCTCCTACTTTTTCCATCTCTGCCTCCTTGAGCCCCCTGGTGGTCACGGCAGGTGTACCTATCCTGATACCACTGGTTATCCTGGGGGGCTTGGGATCAAAGGGGATGGCGTTCTTATTGACGGTAATGCCAGCACTCTCCAATATATGTTCAGCCTCAGCACCAGTAAGGCCCTTGTCAGACAGGTCAACCAAGATCAGGTGGTTGTCTGTACCTCCAGATACAAGACGAAAACCCCTGGCTGTAAGTACATCTGCAAGCCTTGATGCATTGGCCACTATCTGCTGGCAATAGAATTTGAACTCGTCTCCAAGGGCCTCCTGAAAGGCCACAGCCTTGGCTGCGATCACATGCATCAAAGGGCCTCCCTGAATGCCTGGAAAGATCTGACTGTTTAGTAATCTGGAAAACTTGTCTTTTGCCAGTATGATCCCCCCCCTGGGCCCCCTGAGGGTCTTGTGGGTGGTAGAGGTTATAAAATCTGCAAAAGGCACAGGGGAAGGATGGATCCCCGCTGCAATGAGCCCAGCTATGTGAGCCATATCTACCATGAAATAGGCACCCACTTCTTGGGCGATCATCTGAAAATGGGCAAAATCAATGGTCCTTGGATAGGCACTGGCCCCAGCCACTATCATCTTTGGCAGATGTCTCCTGGCCTGTTCTGCTACCTGATCCATGTCTATGGTCTCGGTATCCGGGTTCACACCATAGTGGACCACGTTGAAGAGCCTACCAGAAAAGCTCACAGGTGAACCATGTGACAGATGCCCCCCGTGGGCAAGATCCATTGACAGGATGGTATCTCCAGGACTGAGGGCAGCAAAGTAGACGGCCATATTTGCCTGGCTACCTGAATGTGGCTGAACATTGGCGTATTCAGAGCCGAAAAGCATATTGAGTCGATTTATGGCCAACTGCTCTACAGTGTCCATATTTTCACAACCACCGTAATAACGCCGACCCGGATAACCCTCAGCGTATTTGTTTATGAATACGCTGCCTTCAGCCTGCATGACTGCTTCACTGACAAAGTTTTCAGAGGCTATCATCTCAAGCTGACTGGTCTGCCGCTGTATCTCAGACCACATGGCCTTAAAAATCTGTGGATCAGTACTGCATAGCTCTTTCACTTCATGCCCCCAAAAAATATATGCAGCCGATTTGACAAGCTGCACTTCCTGGATTTAAAAAATTCGACTAATCAGCCCTAAAATCTAAAACATGGGCTATGTCAATAGCTATTTGGATCTATCAAGTTCAACCTTCTTTCGTGGCGCCCTCCTTCGAAAGGAGTGGTCAACCAGATTTTCACCATTTCCCATGCCAGACCCGGACCTATCACTCTGCCCCCCATACACAGAACATTTGCATCATTGTGACGCCTACTCATCTCGGCTGTAAACAGCTCGTGACAAAGGGCAGCCCGTATCCCAGGCACTCGATTTGCCGCCAAGGACATACCTATACCCGTGCCGCAGATGAGTATTCCCCTGTCTGCCTCTCCTTTTTTCACAAGGCCAGTGACAGCCCTGGCCTGTTCTGGATAATCCACCGATTCCTCAGAAAAACAACCTACGTCCGCAAGCTCATGGCCGAGTTCGAATATCAAAGGCTTGAGATATTCCTTCAGGGCAAAGCCCCCGTGATCTGACCCTATTGCAATCTTCATAGGATAATCCTTTCTTATGGGGAGGCTATCTAAATCTTTTGAATATCAGCACGCCGTTCGTACCCCCAAAACCGAAGGAATTGCTCATTATGCTATCCATTTCCATGGATCTTGCCTCATTTGGCACATAATCCAGATCACATTCAGGATCGGGGGTTTCATAGTTTATCGTAGGGGGTATTGTCCCGTCTTCAAGTGCCTTTACACAAAAAACCGCCTCTATTCCACCTGCACCACCCAACAGATGACCAGTCATGGACTTTGTTGAACTGACTGGGATCTTATAGGCATGATCCCCAAATACATTCTTTATGGCCTGGGTCTCACAACTGTCGTTGAGCGGCGTACTGGTACCATGGGCATTGATATAGTCTATATCCTCAGGACGCATGCCTGCATCCTTGAGGGCCTCTTTCATACATCTTGCTCCGCCTTCTCCATCTGCTGGAGGGGCAGTCATGTGATAGGCATCTGCGGTTACGCCAAAGCCACACACCTCGGCCCGAATATTGGCCCCTCTCTTCTGCGCATGTTCTAGGCTTTCCAGGATGAGCATCCCTGCACCTTCCCCTATGATAAAACCGTCCCTGTCCCGATCGAATGGACGGGAAGCGTGCTCTGGATCATCGTTTCTCGTGGACAAGGCCTTTAGTGAGGAAAAACCAGCAAGGGCCAACTCTGTTATCACAGCCTCTGCCCCCCCACAGAACATCACGTCAGCAGCACCACGTTGTATCTCCTTGAAGGCCTGGCCAATGGCATGGGTACCTGCAGCACAGGCGGTACACACCACGGTATTAGGCCCCTTGGCATTGAAGAGTATAGAGATCTGACCAGAGGCCATATTGGGAATGGCCATGGGGATGAAAAATGGACTTACTCGCCTTGGACCTTTCCTGACAAGGACATCCCTGAAGAATTCTATACTACCAAGCCCCCCTAAACCACAACCCGTGATCACACCTACCCTGTTCGGGTCCTCCCTGTCCATGTCCAGGCCAGAGTCTTTCCATGCCATGTGGGCCGTAGCCAAAGCATACTGGACAAAGGGGTCCAGACGCTTTATCAATTTCATTGGCATGAACTGTCCTGGCTCAAAACCCTTGAGCTCAGCTGCAATACGGCATGCATAGCCATCTGCACGGAACTTGGTCACCGGTCCTACACCAGATCTGCCAGCAATGATATTTGCCCAACTCTCCTCTACTCCTATTCCAACAGGGGTAACCAGACCGAGACCGGTAACCACTACCCTGCCATCGCATGCATCTTTACCCATGAAAAAACTTTCCCCCAAGGGCTCTATCCCATGTGCTGTTTTACGTAATCAATAGTGTCTTTCACGGTCTGGAGTTTCTCTGCATCCTCGTCGGCAATCTCCATCCCGAACTCTTCTTCCATAGCCATCACAAGCTCGACCAGATCCAAGGAGTCTGCACCCAGATCGTCTGTGAAAGAGGCCTGGGGAACCACCTTTTCCTTTGGAACACTCAATTGGCTAGAAATTATCTCTGTTATCTTTTCCTGGATATCCATTCTCTTTTTCCTCCTGAAAATATCGCTACTGGCAGACAAGGCCGCCATTTACATGTAAGCTCTGTCCTGTAATATATGATGCTGCATCCGAACAGAGAAATGCAACAGGACCAGCAATCTCCTCTGGACTACCCATCCTGCCAAGGGGAATCTGGCCCAAAAGGCCTGCCTTTATCTTTTCTGGTAATCCTGACGTCATGTCTGTCTCAATAAAGCCTGGAGCAACAAGGTTGACTGTAATACCCCTGGTGGCCATCTCCCTGGCAACTGTTCTGGTAAGTCCCTGAAGACCTGCCTTGGCAGCGCTGTAATTGGCCTGGCCTACATTACCAATGGTGCCAACTACAGAACCAATGTTTACGATACGGCCCCATCGACTCTTCATCATTGCCATTGCACAGGCCTGGATACAGTTAAAGGCCCCTTTGAGATTCACATTTATCACATGATCCCAGTCTTGCTCCTTCATCCGAGGCAATAGGGCATCCCTTGTAATGCCAGCATTATTGATCAATACCTGGATAGGTCCATATTCCTTTATAATAGCAGAAACCGCATCCTTGACAGCCTTCCTGTCCGATACGTCAAAGGGACAAAGATAAGCCTTGCCCCCTACCGACTCGATTTCACTTCGTACTGCCTTTGCAGCATCTTCATTGCTTGTAAAATTTATGAAGACCCTTGCCCCCATACTGGCAAGCTCTAAGCAGATGGCCTTTCCTATACCTCGGGAGCCTCCAGTTACCAGTGCGTTTTTACCTTCAAGCTCTCTATCAGGCATCCTCTATCCCCCGTTCCTGACATATTCTCTGATAAAGCAGGGGCAAGACCTCTTTTACATCACCTACTATGCCGTAGGTGGCGATATCGAATATGGGTGCATCCGGATCTTTATTGACGGCAACGATGATATCTGCCCCTTGCATACCTACCAGGTGCTGAATTGCCCCACTCACTCCAAAGCCCATATAGAGCTTTGGCGACACGGTAACCCCTGTCTGGCCTATCTGGGCCCTGCCTGGCAGCCACCCCGCATCTGTCACTGCCCTTGTAGCCCCTATACCAGCCTCCATACAATGGGCCAGGCCCTCGAGAAGGGCTATGTACTTCTGATTTTCAACACCCCTACCGGCTGTAATCACTATCTCAGCATCTGTCAGCCCAGGTCCTTCAACCTCTTCGACAACCGATTCCAGTACCTTTATACGACTATTGAATAGGTCCTTTTCAAGTTCCACATCTACTACCCGCCCCTTTCTCGAAGGATCTGGATCAAGGGCCTTTAGCACGTGAGGCCTCACTGTCGCCATCTGGGGCCTCGTCGTGTCACAAACTATGGTGGCCATGAGATTACCACCAAAGGCAGGCCGAGTCTGAAGAAGATTTCTACTGTCCGGACTTATCTCAAGACCAGTACAATCAGCAGTAAGGCCAGTTTCCAGTAATGTTGCAACCTGGGGAATGAAAGAGCGACCCATTGCAGTAGCCCCTGCCAAGATGATCTCTGGCTTCTCATCCCTGGCAAGCCTTGCCAAAATCCTGGCAAAGACATCGTCAACCAGATTCTCCAAGGCTGGATTGTCTACCACCAACACCCTGTCTGCCCCTCGGACGATGAGGGTCTCAGCCTGTGCCTTTATGTCTTTACCCATGAGTACAGCAGTAAGCTCCGTGGACAGGTCTTTGGCCAATTCTCTTCCCTTGCCGAGGAGTTCAAAGGTTACAGGGGCAAAATTCCCATGTCTTGTCTCTGCAACCACCCACACTCCCTTCCAATCCTCAAGGACACGATCTTGCCCAGAAAGGCCTGCCTCGCCCTTTACCTCGATTGCACCTTCTGGGCATGCCTCTGCACAGGCACCACAACGGGTACAAACATCCTGGTCCACCACGGCCTTCTCGTCAACGATCGAGATTGCACCAAAGGTACAAACATCCTCGCACTCACCACAGCCAACACATTTTTCTATGTCTACAGTAACCATTAGATGATTCCTGCTTCCTTGAACTTTTCTATCAAGGCCTCCACCTGCTCTTCGACACTACCCTGAAGCATCTCCCTACGTGCCTCGAACTTGGGGATATGGGTGGAAAAGACCTTGGTAGGAGAACCGACCAGGCCTATTTTTTGTTTGTCAGCACCGATATCGTCAGCGCTCCAAAGCGGGATATCTGCCTTTCTCGCCCTCATTTTTCCCTTGAGAGACGGTACCCTGGGGGTATTGAGAGAGGCCAAAACCGTCAACAGCACAGGAAAGGCAACCTCAATAATGTCATAGCCCTGCTCGCACATTCTCTTGACCCTGAGGGCCTTGCCTCCACCAATTACCTCCATTTCCCCAATACAGGTGACACAGGGAATATCCAGCCGGACTGCCAGACCTGGACCTACCTGGGCAGTGTCCCCGTCTATGGCCTGTTTACCACAAAGGACCGCATCCACTGTCCCTAGTTTTTTTATGGCCATGGAAAGGGTATATGTAGTAGCCAGGGTATCAGCACCGGCAAAGGCACGGTCCGATACTACCACTCCTGCATCCACCCCCATTGACATGGCCTCCCTTATTGCATCCTGTGCCTGAGGAGGGCCCATGGTCACTGCAGTTACCTTCCCACCGAGTTGGTCCTTGAGAGACAGGGCGGCCTCTATTGCATTGTAATCGAAAGGGTTTATTACACTTTGCACTCCATCCCTGATTAGAGTGCCCTTTTCATGATCCCACTTGACACTGGCGGCATCTGGGACCTGTTTTATGCATACTACAATATTCATGGTTCTCTTCTGGCATACTCCTTGTTCAGGGCCTGGCCTATCACATTTCTCTGGATCTGATTGGTACCTTCGTAGATCTGGAGGATCTTGGCATCTCTCATCATCTTCTCCACAGGATAATCCTTCATGTATCCATAGCCACCAAGGATCTGAACGGCATCAGTGGTAACCTTCATTGCTACGTCGGTGGGAAAGAGCTTTGCCATGGCAGAAAGCTTTGAGAAACTCTTTGCCCCAGCATCAATGGTCCTGGCAATGGCATATACAAGGGCCCTCGATGCCTCGATATGGGTTGCCATGTCTGCCAACATATGTTGTATGGCCTGGAAAGAGATGATTGGTTGGCCGAACTGAACCCTTTGACGTGCATAGATGACCGATTCATCTAAGGCTGCCTGAGAAAGACCAACTGCGATGGCCCCGATGCCTGGACGGGCAAGGTCAAGGGTCCTCATGGCAATGATAAAACCCTGCCCCCTCTTGCCGAGGAGCCTATCCTTTGGGATACGGCAGTTGTTGAACACCAGTTCCCTTGTAGAAGAGGCCCTGAGCCCCATCTTCTTTTCCTTCTTACCAAAGCTGAAGCCCTCATCACCCTTTTCCACTATGAAGGCCGAGGCCCCCCTGGCCCCTTTTTCTTTGTCTGTCATGGCGATGATCGTGTAGATTTCAGCCTCTCCTCCGCTAGTGATCCACTGCTTGGTACCATTTAGGACCCAATGATCTCCCTCTTCCACGGCAGTGGTCTTTATTGCAGCAGCATCGCTTCCAGCACCAGCCTCTGTCAGGCCAAAGGCCACCAACCTTTTCCCAGATGCTATGTCTGGCAGGTACTTTGTTTTCTGGTCTTCGGTTCCATAGAGGTATATTGGATAACCACCAAGGGCACTGGCGGCAAACGTGGTGGTAATGGCTATGCAACCATAGGCCATCTGTTCCACAGCAAGACAGTTTTCAAAACAGCCGCCCCCCAGGCCACCATATTCCTCCGGGATATAAAGGCCAAAAAGATCTGCCTGGGCGAGATCCTTCATGATATCCCAGGGGAATTCCTCTGTCTCATCAAGCTTGGCCCTGACCGGAATAATCTTTTCCCGGGTAATCTGACGGGCCAAATCCACGATCATCTGCTGTTCTTCAGTGAGAAAATAATTGACTTCACTCATTAAACGAGTCCCTTCTTCTGCCCTCTATAACGAAAAGCATCAAAATCTCTATTACCAGCGCATTGTAACTCCTGCCCAGGTAAAACCTCCTCCAAAGGATATCATCAGGATATTATCTCCTTTTTTAAGCCTGCCTGAACGGTTGGCCTCGTCAAGCGCAATAGGAATGCTTGCCGCAGAGGTATTACCATACTTATCAATATTGATAAAGACCTTCTCCTTGGGAAGATGCAACCTTTCTCTCAAAAAATCCAAGATCCTGATATTGGCCTGATGGGCAATGAGCAGATCCAGATCCTCATTCGTCCATCCGGCCCTTTCCATTGCCTCGTGAGCCACAGACTCCAGGGCCTTTACAGCATGCTTGAATACATCCCTGCCTTTCATCTCTATATAATGCCAGCCCTTTGAGATGATATCCTGGTCGATGGGATGGGCAGTACCAAGCCCCCTTATGGTCAGAAGCTCCCATACAGAGCCATCGGCATGAAGGCAGGTCGAAAGGATGCCTCCCTCATCGTCTGAACCCGTGACAACTGCTGCACCAGCACCATCAGCAAATATCACACAGGTGGTGCGGTCATTCCAATTCGTGCGTCTGGACAAGACCTCGCTGCCAATAGCCAGTATCTTCATGCTGGGATTGTCCTTGATGAACTTGTCAGCAATGGAAAGGCTATACAAAAAACCAGAACAGGTGGCTGAAACATCAAAGGCCCCAGCATGTCCTGCCCCCAGCCGATCTTGCACAAGACAGGCCACTGATGGCATGGGCATATCACCGGTAAGGGTACCTACGATGATGAGATCCAACTCTGCCGGCTCTATACCAGCCATGGACAGGGCTGCTCGGGATGCCTCTACCGCGAGGTCGGAGTTGTTCTCTCCAGGCCTGGCTATGTGACGTTGCTTTATTCCCGTCCTGGTGGTTATCCACTCGTCTGACGTGTCTATCATGGACTCCAAGTCCCTGTTGGTAAGCACCTGTTCAGGCACGAAAGAGCCCGTACCTACAATTTTTGACCTTGTTGTCATATATTTCTTTTGGATTATCAGACTATCCTCAGGAAGTCACGGCGGCTGTTGATAGATCTCTCAAGCTTGCCTGCCAGGTCAAGATCAGCCAAGTTATGGGCAACTGCAATGGCGTTTCTCACAGCCTTTGGAGTTGAACTGCCATGGCATATGATAGCTACACCCTTGATCCCAAGCAGAGGGGCCCCACCTATCTCAGAGTAGTCCACTCTCTTCCTGAATCTCCGGAATGCCTTTCTTGCCAGGCCATAGCCCATGGAAGCCAGGACACTGCTCTCCAACTCGGTCTTCAACATAGTGAGTATTGCCTCTGCCAACCCTTCACTGAGCTTTAGGCAGATATTCCCCACGAAACCGTCACAGACAACCACATCCACCTCACCCCTGAAGATATCCCTTCCCTCTACATTTCCCACGAAATTGAGATCACTGCCAGCAAGAAGATCAAAGGCCTTCTTGACCTGTTGATTGCCCTTGGAACCCTCCTCACCAATGCTGAGAAGACCAACCGAAGGAGAGTCCTTTTTGTTGACCTCCTTGACGAACAAAGAGCCCATGATGCCAAACTGTAAGAGATGATGGGGTTTGCAATCTACGTTTGCACCAACGTCGATGATGAGAGAAGGCCCTTTGAGCGTAGGAACCAACGTAGCAATAGCTGGCCTGACACCTTTTATCCTGCCCAGGATGAACATGGCGGTAGCCAGAGTGGCACCAGAATTTCCAGCACTCACCACAGCATCTGCCCTGCCTTTCTTGACGAGATCAAAGGCAACTCTTATGGATGAATCCTTCTTCTTTCTCAAGGCCTCGGATGGGGCCTCCTCCATGCTCACCACTTGGGATGCATCCTGGATAGTGATGGGGAGGTCGGTGCCATCAGCACTCCTCAGTTCATTGGCCAGGAGCCCTGACCGCCCCACGAGAATGATCTCTGTCCCCAAGTCCCTGGCAGCAGCGACCGCGCCTTCCACGAGAATGGAGGCGCCATGATCTCCGCCCATGGCGTCAAGAGCAATAGCCATCAAATGCTCTTCCTGTTATTCTTCATCTTCCCCAAGGAAATCCCTCCCCTTGTATGTCCTACAATGGGGACAAATCCTATGAGGGGCCTTTGGTTCTGCACATTGAGGACAGGTAGAAACTGCTATTTTCTTGAGGGCATCGTGGGAACGCCTGTTCCCCCGCCTCGACCTGGATACTTTTCGCTTTGGTACAGCCATAATGTTAAATCCTCCAATATTAAAACTGGTTCTGTTGTCTAAACTGTCTTGAGTCTGGCCAGGACCGCAAATGGACTGTGCTCGTGGACATCTTTACAGTGACACTCCTCCTGGTTGAGATCTGCCCCGCAGCCAGGGCAGAGCCCCTTGCACCCTTCTTGACAAAGCAACCTCATGGGAATCTGGAGCAGGATCTGCTCCCTGAAAAGCTCCTCAGCCCTTATCTCCCCATTTTCATACCAATAAACCTCTACCTCGTCCTGACTCAGCTCATGATCAAGTTCCAGGCCTTGGTGAAACTCAGAGGAAGGCTTGAGCAAGTAGAAAAACGAGGTCTTGACGTCTGCAGGGAAGACCTTAAGGCACCTGTCACAGGTTAGATTCAAGTTGCCACTGACCCATCCAGATATACGAATCTCTTTATCAGACCTATGGAGCTCCAATCTGCCAGAGGCATGAACAATGGAACAATATTCATCCACTTCTGGCATGCTGCCGGCCAGTTCCTCAAAATTCAGGAATAGACCATCTTCTGGAATATCCGATACCTTGATATGTGTATCTACAAACATCTCTGTTAAATTATTAAAGAACTCTCTCTTTTTCTGGATTATGATTCTTGTAATATTCTTTGCCTTTGTCAGGTTAACTGGCGATTCATTGACCTATTTTTCTGGCAACAGCAGAGGCTTACCAGGGAAGGCATCTTAATCCCTACCAAATATGAAGAATCAGTATCCTAATATAAACGAAATTAAACAATATAAATTGCCCTGCGCCCTTGTCAAGTAATGTTAGGGCCAAGATGTTGTCAATCCGGGCTGTTCAGCTTAGCTATCAGGATGCCTATTTCGTAAAGTAGATATAGCGGGATGCCCATGAGGGCCATGTTCACCACATCTGGCGTAGGGGTGAGTATCGCCGCCAATATGGCTATTATCAAAATGGCGTAGCGCCTGACCCGGCTGAAGGTGGAATAATGACATAATCCAAGCCTGCAAAGGATCGTCATCACGAGGGGAAGCTCGAAGATAAGCCCAAAGCCCAAGAGGAACAAGCCAGTAAAATTCACAAATTTCCCAACACTGATGACAGGCTTTATCACCTCTGATTGATAACCCAGCAAAAAATTGATTCCAAAGGGCAATGTCACAAAAAAACAAAAGGAGGCGCCCGCATAAAATAGCACCAGGGCAGAGATGATAAACATTGCCGCAAACCTCTTTGTCAGCCCAAATCCAGACACCAATACCTGGGCTATCCTCCACAATATCCAAGGGGTGAGAACAAGTATTGCAAGCACACTTGCAATCTTGATAAGGGCAAGCACTGGCTCCATGACCCCGAAAAATGCAAGTTTCTGGTCCAGATCCACCTGGAGGAAGAGAAGGATATCCGGGGCATACCAATAGAAAACGAAGGTAAGGACGAAAAAGGCTACAACCAGCTCGAGGACGAACTTCCTGAACCGTATCAGGAAAAGTATGAGTTTCCGTGCTGGATAATCATCGTCTCGAGGCAGATCCTGACCGCCTATCGAATGTTCAAGATTCATGGAGCCCATGGATCACATAAAAGATCAGGCACTGGAATCAGAGTATGTTTTGCCGAATATATGAGACTGCATTTCTAAACACATCTATCCCTGCACCTTCTTCTTTCTCAAAGCTCCGCCTGGTCCATTGGGGATGATTGGTATAGTGATGATAGGCCTCTGGATGAGGCATCAGGCCCATGAGCCTTCCAGTGGGATCGCAGATCCCAGCAATGGCAAGAATGGAACCATTGGGATTGGCAGGATAATCTCCAGTTGGCTCTCCACTCTCTGGATCTATATATTGAAAGGCTATGAGATCTTGGCTCTCGATACGATTGATCACTTCCCGGTTGAGGCCAACAAACTTGCCTTCGCCGTGGCGCACAGGCAGCTCTATTCTGTCCAGTCCCTTGGTGAAGACGCAAGGAGATTCCGGGTTTGCCCTACAGACAACCCACCTGTCTTCGAATCTTCCTGAGTCGTTATAGGTGAGACTTACCACCCGTTCTTCATAGTTACCTTCCATAGCAGGCAGGAGGCCTGTCTTGACCATTAGCTGAAAACCATTACAGACCCCTAGAATCAACCCGCCGTTTTCCACGAACTCAAGAATTTGATCCATGAGCCTTTCGCCTGAGCCTTCTATCCGGGCATGCCTGAGCCTGTGGGCCCCTGCCTGAGCCGCCCCCATGTTGTCACCATCCAGGAATCCACCAGGCAGATTGAGAAAGTGGTAATCGGTTATCCTCACACTACCATCCAGTATGTC
The DNA here is from genome assembly GCA_026986785.1 of Deltaproteobacteria bacterium. Taxonomy (GTDB): domain Bacteria; phylum Desulfobacterota; class Dissulfuribacteria; order Dissulfuribacterales; family QOAL01; genus QOAL01. The sequence goes on along the minus strand of JALSNW010000017.1, from coordinate 2,853 downwards.
ACTCAGGTGAACGATATCCACCTGATCCGCCCCTGCCATAGAACAGGCATGGGCCATTTCCATCTCGCAGTTGGTACCATAACCTGTTGTAACTATTACCCTTACCTTACCTGACATTGTCTCATTTACCTCGATCTTTACTTTATGGATGGCCTTTCACAAGAACACAATATGTCATTGATTCACAAAAAACTAATTCATGGATCAAACATGAACAATACCATTCCCTGTCCTGGCAATCAATTTATCATTCATGGAATCAAAAGATGTCTTCCATGCTACCAAGATGTGTGACTGGATCTTTGGCCAGGACAGGGGTTGCGGCAACTGCCCTTGCTACCTAAGTTTTAACTAATAATTCCCGACAAGTAGCCTGCCAAGGCCCTTGTCCACGTCTATTTATTGCAAAAGAAATGGCACAGACAATGTGAAGATGTCTTTATCTAAACGTACCAGGGATGCCAGAAGAGCTGCTTGGGGGGATAAATACATGCACAGGAGGTGTTTATGATGGAGAAAAAAGAGGCTCTCGACAGAATAAGACAGATAATCCAAGAGGGGAAAGAATTAGAAGAAGAATTGATTGCCTTTATAAAAGAGGATCTAAAAAGTATCTTGTCAGAATACTTTGAAAAGATGACCTCCTCTCTGGGCCATTTTATTCATGAGGTCCTGGAAACGATAACAGGGGCCTCTTCCAAGGAAGAGAGGTTTGAGGCCATATTGAAAAGATCTACCGAGGCCATAGTGGACAGTGTAAAAGAGATCTCTGACAAGAGCCTTGAAGAGGCGGAAAAGCTGGCTGAAGAACTCAAAAAAGGTGCTGAAAAACTTGCCAAAGAGTCAAAAGACCTGGCAGAGATGGAAGAAAAGGCGCAAAAGGAGTTGAAGAAGCTCTATGATGAATTTTACGAGATAACCGAGACAGGTAAACAGGGGTTGAAAAATCTGGAAGAGGCGGTAAGGAAATTTGCAGAAAGACATAGTGTGGAACTCGGCCCAGAAAAGGCCAAGGACCTGGAAGAACTGGCGGAAAAGGCCAAAAGATATGTGGCCGAGTTTGAGCAAAGGGCCAAAAAACAATTAGAAAAGCTCCTGAGACATGAGGATGAAAAGATCAGGCATTGGTTGAACACAGTGGAAGAAGAAAATAGAAAAGGAGGACAATCCCATGACTGAAAAGAGTACACCCCAGGATTTCATCAAGGCCTTTGAGAGGTCTATCCTCGTAGTTGCCACCGTCTTGGCCCTTCTCGGCTTTATTGGAATTTTCATGCCCCATGTTGTCTCCTTTACCATAGAGATCTTTCTCGGCCTGATAATGATCATAGGAGGGGTATTCTTTGCATACTATAGCTATCAATACCACACCCGTTCTTTCATAGGCTGGCTCAAGCCCGTGATCCTGATAATGGTTGGTGTGCTTTTCCTCATGAAACCTGGGGCAGGTATTGCTGCTTTTACCCTACTTGTAACCTTTTACCTACTGGTGGATGCATATGCCGGATTTGCCCTTTCTTATCTACGGCATCCTGCTCCTGGCTGGGGATGGTTCCTCTTGAACGGGCTCCTTTCTCTCACCCTCGCAGTCCTGTTGATGGTTGGATGGCCCAGTACATCTCCGGTCTTTCTTGGACTGTACATCAGTATAAGCCTGCTCTTTGACGGTATCTCCCTATTCATGTTGGGTTTGAAGCTGAAAAAGGCAGAAGAAGAGCTGGAGAAGGGAGGCCAGTAGCCCATGGATGTCCAGAATCAGCAAAATGGCCAGAAACAGTTGAGAAAGTTTCGCGTGGGCATGGAGGAAATAGCCCTATTCATAGTGGTTATACTGTCTATCCTGGGGATTGGCATCACCAACTTCAGACCCCTGGAAAGCTATCGTTATTGGGGGGCAATGACTATTGTTCTGGCTGTAACTGGTATAGTTATTGGCTGGAACAGGTCAAAGAGGTTGGGGGAGCAGGTAAAACACATGTTGATCGTTCAACTGGTGCACTGGAGTGCCACCCTGGTGGCGGTAGGTGGGATATTCCTCCTTTTGAAAATGGGCAGGCTGAACTATGAAAATACTGGCCTGGTCATCCTATTGACCTTGGGGTTTTCCACATTTCTCGACGGCTACAGGATAAGCTGGAGTTTTGCCCTGATAGGGATCTTGATGTTTGTGGCCGGGCTTTTTGGTGGCTATCTGGAGCAATACGTGTGGATTACACTAATCGCCATGATCTGCATCTTTGTGGTGGCCTTTCTCTTGGAGAAGTACAAGAAGAGCGCCACCTAAACATGAGAGGTGATGGAAAGGGCTGCGTCGCTTTGGCAACCCTTTCCACTGTTGCCCCTAAAACCTCTTGCAGCCGATATGACCGTCGTTTTCCCTACATATGGCAGAACCGATCCTCTCATACCGCGAGATAGTAACGATGAAGGTCACGTAATGGGGCAATCTCTCTCTCTTCACAGCCGGCCTAAACTCGGGCTTTGCCCATCCTCCAGCTTCACTCTGTCTGTATGAGCGAGGTGTCCATATAGAATATTCCATTGGCACCCTTCCAGGGTGGTATGCAGTGAATATCAACTGTCTTGCAGCCGTATCTGCCTCCACCTTCCCAAGTCCTGGGACATCGAGGATCTTCGTACTGGCAAAGACTGGCGTAGCCATCATTGAAAGCCCAATGAGCAATAGGATAACAAAGATTGTTCTGTTCATGACAAACTACCTCCTTTTTCAGGGCATGATCTTGATTTATATTACCCACAATTAAATCCGGTTCATGCTGCTTCAAATGCCTGAAGACTTATCGAATTGGACTGCATCTTTTTTAGGTGAAAAGACAATGGGGCCAGATACAT